>NZ_QYRT01000099.1 GCF_004923255.1 Subtercola vilae | reverse complement strand
GGGTCTGTACGATTTTCGGTGTAACTCCTGACAAGGAGGAACATGATGACCGATGTATTGAGTGACGTGGTGGAGGACGAAGCCGTGGCGACGGTGAAGCAGAATGGCGTGGTCGACGGGCGGTTGGTGGAGCAGCTGATCGGCAAGGCCCGTGAGCAGGGTGTCTCGCTCACCGGCGAGGGCGGCCTGCTGGGCCAGCTGACGAAGCTGGTACTCGAGTCGGCGCTAGAGGGTGAGCTCACCGATCACCTCGGCTATGACAAACACGAACGCGCCGACGAGGTCACGAACGCCCGGAACGGGTCGCGGACGAAGACGGTACTGACCGATATCGGTCCGGTCCCGATCGAGGTCCCCAGGGACCGCGACGGGTCGTTCACACCGCAGATCGTGCGGAAGCATCAGCGCCGGCTGACGGGTGTCGATGAGATGGTGCTCTCGTTGTCAGCGCGCGGTCTGACGCACGGCGATATCAGCGCCCATTTGGCTGAGGTGTACGGTGCTGAGGTGTCGAAGACGACGATCTCGACGATCACGGACCGGGTGATCGAGGGCATGCAGGAATGGCAGAACAGGCCTCTTGATCCGGTTTACCCGGTGGTCTTCATCGACTGTATCCATGTGAAGATCCGTGACGGGCAGGTCGCCAATCGCCCGATCTATGTTGCCCTGGCCGTGACAGTTGACGGCAACAGGGACATCCTCGGCCTGTGGGCAGGGGACGGCGGGGAGGGTGCGAAGTACTGGGCGCACGTGCTGACCGAGCTGAAGAATCGTGGCGTGAATGATGTGTGCATGGTCGTCTGCGACGGCCTGAAAGGCCTGCCCGAATCGATTGGTTTGGTGTGGCCGGAAGCGATCACCCAAACCTGTGTCGTGCACCTGCTGCGCGCCAGTTTCCGGTACGCGGCCCGGCAGGACTGGGACAAAATCGCCAAAGCACTCAAACCCGTTTACACCGCGTCAACGGTCAGCCAGGCCGAGGAACGGTTTCTCGAGTTCGGTGAAACGTGGGGGAAGAAGTACCCCGCGATCATCAGGCTCTGGGAATCCAGCTGGGCTGAGTTCGTGCCCTTCCTGCAATTCGATGCAGAGATCCGCCGGGTCGTGTGCACCACGAACGCGATCGAGTCCGTGAACGCCAGGATCCGGAAAGCCGTCCGCGCCCGGGGCCATTTCCCCAACGAGCAAGCCGCACTGAAATGCGTTTACCTCGCGGTCATGAGCCTGGACCCGACCGGTCAAGGCCGCGCCCGTTGGACCCAACGCTGGAAAGCAGCACTCAACGCCTTCGAGATCACCTTCAACGGCCGACTCAGCGTCGGACGCAACTAACCAAAAACAACTAGTTACACCAAAATCTTGACAGACCC
>NZ_QYRT01000098.1 GCF_004923255.1 Subtercola vilae | reverse complement strand
AAAAAGATGCCCCACTAATTGTTTTTCCCAAAGGAACCCGAACACCAAAAAAGGTGTCACGGGGATTTGGCATTTGACAATGTGCACGCTGTTGAGTTCTCAAAGATCGGACGCACCCACACCAGAACTTCGCTTTCACGACACCCGGTTCGGGGCAACTTCACTACCTTAGCACGGCCCGCCGCGATGTCAAATCGAAGCTTGCCGTCACGACCGGGGTCGTCACAGAAGCCCGAACTGTTCGTTGCGGGAGTGATGTGCCATCTTACGCTTCTACCGCAGAAATACCCTAAGGAATCTGTGTTTCGAGAGTGTGAGATCGCCCCCACTTGAGGCCCGGAAGCTCTGCGGCTTTCCAGCACCTTTGGGGTGACGAGTGGTTACGTTACGGAGGTCTGAGCCAGAAAGCAAATCGGCTGGTGTACCTCGAAGGTCAGAACTCAGCTGCCCCGGTAGGTGGAGTACGCAAAAGGGCTGAGCAGAAGGGGAATGTGATAGTGCTCGGCCTCACTTGCGAGTTCGAAAGTCACCGAAACCTGAGGATAGAAGGTTGCCTGATGGTGAGCCGCGAAATAGTGGCCGGTGTCGAAGGTCACTCGGTAGATGCCAGCCGGGAGAGTGACCGGGCCGAGAGAGGAGACGCGACCGTCAGCGTCGGTGAGGGCAGAGGAGACGGGCATCCAGAAGCCGTCTTCGAACGCGTCGAGTGCGACGGGTACGTCAGCGGCCGGTTTGCCGAGAGTTGAGTCGAGCACGTGCGAGGTGATGTGGCTGCGTTCAACGGGTGCGGGAACGCGTTCTGGTTGAATGCTCGAGGGTGGGCTCGGCACTGCGTCTGCGTCTGCGTCTGCGTCTGCGTCTGCGTCTGCGTCTGCGTCTGCGTCTGCGTCGAGGATGGTTTGGAGGCGTGACAACGCGATGTCGCGGAGTTCGGTGGCGACGATGGCCAGTTCGGTGGCGGGATCCAGTGTGAGGCGGCGCTGCAACTCCGAGAGGATCTCCGCCCTCGTGCGCCCCTTGGCCCGGATGAGGAAGACCCGGCCGAAGCGGCGCTCGTACACGATGTTTCCGTCAGCGATCTGACGATTGATCTCTGCGTCGGCCGAATCGGTGGCGCTCTGTTCAGCGCGGGAGAACGTCTGGGCGGTACCCTCCCCCACCGGATTCTCGCCGATGCGCGGATGATCGGCCAATGCCTCATCGACCTCTGCGATGCAGAGCGGAGACGCGGCCGCGTGTGCGGCAGCCAAGAGAGCCTTCCCGGAGTCGAACGGCGACTGCGCGACGACGTCGTCTACCCAACGCTCGACGTGCAGGCAGGCACGCAGCTGCGCACGCAGATCATCGGGCGGGAACTCCAGCATGGCGGCCGTTCGTCTGGGCGGGCGGGGTTCCAGAGTATCAGCGGGGTGGAGGCGTCGGATTCGAGTTGGGCG
>NZ_QYRT01000097.1 GCF_004923255.1 Subtercola vilae | reverse complement strand
GGCGGCGCCGGTTGGTGGCGGTGGCTGTGTCGAGCCAGTCGCGCACGGGCACTGGGACCAACGGCCGGAGCTGGGAATGCCCCCAGGCTCCGGGCTTGGTCACCAGCAACGGCAGCAGTGACGCCGGTTCGAAGATCGTTTCCGTCTGCCGGCCGAACGCGCGCGGGAAAGAACGGACAGGTGTCGCGTACTCGTCGAGGATCTCGACGACGTCGTACCGCAGCCCGACGGTGAGAGTGCGGCTGTGGAAGGACGACCCGGCCGCGTAGGTATTCCCGTCAATGAGTAGGTTCCCGGTCTTATCGGCGGTGCGGGACTCGTAACGCACCGGGTCGAACCCGACGCCGGGCAGTGCGAGAGACGCGGCGACGTCTTGGGCGAAGAGCTCGCTGATGGGCAGGCCTTTGCGGTAGTGCGTGGCCTCAGCCAACGCCATGCACCGCGCCATCAGCACGTCGTTAAGGCCCTGCAGGGTGGCAGCCTCGGGCTCGGGGACCATCAGGTTGCGGCGGAGGAACCCGACCGCGTTCTCGACGTTGCCCTTCTCGTTACCCGAGTACGGGTTGTAGTACCGAGACTCCGATCGGTAGTGCAGTTTGAACGCGCCGAACAGCTTGGTCTCAACAACCTTGGTACCGACGCGTCGTCCGATGCCGGTCGCATTGTCAAAGACCAGGTGCCGGGGCGCGGCACCGATGTGATCGAACACGGTGCGCAGCCCGTGACAGACGCACTCAGCGGTTTCGCCGCGGTAGGCCTGCACGAAGCGCATGTTCGAGAACGGGAACGTGACGACGAAGATATGCAGGACCTGCCGGATCCCGCCGATGATGGCCTCGGCCTGCCCGAAATCGACCTGCGCGGTGCCGGCGGGCCAGACCAGTTCAGTGAAGCCCTCACCGGCCTGGCGGTGGAGGACATTCCACTTCTTCACGAAGCGTTGCACCGGCGAATAACTGCCGGTGAAGCCCTGCTCGGCGACCAACCGGTCAAAGACCCGCTTGGCCGTGTGGCGTTGCTTGCGCGGCCGACGCTGGTCCTCGCCCAACCACTTTTCAACGGTCGGTTCGAACCCGGTCATGGCCGAGCCGGTGGGCCTGGCCACCGGCGCTGGCGGCCTCGGTGAGTAATCCTGTTGACCGGTGTATTTCGTCACCGCGTCGCGTCTGACGCCCAACCTGCGGGCGATTTCACGGCCCGTGATTCCGTGGGAGTCGAGTGTTCTGATATTTTCTTGCACGGACATGGGTACCGTCATCTGCTTCCTGGTTCCTTCCGGCGCGACCGCTTGGCAGTAGCTACGCCGTAAGGAACCTATCTGGGGGTGACGGGCCCATGTCTCCCACGCACGGGAGAAGGACCGCGGCCACCGGGTGATCTCAATCTCGCGCAGTCCCCGAACCCCATTTCGCGGCGGGGAGCTGCTGGCCTGATTCTTAGTGCTCTTTTGGCAGGAAACCAGCCACTAACTTGGCAGGAATCCAGCGCCGAAACGGCC
>NZ_QYRT01000096.1 GCF_004923255.1 Subtercola vilae | reverse complement strand
CGACCCGTCCGACGAGACGCCTCGTAACCCATGGGTTGCGAGCCGCCGCGACACCGCAGCATCGCCCGTTCTCGGACAACAGGTCGGTGAGTTGGGGCAGACTCGCCGTTACCAGCCCCAAAATCGTGTCGATAGTGACAGATTGCCTAGTCCTTCGACTTTCGCAGCGCGTTGGCTATGGGTTGTATAGCGGCGGAGTTTGCTGGGTATCCGAGGCGGGCTTCGTCTTCGATGAGCGCCGTGAGCCGATATGAAGTTGCCCGCTTTATGGTGAGGATCAGGCCTGTCCGAAACGTAAGTCCAGCGGGCACCGAGCCTATGGAAACATCTGCTATTTGGCCTACCGGAATGGAGACAAACAACACTGGAACCGGATCAACGCTCCAGTAGGTCAGAGCATGATCATCCACGACAGCACATACAAAGTTGCCGTGGAAGGAACCGATAGGCCATGGTCCGGGTCCCTCGTTCTCGACGTCGGCTCTGAGACGTCGAAGAGCTAGCCAGAAGCCTTGTTCGACGCCACCCGCGAAAACAAGCTCTTTGCTGTGAGCCACCCGCAGCGCCGCGAGAGCGACCGCGATCTTTCGGCCCCTTCGTTTCATGAGCGTGAAAAACGTGACCAAAATAGCCGGAACGGTCAGTAACACGGTGGCACCGACGAGAACACTGTTCCACAGGCCCGCTTGCGGCCCTGACAGGCCCACGAAAACCCTCAGCCCCACCGCAACGACAAATATTGCTGCCGCTATTACGAGGATTCGTCGATGAAGACGGTTCACCTCGCGTCTACCTGATCCGGGTGCTGTTGAGCCCACGTTTTCGCTTTGACTAGCGCGTCGCGAAACTCTGGCCGTGACAGGAGCGGCTCACCTGCTTCGCGGAGTACGACGCCCGTGCGCGGGTCTACGGTGATGACGTCTGGGAAAGCACGGCTGGAGGTATATCCGAGCGCCAATTCTTTGCGGACAACGATGATGTTGACCCAAACGGAGCCTGCCGTCACCACAACCAGCCCGATCCAACCCCAGAGAAGTGTGAAGGCGGTTGTCTTCCATGCCAAAGAAGCGTCATGGGGCCTGGCTGCAAGAACTATGAGGAAGATGGCTATGAGCGCCAGGGTGGCGCACACGAGCACAGTAGTCAAAGTCAGGGCTCGACGTGCGCTCAGGCCGTGACGGGTTCCTACTGCACGCATACTCTTCCTGACTCGCGACTAATTGCCATGTCGCTGATAATAATTGCTCCATCCGCAGGCGCCTTCCACGAAGGCACGAAGGCACGAATGACACGCCACCCGCGGACCAAGCACTAAGGCTACACACGAGCGCCCCGACGAGCTCCAAAAGATGAGCAACTGCAGTGGCGAGTTGCGACACGCTCACGCTCGCGAGCGGGTCGGCCAAGTGGGCGACCGGACGGCGCGCAGGGCCGGACTGCCTACTGACGATCCCTCTGCGTGCAGTCGTCGAAGGTGTCCACGGCTGCCTCGCTTGCCCTCCAG
>NZ_QYRT01000095.1 GCF_004923255.1 Subtercola vilae | reverse complement strand
GAAGACACCGCCCATCGTGTACCGCCGGCAGGTGCAGTGGCAGATATACGTGAGCGGCGCGGAACGGTGCCTACTGCTGTGGCAGTTGCGTGTGCCGGACGACCGGGGCGGTTTCTTCCTCGGTTGGCTCACCCCTAAGACGCTCTGGATTGAGCGCGACGAAGCAATGATCACGGATTTGCGTGAAACCGCAGACCGACTACTTGAATTGGAGGCTTTCTGATGGCTGGGAAACCGGAAGGTTATATCGATGTCGCTGAACGCATTGTTGAGTTCAGGACGGCTTACCCGAACGGCTCACTTCAGCAGGTGTCGTTGGAGTTCGTGCGCGGGTTCGGCACGAAGGATTGGGTGGTTTACACGGCTGCCGCGTACCGGACGCCTGAGGATGAGAGACCCGGCATTGGTACGGCATGGGAGCCGGTGCCAGGGCCCACAAACTTCACCCGTGACAGTGAGGTTCAGAACGCGGAAACGGCGGCGTGGGGGCGCGCAATGGTCGCCACGCTCTCTGTTGACGCGAAGGTGATCGCATCTAAGCAGGAGGTGTTGGCTCGCACGTCTGAGCCGATCCCTGTGGAGATCCCTGAAGCCACGATCACGGAGTGGGTTGAGGTGTTCGCCGGGGCTACTTCTACGGGGCAATTGCAGGCCGCGTGGGAGTCATCCGGTAAGGCGGGGCTGAACAACAACACCCGGATTGTCGCCGCGAAGGACAAGCGTAAAGGGGAACTGTCATGAGTGAGGTTCTGAACCCTGTCGATATTGAGCAGCAGATTCGCACTCTCGCGAACCGGCTCTCGAATGGTGTCACGGTCGTCACCCGCTCGTTGGGTGAGTACAAGACGGCGCTGCGTGACTACGAGGTCGAGGAGGCGAAAGCGTACATGCGGCATCAGGGGCCCGCGCATGAGAAAAAGTATGCCGCTGTGATTGCGACTGAGAGCTTTCGGAAAGCGGCTGATGACGCTGAGGTTGTGTGGCGTCACGCTGACCGCACTGCACGCGGTGTGGAGTCGGAACTCTCGGCGTTCCAGAGCCTCTACAAAGGTCTGGTTGCGATGTACGGGAGTACCCGATGAGATGCGCAGGTGCAGCCATGACCGCCCCGTACAAGATCGTTGAGACCCGTCAGTACACGGAGGTCGTCTACTACAACGCGGACGGCGTAGAGGTCGCTCGTGAAACACAGAACGACGACTTCTCGTGGGATACATCCGAGCCCGAGGATCTGACCGAGCAAGAAATCGAGGACTGGCTATGACCGATTGCCGTATCTGCCACACACCGATAATCATCGTCCCGCTTCTCGGCTGGGTGCATGTTGACGTGCTCGAAAGTCTCGACCATAAGGCGAAGAAATGACCCGCAGCAGAGCGTCCGCGAAAGCGGCAGGGCACAACCTCGAACGGTCGCAAGCCGATTACTGGGCTGTGTGTCTGAACGATGAGCGCATCGACATCCGGCCCCGGAATGGTGCGAAGGATCGCGGCGATATTGGCGGCATCTATCTACCTCACGGTGGCCGTCTGGTCATCGAGTGCAAGGACT
>NZ_QYRT01000094.1 GCF_004923255.1 Subtercola vilae | reverse complement strand
GTGTACGCGGGCACGACCGGGGTGGTGGGGGCGGTGTACGTGGGAGCGACGGGCGCAGTGGGCGCGGTGTAGGCCGGCGCGGCCGGAGCGACGGGCGCGGCATCTGCTGCGGGGGTCGACTGTGACCCAGCCGCGGCGGCCTGCTCGGTGTTGCGCTCGGGTGCGGCGTGATTCTCGGGTGCCGCGTGGTTCTCGGATGCGGGCTGGTTCTCAGGTGCGGGGTGGGGCTGAATGTGGCTGTCGCCGGAGTCGGCCGGGGAGTCTGCGGGGTTCTCGGTGTTGTCTGACATTGGTGCTCCTTCCAAGCATCGCAAGCTTCGCCGCCAAACCTGAACGTTTTATATGCACAGGCTGAAAACGATCTGTCGATGTCTGTATCGGCTCTGCCGGTAGGTTGGTGGAATGTCGATGAGCACACCCTGGCAACGCACCGCAGAGGGGGCCGGGCTCCTGTCGGCCGACGGGAGGGTACGCGCCTCCATCTTCGCCGAGATGAGCGCGCTCGCCCAGGCCACCGGGGCCATCAACCTCGGCCAGGGCTTCCCTGACGAAGACGGGCCCGAAGAGGTGCTGAGCGCCGCCCGCAGTGCGATCTCGGGGGGCATGAACCAATATCCGCCCGGTATCGGGCTACCGGTGCTGCGCGAGGCCATCGCTGAACACCAGGCTCGCTTCTACGGTCTCGAAGTCGATGCCGATCATGAAACGCTGGTCACGGCGGGGGCGACCGAGGCGCTGGCGGCGTGCATCCTGAGCCTGGTCGAAGAGGGCGACGAGGTGGTGACCCTCGAACCGTTCTATGACGCGTACGGTGGGCTCATCGCTCTGGCCGGAGGCAACCACCGCACAGTGCCGCTGCGACTGCCCCATTTTCAGCCCAACCACGACGAGCTGCGGGCCGCCGTCACCGACCGCACCCGCCTCATTCTCATCAACAATCCGCACAATCCCACCGGCACCGTGCTGCCGCAAGAGACACTCGAACTCATCGTCGAACTCGCGCACGAGCACGACGCACTCATCGTGACCGACGAGGTGTACGAACACCTCACCTTCGGCCAGCAGCACATTCCGATTGCCACGCTGCCGGGGGCATGGGAGCGCACACTGACCATCTCGTCGGGTGGAAAGACGTTCAACACCACCGGCTGGAAGATCGGCTGGGTCACCGGCCCGGCCCGCCTCCTCACCCAGGTTCTGGCCGTGAAACAGTTTCTGACCTACGTGAACGGCGCGCCCTTCCAGCCCGCGATCGCGGTCGGTCTGGGTCTGCCTGACGCGTTCTTCACCGGCATCGCCGCCGACCTGCGAACGAAGCGCGACGTTCTGTCGGCCGGGCTCGCGAACGCGGGTTTCGAGGTGTTCGAGTCGCAGGCGTCGTACTTCGTCGTGGCCGACGCGGCTCCATTGGGCTACACGGATGCCGCACAGCTCTGCCGCGAACTGCCCGAACTTGCCGGGGTGGTCGCCGTTCCGATCTCGGCCTTCTGCCACGACGACCTGGGTGCCGAGTACGCGTCACTCGTGCGCTTCGCGTTCTGCAAGCGCGTCGAGGTGCTCGAACTCGCGGCCGCCCAGCTCGGCGACCTGCGGCGCTGACGCCCGCGCCGCGTCGCCCCCGCCACCACCGTTGCCTCCGCCACCCCGGCTCTCCTTTTCACGGCGTCGACTCGGCGAAGTTGGCGGGCTGCGGGGGGCAACACCCGCAAACTTCGCCGACTCGATGAGGAGTGGGGCGCGCAGGGGTGGGGCTCAGGTGGCTGTGATG
>NZ_QYRT01000093.1 GCF_004923255.1 Subtercola vilae | reverse complement strand
TGTTGATGCCAACTGAAGATAGGGCCAGTTCTGCTAACTGAATATAGGGCCACCAACCACTATGGAAGGTGATCACTTTGGATGATTGGGCAGAGATTCGTCGGTTGCATGCGGCTGGCGGGCATTCGAAACGGGAACTCGCGAAGCTGCTTGGCGTTTCGAGGGGGACGGTCGATCGAGCGTTGGAGGCTGATCGGGTTCCGCGGTACGAGAGGCCGCTGACGGGGTCGAGTTTTGATGACGTTGCCCCCGCGGTCAGACAGTTGCTGGCCGGGTCGCCGCGGATGCCGTCGCCGGCCCTCGCGGAGCGTGTCGGCTGGGCTGGTTCGTCATCGCTGTTCCGGCTGCGGGTCGCGAATATCAGGCCCGAGTACCTGCCCCCTGATCCCGCGGACCGGATCGATCACCAGCCGGGCGTGCAGGTGCAATGCGATCTCTGGTTCCCGCATCAGGCGATCCCGCTCGGCCATGACCAGCACGGGTCGCCGCCCGTGCTCGTGATGACATCGACGTTCTCCGGGAACATCCAAGCCCTGATGCTGCCGTCCCGGACGACACCTGATCTCCTCGGCGGGATGTGGGAGTTGCTGCAGCAGGCCGGCGCTGTGCCGAAACGGTTGGTGTGGGACAACGAGACCGGTATCGGCCGGCGCACCCTCACCGAACCCGCCGCGGCATTCGCGGGCACCCTGGGAACGAAGATCGTGCTGCTGCCACCCCGGGATCCGGAATCCAAAGGCATGGTCGAGCGGGCGAACCAATTCTTCCGGCAACGCTTCATGCCCGGCCGCACCTTCGCCTCGCCGGCGGATTTCAACACCCAGCTGGTCGACTGGCTCCCGGTAGCGAACGCCCGCCACTCCAGGTCCAGGCGCGGGAAACCGTCAGAGCTCGTCGGGCGCGACCGGGCGGCGATGCGCGCCCTGTCGCCAGTGCCGCCGGAAGTGTTGTTCCGGAACACGGTCCGGCTGCCCAGGGACTACTACGTCCGTGCGTTCACGAACGACTACTCCGTGAGCCCGGGCATGATCGGCCGGATCGTCGACGTCACCGTCGACCTGCACCAGATCACCGTGACGCACGACGGGACGATCGTCGCGGTGCACGAGAGGGAGTGGGCCCGCCAGCTGACCGTCACCGACCCAGCGCACGTTGCCGAGGCTGCGGTGCTCCGGCAGGCGTTCAAACAGATTCGCGGGTACCGCCCCCTCGAGGCTGTCGAAACCCGCGACCTCGCCTCGTATGACGATCTTTTCGGGACCGGGCAGGTGGCGTGATGAGCGAGCTTGAATCGCAGCTGGAGTACTACGCCCGCGCTTTGAAGGCGCCACGGATCGGTGAGGGGTTCCGCCGGCTCGGCGAGCAAGCCCGTGCTGATGGGTGGTCACACGAGGAATACCTCGCCGCAGTGTTGTCCAGGGAAGTATCCGAGCGTGAAGCGTCCGGCGCGGCCCTCCGCACGAAGGCTGCCCGGTTTCCCGGGATCAAGACGCTCGAGGAGTTCAACTTCGAGCACCAGCCCGGCGCCGACCGCACACTGATCAGCCACCTCGGCACGAGCAGCTACCTCGAGGAAGCGAAGAACGTCATCCTCCTCGGCCCCCCCGGCACCGGGAAAACACACCTCGCGATCGGGCTCGGGATCAAGGCCGCGAAGACCGGGCACCGGGTTCTATTCGACACCGCCAACGGGTGGGTCACCAAGCTCCAGGAAGCACACTCCCGCGGCAAACTGCCCGCGGAACTCAGCCGGCTACGCCGGTACAGCCTGCTGATCATCGACGAGGTCGGCTACGTCCCGTTTGACCAGGACGCCGCGAACCTGATCTTCCAACTCGTGTCATCCCGCTACGAACACGCGTCACTGATCCTGACCTCGAACCTGCCCTTCGGCCGGTGGGGTGAAGTCTTCGGCGACCCCACGATCGCGTCAGCGATGATCGACCGGGTCGTGCACCACGCTGACGTCCTGAGCCTCAAAGGCACCAGCTACCGACTCCGAGGACACAAAACCCTCACGACTACGACAGACTAAACACACCACGTGGCCCTGTTTTCAGTTGGCAGCCGTGGCCCCATTTTGAGTTGGCGTTAACA
>NZ_QYRT01000092.1 GCF_004923255.1 Subtercola vilae | reverse complement strand
ACGTAATAGGGAGCGAAGCCGTTTTCGACATCGACAGAGAACGTGTGGAGGGGCGGGTCAGGCGCCGGTGAGGGTGAGGGCACCCGCGCGGGCGGCGGCCGGCGAGAAGGTGAGGTAGCGGTTGGCGATCTTGTCGGTGAAGAACCGGTCGTGGCTGACCACGACGACGGCGCCCGGGAAGTGGAGCAGGGCGCGCTCCATGACCTGGGTGCTCGAGAGGTCGAGGTGGTTGGTGGGCTCGTCGAGCAGCAGCACGGAGGCGCCCGAGAGGAGGCACTGCGCCATGGCGACGCGGGCGCGTTGGCCACCCGAGAGGTTTCCGATGCGCTGCTTCAGGTCGGCTTCGGAGAACTGGAACATGGCGAGAAACCGGCCGACAGACTTGCGGGTCGCGGTGAGAGCGAGGCTGTCAGGCAGGGCGTTCACCGCGTGGGTCACGGTGTCTGCGTCGTCGAGATCGGCGAGCATCCGGTTGTATGACACGACGCCCACGCCCTTGGGCCACTCGACGGTGCCCTCGTCGGGGCGCTCCTCACCCATCAGGACGCGCAGCAGGGTGCTCTTGCCGCTGCCGTTCGCTCCGATCACGGCGATGCGGTTGCCGCGGCGAATCTCGAGGTTCACGTCGCTGAAGAGTGTCTTGTCGCCGTACGCCTTGCCGAGCATGCCGACGCGGCAGAGTACGTCTTTGACGTGCAGTCCGCGGTAGATCTCGGTGATGATCTCGTCGACCGGGCGGGGCGTGCGGGCCTTCTTGATGCCGGCGAGCTGCTTGCCGAGGCCCCGGCTGGCCGCCTTCGCTGCCTCGCGGCGATCGGCGATGCCCTCGGATTCGAACGCCAGAAGTTCTGACTCGTGCACGAACTGCTGCTCGAGTGTTTTGAGCCTGAACTGCTTCTGCACCACATACTCGTCGAAATTGCCCGGATACTCGTGCAGATGAAAGTTCTCGACCTCGATGATGCGGGTGACCACGGCGTCGAGAAAGGTTCGATCGTGCGAGACGATGATGGCGGCGCCTCGAAAGTCGCGGAACCAGCTCTCGAGCCACTCGACACCGGCGACGTCGAGAAAGTTTGTGGGCTCGTCGAGCAGCAGCACGTCGGGGCGTTCGAGCAGGATCTTCGCGAGCGCGGCCCGGTTGCGCCAGCCCCCCGAGAGGTCGTCGATGGGGCAGATGCGGTTGGCGGCGTCGAAGCCGAGGGTCGTGAGGGCGGTGTCGATGCGGCGCTGGTACTCCCAGCCGTCGAGGCGCTCCATCTCTTCAAAGAGTTCGGCCTGGCGCGAAATGAGGCGGTCGAGCGCGGGCGAGGCGCTCGAGTCGGCCGCCACCGCGGCGTCGATCGAGGCGAGTTCGGCCTCGACGGCGTGCACGTCGTCAAACAGCCCGTCGAGCACGTCGGTGATGGATGCCGCACCGTCGAGCTCGGAGAACTGCGAGAAGTACCCCAGTTTCAGGCCGGGTTCGAGGGCGATGGTACCGGCATCCGGAGCCACCTGCTCGAGCGCCAGCTTCAGCAGAGTGGACTTGCCAGAGCCGTTGCGGCCGATGAGCCCCACTCGGTCGCGCGATTCGAGCCGAAAGAACGCCTCGCGGAGCACCGGCGTGTTCTCGAAGCTCACGCTGACGTCGTTCATTCTGATGAGGCTCATGGGGCCGTTTCTGTGCAGATTACGGATGCGCGCCCGGGCACCGGGGCTCACAGAAGTATGACAGTCGCCCCTGACAGCGGGTGCTGTGTGGGGCGCGCCGGCCATCGCCAGCTCATGCCGGTCGAGACGGACTGTCGCAGGTCAGCAGCGCGGGTTCGGGTACAGGTTCTGCGGGCCTACCTGCTCGGAGGGCAACGGCCAACGAATGTCGAGAACGTCGCCGGGCTGCATGAGCGCCGGGTCGGAGCACGGAAAGTTCACCCGCGCCACATCGGCAACCTGCAGCTGAAACCGCGACGCGATCGCGAGAATCTGGTCGTTCTGCGCCACCGTGTACCGGTACTCGTCGTCACTGACCTTGCTCGACGACCCCACGGCGTACTGCTGCGGGCCGGTGTCGTCGACGAGCGGCGTGTTGGCGGTGTTGCCGCCGTCGGTCTGGCCGCCCATCGCGTTCGGCGGGGTGAGCGGGGGCGGAGGGTCGGTCGTGGGCGCGGG
>NZ_QYRT01000091.1 GCF_004923255.1 Subtercola vilae | reverse complement strand
TTTTTGCTATCCTGGTGGGGTCAGGGTTACTGCTTCCTGCCGTATTCATGAAAACCCGCTGACCAGCATTAGAACTCACCCGACGCCACGGGGTCAGTATTCACCAATCGTCGACACCTGTATCAGCTGAAAGACGATCTGCTGATTCCCGAAGTGGCCCGGTTGCACGCGGAGAACTATGGCGTCTACGGGCGACGGAAGATGCATGCGCTGCTGCGCCGGCAGGGCTGGGATATCGGCCGGGACCAGACCGAACGGATGATGCGACTCGCAGGGGTTCGCGGTGTCAGACGGTCGAAGCGAGTGTTTACGACGAAATCCGACCCCGCCGCCCCTCGGCCCACTGATCTCGTTCAGCGACGCTTCACCGCTGACGGTCCGCGTCGACTCTGGGTCTGTGACGTGACCTAGGGGTCAGCTCACGAAAAGGAATATTCAACACGATTGGAAGCCGGCAACCAATCGTGTCTCGCGTGTTTCCGGGGCGTGTGGTTGCGTAGATAGTGCGAAAACCTGCTTGGAGCCCACGTCGTCGCCCTGTCCACGGCTTGCCATGGCCGCCAACGCCCAAGATGTTCTCTTCCCGTATTCAAGCGGAAGTCAGGCGAGAGAGATACCGCGCCAAAAACTCACAATCAAGTGCCTGCGCCCCTATCGTGTCATTTATACCGAACCGTGGGCCGACCCCTTGATGGGCGGTGCTGGAACCGTGGTACGCGCTGTAGTGCCTACCGGTAGGATGGCAGTCACATCATTCGACGCCATAGATCAAGCCGGTGGAGCTGGGGCTTTCATGGTCGGCGGTGCGGCTAATACGGCGGGTTGGAGTGACTATGCCACCCACTAGTCGTTCGAAGAAGGACTTCGGGATGCGCAAAGTCGCACTTATTCATGGTGGTTCAGCCCGAGCGTGGATTCTTTTCGCTCTCGTAGTCTTAGCCATCTGGGCCATATGTACAGTCGGTCTGCTTGCAGCTGTAATTTTCCGCCCGAGCAACCCTGGGCCGTCGTACGTTCCGTTCGCGTTGACGTGTCTATATATATGGGGGAGTCTTGCCTGCGTTGTTTTTATTGCAACGCTTATGATTCGAATCCAAACCAGGAGACAGAAGTCCCGTGGATATACAACTTCTCGTCGGGACTACCTTGATATGGATCAGGTAGATCCAAGAAGCGGCACAGTACTTCGAGAAGCTGGCGACCCATTCCTGACCCGCGAAGAGGCCAAGCTAGCCAGACGAGAGGCAGCTGCGTCATCTCACCGCCACGCCGCCAATTAGCAACAAGACATAGACCAAAACGTGCTTCCTAGCCGTTGGTCGCTGGCAATGACCGGTCAGACCAAAACGCTAACCAGAAGGCACTCTGTATGAAAACTAACCGCAGATGGATTGTTCTTCTGGCCGTCCTCGCTGTCGTAATCTTGCTAGCCCGCCTCATTGCGTCGACTATTCAGGCGTCGCAAAATGGGTCCGGGGGTGTGCAGCTCACCCTGACGGTTTCCGTCATCACCATAGTTGTGGTGATCCTCGCAGCAGGTGTCCCCATCTATGTGTTTTACCGTCGCCGCACCATGGGCATCAGTGAGCTCAGGGCCCAGTTCCCGGGCTCGGTGATCATTACGGGAATTGGGTACGACGAATTCGCCGTCGGCATCGTTCGGCTCGGTCGCAGTGAGTTCGGAGCCGCGTGGCAAGCCTCGGTCCACACGACCAAACGAACCCGGTTCACCCTCCTAGTGTTCAGCGCCGACGGGCTTACTCTGTGGAACGCATCGAGCAAACCCACCCAAGTCGGTGCCATACCGAACAGTCTGATCGCGTCGATCGGTACAGGTACGATCGCCTACGCATACGGCGAACGAGTTTCGTTAGTCGTGACCGTAGGGCTAACCGGTCAAAGCATTCGCCTTCCTTGGCTCGTCATGAAAGACACTGGAGGGGGAATTCTCCCGCGCGATTCCGCCGGGATCTCGAAAGTGCTCCAAGCAATTCACGACATCGTACAGACAGACAGCTGATCACAGCGCAAGACATCTATCCAAGCGTATCCACCACTGCATAGACATCCCCGAGGCCTCCGTCGGTGAGAATGTCAACTGAAGCGGAACCCAGTCAGGCTCCGGGTAGCAATGGGACGAAAACGTCCTCTAGCTGAATTCTCGGGCCCGTCATGGGGGCGCTTGAGAATTCGGCGCGCAGCGTACGGGAGGTTCAAGGGGTGAGCGCACCATCTGGCAGATTTGGAGGATGGTTGTGGTTTTAGATGTGGCGAGGTTTTCGGAGCGGCTGGTCCCGGAGGTGACGGCCAAGTTATGGGATCTGCGGGCGGACGGTTTCCGGGGCGAGAACA
>NZ_QYRT01000090.1 GCF_004923255.1 Subtercola vilae | reverse complement strand
GGGAATGCTGATGATCAGCGAGCCCCAAATACTCACCCCTTCGCGATTCTCAATGTGGTGTCGAGAACAGACAATCCCGCAGGATCAAATTATCCACGCATTGAGTGGGGCTAGATCTAATCCGCTGCAGGCCTAGGGGTCGGCTCACGATTCGGCATAAATGCCCCGTGGGGACTGTACGTTAAATGGGGTAACTTGTTAACGCCAACTGAAAACAGGGCCATTACTGCCAGGCGGGTTCTAGGTCTCGTTGCAACACTCCATCAGAATTCGGAGTGTGGAAATTGTGGGACGACGTGGACGGAAGAGATGGCTCAGCGTTGGGGACGCGTACTGGAAGCTGATCCTCGCTGGGGTCGGGCCGATCGAGGCGGCGAGGCGGATTGGTATCGCGCGCACAACCGGGTTCCGGTGGCGTGCCGAGCGCGGTGGCGTTGCGCCGCTGCGGATGCTCGAGGCCGATCGGCACACCCGGTACCTTTCGAGCGTCGAACGGGAACGCCTCGCAGTGCTCCGGCGTGAGGGGTTGTCGATGCGAGAGATCTCGAGACGGATGGGAAGATCACCGTCGACGATCAGTCGTGAGCTGCGCCGGAATATGCGCCGACACGACCGCGGGAAGTACGACGCGGTCCTCGCGCATGCCCGCTCGAGGGAGAAAGCCAGACGCGATCGCGGCGGGCGGATCGGTCAAGATCCGGTGCTTCGCGATCTTGTTCAGGAGAAACTGACGCAGGATTGGAGTCCGGAACAGATCAGCTTCTGGCTGCGGGAAACTTACCCGCAGAAGAAGTCGTGGCATGTCTGTCACGAGACGATCTATCAGGCGGTGTATTGGCCGCGGAACAGCGGATTGACGCGGAAGTTGACTACGCACCTGCGCACCGGGCGGCCGCTTCGAAAGCGCCGCCGACGACCGGATGTTCGTGCACCGCGCCTCATCGCGCCGGCGACCCTCATCGATTCTCGGCCAGCTGTCGTCGAGGAGCGTTCGCGTGGGCGATTGGGAAGGCGATCTCATCATTGGCACGAAGACACGCTCCGCGATCGGTACGCTCGTTGATCGCAAGTGCGGGTACCTGCTGCTGTTACACCTCCCGAACACGCATTCCGCGGTCGACGTCAACGCCGCGCTCACAGCAACGATGTCGATGCTGCCCGCGCATTTGCGACGCACACTGACTTGGGATCAGGGCTCCGAGATGTCCAGCCACGACAAGATCGTTCCCTCTTCGGAGAGGGTGTGTTCTTCGCCCACCCCGGGAAGCCGTGGCAGCGCGGCTCCAACGAGAACGTGAACGGGCTCCTGGAGTGGTCCCCGAAGCACAGCGACCTCAGCATCCACAGCGCAGACACCCTCACCGCCATCGCCGCGAAGCTCAACAATCGACCACGCAAACGCCTCAACTGGCAAAGCCCCACCCAGCTCTTCGACACTGGGCTAGGATCACTTCCAGAAACACGTGTTGCGACGGCCGCTTGAATTCACCCCAATCGTGTCTCGCGTGTTTCCGGGGCGTGTGGTGGCGTAGATAGTGCGAAAACCTGCTTGGAGCCCACGTCGTCGCCATGTCCACGGCTCGCCATGGCCGCCAACGCCTAAGGCGTTCTCTTCCCGTATTTAAGCGGAAGTCAGGCGAGAGAGATACTGCGCCAAAAACTCACAATCAAGTGCCTGCGCCCCTATCGTGTCATTTATGCCGAACCGTGGGCTGACCCCGACCAAGACCCGCGTTCAGCGCGTACTAGCAATGCCGATGTTTCAACAAATGACCGTCTGAACCTGGCGAGTAACAACGCGGCTGCTGGACCTACTCGACAACGACTAATCCTCGCTACGAATCTCGGAAACGATCGTTGACGGACCGGTCCGGCCGGTTCCCGTTTAGAAGCTGATGACGGTCGCGCCCTCTAGCGTGAAACGCAGGAACTCATCACGCGCGATGGTCAGCGTGATTCCCCGTTGCGAGAGGCTCTTGTCGACCCCGGCGGCCTGAGCGGCGTTGATACACGCACCAACCCGAATGCCGTCGGCCACCAGCTCGTCGATCTGACGGTTGAACTGCACATCGGCGTCACTCGCTGACAGGGACAGATGTTTTTGAGCCGGGCCGAAGATGAACACCTCTACCGCCACGCGATGCGTTACGGCGACCCCGGCCACTCGTTGGGGCACCCGAGTGCTGAGTATCAGTGAGGCGTCATCATCATGGAAAACATAAAAGACCGTGTTCTTCATGCTTTAGTCCCTTTCCAGCGAGCGGCTACCAGTCGCTTCCAGAATAGCCGCGTCGTAGCCATGAACCAGAAACGACCGGAATCCGACGCCGAAGTCCCTGCCGTCGGCAGGTTGGGGGCGTTTGAGAAGAAGGAGCTTGGCCTAC
>NZ_QYRT01000009.1 GCF_004923255.1 Subtercola vilae | reverse complement strand
GCTCGGGGTGGGTGGCGGGGGCCGGGGTCAGCGGGTGAGGATGTGGCCGCGGCGAGTGGTGAGGCGGGTCCAGGGGCCGGAGGCGTAGAGCGCCACGGGGTCATCAGAGCGGAGAAAGCCGAGGCTGACGGCCGCAAAGGCGGCGCCGGCAGCGGTTCGGCGTTCGATTTCGGGGATAGCGCGGCCCCAGACCTGCGATCGCACACGGTGCACGATCAGCTCACCGGTGTCGGGCGGCAGCGCGGCCGCGACCTCGGAGATACCGGCCTCTGCCGACTTCTCGAGGATGGCTGCATCGACCACCCCGAGCGTCTTCCAGCCGCCCCGCGGGGGCGAGATACCGGCCCACGCCATGAAACCCTCCGCCGGCGGCAGAACAACCTCGACCGGGCCGACGGCACCGTTCACCGTCACCGACAGCAAAGCGAGCCGGTCGAGCAGCGCTCGGATCGAGACGATCTCGTCGAACTCGATCTCTTTGTCGGCCAGAGCGAAGGTGCGAAGCCCCAACACCGTCGGGGCTTCGTCGAGCAGGCCCTTGGGCGCGAGCACCGAGGCGTAGACCGCGAGCACACCGAGCCCGCCGATGACCCGCACCGAACCGGTGCCCACGCGCGCCGCGCGGCCGAGGAAGACCTTGAGGTCGCCCAGCGAGAGCGCGTCGACGAGAGAGAATGATTGAACCATCAGCTTCTAAACTACAGAAGGTGGCGGCTCGGTGCGGCATCGAGGGCGCCGGTTGCACACAGTGAGTAGGAGACGATATGACTGACCCCCTGAGCGGCATGCTCACGGCGCTGAACATCACCGACACGGGAGCACGCACCAACGAAGACATCTTCACCGGTCCGTCGGAGTGGACACCGCTCGGCCGCGTGTTCGGAGGCCAGGTTCTGGCGCAGGCCATCGTCGCCGCCGACCGCACCGTCGATGACTCTCGAATGGTGCACTCCACCCACGGCTACTTTCTGCGGCCCGGCGACGTGCGGCTACCCATCACATTCTCTGTCGAGCGCATCCACGACGGGCGGTCGTTCTCAACCAGGCGAACCCAGGCGTACCAGAACGGCTTGCCGATTCTGTCGATCATCGCGTCGTTCCAGAACGAAGACGAGGGGCTCGACCATCAGGCAGACATGCCCACGGGCATCCCAGAACCTGAGACGCTCCGAAGTGCAGACGACATCGTTGCACAAATCGATCACCCGCTGGCTCGTGGGTGGGCGCACCGCAGGCCGTTCGACATTCGGTATGTCACCTCACCGGTGTTCTTCGAGGCCGACCCTGCGCACGTTGCCCACCAGGCCGTGTGGATCAAGAGTCTCGGCCCACTGCCAGACGACCCGACGCTTCACCGCGCTGCACTCGCCTACGCGAGCGACTACACGATTCTCGAGTCGGTGCTGCGCCGGCACGGTGCAACCTGGGCCAGCCCCAGCCTGAAGATGGCCAGTCTCGACCATGCCATGTGGTGGCATCGGCCGGCCCGCGCCGACGAGTGGCTTCTGTACGTGCAAGAGTCACCGAGCGCGAGCGGTGGCCGCGGCCTGTCACTCGGCCGCATGTTCTCCCGCGACGGAACCCTCGTGGCAAGTGTGGCCCAGGAGGGAATGATCAGGTTCTCGCCGGCCGGAGTCAGCGCCGCGAGCTGAAGACCACGGGCTCGTCGGTGTAGAGCACCCACGCCGCACGCTCGGCCTCAGTCATGCGCCGGGGCCGCTGGCTCGCGGTATCGACGAGCACGAGGGTGGTGGATGCCCGGGTGAACAGTGTGCGGGGCTCGTCGCCCTTCGGGCTCCACACCTCGTAGAACACCTCGAGGCTCGCGCCGCCGAGGTGCCCTATCCACAGTTCGATGTCGAGGGGCCGCCTGACGTACGGGATCGACACGAGGTATTCGACGCTCATGCGCGCGATGACCATCATGGTCTCGTCGCCGGTACTGCCGTCGAGCACAGCCATACTGTCGTCGATCGGGGGCGCCACTGACGCTTCGGTGTACTCAGTGGTGCGCCAGAACGCGTGAACGCGCGCCTCTTCGAAGAATCGCAGCATCGACACGTTGTTCACATGACCGTACGCATCGAGATCTGACCAGCGCATGCTGGTGGGTACGGTGAGTCTCACAGGTCAGTCGCGGGTCAGCTTGCGGTAGGCCGAACGGTGCGGCTTCGCCGCGTCGGGGCCGAGCCGCTCGATCTTGTTCTGCTCGTACGACTCGAAGTTGCCCTCGAACCAGTACCACTTGGCGGGCTCGTCTGCGCTGCCCTCGTACGAGAGGATGTGGGTGGCGATGCGGTCGAGGAACCACCGGTCGTGTGTGATGACCACAGCGCAACCGGGGAATTCGAGCAGGGCGTTCTCAAGGCTGCCGAGGGTCTCGACGTCGAGGTCGTTTGTCGGTTCGTCGAGCAGCAGCAGGTTGCCTCCCTGCTTGAGGGTGAGGGCGAGGTTCAAGCGGTTGCGCTCACCGCCCGACAGAACGCCGGCGGCCTTCTGCTGGTCGGGGCCCTTGAACCCGAACGTCGACACGTAGGCGCGTGATGGAATCTCGGTCTTGCCGACCTGAATGTAGTCTTGCCCGTCGGAAACGACCTCCCACAGGGTCTTCTTCGGGTCGATACCACCACGGTCTTGGTCGACGTACGAGATGTCGACCGTATTGCCGATGGTCAGTTTGCCCGAGTCGAGCGGTTCGAAGCCCACAATGGTCTTGAACAGAGTCGACTTACCCACGCCGTTCGGCCCGATGACGCCCACGATGCCGTTGCGCGGAAGCGTGAAGCTGAGGTCGTCGATGAGAACGCGGCCATCAAAACCCTTGTGCAGTTTGTCGGCGTCGATGACCTGCGAGCCGAGGCGGGGGCCCACGGGGATGACAATCTCTTCGAAGTCGAGCTTTCTGGTGCGCTCGGCCTCAGTGGCCATCTCCTCGTAACGCGCGAGACGCGCCTTCGACTTGGCCTGGCGGCCCTTCGCGTTGGAGCGAACCCACTCGAGCTCTTCGGCGAGACGCTTCGAGAGCTTCTGGTCTTTCTTACCCTGCACCTGCAGGCGCTCTTGCTTCTTCTCGAGGTAGGTCGAGTAGTTGCCCTCGTAGGGGTAGAGCTTGCCGCGGTCGACCTCGGCGATCCACTCGGCCACGTGGTCGAGGAAGTACCTATCGTGTGTCACGGCGAGAACGGCACCCGGGTACTTCGCGAGGTGCTGCTCGAGCCAGAGCACGCTTTCGGCGTCGAGGTGGTTAGTGGGTTCGTCGAGCAGCAGCAGGTCGGGCTTCTGCAGCAGGAGCTTAGTGAGCGCCACACGGCGCTTCTCACCACCCGAGAGGTTGGCGACACTCGCGTCTCCCGGCGGGGTTCGGAGGGCATCCATGGCCTGCTCGAGCTGCGAGTCGAGATCCCACGCGTCGGCCGCGTCGATGTCTTCTTGCAGGTTGCCCATTTCGGCCAGCAGTGAGTCGAAGTCGGCGTCGGGGTCGGCGAGCGCGGCAGAGATCTCATTGAAGCGATCGATCTTGCCCTTGATCTCGCCCACGCCCTCTTGAACGTTCTCGAGCACGGTCTTCGTCTCGTCGAGTTCGGGCTCCTGCATGAGGATGCCCACCGTGTAGCCGGGGCTCAGGATGGCGTCACCGTTGCTCGGTGTATCGAGCCCCGCCATGATCTTCAGAATGGTCGATTTGCCGGCGCCGTTCGGCCCCACCACGCCGATCTTCGCGCCCGGGAGGAACGCCATCGTCACGTCGTCGAGAATCAGCTTGTCGCCCACAGACTTGCGGGCGCGCACCATGGAATAAATGTATTCGGCCATGGTTACCAGTCTATTGTGCGGGTCTCACCGATCAGGCACTTGCCGGTGCCGAGCAGCGGCGTGACGAGGCTGTGGTACTGCCCGAAACCGTACTGCCCCACGAGGCACGACCCGTTCACAGCGATCGAGAACTGAATGGAGTCGGCCTTCACCCCCACGGTGGTGATATCGGGCGTGACCTGCATCGATGCGATGCCGAAGCCGGCGTCACGCAACGCCGAGGTGAACGCCTTACCGTCGGGAGTCTGCCCGGCCGCCGTGCTCGACGCTATGAGCCCCGTGTTCACGTGGTCGAAGTAGGGCAGGTTGTCGGCAGCGGTACCACTGGGCACGATGACGGGGGCAGCAGTCGGCGCGCTCGTCGCGGCACCCGTCGCGGTGGAGGCCGCCGTCGTGGCCGGGGCCGGGGAGGGTGTTGCCGACGTGCACGCGGCGAACATGATGACGGCGGCAGCACCGAGAGCGAACGCCGCCCCCACACGAAACAACGGCCGAGGCATGAGATCTCCATTGGGGCTAGACGTGGTGGGCAGTGAATGGAACAGACGTGCCGCAGAGCCGAGGCCCTACCGACCGCTTGAGTCTAGAGGAGCAGTGTTGGAAGAAACCTCAGAATCTGCTGACCCCTCGCCCGGGTCTGCTTCATCATCAGGCAGAAAGGCGTCGCCGGAGATACCGGGAACAGCCCAGCTGTCGGCCGGGCGGCTGGCGGCACTCTGGCTGACCGGCGCGCGCTCACTCATCGATGAGGAAGGCACACTCTCTGAGAGCGACTTGGTGAAGAGCGAATTTCCCCACGCCAGGTCGTGGCCCACCGTCTCTGCCTCGATCTCGATCGTCGTTCCCGACTTCTCGCCGTTCTCCCACTCGCGAATGCGAATGCGCCCGGCGGTGACCACGCGGTCGCCCTTCTGTACCGACACCGCCAGATTCGACGCGAGCTGGCGGAAGGCCGTCACCGTGTACCAATTTGTACCCATGTCGACCCAGGTCTGGCGATTCTTGTCGAACCGCCGCTGGCTCGAAGCGAGCCGGAAGCTCGTGATGTCGAGCCCCTCCGAAGTGGTGATGTGACGCGGGGCCGTAGCCACGACGCCGGTGAGTGCAATGCTGTCGGTCACGATTTTCTCCTGTCTCACGGCTGCTCGAGCGCTGCCGTGCACCGAGTCTGGCTCGGCGCGTCAGCGCTGGGGCAGGCCAGAGCGACATCTGGGGAGAGCATCCATCGCCCGCTCAGTGTGAGCGACAAGCCAGGTTCAGCTCAGCGGCCGGAACGAGCTACGCGGCCCTGACATACGGTGCATAGGCCTTTCGCACCTTCGCCACCTTCGGCAGTGCGACCGCCATGCAGTAGCCCTGGCCGGGGTTCTTGGCGAAGAAGTCCTGGTGGTACGCCTCAGCCGGGTAGAACTCAGCGAGGGGCTCGACCACTGTCACGATGTCTCCCTCCCACAGGTCGGCGGCTCGCTCGACGCTCTCCTCGAACAACTCTTTCTGCTCGGCCGAGGTGAAGAACATGGCCGAGCGGTACTGGGTGCCCACGTCGTTTCCCTGGCGATTGAGCTGGCGCGGGTCGTGCAGGGTGAAGAACACGTCGAGAATCACGTGGGCCGGGATCACACCGGGGTCGAAGGTGACGGCGACGACTTCAGCGTGACCCGTGCGCCCAGTGCACACCTGCTCGTAAGTGGGGTCGGGGTTCGAGCCACCGGTGTAGCCCGAAACGACGTCGGTAACACCGTGCAGAGTGCGGTAGACGGCGTCGAGACACCAGAAGCAGCCGCCGGCGAGAACAAAAGTTTGCATGCCGTCAAGCCTACGACCGCTGCCGGGCGGGCGGCCAGGCCAGTGTCAGTGGTCGCTCGTACGGTTGGCACAACACCATCGACCGGGCCGGCGACGAACGCAGAACACCGAACACCGAACACCGACGAAAGAGGCACCATGCACACCATTCAGGTTCGCCCGGCACTGTGGCGAGTCGTTCGAACAGACGGTTCACTCGCGGGGTACATCGAGCAGGTGCCGGTCGCCGACAGCGCACGGTTCGAGGCACGCCGACTCGTGGCATCCACCCGTCGGCAGAACACCGTGGGCGACTTCTCGAGCATCGACGACGCCGTACTGTGCTTCGGCTGAGCCGCGCGGGGCTACCGGATGCCCAGCTGAAGACTCGCCTCACACCGTGCGTTTCGTGCCACGGTTTAGCCTGCGGCCGGAGGTAGTCTTCCCCCATGGAATGGTGGAGCAACTTTCTCAACTGGGCGAACACTGACGGTGGCGCCTTCGTATTGACAAGCGTGGCCGTGCCCGCCGTGTCGATTGTCGTGGCGGGCCTGCTGGCATCGCTGATAGCCAGCGGCTCGATCAAGCGCTTGCTGACCAGCCGCGACCGCGAGCTCAAGGTGGCTGCCATCGGCGCACTCGTCGATGCAGCCGAACAGGCCTCCGTCTGGAACTCGCTAACGCCCCAAGAGCAGATACTCGCCGACCGCGCCACCGGGCAGGCCGACATCCAGGTGCGACTGCTGCCCATCAAGGGCGCATCGGTCGCCGCAAACTGGGCCGCGCACTCGCTCGCCGAGATGAAGCGCAACTCGGCGACGTTCGGCTACCAGATCGAACCTGCGGTGATCCAGTTCCGCGACCAGCTGGTCGACTGGCAACACCGTCCGGGTCGCACACGCCGCAGCTTCCAGAGCGACCTCGACCGTTGGCAGGCCCAGTCAGGCGACACCGAGCGCACTCTTCAGCAGCAGCAAGAAGCGTGGGTCGCTCAGCAACACCACGAGCAGTACGCAGCTCCCGTGGCTCCTGTTCCGGCTTCGAATTCGACTTCGACTTCGACTTCGGCAGCCGAATCGACCCCAGCCGTTGCCCCGACCGCATACCAGGCTTCGGCCTACGCGACGCCGGCTGCACCCCGCGCGAACACCGGCACCCTCGACACACAGCGCGTGCTGAGCGACGTCGACGCGCTCGAACGCCAGATCGACTCCGGCAACGCCCGATCGGCGTCATAGCATCGATCGCGCCGTCGGCGCGAAAGTCAAGAACTAATTAGTGCTGCTCAATCATCGCCAAAGCGTTCGGTCGGGGCTAGGTTGTAAAAACTTGGCGCCGACACACGTCGGCCGTGAATGGGGTGTTCATGACTCAGCTCGACGACCGCGAAAAGGACACACCAGACCCAACGCACGTTCCGCGTGACTTCTCCCACGAACAACAGGGGTTCCAGCACGGGCTGAAGCCGCGCCAGGTGCAGATGATCGCCATCGGGGGCGCCATCGGCACCGGCCTGTTCCTCGGCGCGGGCGGTCGTCTGGCCGGCGCCGGCCCCGCGCTCGCCATCGTCTTCGCCATCTGCGGCGTGTTCGCGTTCTTCATCCTGCGGGCACTGGGCGAACTCGTGCTGCATCGCCCCTCGTCGGGCTCGTTCGTCTCCTACGCTCGCGAATTCTATGGCGAGAAGTTCGCCTATGCCGCGGGCTGGATGTATTTTCTGAACTGGGCCATGACCTCGATTGTCGACGTCACCGCCGTTGCCCTGTACGTGCGCTACTGGTCTTTCTTCACCTCGGCACCACAGTGGCTCCTCGCCCTGATCGCCCTGGCCGTGGTTCTCACCCTCAACCTCGTCTCGGTGAAGGTGTTCGGCGAGATGGAATTCTGGTTCGCCCTCATCAAAGTGACCGCGCTGGTGGCGTTTCTCATCATCGGCATCGTCTTTCTGGCCGGCCAGTTTCCGGTTCACGTCGGCGGCCAGACCCTGGCACCGGGCCTGTCACTGCTTCAGAGCAATGGCGGCATCTTCCCGAATGGGCTGCTTCCCGTCGTGATCGTGGTGCAGGGCGTCGTGTTCGCCTACGCCGGTATCGAGTTGGTGGGCACCGCGTCGGGTGAAACGCAGAAAGCCAAGGAGGTCATCCCGAGGGCCATCAATACCGTCATTCTGCGCATTGCGGTCTTCTACGTCGGGTCGATTGTGCTGCTGTCACTCCTGCTGCCGTACACCGCGTACTCAGCAGGCCAGAGCCCCTTCGTCACGTTCTTCTCCAGCATCGGCAGCACCGACGTGGGGCTCATCGCCGGATCGATCATGAACTTCGTTGTGCTCACCGCCGCCCTCTCGAGCCTCAACGCCGGGCTCTACTCCACCGGGCGCGTTCTGCACTCGATGGGCATGAACGGCTCGGCCCCGAAGTTCACCACGAGGATGAACAAGAGCGGGGTACCGTTCGGGGGCATCCTGCTCACTGCCAGCATCACCCTGCTGGGCGTGGGCCTGAACGCCATAGCGCCGAGCCAGGCGTTCGAGATCGTACTGAACGTCTCAGCACTCGGAATCGTCGCAGGCTGGGCCACGATCATCCTGAGCCAGATGCGGCTACGCACATGGGCGAAAGAAGGCAAGCTCGTGCGGCCGCAGTTCAGGCTGCCAGGGGCGCCCGTGACCGCCTGGCTGACGCTGGTCTTTCTGGCGGGTGTGCTCGTTCTGATGGCGATCGACTACCCGATCGGAACCTTCACCGTCGCATCGCTGATCATCGTGATTCCGCTGCTCATTCTCGGCTGGTACCTCTCACGCGGCAAGATTCTCGCCATCGCCCAGGCTCGCGAGGGTATCACCGGCCCGTTCCCCGTCATTCCTGCCCGGCAGGCAACGGATGCCCTGCGGGACAAGAGCGCGCCCACTCCGCCCGACGAGAAATAGCAGGCGGGCGTAGTAACATCGTGAAGTTGCCTCTGTAGCTCAGTGGATAGAGCAGCGGCCTTCTAATCCGCTTGTCGTAGGTTCGATTCCTACCAGGGGCACTCCGCCCGCGCCGTTCGCCCTCCCTCGGGAATCGCCACCGTTGCTGACGCGCTTGGGCGAACAGTGCGTAGGCTGACCTGAGGGGTGTGACGCAGAAGTCCATCGGCTGAGGGGGAAGTCATGACTGTTCGATCGGCTGGATTGACGATCGCAGTGATCGCAGTTCTCGCGTTGAGCGCCTGCGCAAGCGCGAACGGGGGTTCAGCCGGAGCCACACCGGCATCCAGCTCCGCGAAGATCGAGCTCGCCCTGTCTGAGACCTGCACTGAGGCTACGAGTGCGACGTGCGTTTTGATCAACGGCGAAAGTTTGGTGACACCACCCGATTTCACGGACGCGGGGGTGAAAGACGCCGCTGTCGATGAAAGCAACGGGCAGAGTCTGGTGCACGTAACATTCACCGGCGAAGGCAGCACGGTTCTGAGCACGCTCACCACACAGGCCGTCGCGGCGGGATCAACCGCTCGACTCGTCATGAAGGCCGGCGAGAAGATCATCGGTGCCCCTGTCGTGCTTGCCGCCATCGAGAGTGGCGAGGTGTCGATCATCGTCTCGCCGGGAGAGAACGCCGCCGACCTCGTCGATGCAATCCTCGGGCACTGAACAAACACTCCGATTTCTCCGACAGAAGACGTAATGCGTTCATCCGTTCCGATTCCAGACAATCCCTGGCCACACGACATGCTCATCACCGTCGATGACGAACCGAACGCCCTCATCGAGCTGCTCTGGATACGCGAAGCCTGCAACCTGCAACCGACCGGGTTCGATCTCCCTCCGCTTCTGTCTGACACATCGGTCGGCGAGCACCCCGACGCCCGCGCGTCGGCTGATCAGATCGCAGAGTGGCGCAACGCCTGGCCCGCCCTCTGGAAGGCCTGCCTCGACCACGCCGGCCGGGTGCACGATGAGAAACTGTTCGAAGAGCTGCGCGAAACGCCAACTGGCTCGGCCGAGCGCGCCGAACTGCTGCGAACCCTGGTGGGCCCTGACTGGCGCGACACATTCGGCGATGACGCCATCACCCCGAAGTACGCAGCGTGGAACAGAGCGAACTTCGAGGCCCTCGCCCGAGGGCACTCGCGCCCTCTGAACGAACACCCCGAGCGACTTTCGGTCGACTCGCTCAGCGCAGCGTGGAGGGCAGGGCTCACCACGGTCGTGGTGGTTCCCTGCGTTGGCACCTTCACCCGTGACATCGGCCCGCACTCGCTCCTTGTCACAGCCGAGACACGCGACGACCCCCGGCATTACAGCGAAGCCCTCAACCAGTTTCACCGAGCTCGTCGCTGAGCCGGTGCTGGATGCCCGGCTCCACGCATCCAGCAGGGAAGCATCCTGAGCCACCCACGGCCGCAGACAACAGTTCGGCGCAACGCAAAAACCCGATCAGGCTTGGGCCTGAGGCGTCACGAAATCACCGTTCGTGCGTCTTCCTCAGTGGAAGAACTCATCGGCGCCTGCTCTACGCAGCCGTCTCCGGTGACAACCGCACAGAGGAACCGGTGTGACCAACACTTTCCGGTCGATTTCAGCTTCGACATCTGCAGCCGAGCAGTGGGGGCCTGCCACGAGCTGGGAGTGCCCTACATCTCAGCCGGATGGGATTCGAGTACCACCGAAGCCCACACCGCGAGCAGGCAGCTCAGCATCGCAATGCCGGTCGCCCAGCTCGAAGCATCCCCGTTGAGAGTGCCGGTCTTCACGCCCGGGCTCTGGAGATCATCCGGAACAGCCATCGTGACCCCACTCTCGACCCTCAGACTCTGAGCCGACAGTTGAGCGTCTCGACCCGGCACCTTCAGCGGGCGTTCCAGAGCAATGGCGACAGCGTCGCCAGCGCCGTGCAGGCCGCGCGCGCCCGCACTGCTGCCGACTATCTCGATGATCGCCAGACTCCGAAAATCAGCCTCACTGCGTTAGCAACACTGTGCGGGTTCTCGTCGAGTCACGGGCTGCGGGCCGCGTTCAAGCGCGTCTACGGTGACCTGCCCTCGCGCTACCCGGCCTCGGCCTGACAGGGCCGCACGCGCCTCGTGCGGCGTGCGGCGTGCGGCGTGCGGCTAGTCTCGGGGAATGCCCCAGAACCAGCGCACGCCCGTGCAGAGCGCGCCAGCCCAGCCGTGACAGACGCTCTCGAGCGAAGCCTCGACATTCTTGCCTGCCCACTCTGCGGAGGCTCATTCGGCACCAGCACATTCGGCACCAGTACCTTCGGCGTCGGCAGCCGATCGCTGCGCTGCGAGAACGGCCATGCCTTCGACATCGCCCGGCAGGGCTATGCCTCGCTCACCATCGGCGGCGGCCCGCACCACCACGGCGACACCGCCGAGATGGTTGCTGCCCGCGGCCGGCACCTGGCGCGCGGGCACTACGCGCCCATCGCCGACGCGATCGCGAAGGCCTTCGCCGAGCACGCGAACACCAGCACCAGCACGGGCACGGGCAACGGGCCATCCGGTTGGTGCGTCGAGCTCGCCGGCGGCACGGGCTACTACGCGGCACACGTACTCGACGCCCGGCCCCGGATGCACGGCCTCACCCTCGACGTCTCGAAGAACGCTGCCCGCGCCGCTGCCCGCACCCACCCCCGGCTCGCTTCGGCCACCGGTGACGTGCGCGCACTGCTGCCGATCGCCTCAGCCCAGGTCGACCTGGTGCTGAGCATCTTCGGCCCGCGCCGCGGCGACGAAGTGGCGCGGGTGCTCGCAGCAGACGGCGAGGTGATTGTGGTCACGCCTCGAGAAGCGCACCTCGCGCAGCTGCGCGAACGTTTCGCGCTGCTCGCCATCGGGGCAGACAAGCAGGCGCGGCTCATCGAAGCCATGCAACCGCTGCAGCCCGCCGGCACCGTCGACCTCGACTACGTGGTCGATCTCACTCCCGCCGACGTGGTCGACTCCATCATGATGGGGCCGAACGCGTTTCATCGCGAACGAGCCGACATCGAGGAGCTGGCACGGGCTCTGCCCGACACACTGTCGACGAGCGTCGCAGTGACGATCAGCCGTTTTCGGCACTGACGAGGGAGCCCCGACCACCCGCCACCGACACTGATCAGCGATCGACCAGCGCCTGTCGGTCGCCCGCCCTATGCTGGCTGCCATGAAGATCACCACCCCGTCAGCGGCCACCCCGTCAGCGGCCGCGCCAGGAGCACCGGCAACACCGGTCACACCGGCAACACCGGCCGCCGACAGCCATGACCTCATCAGGGTTCGCGGCGCGCGCGAGAACAACCTGAAGAACATCGACCTCGAGCTGCCCAAACGCCGGCTGACGGTCTTCACCGGCGTCTCGGGCTCGGGCAAGAGCTCATTGGTCTTCGGCACCATCGCTGCAGAGTCGCAACGGATGATCAACGAAACGTACAGCGCCTTTCTGCAGGGTCTCATGCCCACGCTCTCCCGGCCCGACGTCGATGTACTCGAGGGCCTGACCACGGCGATCATCGTCGACCAGGAGCGCATGGGGGCGAACTCCCGCTCGACCGTCGGAACGGCGACCGACACGAACGCACTGCTTCGCATCGTGTTCAGTAGGCTCGGGCATCCGCACATCGGCTCACCGCAGGCGTTCTCGTTCAACGTGCCGTCGGTGAGCGGCGCTGGGGCCGTCACCATGGAGAAAGCCGGTCGCACGGTGAAGGAGCGGCGAAGCTTCACCGTGACGGGTGGCCAGTGCCCGCGCTGCGAGGGCATGGGCACAGTGAACGACATCGACCTCGCGCAGCTGTTCGACGAGACGAAGTCGCTCAACGAGGGCGCCCTGACCATTCCCGGTTACACCGCCGACGGCTGGGGCGTTCGCATCTTCACCGGCTCGGGTTTTCTCGACGCCGACAAGCCCATTCGCGACTATTCAGCAAAGGAACGCGACGACTTTCTGTACCGCGAACCGGTGAAGGTGAAGGTCGGCGACATCAACATGACGTACGAGGGGCTCGTGCCCAAGGTGCAGAAGTCGTTTCTGTCGAAAGACCGCGAGGCCATGCAGCCGCACATCCGCGCGTTCGTCGACAGAGCAGTCACCTTCACGACCTGCCCCGAGTGCGGCGGCACGCGCCTCAGCGAGGCGGCCCGGTCATCACTGGTCGGCGGTATCTCCATCGCCGACGCGTGCGCGATGCAGATCAGCGACCTCGCCGAGTGGGTGCGGGGACTTGACGAGCCGACGGTCGCTCCCCTGCTGGGCGGGCTTCTGCAGACCCTCGACTCGTTCGTCGAGATCGGGCTGGGCTACCTCTCTCTCGACCGCCCGGCCGGCACGCTCTCGGGCGGCGAGGCCCAGCGCACGAAGATGATCAGGCACCTCGGTTCGTCGCTCACCGACGTCACGTACATCTTCGACGAGCCGACCATCGGGTTGCACCCGCACGACATCGAACACATGAATGCGCTGCTGCTGCAGCTGCGCGACAAGGGCAACACCGTACTCGTGGTCGAGCACAAGCCCGAGATGATCGCCATCGCCGACCATGTGGTCGACCTCGGCCCAGGGGCCGGCACCGGCGGCGGCGAGGTGTGCTTCGAAGGAACCGTCGACGAGCTGCGCGCGAGCGACACGCTGACCGGCCGGCACCTCGACGACCGCCATTCGGTCAAGGCATCGGTACGCACCTCGACGGGCGCGCTCGAGATTCGAGGGGCGAAGACGCACAACCTGACGGGTGTCGATGTCGACATTCCCCTCGGCGTGCTGGTGGTCGTCACCGGCGTGGCGGGCTCGGGCAAGAGCTCGCTGGTGCACGGCTCGATTCCGGCCGGCGCGGGGGTGGTCTCGATCGATCAGGGCGCCATCCGCGGCTCCCGGCGCAGCAACCCTGCCACCTACACGGGGATGCTCGAACCCATCCGCAAGGCTTTTGCCAAGGCCAACGGCGTGAAGCCCGCCCTGTTCAGCGCGAACTCCGAAGGAGCCTGCCCCAATTGCAACGGCGCCGGAGTGATCTACACCGACCTCGGCGTGATGGCCAGCGTCTCACGAGTGTGCGAGGTCTGCGACGGAAAGCGGTTCGACGCGCAGGTGCTCGAGTACCACCTCGGCGGCCTCGACATCAGCGAAGTTCTCTCCCTGTCGATGGTCGACGCCGCGGCGTTCTTCGGCGAAGGTGAGGCGCGCACTCCGGCCGTGCACACCATTCTCGCGCGTCTCGTCGACGTGGGCCTGGGCTACCTGAGCCTCGGGCAGCCCCTCACCACGCTGTCGGGTGGCGAACGCCAGCGCTTGAAGCTTGCGAACCAGATGGCGGAGTCAGGCGAGATCTACGTGCTCGACGAGCCCACCACGGGCCTGCACCTCGCCGATGTCGAGCAGCTGCTCGGCCTGCTCGACCGGCTGGTCGACTCTGGCACCTCGGTCGTTGTGGTGGAGCATCACCAGGCCGTGATGGCGCACGCCGACTGGATCATCGACCTCGGCCCCGGGGCAGGCCACGACGGCGGGCGCATCGTCTTCGAGGGCACACCGGCAGACCTCGTGGCCGGGCGGCAGACCCTCACCGGCCAGCATCTGGCGGCCTACGTCGGGTCACGCCCACCAGCAGCGTGACCGCTGTCAGCAGCTCCCATACGATGATCGAGTAGACCGAGCCCCGTTCGAGCACGCCGTCAGGCAACAGTTTCAGGCCCGGTGTGTAGTAGCCGAGTTCGAGCAGTACGAGTGAGGCGAGGCCGAGCATCCCGAGCCCGGTGCTCACGACGCGGTACCAGGTGGGGGTACCGCGTGCCGTCGAGCCGAGACCGGCCACGACGACGGCCACGTTTCCGGCCACGATGGCAAGGCCCGCTCCCCCGACGTGCAGCACTTCGAGCCCGGCCGCGGTACTGGCCTGGCTGCCATGGAAGACGCCGACCAGAACGATTCCCACCGAGTGCAGTGCCGCGAGCACGAGGAAGGTGCGGCGAGCGCCGCCGGTGACCGCCCGCGTGAGGAGAATCGCAGCGGTGATGAAGAGGATGCCCTGCGCCACGAAAGCGAGATTGACCAGGTCATGCAGTGGCGAGTCGATGGTTCGCCCCTGAAAGACGCCCACCTCAGGCACACCGAGGTCACTGATGTAGTTCGTGGCGTAGCTGTACCCGGGGAATGCTGCCGCGGCGGCGGCCTCGGCAGCGACGTAGGCGAGGCCCGCTGCGGCCCAGAGCGCAGCAGCGGCGAGCGCGGGCCGTCGGGCGACAGCGACAGCGACAGGCCGAGCGGACGAAAGCGACATCGGTGCTCCTCCCCTGTGCCGTCTCGGAACGCTACTTCTTATTGGCCCGCTTGGCATGGTTGAACGCGATGGCCTCGCGAACGAGAGCCTTCAGCCCCTCTTCGTCGATCACATCGCCCTCGGCCAACTCGTACGAGCGACGCTGGTTGCCGCCCAGTTCGCCGTTGAAGAGACCTGTGGCGTCGGTGATGAGGGCGCCGTACATGAAGCCGAGCTTCACCTTCGTCTTGAAGATGTTGCCCACGACCAGAATGCCGTCGAGCTCCCAGACGGGCGCGCCCATCCACTTCCACTCTTCGACGATGCCGGGGTCGACCTCGCTGATGATGCGGCGGGCATTCGCCAGTGCGGCCCCACGCCAGTCGGGGTGGGTTCTGATCAGGTTGTCGATCTCTTCTGCGGGAGTCACGAGCACCTTCCTTCGGTCGCCTTCATCATACGAGCAGGCACCGCGGTCACGATGACGAGGTGCGACCGATCATGCCGGCAAGCACGGAGGGTGCGGTGGCCTGCCGCGTCACGAGCTCGGCGGTCACCCGCCCCTCGGCCAGAGTGAAGATGCGGTTCGTCATGATCAGCAGCTCGTCGAGATTGTCGGAGGCCAGCAGCACGGCAGTGCCGCCAGTGGCGAGTTCGACGATGAGGTCGCGCACAGCGTGCAACTGCTCGCCCTCGAGCGAGGCGGTGGGGTGATCGAGAACGACAACGACGGGGCGCGCCTCGAGGGGCTGGTCGAGCCACAGCTTCAGGGCATCCACATGCCGCCTGGCGCCCGCAGACCACCCGCCGTCTGCCGCCGCTGCGGCGGCGGCGCGGTTGCCGACGAGCGCCGAGATTCCGCCGAGGCCGAACGCGGGCGACGCCGTCTCGTAGTCGCGATGCCGGTCGACCAAGCCGAAACGTGCCAGCCTGCCGAGAAGCGACGGCGAGACGCGTGACGGAATGCCGCCCAACAGTTTCAGGTCGTACCGCAGGTTCGCGCTCGTCGAGAGCCCCACCCCACCCGCAACCGACTGCTGCGGGGTCTCGGCCACCAGGGGGCTGCCGTTCACGAGCATGGTGCCGGTCACGCTCGAGCTGTACGAGCGCGCGAAGAGGCTGAGCGCCAGCTCGGCGATACCCGAACCGGCAAGTCCCGCCAGCCCGACGATCTCACCGCGACGGGCGTTCAGCGACACATCCCGCACTACAGCCGTGTCTGAATCGACCACGTGGTAGGCGCTCCACCCGGCGATCTCGAAGACCACGGGCCCGGCCTCACGCGTCTCGTGCAGCGGGCGCGGCGACACCCGGATGTTCGCTGTCATGTGTTCGATCAACCGCGCCTCAGAGGGCCGCCCCTCGAGCATCGACACCGTTTCGACGACCTCGCCGCGCGACAGCACGCTCACGTTCTGGGCAACCTGCGTCAGCATGTCGATGCGGTGCGTCGCCACCACCACGGTGACCCCCTCAGCAGAGAGCCGCCGGATGCCGGCTGCCACCAACGCGAGGCCCGCAGCGTCGAGACCCGTGAACGGTTCGTCGATCAGCACGACTGTTCGCTGGGCCACCACGCAGCGCACCAGCTCTACGACCTGGCGTTCGGCACGCGACAAGCCCGACCCGGGTGACCGCGGATCGACCGTCGCCCCGAGACCGAAACGGGTGAGCAGCTCGGCGGCGTTCGCGTTCAACCGGTCGAATCGAATGAAACCGCCCACCGACTTCTCGTGTCCGAGGAAGATGTTCTCTGCCACCGAGGTGTGCGGAACGATGGCGGGTTCGCCGCGCAGCACCCGCACGCCGAGTGTTTCGGCGGCGCGGTACCCGTCGAAGCGGCGAGGCTCACCGCCGATGCGGAGAACACCCTCGGTGACCGGCAGAAAGCCGCCGATCACAGCGAGAACCTCGGATGCCCCCGAGAGGTTTTCGGCCAGAATGCCGTGCACGGCCCCCGCGGGCACCGCGAACGACACAGCACGAATGCCCGTGCCGGGCGACGACCTCGCCGAGACAGAGCTCAGGTGAAGTGCGAGGCCAGACACGGGCATCCGCTGTCACTCAGTGTTCGCAGCGCGATCAGTGCGATCGGCTGGCGATCAACGCCCGCCGGAGCGGCGCTTGTTGTAGACGTCGAACGCAACGGCCAGCAACAGTACGAGGCCCTTGACGGCTTGCTGCCACTCGATGCCGATGCCCATGATCGACATGCCGTTGTTCAGCACACCGATGATGAGACCACCCACGATGGCACCGCCGATGGTACCGATACCTCCGGTCACCGCCGCGCCACCGATGAAGGCGGCCGAGATCGCCTCGAGCTCGAACCCGTCGCCGGCCTTCGGGCCTGCGAGGTTCAGCCGGGCAGTGAATACCAGGCCGGCGAGTGCGGCCAGGAAGCCCATGTTCACGAACAGCCAGAACGTCACGTTTCGGGTCTTGATACCCGACAGCTCGGCTGCGTGCAGGTTGCCACCGATGGCGTAGATGTGGCGGCCGAACACCGAGCGGGTCATGACCAGCCCGTAGATGAGCACCAACACGGCGAGAATGATCAGCGTGACGGGGATGCCCTTGAACGTGGCGAGCGCGTAGGCGAACAGGCCGACGACGATCGCAACCAGAACCAGCTTGCCCACGAACCAGCCGAGCGGTTCGACAGCCTGCCCGTAGCTCTGCCGGCCGCGGCGCGTACGCACCGACTGCACGATGAATGCGACGATGGCGATAATCGCTACGCCCATGGTGAGAGGGTCGACGGCGAAATCGCCGAACAGGTTCGTCAGGTAACCGTTACCGATCGAGCGGTACAGCTCGGGGAACGAGCCGATGTTCGCGTTGCCGAGAACCACGAGCGCGAGCCCTCTGAAGATGAGCATGCCCGCCAGCGTCACGATGAACGCCGGGATTCCGACGTACGCGATCCAGAACCCCTGCCATGCACCCACCACGGCACCGATCAGCAGCGACAGAATGATCGAGAGCCACCACGGCAGCCCCATGTTCACTGCGAACACGCCCGAGACGGCACCGATGAAGGCGGCAACCGAACCCACCGACAGGTCGATGTGGCCGGCCACGATCACCATCACCATGCCGATAGCCAGAATCAGGATGTACCCGTTCTGCACGATGAGGTTCGAGACGTTCTGCGGCCGCAGCAGCACACCATTGGTCAGGATCTCGAAGACCACGACCACCAGCACGAGGGCGATGAAGATACCGTTCTTGCCCAGGTCGCTGAGTACGTGGGTGATCGCGGTGGTGAATCTGTTCTCGACCGGATTGACCCGGCCGCCTGCTGCCGTGTCGTCGGCCGGCTTCGTTTCGAGGTTGGACATCAGGCTCGTTCCTTTTCCATGGTCATGTACTTGATCAGCGTTTCGGGGGTGGCCTCTGCAATAGGCACTTCACCGGTGATGCGGCCTTCGGCGAGCGCGTAGATGCGGTCGCAGATGCCGATGAGTTCGGGTAGTTCACTCGAGATGACGATCACGCCTTTGCCTTCGGCTGCGAGGCGGTTGATGATCGTGTAGATCTCGTATTTGGCGCCCACATCGATGCCGCGGGTGGGCTCGTCGAGAATCAGCACGTCGGGGTCTGAGTAGATCCACTTGCTGAGTACGACCTTCTGCTGGTTGCCACCGCTCAGCTTGCCGACCTTCGCCAGTACCGAGGGTGCCTTGATGTTCATCGACTTGCGGTAGCCCTCAGCCACCTTGAACTCTTCGTTGTCGTCGACGAATCCGCCGCGCTCGAGCTTCTTCAGCGACGCCATCGAGATGTTGCGCTTGATGTCTTCGATGAGGTTGAGCCCGTAGAACTTGCGGTCTTCGGTGGCGTATGCCAGACCATTGTCGATGGCCTCCGAAACCGTGCGGGTCTTGATCTCTTTGCCGTTCTTGAAGACCGAACCTGAGATCTTGGTGCCGTACGAGCGCCCGAACAGACTCATCGCGAACTCGGTACGACCCGCGCCCATCAGACCAGCAATACCGACGATCTCGCCGCGCTTCACGTTGATGTTCACGTTGTCGACCATGACGCGAGTCGGGTCTTGCGGGTGGTACGCGGTCCAGTTCTCGACGCGCAGAATCTCGTCGCCGATGTGCGGCGTGTGATCGGGGTAGCGGTGTTCGAGGTCGCGACCCACCATGTCTTTGATGATGCGGTCTTCGGTGACGTCGATCTTGGCGATGGTCTCGATGGCCTTGCCGTCTCGAATGACCGTCACCGTGTCGGAGATCTTCTTGATCTCGTTCAGCTTGTGGCTGATGATGATCGACGTGATGTTCTGCGCCTTCAGCGAGAGAATCAGGTCGAGCAGGTGATCACTGTCTTCATCGTTCAGGGCGGCGGTCGGTTCATCCAGAATCAGAAGCTTCACTCGTTTCGAGAGCGCTTTGGCAATCTCGACGAGCTGCTGCTTACCCACCCCGAGTTCGCGAACCTTCGTGGTGGGGTTCTCCCTGAGGCCCACGCGGGCGAGGAGCTTGGATGCCTCGATGTTGGTCTTGTTCCAGTCGATCAGGCCGAAGGCGCCCGTGATCTCGTTGTTCAGAAAAATGTTTTCGGCAATCGACAGGAACGGGCTGAGCGCCAGTTCCTGGTGGATGATCACGATGCCTTTGGCCTCGCTGTCACGAATGTCGCGAAACTCCATTGTCTCGTTCTCGAAGACGATGTCGCCTTCGTAGGTTCCGAACGGGTACACGCCGCTCAAGACCTTCATCAGCGTGGACTTGCCTGCGCCGTTCTCGCCGCAGATCGCGTGCACCTCGCCGCGGCCGACGTCGAGCGTCACGTTCTGCAGCGCCTTGACGCCCGGGAACGTCTTCGTGATGCTGCGCATTTCCAGGATATTGGTGGTCACAATATCTCTTCCTTTATAAGTGGGCGGGGTGATGCGTAAGGGGTGCGGCCCGGCCCGCTGGTGACAGCGGACCGGGCCGAGTGGGGGTGGTTCAGACTAGCCGTTGACCTGAGCAGCGGTGTAGTAGCCACCGTCGATCAGAACGCTCTTGACGTTGTCTTTGGTGACCGTGACCGGCTGCAGCAGCTGGGCCGGAACGACCTTGATGCCGTTGTTGTAGGTCTTCGTGTCATTCGTCTGAGGCGTTGCCCCGGTGAGAACAGCGGTGGCCATGGCTACAGCAACCTTCGCGAGCTCGCGAGTGTCTTTGTAGATGGTCGAGTACTGCTCGCCGGCGTTGATGGCCTTGACCGAGTCGAGCTCAGCGTCTTGACCGGTGATGACGGGGATATCAGCCGTGGTGTACCCAGCAGAGGTCAGCGCCGAGATGATGCCGCGCGACAGGCCGTCGTAGGGCGACAGGATGCCGTTGACCTTCGTGGTGCCGTTCGAGTAGGTCGACGTCAGGATGTTCTCCATGCGCGCCTGAGCGGTGGCCGGGTCCCAACGCAGTGTTGCCACCGTGTTGAAGTCGGTCTGGCCGCTCTTCACAACGAGGGTGCCATCGGTGATGTACGGCTTCAGGGTGTCCATCGCGCCATTGAAGAAGAACGTGGCGTTGTTGTCGTCGGGGCTACCGGCGAACAGCTCGATGTTGAACGGGCCCTTGGTGCCGGTCTTGTTGCCACTGGCGTCGAGAACCTTCAGCCCGGTGAGCAGCGAGGTCGCCTGCTCGACTCCGACCTTGTAGTTGTCGAAGGTCGCGTAGTAGTCCACGTTCGGCGAGTTGCGAATGAGGCGGTCGTAAGCGATGACCGGGATGTTGTTGTCTTTGGCGTTCTGCAACGTGTTCGTCAGCGTGGTGCCGTCGATCGAGGCGATGATCAGGGCCTTGGCGCCCTTGGTGATCATGTTCTCGAGCTGAGTGACCTGGGTGGGGATGTCATCTTCTGCGTACTCGAGGTCGACGGTGTAACCGGCTGCCTCGAGCTGCTGCTTGATGTTGTTTCCGTCAGCGATCCAACGCTCACTCGACTTGGTGGGCATTGCGACGCCGATGAGGCCGCCGGCGCCGGCTGCGGCGCCTCCGGTCGACGACGACGACGATGAGCTGCCGCTAGAGCAGGCGGCCAGTGAGACAACCATGGCGGCTGAGGCCAGGAGAGAAAGTACAACCTTCTTCTTCACAGTATTTCCTTTCAATTCGTGCTTGGACTTCGTTGTTCAGCAGATGCTGTGATTCCAGCGGACATCGGTGCGAGGTCGCGCAGGCTTGTGTCTCGTCAGCGACGAGAAGTGGGGAGGGCAGATTGTCCGTAGACGTTCTGGTAGCGGTCGAAAAGGGCGTCAATCGCTTCTGGTGCAATCGGCAACGGGGTGCCGAGTTGCCGGGAGATGTGCACGGTGCGGGCCACATCTTCGGCCATCACCGCGGCTTTCACGGCGTCTTTGGCATCGGCGCCGATAGTGAAGACACCGTGGTTCTGCATCAGAACGGCACGCGAACGGTGACCGGTGAGCGTCTCGACGATGGCCACGCCGATGGAATCGTCGCCGATGATGGCGAACGGGCCGACAGGAATCTCTCCGCCGAACTCGTCGGCCATCGCGGTGATGACGCACGGGATGGCCTCACCCCGTGCGGCCCACGCCGTGGCGTACGTGGAGTGCGTGTGTACAACGCCGCCGACCTCTGGCATGTGGCGGTACACGTAGGCGTGCGCCGCGGTATCGCTTGAGGGCGAACGGTTCGACCCCGGAGTCGCTTCGATGACGACACCGTCGAAATCGCAGAGAATCATGTTCTCGGGTGCGAGGTCGTCGTAACTCACACCACTGGGCTTGATGATGAAGAGATCGGCACCCGGCACCCGGGCCGAGATGTTGCCGCCCGTCCAGATGACGAGCTCGTAGCGAGTGAGCTCGGCGTGCAGACGAGACACCTCAGCGCGAACACGCGCAATGGTGACCTCAACTTCAGCGCCGTAGTTCACGTGCGGACTCCTTCGTCACAAAATGCGGTTGGGTCAGGCGATTCACGCCGGGGAACCCCAGATGTGACCGTTCATGTGAACGTTCACTTTGGGCTGAACTCATTGAGCCACATGGCAATGCGCGCTGTCAAGCCGCGGTTATCACAGTTCGGTAACCGCGCTTGCTGCAGCCGTCAGACACGCCCGTCGGGCGAGCTCGATCAGCGGGCAGGCGGTGCTGTGCTCGAGCGCACGAGCAACTCGGGAACGAGCTCAGAAGCCACGCCCGTCTCAGCCGCGCCACCGTTCAGCAGCAGCGCCACACACCGCCGCCCCAGCTCGGCGAAGTCTTGGCGCACGGTTGTCAGCGGCGGCCAGAAGTGCCGCGCTTCGGGAATGTCGTCAAACCCGACGATGCTGATGTCGCCGGGCACATCGAGGCCAGCATCCCGAATCGCATGAATGAGGCCCAGGGCCATCTGGTCGTTCGAGGAGAAGATCGCCGTGAAGTCTCGCACGCGCAGAAGCTCACGGCCGGCAAAGAAGCCGAACTCGGCGGTCCAGTCTCCGAGAATAGGAGCCGTCGCCGGCACGTCGTGGTCAGACATCTCGGTGAGAAAGCCGTGCATGCGGGCTTCGGCCTCGATCCAGTCCTGCGGGCCCGCGAGGTGATAGATGTCGCGGTGCCCCAGCTCGATGAGGTGTCGGGTGGCCAGCCGCGCACCGAGAATCTGATCGACAGACAGTGCGTGGTCAGTGGTGCCGTTCGACTGCAGAGTGACAATGGGCACCGTGAGGTTCATCTCGCGAAGCGTGTTGAAGACCCGCACCTGTGGCGCAATGACCACCACGCCCTCGACGGCCTGGTCGAGCAGATGGTTGAGGCCGCGTTCGATGGATGCCCGGTCGCCGCTGTCGAGCGTGACCGTGTTGACGAAGTACCCTTCGTCGCGCGCCGCGTGCTCGATGGCGGCAATGCTGGAGGCCGGGCCGTACTGGGCGCTCGACGCCGAGAGAATGCCGAAGGTGCGTGAGCGGCTCGTGACGAGCATGCGAGCGGCCCGGTTCGGCCGGTAATGCAGCTCGTCGATGACCTCCTGCACACGCTGGCGGGTCTCGTCGCGAAGACCGGTGGCATTGTTGAGCACGCGTGAGACGGTCTGGTGCGAAACACCTGACAATCGGGCGACATCGCGGATGCTCGGCGCACGCTCTGGGCGGGGATCAGCTGCCATGAGGGCCTGTCTCTGCAAACGAATGGGTGTCGCGGCCCAGTGTCACGCCAATGTGAACGTTCAACCAAAATGGTACGCTCGCCCATTATGTACCGTTCGCATGGGGCCGTTCTCCCAAGGTGACTGTCACATGTCACAAATGTGACAGTCACTCGTGAGAATTCTCTCAGTATCGTCAATCAGGTAAGGCTGCCATCGTGAGTTACACCCCACCTCCACTCGAGCCGAACGAGCCCGGAGATCCGAAGAAACCGAGCACGAGCAGAATCGCCATCTGGATCGGAGTTGCCGCCGTAGGTGCGTACTTTCTGATCAATGGCATCGTGGGCATCATCTCTGCGAACCACTGAACACCAGGTACCCACCATGCACATGAGACTCGAACTGATTCCGCTGCCCTCGAGCGATATCGACCGCAGCATCGCCTTCTACGTCGACAGAGTGGGGTTTCTGCTCGACCACGACGTGCAACCCGGCAATGGCATGCGCATCTTGCAGCTGACGCCGCCCGGTTCGGCCTGCTCGATCGTCATCGGGGTGGGCATGGGGGCTGCTGGAGGCCCACCGGTGCACGGCATCCACCTCGTCGTCGACGACGTCGATGCGGCCCGGGCCGAGTTGGGCGGGCGGGGTGTCGATGTCTCCGACGTCAGCGACATGGGTGGCGGAGTGCGTTACGCCTACTTCAGCGACCCCGACGGCAATTCGTGGGCCCTGCAGCAGCTTCCCGGCTGACCCGGCGCACGCCGCGCACCCTCGGCTGAGGCCGCGGGGCCCGGGCTACGCGGCGGCGCTCAGCCCGCGATGGCGTTCAACTTCTCGAGGGCATCCGGTGCCAGCTCGAGAGCGGCACCCGCCACGTTCTCGCGCAGGTGAGCGACCGACGAGGTGCCCGGAATGAGCAGGATGTTCGGCGAGCGCTGCAGCAACCACGCCAGCGCTACGGCCATCGGTGTCGTCGACAGCTGCTCGGCGACGTGGCTGAGCGTGTCGGACTGAAGCGGCGTGAACCCGCCGAGCGGAAAGTACGGCACGTAGGCGATACCCTGTGCGGCGAGCGAATCGATGAGTGCGTCGTCGGCGCGGTTGGCGATGTTGTAGAAGTTCTGCACGGTCACGACGGGCGCAATGCTCTGGGCCTCGGCGAGCTGGGCGGCATCGACGGTGCTCACGCCGAGGTGCCGGATGAGCCCCTCCTGCTGCAACTCGGCGAGCACGGTGAACGGCTCGGCGAGCGAACCGGGTGCGGGGGCGTCGAACCCACCCACCCGCAGATTCACAACCTCGAGCGCGTCGAGACCGAGATGCTCGAGGTTGTCGTCGACGGCCTTGCGCAGCTCGTCGCGTGAGAGCGCCTTCGGCCAGTTGCCTTCGGCGTCGCGCAGCGAACCGACTTTCGTGACGAGGTGCAGGCCCGCGGGGTAGGGGTGCAGGGCCTCTTTGATGATCTCGTTGGTGACATACGGGCCGTAGAAGTCAGACGTGTCGATGTGGGTGATGCCGAGCTCGACGGCCGCCCGCAGCACGGCGACGGCGCCCTCGCGGTCGGCCGGGGGCCCGAAGACGTGCGGGCCCGCGAGCTGCATTGCGCCATACCCCATGCGGGTGAGGGTGGGGCCGCCAGCGAGGGTGAAGGTGCCGCCGGGGAGAGCTGTGGATGCCATGGGTGTCCTGTCGTCGATGGGCGCGGCCCCGGCTTCGCCCGAGTCGCTCCTGCCACTCTCCTCCTTGCGGCTGGGAGCAGCCGGTCGTTGTGCCGCTGCGTCGTCGGCCACCGGGCAGCTCTCATCCGTGGGCTCCTCGCCCACGAAGCCGTCGAGCTGCTCGCGCAGCAGGTCTGCGTGCCCGAGATGGCGCGCGGTCTCCTCTATGAGGTGCAGCAGAATCCAGCGCAGCGAGAAGCCACGCCGCGCCGAAACAACGTCGAGGTCGGCAGCGGAGGCCACGACGGCGTCACAGCGCTGCGATTCGGCCGTGTAGTCGGCCAGCAGCGCGGCCATCGTGGTTGCCGCGGGCATTCGCCACTCGGCGTCGGGGTCGTCGTCGCTCCAGTCGTACTCAAGCCCCTGCTCGCCCGCGAAGACGTCGCGCAGCCACGAGCGCTCGACGTTCGTGAGGTGCCGCACCAGCCCGGGCAGGCTCATGCCGCTCGGGGTCTGGCCGGCACCGAGTGCGTCAGTCGGGGCATCCCGCAGCTTCCAGCAGACAAGATCGCGCTGGCGCTGCAGCATGCCGACGATGCTCGTGCGCTCGTCGCCCAGGCGCGCCGGCTCGGTGATGCCGAACCGCTCACCGTTCGCCGTTCCGTTTCCCTCATCCATGCACGACATCATGCCAGCGGGCAGCTCCCGGCCGCGCACCACCGCCGCACCGTGACGCGGTGATGCCGCCGGATAGACTTGGGCGCATGAGTGCACAAACAGACCGCATGGTCTGGATCGACTGTGAAATGACCGGGCTCGACCTCGCCGTCGACGAACTCGTCGAAGTGGCGGTGGTGGTCACCGACTTCGAGCTGAACCTGCTCGACCCCGGATTCACCATCGTGATCAAGCCCGACGACTCGGCCCTCGAGCACATGAACGACTTCGTGCGCACGATGCACGAGACGTCGGGGCTCGACAAGCTGATTCCGAACGGCGTGAGCCTGGCCGAGGCCGAGTTCGAGGTGCTCGAGTACATTCTGAAGTTCGTTCCCAACGAGCTGAAGGCGCCGATCGCGGGCAACACCATCGGCACCGACCGCATGTTTCTCGCGAAGTACATGCCGCGGGTCGACGCCCACCTGCACTACCGCAGCGTCGATGTCTCGTCGATCAAAGAGCTCGCGCGCCGCTGGTTTCCGCCCATCTACTTTCACGCCCCCGCAAAAGACGGCGGCCACCGTGCACTGGCCGACATTCTCGAGTCGATTCGCGAGCTCGAGTATTACCGCAAAGCCGTGTTCGTACCCGCTCCCGGGCCCGCTTCGGCAGACCTGAAAGTCATCGCGGCCGAGGTTGTGGCAGAGTTCGCCTCAAAGCTGTAATAGAATCGTCTGGTTGCCGTGTTCGCATGGCACATGGTGGGTATAGCTCAGTTGGCAGAGCGCCTGGTTGTGGTCTAGGAGGTCGCGGGTTCGAGCCCCGTTACTCACCCCACCGAGTGAATGAACGAGTGGTCCGGTTCGCCGGGCCGCTCGTTTTTTCGTGAAAGGGGCTTCCGGATGCTCGACCTCGACGAAGACGCGTTCGAGACCCTGGTCGTGGCCGAACTCGACCTGCTGCCCGATGACATGATCGACGGCCTCGACAATGTCGTCTTCGTGGTCGAAGACCGCCCGGAAGACGGCTCGCTCGACCTCCTCGGCCTGTATGACGGAGTCGCCCTCACCGAGCGCGGCCAGTACGGCTTCGGCGAGATGCCCGACCGCATCGTGCTCTACCGCGAACCACTGCTCAGCATCTGTGCAGACCTCGACGAACTGCGCGACCAGATCCACATCACTCTCGTGCACGAGATAGCCCACTTCTACGGAATCGACGACGCACGCCTGCACGACCTCGGTTGGGCGTGATTGCGGGTTAGCCTGAGGCATGCCCTCGACGATAGCCAGCCGCATCCGCCGTGGTGTTTTCGTGGGGGTCGGCGCCCTCGTCATTCTGGGCATCGGGGTCTACGGGCCGGCCACCCTCATCGGCCCTCTTCCCGCTGCGAGTGCCACCGTTCTGGGGGCTGACACCACCATCGCGGCGCCCACTCCCCCCACTCTGCCGCAGACCGGAGCGAGCGCCCTCACAGCTGACGGCGCCGACAGCGTTCTGGCCTCGTCTGGCGACGCTTCGGCGGTTCCGCTCGGGGGCACCACCAAGGTGATCACGGCACTCGTGGTGCTCGACGCCAAGCCCGTCGACGCTGGCAAGCAGGGCGAGTCGATCGTCATCACGCCCGAAGACTACGCCGGCTACGTGAGCTACATCGCCGACAGCGCGCGGGCCATCTCGTTCATCACGGGCGAGTCGTGGAGCGAGCGCGACATGCTGCAGGCCATGCTGCTGGGTTCGAGCAACAACCACGCCGATGCGCTGGCGCGGTGGGCATTCGGCTCCGTCGACGGGTATGTGACGGCCGCGAACGCGTGGCTGGCGAAGAACGGCTTCACGGGCACCCATGTCTCCGACGCCACGGGGTTGTCGAGCGATTCGGTGGGTACAGCATCCGATCTCGCCCGTATTGCAAAGCTCGCCTTCAGCGTGCCCGTCATCGGCGAGATCATGCCACTGCCCTCGACCACCGTGAACGGCGGCCGCCTGGTGACGAACCTGGCCAGCTACATGCCCGACAAGGGGGTCACCGGCCTGTCGCTGAGCTACACCGACCAGGCGGGGCTCTGCCTGCTCTACAAGGCCACGGTGCAGGTGAGCGGCAAGCCGGCCACCCTCTACGGAAGCATGCTGCGGGAGCCTGGCTACGACACGCTGAACGCCGACATGGGCACGTTGCTCGCCTCTGCCGCCACCAATCTCACGTCGACGACCATCGTGACGACAGGTGACGCGTTCGTGACGTATTCGACCCCGTGGGGCCAGAGTGCACAGGGCGTAGCTGTCAGCGACGACTCCCGGATGCTCTGGTCGGCGACCCCCATCACGCACTCCGTCTCGACGGCCACCGTCTCCACCGGCTCGGGTGGAACAGCCGCGGGCACGGTGTCGTTCAACCTGCCGGGCGGAGCGCTCACCGTGCCGCTGAAACTCGACCATGCGCTCACCGACCCGGGGCCGCTCTGGCGCCTCACCCACCCCGTGGAGGTCATCCAGGCCCTCATCGCCTCGCGCTCCTGACCTGCGCCCACACCCGCATCCGTCGCTCCGCGAACAAATCGACTTTCCCCACCCTGTCGCCCAGCGCGGAGGCGGCCGACGGAGTGGGGAAAGTCGATCGACAATCGAGCGCAGAACCTAGACGAGGGCCTCGCCCAGGTCTTGCGCGTTGTCGTCGCTCACGGGCGAGTCGCTCGAGGCGGCGTCGAACGAGTAGCTGACGTGGGTCTGGCCGTTGAGCTCACGCTCACCGACGGCGGTGTACTCGAAGTTCGACTCGAGGCCGTCGACCAGCGCAATGACGCCGAACGTCTTGTCGTACGCGCCGTCGACGTACAGACGGGTATCGATCTGGCCTTTCAGGGGGCCGTCGACGTACTCGACGGTGTAACCGGTGGGTGCTGTTGAATCTGTCATGCATCCACCGTATCGCGAGCGTGCGCTCAGCTGGCGCTGCCGATGAAGTTCCACGTTCCGGTTGACACCGACACCGTGACAGCCACCAACGCGACCAGCGCCGCCAGCGCGATGAGCACCGCTTCCCGCCACCCGAATCGCGATTCGCGGGCATAGGTCCGCTCGATCGTCGAACCGAATCCACGCGCCTCCATCGCGGTGGCGAGCTTGCTGCCGCGTCTGATCGAGAGCACCAGCAGTGCGAATCCCTGGCTGAAGAACCGCCTGATGCGCCCCGAATCGCCCACCCCACGGGCCCGCCGCGCGAGCTGCAGCGACCGCCAGTCGTCGAGAAACAGCCCCACGAGCCGCAGGCCCGCAAGGCCGCCGAGTACAAATCGGCTCGGCAGGTGCAGCACCTGCGCCAGGCCGTCGGCGAGGTCAGTGGGGTCGATGGTGACGAAGAGCACCACCGCGGGCAGCCCGATGGCGAGCACTCGCAGCAGAGTAGCCAGCGCCAGCTCGAACGAGCCGTCGGTGACGTGAATCAGGTAGAGCTGAAAGTAGGTGGCGCCCGCCGGCCTGCCGTAGAGCACCGTGGTCACGGCCGCGGCGGGCGCGGCAACCCACACGGGCAGCGTGCGCAGAAAGAACTGCCGCGCGCTCAGCCCCGCCCACAGAAACAGGATGCCCTCCAGCACCAGCGCGACCGACGCCGACACCCAGTCGATCGAGAGCACCAGCGTGAAACTCAGCACGAATGCCGCCGCCAGTTTGGCGACCGGGTTGATCGAATAGACCACGTGTGTGCCACGCGTCGGAGTCAGGATGCTCATGCCAGCCCCTCGGCCCGCGCCGGCATGCGCAGCTCCCGGTCGGCGAGCGCGTCGACAAAATCGGTGTCGTGCGTGACGGCGACCAGCGCGGTGCCCTCGTCGAGCAGCTCGGCGAGCAGCGCCACGAGCTCGGCCCAGGTGCGAGAGTCCTGCCCGAACGTGGGCTCATCGAGCACGAGCAGCGAGGGGCGGGTGGCGAGTACGGTGGCCACCGAGAGGCGCCGCTTCTCCCCGCCCGACAGGGTGAAGGGGTTCGCCGCCGCGAGCGCGGTGAGGCGCAGACGCGCGAGCAGGGCATCCACTCGCTCATCGATCTCGGCTTGCGGAAGCTTGAGGGCGCGCGGGCCGACGGCGAGTTCACCGCGCACGGTGGTGCTCAGAAACTGGTGTTCGGGGTCTTGGAAGACGGTGCCCACGCGGGTGAGCAGCTGGCGCGACATCCAGCGGATGGGGCTCGGCCCGGCACCCGCGGCGAAGGCCTCACCGGCTTCGAGCCGCCCGGCCAGGGGCGGCAGTAGCCCGGCCAGGGTGAGCGCCAGTGTCGATTTGCCGGCGCCGTTCGGCCCGGTGATAGCGGTGGCTGTGCCGCGCTCGATCTCGAGCGCAAGACCCACCGCCACGGCTCGGCCCTTCACCCGCGCCACTGAGAGGTCTGTGGCGCGCAGCAGCCGCTCGACCCCGAGGCCACTCGCGGCCGCGTGGGCGGCCCTCTGCTGATCCGCGTCGAGACCCGCAGCCGACCCGCCACCCTCAGACCAGTCATCACCCACAGGCCAGCCACTACCCGCGGAGGAGAGGCGCGCGCGCCGTACCGGCCGCGCCGGCGGAAACCCGGGAACCCATACCCCCGACGCCGCCAGCTCAGCGCCGCGCTCGACGAGCACGTCGCCGGGAGGCCCGTCGGCGAGCACTCCCCCGCCGGGCGCGAGCACCACGACACGGTTCACCAGGTGCCGCCAGATCTCGACGCGGTGCTCGATCACCACGAACGTGGCCTCGGAGTGCTCGAGCACCCGCGCGACCGAATCGCGAATCTCGCGTACCCCCTCGGGGTCGAGGTTGGCAGTGGGTTCGTCAAGCAACAGCAGCGACGGCTGCATGGCCAGCACGCCTGCAAGCGCGAGGCGCTGCTTCTGCCCTCCCGAGAGCTCTGAGGTCGGGTGCGAGAGCGGAACTCGCAGCCCCACGGCGTCGAGCGCCTCTGCCACCCGCTGCCAGATCTCATCTCGAGAAACCCCGAGGTTCTCGCAGCCGAAGGCGACATCGTCGCCGACCCGCGCGAGCATGACCTGCGAGTCGGGGTCTTGCAGCAGCAGCCCGACCCGGCCGCGCGCATCCACCGGACGCACCCCGCCGACGCTCAACTCCCCCGACTGTTCGCCTTCGTCGTCGCCGCCGAGCACGCCCGCGAGCGCGGAGATGAGCGTCGACTTGCCGGCTCCGGATGCTCCCAAGAGCAGCACGCGTTCGCCCGGCTCTATGACGAGGTCGAGTTGGCTCACGGCCCACGCCGCTCGACCGGCGTGCCGCCAGCCCCAGCCGCGCGCTTCGACCCGTGCGCCACCGCCGCCGGTGCCCGCGCCGCCGGCAACGCCGGCCACGGCTCCCGCGGGGTCGCTCGACCCCGCCACCGCGGCAGAACCGCGTGGCGGCGGCACCGAGCGACCCCGGGCCATGCGCTAGACCCGCACCGCTGATTCGCGACCCGACGCGAACCGGCTGAGCGCACCGGTTCGGGCGATTCCGCGCATCGCCAGCCACGACAGCAGCCCGGCGATCACGACGCCCGAGATGATCGATGTGACCGTGTAGATGATGATGAACGGAGTGTCTGACCCCGGGTACGACACGATGAGGTCGGTGATCGAGAGCGCAACAGCGGCTCCTACCCCGGCGAGCAGCGCCACTCCGAGCCGGTAGCTCGAGTAGAGGAAGAGCGCAAACACGATCTCCGCGCCGATGCCCTGTGTGAGCCCCGAGACCAAGGTCCACGGCCCCCACTGGGTGCCGATCAGAGCCGACACGATGGCGGCCACGAGCTCGGTGTACAGTGCCGCACCGGGCTTCCGGATGACCAGTGCACCCAGCACGCCAGCAAACAGCCAGCCGCCGTTCACCAGACCCTGGAGCCCCGGCAGAGCCGCCTCGAGCGGAGTGCCGATGGGGTTGTACGCCAACCCCCAGCCCCAGAAGATGAGCCCCGCCGCCACGCCGATGACGCTGGCCACGATGATGTCGACCACCCGCCAGCGCCCGAGCGAACTGCGCGCCGCTGATACACCGATTCTTGCTGTTGCTGTCTGCACTTGTCGTGCCCTTTCGTTGAACGAATTTTTCAGGGCACGGGTGATGAGACGTCGCTTCCGTCAGCACCGCAGTAAGCGGGAGCCGACGGAAGCGACGGCTCGGAGAGTGTCTGCTCCCTGCGCTGGCATGATCCAGATCAGGTTCGACGGTCGAAGGTTGAGAACCTTCCTCTCAGCCCGGCTCACCGGACTCCCGTGTGAGGCCATTATCCCACTTCCGCGGGCGACCCGCTATTCTGACTCCACCATGATGCCGCTGTTCGTTCTCGCCGTGATCGTGATCATTGCTGTCATGTTCCTGGCCGTAGCGGCGCATCGCCGAATGACCGAGGCCTGGCTCCGCACGAACGGCACCCGTGTGAACGGCCGGGCCGTCACGGTTGCTCCCCCGCTCTCGGCGGGCCTGCTGTCACGGCTCTCCTCGACGGTGACCATCATCTCGTTCACATCTCGCGATGGCCAGGCGCGCAGCCTCACCCCGCGCTCGGGGGCGATGACGTTCACTGTGGCCCTCGCCGGCGGCGGCGTGACGGTGCTCTACGACGCCGATCGGCCCACGAGCGAAGACCGCATTCGGGTGGGTTTCGGCGCGGAGCCTACTACGTGGCACCGGGTGCGCCTGCGTCAAGCAGCCTGAACCGCGCGTTCGCAGCGAAGTATGTCAGGCTGAAGGCATGCACTTGCGAATCTTCACAGAGCCCCAGCAGGGCGCCACGTACGACGACATTCTCGCTGTGGCGCAGGCGAGTGAACGACTGGGCTTCGACGCGTTCTTTCGCTCTGACCACTACCTCGCCATGGGCGACGAGCCGGGGCTACCGGGCCCGACCGACGCCTGGACTACTCTGGCCGGGCTGGCCCGGGAGACCTCCCGCATCAAGTTGGGCACGCTGGTCTCGTCGGTGACGTACCGGTACCCGGGCATCCTTGCGATTCAGGTCGCCCAGGTCGACCAGATGTCGGGCGGCCGAGCCGAACTCGGCCTCGGAACCGGCTGGTTCGCACGCGAGCACGAGGCCTACGGCATCCCGTTCCCGGAGAAGCGTTTCGGCCTACTCGAAGAGCAGCTCGAGATCGTCACCGGGCTTTTCGGCACCGCGGTGGGCGAGACGTATTCGTTCGAGGGTGAGCACTACCGCCTCGTCGATTCGCCCGCGCTGCCGAAACCGGTGCAGGCCGCGCTGCCCATCATCGTGGGTGGTTCCGGCAAGGCGCGCACGCCGGCCATGGCCGCACGGTTCGCCACGGAATTCAACATTCCGTTTCCTGAGATCGCCGACATCCGGCCGCAGTTCGAGCGCGTTCGGGCCGCCTGCGAGGCCATCGGCCGCGACGCCGACTCGATGGTCTACTCGGTTGCGGTGACAACCGCAGTCGGGGCAGACGAGGCAGAGTTCAGACTTCGGGCGGCGGCGATCGGGCGCGACCCCGAGGAGCTACGAAAGAGCGGGCTCGGCGGCACAGCATCCGAAGCCATCGACCGCATCGGCGAACTGGCTGACCTCGGGGCCGAACGACTCTACCTACAGGTACTCGACCTCAGCGACCTCGATCATCTCGAGTTCATCGCGAGCGAGATCGCACCTCACTTCTCCTAACGCACCACCCTCTTTCACAACGACCCCACCTCAACTGAACAGGAGATCTCTGTGGACAGCTGGCCCGGATCTGCATACCCCCTCGGCGCGACATTCGACGGCAGCGGCACCAACTTCGCCATCTTCAGTGAAGGCGCAGAGAAGGTGGAGCTCTGTCTGTTCGGCGAGAAAGGCGCAGAGACCCGCATTCTGCTGCACGAAGTCGACGCCTTCGTCTGGCACTGCTACCTGCCCCAGGTTCAGCCCGGGCAGCGTTACGGGTACCGCGTGTACGGCCCGTACGACCCGAAGAACGGTCAGCGCTTCAACCCGAACAAGCTGCTGCTCGACCCGTACGCAAAGGCGACCAGCGGCACTATCGACTGGGATCAGTCGCTGTTCTCGTACAACTTCGGCGACCCCGACTCAGAGAACACCCTCGACTCGGCCAAGCACATGATGTACGGCGTGGTGATCAATCCGTTCTTCGACTGGTCGGGCGACCGCGAGTTGAAGGTGCCGTACAACGAGACCATCATCTACGAGGCGCACGTGAAGGGGCTCACCGAGCTCAACCACGAGGTGCCGAAAGACCAGCGCGGCACGTACGCCGGCATCGCCCACCCGGCCACCATCGAACACCTGCAGCGGTTGGGCATCACGGCCATCGAACTGATGCCCGTGCACCAGTTCGTGCAGGATTCGACCCTGCTGGAAAAGGGCCTGCACAACTACTGGGGCTACAACACGATCGGGTTCTTCGCACCGCACAGCGCCTACTCGTCTGCGGGCGAGCGCGGCCAGCAGGTGCAGGAATTCAAGGGCATGGTCAAGGCCTTGCACGCGGCCAACATCGAAGTGATTCTTGACGTTGTGTACAACCACACCGCCGAGGGCAATCATCTAGGCCCGACGCTCTCGTTCAGGGGCATCGACAACGAGGCTTACTACCGCGTGATGGATGACGACAAGCGGTACTACATGGACTACACCGGTACCGGCAACACCCTCAATGTGCGGCACCCCCACTCGCTGCAGCTGATCATGGACTCGCTGCGCTACTGGGTCACCGAGATGCACGTCGACGGTTTTCGGTTCGACCTCGCCTCGACTCTCGCCCGCGAGTTCTACGACGTCGACCGACTGTCGAGCTTCTTCGAGCTCGTGCAGCAAGACCCGGTGGTGTCGCAGGTGAAGCTCATCGCCGAGCCGTGGGATGTCGGGCCGGGCGGGTACCAGGTGGGCAACTTTCCGCCTCAATGGTCGGAGTGGAACGGCAAGTACCGCGACACCGTGCGTGACTTCTGGCGGGGCGAGCCCGCCTCGCTCGGCGAGTTCGCCTCGCGGTTCACGGGGTCTTCTGACCTGTACGAGCACTCCGGGCGTCGCCCGGTGGCCTCGATCAACTTCGTCACCGCGCACGACGGCTTCACGCTGGCCGACCTGGTGTCGTACAACGAGAAGCACAACGACGCCAACGGCGAGAACGGCCAAGACGGCGAGTCGTCGAACCGCAGCTGGAACAGCGGTGTCGAAGGGCCAACCGACGACCCGGGCATCCGGGCCCTCCGCGCGAGGCAGCAGCGCAACTTTCTGGCTACACTGCTGCTCAGCCAGGGTGTACCGATGCTTCTGCACGGCGACGAACTCGGCCGCACGCAGATGGGCAACAACAACACCTACGCGCAAGACAACGAGCTCTCATGGGTGCACTGGAAGACGGCTGACGAGCCGCTCACCGAGTTCACGTCAGCCGTGATGCGCCTGCGCAAGGAGCACCCCACGTTTCGGCGCAGCCGTTTCTTCGATGGCCGGCCGGTGAGGCGCGGGCGCGGCGAGCCGCTGCCCGACATCGTATGGCTGAACACTGAGGCACGCGAGATGGAGCCAGAGGAGTGGGACACCCCGCTCAGCCGCTCGGTGGGCGTGTTTCTCAACGGGCAGGGCATTCGCGGGCGCGACTACCGCGGCGAGCGCGTCACCGACGTGAACTTTCTGCTCTACTTCAACGCCGACGACGCGGCCGTGCCCTTCACCCTGCCGAGCGTCGAGTACGCCCGGGCCTGGGATGTCGTCATCGACACCGCGGGCCAGGCCACCGATGAGGCGCCCAGCAAACCGGGCGACGTCATCACTGTCTACCCGAAATCGATGCTGGTGCTGCGCGCGCACCGAACCGACCTTCCCGACCCCGACCACTCGGTCGCGGCCTCTCTCAGCAGCATGACCGGCGCCGTGCCGATCATTCCCGCCAACCGGCCGTCGGTCGGCTGACCTCACACAGAAACGAGCACAATGCCGAGCCCCACGTCGACCTACCGCCTGCAGATCACTTCGGCGTTCACTCTCGCCGAAGCGGCAGAGGCAGCGAAGTACCTCCGAGACCTCGGGGCCGACTGGCTCTACTTCTCGCCGTTGCTGAAGGCCGAGAAGGGGTCAGACCACGGTTACGACGTGGTCGATCACGCGCAGGTCGACCCCGACCGGGGCGGGGCGGCTGGTCTCGAGAAGGCGGTGGCGGAGGCTCGGTCGCTCGGGCTCGGCGTGCTCATCGACATCGTGCCGAACCACGTGGGCGTCGCGACGCCGGGCGACAGCCTGTGGTGGTGGGATCTGCTGACGCACGGCCAGGCCTCGCGCTACGCGGCTGCGTTCGACATCGACTGGGAGTTCGGCGGCGGCAAGGTGCGTCTACCTGTGCTGGGCGACGACTCGCTCGACGGGCTCGAGGTGGTGGGCGACGAGCTGCACTACTACGAGAACCGGTACCCTCTGGCGCCCGGCACCGCTGACGACGGGGCCGATGCGGCCACAGTGCACGCGCGCCAGAACTACGAACTGATCAACTGGCGACGGGCCGACTACGATCTGAACTACCGACGGTTCTTCGCGGTGAACACGCTCGCGGGCATCCGGGTCGAAGACGAGGCCGTGTTCGCCGAGTCGCACGCGGAGATCGCGCGGTGGTTCACCGAGGGGCTGGCCGATGGGCTGCGGGTCGATCATCCTGACGGCCTGCGCGACCCCGGCGCCTACCTCGAACGGCTCGGCGAGCTGACCGGGCACGGCTATGTGCTCGTCGAAAAGATTCTCGAGGGGCGCGAGCAGCTGCCGCCCGAGTGGGCGACGGCGGGCACCACGGGCTACGACGCGCTCGCCGACTTCGACCGCGTGCTCGTCGACCCGGCGGGGCAGGCGGCCCTGGATGCCCTCGATCAGTCGCTCGCGACTCCTTCGCGCCCCGTTCCTTCGTCATTCGAGGCGCTCATCCACGAGACCAAGCGCGAAGTCGCCGACGGCATTCTGCACTCGGAGGTGCTGCGCATCGCGCGCGACCTCGAGGCGAGCGGGGCGGTGAACAGGTTCGGAATCGGCCCTGCCCCCGAGGCCGATGCGGCCGGAGGCTCGCCCGCCGGCTCTCCGCTCGAACCAGCGACCGTCGCCGACGCCATCGGCGAGCTGCTCACCTGCTTTCCGGTGTACCGCTCGTACCTGCCGCTCGGCCTCGACCAGCTGCAGAAGGCCGCAGCCCTCGCGGCTTCGCACCGGCCCGACCTCGCCGCCACGATCGACGCCATTCTGCCCGCGCTCGGCGACGCCTCGAACGAGGCCGCCATCCGCTTCCAGCAGACCTCGGGCATGGTCATGGCGAAGGGCGTCGAAGACACCGCGTTCTACCGCTACAACCGCCTCACCTCGCTCAACGAGGTCGGAGCCGACCCGGGAGAGTTCGCCATCGACGTGGCCGAGTTCCACAAACGCCAGGTCACCCGCATGCGCTCGTACCCGAACGCCATGACCACTCTCTCGACCCACGACACCAAGCGCGGCGAAGACACCCGGGCACGCATCAGCGTCATCTCTGAGCTGCCGACGGAGTGGGCATCCACTGTCGCGAAACTCCGTGAACTCGTGCCGCTCGGTGACGGTCAGCTCGAGAACCTGCTCTGGCAGGCCATCATCGGGTCATGGCCCGCGTCACGCGAACGTCTGCACGCCTACGCAGAGAAGGCCGCCCGCGAAGCTGGCGACTCGACCGACTGGCTCGACGTGAACGACGAATTCGAGGCACGGATGCACGAGCTGGTCGACAGCGCATTCGACAACCCCGCCGTGGGTTCGCTACTCGATGCCTTTCTCAGCCAGGTTCTGGCGCCGGGGTGGTCGAACTCGCTGTCGCTGAAGCTGTTGCAACTCACCGCGCCGGGCGCCCCCGACGTGTACCAGGGCTCTGAACTCTGGGAGACGTCGCTCGTCGACCCCGACAACCGCCGCCCGGTCGACTACGGCATGCGCCGCGAGCTGCTGGCACGCATCGACGCCGGCGAAGTGCCGGCGATCGACGGTTCTGGCGCGGCGAAGCTCCTGGTCACGTCTCGTGCGCTCCGGTTGCGGCGCGACCGGCCCGGGTTGTTCGTGGGATACCGCCCGCTCGTGGCCGCAGGGTCAGCCGCCTTGCACGTGGTGGCCTTCGACCGTGACGACGCCATCACCGTGGCCACCCGGCTGCCCGTGGGGCTCGCCGCGGCGGGCGGCTGGGGCGACACCAGCATCGGCACCGATCACCCGCGGGTGGTCGACGTCATCACGGGTCGCTCGTACGATGGGGCGCGCATCCTGCTCGCCGACCTGCTCTCGACCTACCCGGTGGCACTGCTGGTGCCCGCAGAGGAAGCCTGACCATGACGCTGAAACAGTTCGATGTGTGGGCCCCGCGGGCGAAAGATGTGACGCTGCGTGTGCGTGAGGGCGCTGATCTGCCGCTGCATTCCATCGCCATGACACCACGCGGCGACGGCTGGTTCACGGCTCCCGAGTTCGACGGCCGAGCGTTCGTCGAGGCCGACTACGGGTACGTGCTCGACGGCTCGGGCGGCGACGATGCTCCGGCCCTGCCAGACCCCAGGTCGAGGCGGCAGCCAGGCGGTGTGCACGGTCTCTCGCGCACCTACGACCCGGCCTCGCACGAATGGAACGACAGCACGTGGAAGGGCCGCCAGCTTGCCGGCGGCGAGATCTACGAGTTGCACATCGGCACGTTCACCCCTGAGGGCACCCTCGACGCGGCCATCGGCAAGCTCGACCACCTCGTGTCGATCGGTGTCGACTTCGTTGAAGTTCTGCCCGTGAACGGCTTCAACGGAACGCACAACTGGGGCTATGACGGAGTGCTCTGGTTCGCCGTGCACGAACTCTACGGCGGGCCCGCCGCGTACCAGCGGTTCGTCGACGCCTGTCACGAAAAAGGCCTGGCGGTCATCCAAGACGTCGTCTACAACCACCTCGGCCCGAGCGGCAACTATCTGCCGCTGTACGGCCCGTACCTGAACGACGCGGCCTCGAACACGTGGGGCTCGTCGATCAACCTCGACGGCGACGACTCGGCCGAAGTGCGACGGTACATCATCGACAACGCCCTGATGTGGCTGAATGACTACCACGTCGACGGGCTGCGCCTCGATGCGGTGCACGCGCTGCACGACAGCTCGACCCCGCACCTGCTCGCAGAGATGTCGACCGAGGTCGACGCGCTCTCGTCGTTCGTCGGGCGGCCGCTCACACTGATCGCCGAGTCTGACCTCAACGACCCGGTGATGTTCACTCCGCGGGAGAGCGAGGGCCACGGCCTGACCGCCCAGTGGAGCGACGACTTCCACCACGCCGTGCACGTCGCCCTCACTGGCGAGACCACGGGCTACTACGCCGACTTTGACTCACTGGCGGCGCTGGCGAAGGTGCTCACCGAGGGCTTCTTCCACAACGGCACCTACTCGAGCTTTCGCGAGACGAAGCACGGCAAGCCGATCGACACGGCACACACCTCCTCGTGGCGGCTGGTCGTGGCGAACCAGAACCACGATCAGATCGGCAACCGGGCCACCGGCGACCGCCTGAGCGCACAGCTGACGGATGGCCAGCTCGCCATCGCCGCCGTCATCACGTTGCTCGGGCCGTTCACCCCCATGCTGTTCATGGGCGAGGAGTGGGCCGCATCGACACCGTGGCAGTTCTTCACGTCGCATCCGGAACACGACCTCGGCGAAGCCACCGCCAAAGGCCGCATCGCCGAGTTCGCTAAAATGGGCTGGGACGAAGCCTCTGTGCCCGACCCCCAAGACCCCGAGACCTTCGAGCGTTCGAAGCTCGACTGGGCCGAGGCCGGCCTCGCCGACGCGTCTTCGCCTGCCGTCGCCGGCGCTGCCGACTCGCGCGCTGCCGACCCGCGCGCAGCTGGCGACTCGACTCCTGGCGTCGAGAGCCGGCACGTGAAGCTACTGCGGCTGTACCGCGAGCTGGCGACGCTGCGGCGCACCGCGCCCGAGTTCACCGACCCGCGCTTCGACCACATCGACGTGCGCTTCGACGAGAAGGCGCGGTGGTTCGAGCTGCGTCGCGGCGCGATCAGCATCCTGATCAACTTCTCCGACGCCCCCCTCGACGCCTCCGCCGTCGCTGACTCCATAATCGACGCCCCCCTCGGCGAGCTGCTGCTCGCCACCGCCGACGTTCTGGCCGATCCCAACCCCGCCGCTGCCTCAGCCTCGGCAGCCTCGTCAAACGATTCCCCTCCTGACGCGTCGTCACCCTCGTCGCTCCCGCCGCACTCGGCCATCGTCTACCGTCGCGCCTGACCCCGTCCGTACTCCGAACCCTGAGGGCAAAAACGCGGTTCAGGGGGTGGGCGGCTGTGGGGTGGCGGCCGGGCGGTCGCGGGGGCCCGGCTGCACGAGGGAGGCGCGTTTGAGGAGGGTGCGGCCGAACTTGGCCGCGATGAGGTCGGCGGTGGCCTCGGCATCGCGCCAGCCGGAGGGCGGAGCAGACTCGTCGTCCCACAGGGAGGGCTGGTGCACGGTGTCGCCGGCCGTCACGAGGTTCTCCACGCGCACGCCGATGAGGCGCACACGCTGGTCGACGGGCCCGAGCGCCGCGAACAGCTCGCGCGAAGCGTCGGAGATGGTCTGCGCCAGGTCGGTGGGCTCGGCGAGCGTGCGTGACCTGGTGATGGTCGAGAAGTCGGTGAACCTCAGTTTCAGCGCGACCGTCTTGCCGGCCAGCCCCGCGCGACGCAGCCGCACGGCCACCTGGTCGCTCAGACGCAACAATTCGAGCCTGATTTTCTGCTCATCTGCCACGTCGAACTCGAACGTGATCTCGTGCCCGATGCTCTTCTCGACCCGCTCGGTGACCACCGAACGCGGGTCGAGCCCCGACGCGAGGGCGTGAAGTTTCGCTCCCGACGCCTCCCCCACCCGCCGGATGAGCGTGTCGAGCGGGGTGGCCGCAAGCTCTCCGACGGTTTTGATGCCGAGTCGGCTGAGCGACTCGGCGGTGCTCGCGCCGACTCCCCAGAGGGCAGAGATGGGCAGCGGGTGAAGAAACGCGAGCGTCTCTGCGGCCGGAATCACGAGCATCCCGTCGGGCTTCGCCCTCCCCGACGCCATTTTGGCAATGAACTTCGTCGACGCAGCCCCCACCGAGCACGTGAGCCCCGTCTCGGCCTCGACCTGCGCGCGCACCAGCGCCCCGATGGTCGACGGCAGCCCGAGCAACCGCTTGGCGCCGGCCACGTCGAGAAACGCCTCGTCGATGCTGAGCGGCTCGACCAGCGGAGTGACGCTCCGAAAGATGCGCATCACCTCGCCCGAGAACCGCTTGTACTTCTCCATGTGCCCCGGAAGCACCACGGCATGCGGGCACAGCTGCAACGCCCGAGCCACCGGCATCGCCGAATGTACACCGAACCGCCGCGCCTCATACGTCGCCGAGGTCACCACTCCGCGCCCACCCGCGTGGCCGATGATCACCGCTTTTCCGACGAGTTCTGGATGCTCGAGCAGTTCTACTGACGCGAAGAAGGCATCCATGTCGATGTGCAGCATGGTCGCACTGCCGTCGTCTTCACCGCCACCGAACACCCGTGGCCGGGCTGCGGACGCCGCCTGCCGCACGGGCTTCGACGCCCACCCCGCTGCTCGCTTCGCTCCCTCGGCCATACCCTCCAGCCTATGCTGCGCCACCGACATCGCGGCGGCTCAGCCGGGCTCAGCGAGGCTCAGCCGGATCAGCGAGGCTCAGTGGATCCTGCCCGCGCTCAGGCGCGCTCGTCGAGCAGCGCCTGGAGCTTCGCGGCCGTGTTGAGGTTACGGGCGGTGTAGACGGGGCCCAGCTGCTTCCAGAACGAGACCGGCAGGCGCGAGTTCGAGATGCCTTCGGGGTGCCATGAGTAGACGGCGCCGTCGCCGAGCGCGAGAACTTCGGGCAGAGTGGCGGCGGGGTCGGGAAGGGCGATGCTCTGGGCATCCAGAGCCCCCGGCACGAACGTGACGACCGCTTTCGATGGGTCGGCGGCAATGCTCTGCAGCGGGTTCGCCGCGACGATCTCGTGAAAACGTGCAGCCGCCAGAATGACGAACCCGGCTTTGAGACCCGTTGCTGCGTGAAAGTCTCGTTCGACCGCCGCCGTATCGTCGGCCGTCAGCATGCGGTCGGTTGTGAAGACGACGTTGCCGCTCTGCAGCAGAGTCTTCACGTCGGCGAAGCCGAGCGACTCGAACACCTGGCGGAAGTCGGCCATCGCCACACGCGTGGTCGGCCCGACGTTGATGCCGCGCACGAGGCCGACGTAGTGTTGGGCGCTCACGCTCAGACCTCGCTCACGCGACCGGCCTCGACCTGCCACTGGCGGGTGAGGGTGACCGTTTCGAGCATGCGGCGGTCGTGCGTGACGAGCAGCAGGGTGCCCTCGTACGCGTCGAGTGCCTCCTCGAGCTGCTCGATGGCCGGCAGGTCGAGGTGGTTGGTGGGCTCGTCGAGCACGAGCAGGTTGACTCCCCGCGCCTGGAGCAGCGCGAGGGCCGCCCGGGTGCGTTCGCCAGGCGACAGGCTGTCGACGGGCCTGTCGACGTGGTCGGCTTTGAGCCCGAACTTGGCCAGCAGCGTGCGCACCTCGGCGACCGGCATGTCTGGTACGACTGCACTCACCGCCTCGAACAGCACAGTCGAGCCTTCGAGCAGGCCGCGCGCCTGGTCGATCTCGCCGATGGCGACGCTGCGGCCGAGACTCGCCGAACCCTCGTCGGGCTGCTGGGTGCCGAGCAGCAGCCGCAGCAGCGTCGACTTGCCGGCGCCGTTGGGGCCGGTGATGCCGATGCGGTCGCCGCCATCGATCTGCAGGCTGACCGGGCCGAACGTGAAGTCGCCCTGGCGGGCCACTGCGGCGCTGAGCGTCGCGACGACCGAGCTCGAACGCGGGGCCGAGCCGATGGTGAACTGCAGCTGCCACTCTTTGCGGGGCTCATCGACCTCGTCCATGCGCGCGATGCGGCTCTCCATCTGCCGCACCTTCTGGCCTTGCTTCTCGCTCGACTCTGCCGACGCTTTACGGCGGATCTTGTCGTTGTCGGGCGACTTCTTCATGGCGTTGCGCACGCCCTGCGACGACCACTCGCGCTGCACGCGCGCGCGGCCCACGAGGTCGGCCTTCTTCGCGGCGAACTCGTCGTACTCGTCGCGCGCGTGGCGGCGGGCCGTGGCCCTCTCCTCCAGAAACGACTCGTAGCCGCCGTTGTACACCGAAACGCTGTTCTGGGCGAGGTCGAGCTCGACCACGGTGGTGACACAGCGGGCGAGAAACTCGCGGTCGTGCGACACGAGCACAACTCCCCCGCGAAGGCCCCGCACGAACGCCTCGAGCCGGGCGAGGCCGTCGAGGTCGAGGTCGTTCGTCGGCTCGTCGAGCAGCACGATGTCGAACCGCGAGAGCAGCAGGGCCGCCAGGGCGACGCGGGCGGCCTGGCCACCCGAGAGGGCGGTCATGAGGTGGGTGACGGGCAGGTCGAGACCGAGCTCGGCGAGGGTGGCCGGGGAGCGGTCGTCGAGGTCGGCTGCTCCGCTCGCGAGCCAGCGGTCGAGGGCAACCGAGTAGGCGTCGGCGGCGAGCGGGTCGTCACTGCCGAGCGCCACGGAAGTGGTCTCCATGTCGAGGGTCGCCGCCGTGCATCCGGTACGCCGACCGAGGTAGTCGGCGATGCTCTCGCCTGCCACCCGCTCGTGCTCCTGGGGCAGCCAGCCCACGAAGGCATCGGCTGGGGCCAGCATCACCGTGCCGGCGAGCGGCGCGTCGACGCCCGCGAGCAGCCTCAGCAGAGTGGTCTTGCCGGCGCCGTTCGCCCCAACGAGCCCCACCACGTCGCCCGGTGAGACGGTGAGGCTGAGATCGCTGAACAGAACGCGGTGCCCGTGCCCGCCCGACAGTGCTTTGGCTACGAGTGTTGCGGTCATGACTCCATTCTCGCAGCCCGGCTGCCCGGGTGCTGCTGCTCGCAGCGCCACCGACCTATCATGGAAACCCACGGGGAGTCGCGCTCCGCAGAGAACCAAAGGGGTGTGGGCATGATCGCATGGCTGGCCACGATTCCCCCGCTTGCCGTACTACTCGTGGTGGCCTTCTTCGTGGCAGTCGAAAGCATCGGAATTCCGCTGCCGGGCGAAACGGTTCTCATCGCCGCCACCCTGCTTTCGATCGACGGGCACGTCTCACCGTGGTTCGTCGCTACCTCGGCCGTCATCGGCGCGGTGCTCGGCGACTCCATCGGGTACCTGATCGGGCGGCGGTTCGGTGTTCGGCTGCTCACGGTCGGCGCGCGCAGATTTCCGAAACAGTTCGGCGCCGAGCAGATTCACCGCGCCATCGCCGGCATGAACCGCTGGGGCGCGTGGGCTGTCGTCGGGGGGCGGTTCGTCGCGTTCCTGCGCATTCTCGTCGGGCCTCTCGCCGGTACGCTCCGGATGCCCTACCGCCGCTTCCTCGCCGCGAATGCCACCGGCGCAGTGCTCTGGGCCGGGGCCGTAACCACCATCGTCTACTCCCTGGGGCGGGCCGCGGTGGCGATCATCCACCAATTCAGTTGGATCGCGCTCGTCGCCGTGGCGGTGGCGATCGTGGTGGTGGCGATCACCGTGGTGTACCGGCGAAACACGGCGGCAGCCGCCGCAGCGGGCTCGTCGACAACTGCCGTTGGTGCAGCCGGGAGTGCCGACGGCAGCACACCCGATTCCGATACCACCCCCGCGCCCCTCGAAATGGCCGATCTGTTCGAGCCCGACGGCAGCCTCAGCCCGCTCGCGAGCGCCGCCGGCATGCACTCGGGCGAGAAGCCGCTGCGGGGCATCCGGTCGGCCGTCACCACCGTGTTCGCCCCGCTCGCCCGGGCCGCCAGGCGCACCCCGTTCACCGCCGGGCTGCTCGGCGCTTTTGTGGTGGTTGCCCTCGCGACCGGAGCCCTGTGGAGCCCGATTGCACGCCGCAGCTGGTACCACGATGTGGCCTACGGGGTTCCGTCGTTTCTCGACGGGCACTGGTACACGCTGATCACGGGCACGTTCTTGTCGCAGGTTCCCATTCAGTACGCCCTCATTCTGATCGGCATCGTCGTGGCAGTGGGCTGGGCCGAAGTGAAGTTCGGAACGCTGCGCGCATTCGGCATCTTCGCCGGCGGCCAGATCGCCGCCGTCTCTGGCACGCTCTTCGTGCTGCTGGCGGCGCGCTCGTTCGACAGCGCCTGGGCGGCCGACCTGGCCTCGCACTACGACGTAGGGCCGTCGGGCGGGGTGCTGGCGTGCCTGGCCGCCGCGCTCATCACCGTGCGTGCGCCATGGCGGCTGCGTCTGCGGTTCGCCCTGCTCGCGTATGTAACGGTCTCTCTGATCTACCTCGGCACTCTCGCCGACCTCGAACACTTCCTGGGTGTCGCCGTCGTGATGCTGGTTGCTCCGTTTGTACTCGACCGGGCGCATCCCGCCGGGCGTCCGAGCGCACGGGAGTGGCGCATCCTCGCGTTCGCCAGCCTGGTCATTCTGGCGGCGGTCGAAGTCATCGGAACGCTCTTTCCCACCGACGACTCTCTGCGGGCCACGACCTCTGACACGAGCGTGTGGATCGATGTCGCCGTCGACGTCATCATCATCGCGTTCATCGCGAACGGCATCCGCCTCGGCCATCGGTTGCCGTGGGTTCTCGGCGTCATTCTGGGCGCCCTGAACGTGCTCGAGTTCGTGGGGCTCGCCATCTACGCCATCGTCGCCCTCGACTTTCCTGCCGACCTCTTCACGGCCATGGCCAACTCGGCGCTCTGGATCGCCCTGCTCGTCATTTTTCTGCTCGGGCACCGCGCATACCGGGTGCCGCTTCGCCGGTCGAGACGGGTCGTGCGCAATGCCACGGCCGCCGCGAGCCCGCTCGAGATTCTCACCACCGACGGCGGCGGAACCCTGTCGTGGATGACCATGTGGCCCGCCAACTCGTATTTCATCACGGCCGATGGCGAGAGTTTCGTGGCCTACCAGCGCCACTCCGGCGTGGCCATCGCCCTCGGTGACCCTGTTGGGCCACCCGAGAAGCTCGCACAGACCATCGTGGAGTTCGTGGCCGAGTGCGAGCGCATCGGGTTGGCGCCGTGTCTCTTCTCGGTGTCTGACACGGTACTGGATGCCGCACCCACCGATTGGGCAAACCTGCAGGTCGCGGAAGACACCATCATCGACCTGCCCACGCTCGAGATGACGGGAAAGAAATGGCAGGGCATCCGGTCGGCGCTGAACAGAGCCGAGCGCGAGAACATCAGTTTTCGCATGACCGCGCTGGCTGACGAACCGTGGGCTGTCGTGTCGCAGGTGCGCGCCATCTCTGAGGAATGGGTGGGCGACAAAGCGCTGCCCGAGATGGGGTTCACGCTGGGTGGCGTCGACGAGGCGCTCGACCCACACGTGAAGACCGCGCTGGCGCTGGACGAGTCGGGAACGGTGCACGGAGTGCTCTCGTGGTTGCCGGTATATGGCGCCGACGGCACGATTCGCGGCTGGACCCTCGACCTGATGCGCCGGCGTGACGACGGGTTCAAGCTGGTGATGGAGTTTCTCATCGCGTCGTCGTGCCTGGCATTTCAGGCCGAGGGCGCCCTGTTCGTCTCGCTCTCGGGAGCGCCCCTCGCGCACGGGGCCGACTACCAGCCCACGGGCATCGACGCCGTACTCGACTCGCTCGGCACCGCGCTCGAACCGCTCTACGGTTTTCAGTCGCTGCACAACTTCAAGACCAAGTTCAACCCGCGCTACGAACGCATGAGCCTGCTGTTTCGCGACGAGGGCGATCTGCCGAAGATCGCACTGGCACTGACCCGCGCTTTTCTCCCCGGAGAATCACTGCTGGGCATCGCCCGCATGGGGCTCGGCCGTTGAGGGGGTAGCGTTTGAAGCATGGACTTCAGGTATCTCGGCAACAGCGGACTCAAGGTTTCAGAAATCACCTACGGCAACTGGCTCACGCACGGTTCGCAGGTTGAGAATGACATCGCCAAGCTCAGCGTGCGGGCCGCGCTCGAAGCGGGCATCACCACATTCGACACCGCAGACGCCTACGCGAACACCGTGGCAGAAGAGGTGCTCGGCAAGGCGCTGAAGAACGAGCGCCGTGCGTCGGTCGAGATCTTCACCAAGGTGTACTTTCCCACCGGCCCGAAGGGGCACAACGACACCGGTCTGTCGCGCAAGCACATCTTCGAATCGATCGACGGCTCGCTGAAGCGCCTGCGCACCGACTACGTCGACCTCTACCAGGCCCACCGCTACGACTACGAGACCCCGCTCGAAGAGACGATGACAGCGTTCGCCGACATCGTGCGGGCGGGCAAGGCGCTGTACATCGGCGTGAGCGAGTGGACGGCGCCGCAGCTGCGCGAGGCCTCCGCCCTCGCCTCGAAGCTCGGTTTTCAGCTCATCTCGAACCAGCCGCAGTACTCGATGCTCTGGCGCGTCATCGAGAGCGACGTGGTTCCCGCCTCAGAAGAACTCGGCATCTCGCAGGTCGTCTGGTCACCTGTGGCGCAGGGTGTGCTGACCGGCAAGTACAAGCCGGGCGCGCCTGTTCCCGAGGGCTCACGCGCCACCGACAGCAAAGGTGGCGACGAGATGATCAAGAACTGGCTGCGCGACGAGACCCTCGAGCGGGTGCAGAAACTGCAGCCCATCGCCGATGAGGTGGGGCTCACCATGGCGCAGCTCGCGGTGGCGTGGGTGCTGCAGAACCCCAACGTGGCGTCGGCCATCATCGGGGCATCCAAACCCGAGCAGATCGCGTCGAACGTGGCGGCCGCCGGAGTGAAGCTCGAGGCCGCCGTGCTCACCGCCATCGACGAGGCGTTGGGCGACATCGTCGAGCGCGACCCGGCGAAGACCACCTCGCCGGCCAGCCGACTGGCCTGACCGACCGTGAACCTCGACCGCGCCACGCGATTCTCGCTGCTCGGCTTTCTCGGGTCGTTCGTCACGGTGGGCGCTGCCGTCGCCAACGCAGTGACCCACGGTCTGTACGGCCCGGTGTTGCTCATCGTGATGATGGCGGGCATCGTGTTCGCGCTGGTCATGGTGGTGTCGGCCCGCCTCGAGCGGCGGCGGCTGCGGAAGCTCTCTGAACCTCCGAAGCCGATGCCGCCGACCATGCGCTTTCGCTGAGGTACGCTGAGCTACTGCGGGCCGGCGTCATGCGTGCGCCGGCTGCGGCTACGCGGCACCCTCGAGCAGGCCGAGGCGCGTGAGGCGGCGCCGGGCAGCGAGCTCGCTCGGCTTGTCTGCGCCGAGCATGCTGCCGATCACCTTCAGCACCAGCCCGGTGGCCCCGATGGTGGGCAGCTGCAGTGGGCCGATGTGCGCGGGGGTGAGGCCGAGCATCCGGCGATATTCGCCTGGAATAGAGGAGACGGCGCCCTCGAAGAGCACGGCGTACCCCGGCATCAGTGCTCGTGCGAGCGGTGGCCGGCGAATGAACTTCACCGCCTCGGCGACCCTGTCGTCGCTCTTCAGTACTCCGGCCTCGACGAACGCGTGCAGCTGGTCGCGCAGCTCGGCCTCTGACCGCGGCGGGTTCGGCACCCCCATCAGCTCCCCGGCCTTCGCCCACTCGCGAACGTAGGCGTCGGCGCCGCCGGGAATCGGCCCAGACCAGAGCTTCGCCGTGGCCAGAAACGAGTCGGTGAACGCCAGATGCACCCACGAGAGCAACTCGGGGTCGTTCGCCGCGTACGGGCTCTCGACGTTCTGGGCGTCGAGGTAGGTGCCCACCACGCGCTCGTGCAGCTTCAGCACCCAGTTCGAGGTCGCAACAGCGGTTTCGGTGTCGGCGTAGCTGACGGTGAAGATCCAGCGGATGGTTCCGGCCAGACGCCCCAGCGGGTCTTCCTTGTACCTGGAATGGTCGTGCACCCCGGCCATGGCTCCCGGGTGCAGCGCCTGCATCAGCAGCGCACGAACACCGGCGACGATGGTGGCCGTCTGACCGTGCACCGCCCACGTGGCCGAACCCGGCGCGAAGAACCCGGCGTCGTCACCCCGATCGAGGTTCAGTACCCACTCGGGCTGGCCTTCGAGCTGCCCGGTGAAGGTCGACCGCAACCGGTTGCGCATGCTCTCAGGAAAAACGTTCACCCTCCTAGTCTCTGCCTCGCGGCGGCCGACCCCCGGCCCCTTGACGGCAACTCCCAGCCCACTCCCGGGCGATGTGGGGTGCAGGCGCACTCAGCGGGCGATGTGGCGTGCAGGCGCACTCAGCGGGCGAGGCGGTCGACAGCGGCTCCGAACAGTCTCGGAACCCGAACCGCCAGTGGAACAATGGATGCCCGCAGCGGCGATCGCGACGCGAGAAGCAGCGCCGTGGTCAGCCTGTTCGCGGGCCCGCTCACCCGACGCCAGCCGCGTTCGTAGGCCGCGCCAACGGTCTGCGCGGACTCTGCAGCTCGACTGTCGGCCTCCCCCTGCTCTGCCACGATCGCCGCCACCGCGGCCGCCGCCTGCGCAAACCCGATGCGCAGGCCCTCGCCGGTAAGCGCGTCGATGTACCCCGAGGCGTCGCCGACCAGCAGCACCCTTCCCTCCGAGTGCCGCGTCACCCGCTGGCGCAGGCTGCCTGCACCCTGCAGCGTGTCGGCCGCGAACCGCTGCAGATCGTTCACCGCCGCGAGCGCCGGTACCGAACGCACGGCCTCAGCGAAGTCGAGACCGCGGGGGCCGAGCATCGCGACCCCGATCATCCGGTCGCCCACCGGGGTGACGTAGACCTCGAACCCTGGGCTCCAGTAGACCTCGACGAAGTCGCTCCACGGAGCGATGTGAAAGTGCTGCCGCAACCCATACCGCCGCGCTGCAGGCGACGGTATGGCGGCGTGATCGAGCCCCGCGAGGGTGCGCACGGTGGAGTGCAGGCCGTCGCTGCCGAGCAACCAGCGGGCACGGAGGGTCGACGAACCCGTGAGCCCGAGCGTGATCGAGCGGGCATCCTGAACCAGCGTCTCGGCCCGGCCCACCCGAAAGAGCACTCCGAGCTGCTCTGCACGCGCCGTCAGTAGGCCCGACAGATCGACGCGCTGCACCCCGCGCCCGGCCTCGCCGCCGAACCGGTGCGAGACCGAGCGGCGGGCGTCACGGTAGGTGATTCCGGCGATCGGATGCCCGGCCACCGCCACCCCGAGCCGCCGAAGTTCGTCAACCGCCGCCGGCATCAGCCCCTCGCCGCAGGCCTTCTGCACGGGCGCCACTCTCGGTTCGACGACGATCACGCTGAGACCGGCCAGACGCGCCCCGATGGCCGCTGCGAGCCCCACCGGGCCGCCGCCCACCACTACGACGTCGGCGTCGAAGGCGCTCACTCCAGGCATGCCGCCTACGACTCCTGTCGCGCCTGGGTCAGCCCGAAGGCGAGGGCGGTCTCTTCGACGGGAATGCGAACGCGCAGCAACAGTACGAGGTTGATCGCGGTGAACGCGACGGCGGTGATCCACGCGCTGTATACGAGCGGCAGCGCCACCCCTTCGGCAATCACGGCCACATAGTTCGGGTGAGCGAACCAGCGGTAAGGCCCGCGGTTCACCAGCGGCAGGCCCGGAACCACGATGACGCGGGTGTTCCAGCGCCGGCCGAGCGTACCGATGCACCACCAACGCAGCACCTGGCTCGCGAGCGCAATCGCGAGCATGGGCCAGCCGAGCCAGGGCACGAACTCCCGCCCGAGGAGAAAGACCTCGCCGAGGCACGCCAGCAACATCGCCGTGTGCAGCACGACCATGAACGGAAAGTGCTTCTGGCCGAACTCCACTCCCCCTCGTTCAAAAGCCCACGCGGCGTTGCGCGCGGAGACGCCGAGTTCGACGAATCGTTCGCCGCCCGTGGCCAGAATGAGGGCGAGATAGAGAAGCACTAGTCGCTCGTCTGCTGTTCCTGCGCCTGCGATTCCGGCCATTTCAGCAGCACGATCTCGGCACAGACGCCCGGGCCCAGCGCGAACAGCAGCCCGAGGCCACCCTCATCGAACCGTTCGAGGCTGAGAGTCTCGGCGAGCACGTGCAGAATCGAGGCCGACGACATGTTGCCCTTCGCCGCCATCGACTGCCAGCTCACATCGAGGGCACCCTGTGGCAACCCCAGTGCCGACGAGAACGATTCGAGCACGCGGGGGCCACCGGGGTGGGCCATCCAGACGTCGATATCGGCCACGGCGAGGTCGTGCTCGGTGAGAAAGCCCACCACATCGTCGTCGAAATGCTCATCGATGACGTCGGCGACGCCCGCCGTCAACACGATGCGAAAACCGCTCTCGCCGGGGTTGAAGCCGAGCACCGCCTCCGTTCCCGGGTACAGGCGGCTGCGCGAGTCGAGCACGTCGGGCCCGGTGACGGCCATGGTCTCGGCGCGGTCGCTGCCGACCATCAGAACGGCCGCTGCTCCGTCGCCGAAGAGCCCGCTGGCGACAAGATTGCCCATCGAGTCGTCGCCGCGCTGCACGGTGAGCGAGCACAATTCGACCGAGATGAGTAAGGCCACGTCATTCGGATGCCCGAGCAGGTAGTCGTTCGCACGAGCAATGCCGGCTGCACCGGCCACGCACCCGAGCCCGAACATGGGCACGCGTTTCACGTCAGAACGAAACCCCAGCCTCAGTGCGAGCAGGGCATCGACCGACGGAGCCGAGATGCCCGTCACCGACGTGAAGATGACGTAATCGATGTCAGTTGCCTGCAAAGAGGCCTTTGCCAGGGCGCTCACGACCGCTTCTTCGGCCAGGTCGACGGCCGCACCGATGAAGATGTTGTTTGTCAACGTGAAGTTCAACGAGCTGTCGCGATACCACTCGTACGGCATGACAAGGTGCCGCGACGCCACCTTGCTGTTCTGGTGCAGCCGGTTCAGTAACAACCGTTTGCTGGCGTCATTAGTGATGATCGGGCCGAGCAGCTCAGTGATCTCTGCTTGCGGATAGGAATGAGGGGGGAACGCTGCGGCGACTCCCGCGATTCGAGGCATTTTTGCACGCTAGCATGCTGCTGTAACGATCTGAGGTCACGGCATGGCGTCTACAACTTTTTGCCTGAGACCTTGTCTTGAAGCGGAACGAGCGGTATGGCCACCAACGGCAGTACTGCGACGACGGCGAAGGCCGCCCCGAACCCCACGGCACCCACCAGCAGACCCATGAGCGGGGCCGTTGCCGCCGAAGCCATGTATTGCGCCGTGTTCTGTGCGCCGAGCGCCCGGCCCGACCATCTGCTGCCGGCGATCTCGGCAACCGAGGTGAAAGCCAGCCCGTTGTCGGCCACGGTGATGGCCGATGCGAAAACGATGCCGACCGCCGCGAACCCTGCCAGGTGCAGCGAATCGGTCAGAGCGAGCACGAGCATGATGGCGCTGGCAGCCGCGGCGACCACCCGCAGCGGCCTCATGCGGCTGCCCACCCGGTCGGAGACGATACCCACCACGATGCGCCCGACGGCGCCGACGAACTGTGAGCCGCCCACCACGATGCCAGCGGCGAGCGGCGGCCAGCCCTCGTTGCCGATGAGCCACACCAGCGCGAACGTCGACACCACGAACTGCGGGATCACCAGCAGCACAGAGACCCCGTGGATGCGCCACAGCAGCGATGTCGCACGATACGGGTTCTTAGGCCGCTGACCGGGCACCAGCACGTCGTCGGCACGCCTCGGCGGGTCGACGATGAAGACCAGGGCCAGAACGGCAGCGACGGCCACGACGATGAGTGGGAAAAGCAGCGCGGCGCTCAGGCCCCCGCCCGCAGCAAGGGGCGGGATGACGATGGCCGCGACGGCCACGCCGAGCGGCTGGGCCATCTGCCGGATGCCCATGGCGAGCCCGCGGCGCCGGGTCGGAAACCAGCCCACCACCAGACGACCCCCTGCAGCGTTCGCGCTGGCGGCGCCCATACCGCCGACCAGCAGGAACGCGCCAGTGGAGACGAGGTCGGTCGCGAACAGCGCGCCCACCGCCGAGAGGGCGGTGACGACGAGCCCGGCACCGATCACCCAGTGTTCCCCGATGCGGTCGGCCAGCGCGCCCCACGCGATGAGGGTGAGTACCATGCCCACACTCGGCGCAGCAACGAACAGGCCCGCCTCGGCCAGCGACAGCCCGCGTTCGGAGTGCAGCAGCGGAATCAGGAACGCCGGCCCGCTGATGGCGATGGTGCCCGCGACCTGCGCCAGTACGCCGAGCGCAAGCATCGACCAGGGCCGAAAGCCCAGTGTCGGTGTCGGTGCCGGTCTCGGTGTATTGGCGCTCTGGCTCTTGCGCAGAGAAGTTGTCATTGGAATACCATAGCGGTATACCAACACGGTATACCACATCGACTAGGCTGGGAGGCATGACCGACACGTCGCAGACCGCCGTCATCTACGAACGGCTTCGGGCGGGCATCCTGAGCCTCGATATGACTCCGGGCGAGCGGCTCACCGAACGCGGGCTCGAAACCGAACTCTCGGCCTCACGCACCCCCGTGCGTGCCGCGCTGACCCGTCTTGAAGCCGAGGGCCTCATGCAGCGTGACGGCAGAGGGTGGATGGTCGCGCCCATCGACCTCGCTGAGACCCGCGACCTGCTCGAGTACCGCGAGATCATCGAGGCCGCCGCCATCGGGCTCGCCATCTCGAGGGCCACGGATGCCGAACTCGCCTCGCTCGACCTCATGCTCGAGGCGGTCGACCCGTCGGGGCCGGGCGAGGAGGTGCTGCGAGCGGGCACCGACTTTCATGTCGAGGTCGCCCGGCTGTCACAGAACCCGTTTCTCGTCGCCGCGGCCACGGGGTCGATGACCCGGCTTGCCCGCACCCGCTGGCTCGAGGTGCAGACCGAGGCATCGCGGGCGCACTCCAGAGACGGACACCGGGCGATCGTGGCCGCGATGCGGCAGCGTGATGCCCTCACGGCCGAGCGGCTCGCCGTGGAGCACATCAGGCAGACCAGGGAGCACCTGCTGGCGACGCTGGAGGCCGAGAGGCGCCGATTACGGGCGCGCGGGTTCGCGGTGGTGTGAGTCGTGCTGCATCACCAGCCGAGCGTGCCGGGCGCTCCTTTGAAGGGGCCGACGACGCGCGAGGTGATCCAACCGCCGTAGAAGTCGCCCTCCTGGCTCGTCACGACCTCGCCGTCGACGGTGCACTGCTGCATGGCCGACGGATACACCGCCACCCGCCCGGCGAGCACCTCGTAACCCGGCGACGGGTCGGGGTAGTACCAGGCTGCCGAGGCTGCCGTCTGCGAGCCACCGTGTACCGAGAGATAGCCCGCGAGTCCCTTGAACTCGCAGAATGACTGGCCAGGGGCATCCGACAGTGCCCCCGGGCGAAACGCCGCCACGGGCAGGTAGTAGACGGGCGGATGGCTCGTCTCGAGTATGCGTACCGAGTCGGTGGTGTCGACGATGCTCTCGCCGCCCAACACGATGACGATGCGTTCGGCGGATGGTTCGGCGCGGGGCGGGCGCGGGTACTCCCACACCGACTCTTGACCGGGGCCCGGCACCTCACGTGTGATCTGCGTGCGTTTCATGCTGCGACGCTAGCCGCCGTGCCCGAATGGCGGCTGTGCTTATGCCTGCGCCTGGCTGGGCAGCGGCGCCTCGAGCATCGCGACGATGACGGTGCCACCCTTCGTGGCCTGCTGGCCGATCTCGGTGAACCCGAGCCGGCCGTGAAAACGCATCGAACCCGGGTTCGGCGGCTCGACGTTCACCTCGCAGAACACGCGGTGCTGGCCTGCGGCTCGAGCCGCCTCGAAGACCGCGGCGTAGAGCAGCTGGCCGATGCCGTGGCCGCGCGCGCCGTCGGCTACAACAATGCGGTCGACGTAGAGAAAGTCTTTCGTCCGCTTGGAAAACCAGCGGTAGTTCTCGCTTTCGTACGGCGCATCGGCAAGCATCGCCAGGGCGAAGCCCACGACCTTGGCTGGGGCGTCGTCGTCGACCACTCCGACCGGCAGATGGCTGAGTTCGACAAGTCGGCCGAGAGTCTCCCTCTCGACCTCGTTCACGGCCGGAACGGCAGCGGTATTGAGAGCGAGCAGCTGGGGCAGGTCATCCGGTGTCAACGCACGGGTTTGAAGGGGCACGAGACGACCGTACACGCCGCGGCGAGACTCCTGCACAATAGCCGCACTGCGCGCGTTGTGCACAGGGAGGGACTCAGGAATGGATGATCGCACCAGAAGCTTTACTCTTGTGAAGACCCGAGGAGAACCCATGACCACCGACTGGATTAGCCTCCACGAAACCGCCCACGCCGAGTTCGGCGACCGCCTGTCGGCTGTCACTGACTGGTCAGCGCCCACGCCCGACACCGAGTGGAACATCCACCAGCTCGTGCAGCACGTCGTCGAAGAGCAACAGTGGGTGCCACTGCTGCTCGAGGGGCGCACCGTGCGCCAGGCTCAGGCGCTCATCCGCCCGCTCGGCGATGACCTCATCGCCGAATGGCACCGCTACTCTGCCGCCGCCACCTCGGCGTGGAGCAAGGCCGACCCCGAATCGCCGGTGCACGTGTCGTACGCGACGATCCCCGCGCGCGACTACCTGCGAGAGCAGGTCTCTGACGTCACGATCCACACGTGGGATCTGGCGCGCGCCACCGCCACGAGCGACACCCTCGACCCGGCTCTCGTCGAGGCGGTCTACACCGTCTTCGAGCCGCAGAAAGACACGCTCGAGGCGAGCGGGCTGTTCGCTTCACCCGTTCCGGTGCCGGCTGACGCTCCCCTGCAGTCTCGACTGCTTGCCCTCACCGGGCGCGACGACCGCGTCTGACGAGAGAGAAGAAGAAGAAGGCGAGACGACCATGGCAGCAGTAGAACCCGACATCACCCTTCCCGACCTCACGGGCGTTCGCGCGCTCGTGACGGGCGGAAATTCGGGGCTTGGTTTCGCCACCGCGGCGCGGCTGCTGGGCGCCGGCGCCGACGTCGTCATCACCGCCCGCAACCCCGACAAAGGCGCTGCCGCGCTTGCCCGCCTGCAGCAGACTCCGAATGCCAGCGAGGCCGGGCGCGGCAGGGTCACCCTGGCAGCGCTCGACCTGGCGAATCTGGGGTCGATCGAGCGCCTGGCAGACGAGATTGTCGGCAACGGGCATCCGCTCGACCTGCTGTTCAACAATGCGGGCGTCATGGCTGTTCCCCGGCGTACCCTCACCGATGACGGCTTCGAGCTGCAGTTCGGCACGAACCATCTGGGCCATTTTGCCCTGACCGGTCGGCTGCTACCGGCGCTGCTGCGCTCTGACCGGGCACGCGTCGTCACCATGTCGAGCATCATGCACTGGTTCGGTCGTCTCGACTTCGACGATCTGCAGAGCGAGAACCACTACAACGCCTGGATCGTCTATGCCCGTTCGAAGCTCGCCAACCTGATGTTCGCGAAAGAGTTCGCCAGGCGCAGCAAGGCCAACGGCTGGCAGATCGTGAGCGCAGCCGCGCACCCCGGGTTCAGCCGTACCAATCTGCAGTCGGCGGGCCCGAACCTCGGCCGCGCGAAGCCCTCGGCACTGTCGAAACGCATGAGTTCGCTGCCGGGCATGACGCAGTCAGCCGAGGCGGGTGCCCTGCCCGAACTGTTCGCGGCGACAAGCCCCGAGGTTCTGGGCGGCGACTACTTCGGCCCCGCGGGTTTTCTCGAGCTCACCGGCGCGCCCACCTTCGCCCACTTCGCCAAACGCGCCGAAACCGAGCGCCCCGGCGCGCACCTCTGGGCCGCCTCAGAGAACCTCACGGGCGTGCACTTCCCCACCGACTGACCCGCTGCCTCGGCACCGTTCACGCTGCCCAGTTCAGCGCGCGACCCATGATCGCCGTCGTCAGCGCCGCGATCGGCTCGGCCGACGCCGCCGGGTTCGCGAGCAGCCTGAAGTCGACGTGCCCGAGCTCTGGCAGCCCGAACCGCGGCCCCACAATGACGAGATCGTCAGGAATCAGCGACTGCGGGAACACCGCGATTCCAAGCCCCGCTCGCACCGCCGCGAGCATTCCGTTCACCTCGCGGGTGTTGCACGTGATGCGCCACGTGCGCCCGGCCGCCTCCAGCGCGTCGATGGCACTCTGCCGACTGATGCTCGGCGCCTGGTAGGCGATCAGCGGCACCGGCGCACCCGGTTCGACCAGCGTCTTCTCCTGCCCCACCCACACCAGATCGTCGCGCCGCACAAGCGAGCCCTCATCTGAATCAGACATCTGTTTGATGAAGATCAGGTCGAGCTGACCGCTCTTCAGCCGCCGGTACAGCGGCGTGCTCTGGTTGACCGTCAGTTCGAGGTTGATCTGCGGGTAGAGCTGCCTGAAATGGCGCAGGATGCGCGGCAACTGTGTGATCGCGAGGTCGTCGGCCGCCCCGAACCTCAGCCGCCCCCGCATCGCCGATCCGGAGAAATACGCCGACGCCGCCGAGTGCGCCGCAAGAATCGTGCGCGCGAACCCCGCCATCGCGTCACCGTTGTCGGTCATTCGTACATCACGGGTGTCGCGCGCCACCAACACACGGCCCGCGGCCTGTTCGAGTTTGCGAATGTGCTGGCTGACGGTGGGTTGGCTGATGCCGAGCCGCTGGGCGGCGCCCGTGAAACTGTGGGTTTCGACCACCGCGAGGAAGGTTCTGAGCAGCACAGGATCGAACATCCATTGTCCTTGCATTCGAAAACGTAATACGAGTAATAGCCTCAATTTACCTCAACAATGGGCGCCAGGCCGATAACTTCGAAGAACAAGACAATTACTGCGCAACAGATTTCAGGTTCTTCTCGTGTCTCCCTCAGCTTCGCCGGCAACAGCGCCGATCACCGTCATTCACCACCGCCCACCGTGGCGCGACACCCTGGTGTCACTGCGAGTGCGCAACTACCGCATCTTCACCCTGTCGAACATGGTCTCGATGACCGGCACCTGGATGCAACGCATCGCTCAGGATTGGCTCGTTCTCGAACTCTCGGGCAGCGTCGCCGCCGTGGGAATCACCGTGGCCATGCAGTTCGCCCCCATGCTGCTGTTCGGCCTGTTCGGCGGCGTCTTCGTCGACCGCCACTCGCGGCGCACCATTCTGCTTTTCACACAGCTGGCGAGCTTCGTGCTGGCCGCCGCACTCGCGGCGCTCACCCTGAGCGGCGGCGTGCAGGTGTGGCACGTCTATGTCATCGCCTTCCTGCTCGGTTCGGTGACCGTGTTCGACAACCCCGCGCGCCAGGTGTTCGTCACCGAGCTGGTGGGCCCGAAGCTCCTGCACAACGCCATCAGCGTGAATTCATCGGTGTTCCAGTTGGGCGGGCTCATCGGCCCCGCCCTCAGCGGTCTGCTACTAGTGGCGGTGGGCGCCGGATGGTCGTTTGCCCTCAACGCCGTCAGCTGTCTGTTCGTCGTAGCCGCGTTGCTGCTGCTGCGCCCCTCCGAGTTGCACCGCACCACGCCGGCAGTGCGCGCCAAGGGGCAATTGCGTGAGGGGCTGCGGTACGTGGCATCCAAGCCCGCCATCTTCTGGACCGTCGCCATGATCGCCGTCATGTCGCTCTTCACCTTCTCGATGCCCGTGCTTCTGGCCGCGTACGCCCGAGACGTGTTCAACGCGGGCGCGGGCGGGTATGGGTTGTTCAACACACTGATGGCCGTCGGAGCCTTCGCCGGAGCAATCGCCTCGACCCGGCGCCTGGGAATTCATCTTCGCACGGTCATTGGAGCCGCCGCCGTGCTGGGCGGCTTGCAGGCAGTGGTGGCGTTCATGCCGAACCAGGTGTTCTTCTCGGTGGTGCTCGTCGGCGTGGGCTTCGCAAACCTTCTGTTCATCACGGGCGCGAACTCGCTCGTGCAGCTCTCGTCGAACATGGGCGTGCGTGGCCGCGTGATGTCGGTGTATGTGATGGTGCTGCTCGGCGGGCAGGCCATCGGAGGCGTGCTGATGGGCTGGATCGTCGAAACCTACGGCGCCCACGTGGGCATGGCCATCTCGGGACTGATGCCGGTGCTGGCCGCTGGCGTCATCGCCATGATCCTGCTGCGGCAGGGCCGGATGCGTGTACGCGTCACCCTGCGCTCTGCACCGCGGTTCATCACGATTGTTCCGCGCGCCGACGAGGAGTCACGGCAGTCGTTCGTGGCATGATCCTGAGGTGAACACTCCCTCTCAACTGCCGGTCACGCACCGCTCCGTCTCTCGTGTGCTGGTGATGCTTGTCATCGGCCTTCTCTTCGGCTTGGGCGCCGGCGCGCTCGGCTACTGGTCGGGCGCGGTTGTCGTCGGCTGGATCGCAGCTTCACTGACCTATCTGGTGTGGGTGTGGGCTCGCGTGCATCATTTGTCACCGGAACAGACGGCGAGCCACGCCACGCGCGAAGATCCCTCGCGGCCCGTCGCCGAAGTTCTCATCCTGCTCGCCAGCGTTGCGAGCATCGGCGCGGTGGTGATTGTGCTGCTGGGTTCGAGCGATCAGAGTGGCGCAGAGAGATTCGGCGCCGGGGCACTCGGGCTGGTCAGCCTCGCCCTGTCGTGGACGCTCGTGCACACGCTGTACACACTGCGCTACGCCTCGCTCTTCTACCGAGGGTCTGACGGCGGCGTCGACTTCAACCAGAAGGAGTCGCCGCGGTACAGCGATTTCGCGTATGTCGCATTCACCATCGGAATGACATACCAGGTCTCTGACACGACATTCCAATCGAGCGACTTTCGTTCGACCGCCCTCCGGCACGCCTTGCTGTCATACGTGTTCGGAGCCGTCATTCTCGCGGCCACCATCAATCTGGTGGCGGGGCTCGCCGGCAAATAGGCGTCGCGGCCCGACCGTCGAAACAGTCGGGCCGCGAACCGGCCCAGGCCCTGCGACTACCCTCTACCGATACGCCCTTGTTCAGGCGTTCGCGCGCTCGAGCACCAGTTCGCGTACCCGGGCGGCGTCGGCCTGGCCCTTCATGGCCTTCATGACCGCACCGATCACGGCGCCGGCCGCCTGAACTTTGCCGTCGCGAATCTTGGCCAGAACATCCGGTTGCGATGCCAGCGCCTCGTCGATCGCCACGATCAGCGCCCCGTCGTCGGAGACCACTGCGAGGCCACGGCTCGCCACGACCTCGTCGGGCGTGCCCTCTCCCTCGATCACGCCGTCGAGAACCTGGCGGGCCAGCCGATCGGTGAGCGTTCCCGCGTCGACGAGCGCCACAAGCTCAGACACATGGAGCGGCGAGACCAGGCTCGACGCGTCGACACCGCGCACGTTGGCGACGCGAGCGATCTCGCCGGTCCACCACTTGCGCGCGGACTGGGCGGATGCCCCCGCGGCCGTCGTGGCAACGATCTCGTTCAGCAGGCCAGAGTTCACGACGTCTTGAAACTCGAGATCCGTGAAACCCCAGTCGGCCTTGAGCCGACGACGTCGAAGCGCCGGGGCTTCGGGCAGGGCGGCGCGAAGCTCTTCGATCAGCTCGGCGCTCGGTTCGACGGGCAGCAGGTCGGGCTCCGGAAAGTACCGGTAGTCGTCGGCGTCGCTCTTCGGGCGCCCGGCAGAGGTCTCACCGGTGTCTTCGTGCCAGTGGCGGGTCTCCTGCGTGATGGTTCCGCCCTTGGCCAGAATGGCCGCCTGGCGCTGGATCTCGTAGCGAATGGCCCGCTCGACCGAGCGCAGCGAGTTCACGTTCTTGGTCTCGGTGCGGGTGCCGAGCTTTGCCGGCGGCTCCCCCGGCGCAGTACGCGGGCGCAGCGAGATATTCGCGTCGCAGCGCAGGTTTCCGCGCTCCATCTTGGCATCTGAGATGCCGAGCGACACCACGATGTCGCGAATGGTCGACACGTAGGCCTTCGCAAGCTCAGGCGCGTCGCTTTCGGCTCCGTAGATGATGTCAGTGACAATTTCGACCAGCGGAACACCGGCACGGTTGTAGTCGACCAGCGAATACTCTGCACCCTGGATGCGGCCGGTGGCCCCACCCACGTGCGTCAGCTTGCCCGCGTCTTCCTCCATGTGCGCGCGCTCGATCGGCACCGTGAAGAGGCGCCCGTCGGGCAACTCGACCTCGACCGATCCGCTGAACGCGATGGGCTCGTCGAACTGGCTGATCTGGTAGTTCTTCGCCAGGTCGGGGTAGAAGTAGTTCTTGCGAGCGAACCGCGATGAGGGTGCGATCGAGCATCCGAGAGCCAGCCCCAGGCTGATCGAGTACTTCACGGCCTGCTCGTTCACGACGGGCAGCGAACCCGGCAGGCCGAGGTCGACCGGCGTCACGTTCGTGTTCGGCTCGCCGCCGAAGAAGTTCGGGGCGTCAGAGAACATCTTCGTCTTGGTGTTGAGCTCGACATGCACCTCGAAGCCGAGCACAGGCTCGAACATCTCGATGGCCTTGTCGTACGGCATCAGTTCAGCTTTGGCCATCAGACGGCACCTTCTTCAGACGCGAACATTTCTTGTGGTGCCAGATCGGGCGCCTGGCTGAGCAGGGTGTGACCCCATTTGTCTTCGAGCAGCGCCTCGAGGGTTGCACCGAGTTTGTAGAGCCGGGCATCCTCACGGGCCGGGGCCATGAACTGGATGCCCACCGGCAGCCCGTCTTCAGGAGCAAGCCCTACGGGCAGGCTGATGCCGGGCACGCCCGCCAGGTTGGCCGGAATCGTGGTGAGGTCGTTCAGGTACATCGCGAGCGGGTCGTCGAGCTTCTCGCCGAGCTTGAACGCCGTGGTCGGGGCACTGGGGCTCACCAGCACGTCGACGTCGGCGAACACGCGGGCGAAGTCGCGCTGGATGAGCGTGCGCACCTTCTGGGCCGAGCCGTAATACGCGTCATAGTAGCCGGCGCTGAGCGCGTAGGTGCCGAGGATGATGCGGCGCTTCACCTCGGGGCCGAACCCGGCCTCGCGGGTGGCCGACATGACGTCTTCGACGGTTCCGCCGCCCACCGGGTTCACCCGAAGCCCGAAGCGCACCGAGTCGAACTTCGCCAGGTTGCTCGACGCTTCGGCGGGCAGAATGAGGTAGTAGGCCGAGATCGCGTACTCGAAACTCGGAGTACTGACCTCCACGACCTCGGCGCCGGCGGCGGTCAGCAACTCGACGGCCTCCTGGAAGCGCTGCGTGACGCCGGCCTGGAAACCGTCGCCCTGCAGCTCTTTTACGATGCCGATCGTGAGGCCCTTCAAGCTGCGCGTGGCGGCACCCTCGCGAGCCGCAGCGGCGAAGCTCGGCCACTCGTCGCGAAGGCTCGTCGAGTCGCGCGGGTCGTGCCCGCCGATGACGTCGTGCAGCAGCGCCGAGTCGAGAACCGTGCGGCTCACCGGCCCGACCTGGTCGAGGCTCGACGCCAGCGCGATGGCGCCGTAGCGACTCACCCCACCGTAGGTGGGCTTCATACCGACCGAGCCCGTGAGGGCTGCGGGCTGGCGGATGGAGCCGCCGGTGTCGCTGCCGAGCGCCAGCGGCGCCTCGAACGCCGCGACTGCGGCCGCGCTGCCACCGCCCGAACCACCGGGGATGCGATCGAGATCCCACGGGTTGTGGGTGGGGCCGTACGCGGAGTGTTCGGTGGAGGAGCCCATGGCAAACTCGTCCATGTTGGTCTTGCCGAGCGGCACAAGGCCGGCCGCGCGCAGCCGCTTCACAACGGTGGCGTCGTACGGCGGCACCCAGCCTTCAAGAATCTTCGAGCCGGCGGTCGACGGCATGTCGATCGTGCACAGAACGTCTTTGATGGCGATCGGTACTCCAGCGAGGGGGCCGAGCTTCTCCCCGTCGGCGCGGCGCGCGTCGATGGCTTTCGCTGTGGCACGTGCAGCGTCGGCCGCGACGTGTAGAAAGGCGTGCACGTCGGGCTCGACGGCCTCAATGCGGTTCAGGTGGGCATCCGTGGCCTCGGCGCTCGACACCTCGCCGCTCGTCAGCTTCTCGGCGAGGTTCGACGCGCTCAGGCGGGTCAGGTCGTGACTCACTGCTCTTCTCCCAGAATTGCTGAGACGCGGAAGCGGCTGCCGTCGTGCTCGGGCGCCCCCGAGAGCGCCTGCTCCTGCGTGAGGGTCTCGCCGACGACGTCGGGGCGGTACACGTTCGTGAGGGGAATCGGGTGGCTCGTCGCCGGAACGTCAGGCGTCGCCACCTCGGTGACCTTTGCAACGTTCTCGACGATCGCGGCGAGTTCGACGGTCATCTTTGCGATCTCGGCCGTCGTGAGGTTGATGCGGGCGAGGTTCGCGAGGTGCGCCACCTGCTCGGTGGTGATCTCACCGGGGCCGTTGCTGCCGCCGTTGCCGTTGCTGTTCGCGGCGACCGGCCGGCTGTTGGCGCTCGTCGCCGGGCGGGCGCTCTCGCTTGTGGTCGGGGGTGTTTCAGTAGACATGCGGCTCCGTAATACTCTGCGCTGGTCTGGGCCTCTGCGCTGGTCGGGTCGCGCGCTCGTGGCTGCGACAACCCATCAAGTGTATTCGGTGCGCCGGATGCCCGCCTGCGAGCTTCTCGTCTGCGCGGGGCCGAGCCGCGCGGCCTCCTTGTTGACACACAGATCGGCGAGCCTTCCTAGTCCACGGTCATACGTTGCCTGCCGGGTCAGCCGTCACGGTGCCGTCAGCCCGATCCATCTCCGGCCAGTCGATGGCGAACAGATCGGGGTTACCGGGGTTGCCCTTAATCGGAAACTGCGCGCCCGCGACGACGTGCTCGTAACGCGCCCGGGGAATTCGTTGGCCATTCTTACCGATCAGAGGCGCTAGCCCGGGGTAGGTGATCTGCATGATGACACCGAGCACCGGATCGCCGTTTGGCGCGGTGATGTTGCCGACGCTGAACGTCTGCTGCAGAATCGCCGTGCCGGGCTGACCTGTGCGGAGCATGCTTGCCCCACTCATGGCCCCGCCGACACCAGTGCCACCTTGAGTTCCGCTGGAAGGCAAATTGGCACCCGAGAGGCCACCGCCCGGCAGACCAACACCAGACGATCCGGCGTTGGGGATGATGTTCTCGAAATCTATGGCGAGCCTCCCTGGGTTGTTCGCATCGACTTTCACGAACACGGTGGACCCTGGAATGATCGCCCCCACAAGCAGGTACGGCACGGTCTGGTTGGTGACGATCGAGTACGCTTCCCGACCCGGCACCGCCACCTCGAGCTGAAACGAGATGATCGGATTGTTCTGAGTGTTGCCGTAACCGACATTCATCGTCGACATGCTCTGCACCGTGGCTGTGCCGTCGATGCCGCTTGCACGAAGATCGGGGGGCATGACCCGCGGTGTACCCACCGCCGAGAGACCGAGTGACAGGTTGCTTGCCACCTCACTACCCAGGCCTTTGATCAGATCGCGCAATGACATGGCTGACTCCTCGTTTGCGCAGCGGTCACCGCCCGGGTGGTCGGCTCGATCGTCTGCTGAGTCGAGAATATACGATCATTGCTCACTAAATGCTGTGAGTAATGCTCGCATGCGATTCGGGCCTAGTCAGATGGCTCCTCGGAGACGTCGGGGTCAGGCTCGGCGATCGGCTCGGGCTCGGCCAGGGCGGAGGGGCCCTCGGCGAGGAGAAGGGCAAACTGCTCGGCGTTGATGATGCGGAGGCCAAGGGCCTCGGCCTTGGGGAGCTTGGAGCCGGCGCCAGGGCCAGCAGCCACGAAGTCGGTCTTCTTGCTGACGGAAGAGGCCGCCTTGCCGCCGGCGGCGATGATGGCTTCAAGAGCACCCTCGCGGGTGAACCCTTCGAGGCTGCCGGTGGCGACGATGGTGAGCCCGTCAAGGGTTCCGCCGCCGCTTGTTGCCGCACCGGGGCCGGGATGACCGGGGGTGGTGAACTGCACGCCGGCGGCCGCCCAACGGTCGATGATCTCGACGTGCCAATCGACGGCAAACCAGTCGATGAGTGCGTCGGCGATGATGCCGCCCACACCGTCGACCGCCGCCAACTCGTCGCGGGTTGCGGCGCGGATGGCGTCGAGCGAACCGAAGTAGTCGGCGAGGGCGCGGGCGGCGACCGGGCCGACGTGGCGAATGCTGAGGGCGACGAGAATGCGCCACAGTGGGCTCGTCTTTGCCTTGCCGATGTTCTCGATGAGCTTGATGGCGTTGCTGGATGGAACGAAGAACTCGTCTCCGTCGAACGAAGTGGTCACCTCGGCCGAATGCGGCAGCGCGACGAACGGGCCGTCTCTCTTCTGCCGGCGACGACGGAACGGCGACTCGCGCTTCGGGCTGCCGCTGTCGTCGAGCTTCTCCATGCCGGTCTCCGAGTCGCGCACGACAGTGGTGATCGGAAAGATCTGTTCGACGGTCAGGTCGAACATGCCGGCCTCCGTGACGAGCGGCGGCTCTGCCGGCTCGACCGGCTGAGTGAGAGCGGCTGCGGCTACTTCGCCAAGTACCTCGATGTCGAGGGCACCGCGCGACCCGACGTGCTCCACCCGACCACGAACCTGCGCGGGGCAGCTGCGTGCGTTGGGACAGCGCAGGTCGATGTCGTTCTCTTTCGCCGGAGCCAGCCGGGTGCCGCACTCGGGGCAGAACTCCGGCATGACGAACTCGCGCTCGGTGCCATCTCGCAGTTCGACAACCGGGCCGAGCACCTCGGGGATGACGTCGCCGGCCTTTCGCAGAATCACGGTGTCGCCGATGAGCACGCCCTTGGCCTTCACCACATCTTGGTTGTGGAGAGTGGCCTGCCGCACTTCAGAACCAGCGACGCGTACCTTCTGCATCACCGCGAAGGGAGTGGCTCGGCCGGTGCGACCGACGCTCACAACGATGTCAAGCAGCTTGGTCTGCACCTGCTCGGGCGGGTACTTGTAGGCGATAGCCCACCGCGGAGCACGGCTGGTCGCGCCGAGTTCTTCGTGCAGTGCGAGCTCGTCGACCTTGACGACCACGCCGTCGATCTCGTGCTCAACGCTGTAGCGGTGCTCACCGAAATGCTGGATGAAGTCTGCTGCACCCTGCGCATCGGGCTTCACCTGGTAGTGGGTGCTCGTGGGCAGACCCCACGACTGCAGCAGGTCGTACACCGCCGATTGCGACGCCACGGGAGGGTTGGCCCACGCGCCGATACCGTGCACGAGCATCCGGAGTCGGCCGAGCCTCGCACGCATCAGAGCGAGCTGGTCGGGGTTCTTGCCCTCTGACTTCTGCCGGAGCGACCCGCTTGCCGCGTTACGGGCGTTCGCAAAAATGCGGTCGCCGGCTGCCATCTGTGCAGCGTTCAGTTCATCGAAAGCGGCGACGGGAAAGAAGATCTCGCCGCGCACCTCCATGAGCGCAGGAACCGGCGTCTTGCCTGAAGGCACCAGCCGGGTCGGGATGCCCGGAATGAAGGCCACGTTCTCAGTCACATCTTCGCCCACGACCCCATCACCGCGCGTCGCGGCAGAAACCAATTCACCGTCGATGTAGCGCAGGTTCATGGCGAGCCCGTCGATTTTGAGCTCGCACAGGTAGTGCACCGCACGGCCTGAGTCGCGCTCGACCTTCGTGGCCCACTCGGCGAACTCGTCGAGAGAGAAGACGTTGTCGAGGCTGAGCATGCGTTCGGCGTGCTCGACCGGCGAGAACAGTGTGGTCTCGGCGCGGCCACCGACCGTCTGGGTGGGGCTGTCTTGGCTCTGCAGCTCGGGAAAGAGCCGTTCGAGTTCGCCCAGCCGCTTCAGAAGGCCGTCGTACTCTTCGTCAGACGCAAGCGATGCGTCTTTGTCGTAATAGGCGTCTCGCAGCTCCTGGATGCGTGCCGTGAGACCGGCCCCCTCTGCCGCTGCTTGGTCGAGAGTGAGATCGTCTGCGGTGTCAGCCACGTCAGCTCCGGTCACGCGGTGACAGAGGCGTCGACGGACACTCCGGCAGACGCGTCGACGGGCAGTGCACTGACCGTGCGGTCGATCGTGGTCTGGCCGAGCACCCGGGTGCCGATGTACACGACCGCGGTCTGCCCGGGCGAGACCCCGATGAGGGGCGAGTGCGGCCGGATGACCAGCTCGGGCGACCCGTCGACGCCGTCGAGCACCTGGGCAACCGCCGGCACGGGGTCGGCATGCGCACGAATCTGAACCTCACATTCGAACGCCACGTCAGGATGCTCGGGCGCAAGCCCAGCCCACGTGTAGCGTGAGCCGGCGATCTCGGCGATGGCGAGCGCCTCTTTCGGCCCCACCACAACCGTGTTGGTAGCGGGCTTCACCTCGAGCACGAAGCGCCGGCGACCGTCGTCGGCGAGTGTGCCGAGGTGTAGGCCTCGTCGCTGGCCCACCGTGAAGCTGTGAGCGCCCTCGTGGCTGCCCACGACCGTGCCGTCGCGTTCGACGATGTCACCGGTCGCCGTACCGACTTTGTCGGCCAGCCAACCGCGGGTGTCACCGTCAGGGATGAAGCAGATGTCATGGCTGTCTGGCTTGTTCGCCACGCTGAAACCGCGCTCGGCGGCCTCCGCGCGAACGAGCGCCTTCGACGGCGTCGCGCCGAGGGGAAACATGGAGTGCGCCAGTTGCTGCGCCGTCAGAACACCGAGCACATAGCTCTGGTCTTTCGCCCAGGCACTGGCGCGGTGCAGCTCGCGGTTGCCGTTCTCGTCAGTGAGAATCGTGGCGTAGTGGCCCGTGGCCACGGCGTCGAAACCCAGGTCGAGAGCCTTCTCGAGAAGGGCGGCGAACTTGATGCGCTCGTTGCAGCGCATGCAGGGGTTCGGCGTGCGGCCGGCTGTGTATTCGGCGATGAAGTCGTCGACCACATCGAGCTTGAACCGCTCGGAGAAATCCCACACATAGTAAGGAATGCCGATGATGTTCGCGGCACGCTGCGCGTCGGAGGAGTCTTCGATCGTGCAACAGCCGCGGCTGCCCGTGCGCAGGGTTCCGGGCATACGGCTGAGCGCGAGGTGCACACCGACGACGTCGTGCCCGGCCTCGACCGCTCGTGCTGCGGCCACGGCGGAGTCGACCCCGCCACTCATTGCTGCCAAAACTTTCATGTACCAAGTGTATGAGCCCCCGCTGACACGCGCGCCGGGTTGCCTCATCTGTGCACAACTGCGCGACACGCAACCCTGTGCACAGTTCTGACACCAAAGCCTCAGCCGCGTCGTCGACAATGAAACCATGTCGTTGCTTTCGAGCCCCACGCGCCCGACCCCGGTCGAGCCGCTCGAACGAGCCTCCGGGCGTCGCCCCGGGCATCCGGCGCTTGCCGCAGTCGTCGTAGCTCTCGCCGTCTTTCTCACGCTGATACTCGTGTTTCACCGGGCGATTCCGGATGTCGGCGGGGTGGGGCTCATCATCGACACGATCATCCCGTGGCTCGGCCTTCTCATCGTTCCGCTCGCCGTTCTCGGGCTGGTGGCCCGGCGTCGGTGGAGCCGTGCGGCCGTGCTCGTGCCGGTTTTCGCCTGGGCCCTGCTGTTCGGGTCTGCGACAGTGCCCCTCAGCTGGTCGGCCCCGGCCGCGAACACAGCCGCCGGCACGACCCTCACCGTGGCGAGCCAGAACATCGAGGCATCGTCGTCGACCGGCGACGAATCAGCGCTGACGCTTGCTGCAACCGGCGCCGATGTCATCGCGCTCGAAGAGATGACCGCACCCGACTTCACCACCGTGTCGTCAACGCTGGCCGAGAAATATCCCTATTCGTTCGGGGTGGGCACCGTCGGGCTGTGGAGCAAGTACCCGGTCGTACACGCCCAGCCGCTGCCGCTCGGCCTCGGTTGGAACAGGGCGCTGGCCGCCGATCTCGAAACACCGCAGGGCCTCGTGAGCATCTACGTCATCCATGCCGCGTCGGCCCGCCCCGGCGAGGTCTCCGACCGCGACTCCATGCTGAGCGCTCTAGCTGAGACGCTGCCGCGCGACGAGAACCAGCGCGTCATCGCGGTCGGCGACTTCAACGCCGCCCTCACCGATCGGGCGATGAGCGGCATCGAGGGTCAGCTCAGCGAGGCCAACCAGAGTGGCGGCTTGTTCGGCAACACCTGGCCGTCGAACATGCCGGTCACGCGGCTCGATCACCTCCTGCAACGCGGAATGCAGGTCACCTCCAACACCACCCTCAGCGCCGGCGCCAGCGACCACCGAGCCATTCTCACGGCTCTGAACCTCTGAGACACCAGGCCGGACCAACGCCTATCGCCTATCGCCTATCGCCGCGAATGCCCGCGTTCTAAGCTGGCGACATGACCGATGACGCTCCTCGCCTCGCCCAAGAAGAAGCCGCCGCCGCGGTCGAAGCCGCTCGCCGCGCCCAACAGGTGGCCGAAGCCGCTCTGAAGCGGGCCCAAGACGCCGTCGATACTGCGGCGGTCAACGCCGCAGCCGCTGCCGTCGCCGCCAGCCCCACCCCCGCTGCCAAACTCGGCCCACTCACCCCCGAAGCCGTCGACACCATTCGTGCCGGCTACACCTTTGAAGGAGCAGCCCTCGAGATGGGCGCCCTGGTCAACGGCGACGCCCAGCCGGCTGTTCAGGTGCGCATCCCCCTGGCCATGACGAACCGCCACGGACTGGTCGGAGGCGCCACCGGAACAGGCAAGACCAAAACCCTGCAGGTGCTCGCCGAGCAACTCGCCGCAGCCGGCGTTCCCGTCTTCGCCGCCGACATCAAGGGCGATCTCTCCGGCATCGCCTCCGCAGGCGAATCGAACGAAAAACTTCTCGCCCGCACGCAGGGAATCGGCCAGGACTGGCAATCGACAGCCACCCCGACCGAGTTCTTCAGTCTGGGCGGCATCGGCCGGGGCATCCCACAACCGCCGACGGCCGCGGAATCGTGAGCCTGCTCGAGGTACCGGGCGTTGCCGACAAACCGGCTCTGTTCGACCTTCCTGATGTGGCTGCTCGCCGACCTCTACAACGACCTACCTGAGGTGGGCGACCTCGACAAACCGAAACTCGTGTTCTTCTTCGACGAGGCGCACCTCCTGTTTCGGGGCGCCTCGAAAGACTTTCTCGACTCGATCACCCAGACCGTCCGGCTGATCCGCTCGAAGGGCGTGGGCATCTTCTTCGTCACGCAGACCCCGAAAGACGTGCCGGGTGAGGTTCTCGCACAGCTCGGGTCGCGCATCCAGCATCAGCTCCGCGCGTTCACGCCTGACGACGCGAAAGCCCTGCGCGCCACCGTCTCGACCTACCCGAAGTCAGGGTATGACCTGGCCGAGGTACTGCAGAACCTCGCGACCGGCGAGGCCATCGTTACCGTCATGAACGAGAAAGGCGCCCCGAGCCCCGTCGCCTGGACCCGACGGAGAGCGCCGCAGGGCTCCATGTCGCCGACTCCGGATGCCCAGATCGAGTCGCCCGTCACCGCATCGCCGCTCCTGGCCACGTACGGGCCGCTCGTCGACCGCGAGTCCGCCCGCGAAATGCTCACCGCCAAGCTGAACGCCGCCTCCGAGTCGGCCGCCGCCGCCGCTGACCTTTCAGACGTCTCCGACAGGCGAGACACCACTCGGCTACCCCTGTAGCTGCAGACCCGCACGCCGCGCACGAAGCGACCCGGCACGACGCGCCCCGAGCGGCCGATCGCTCTACGCCACCACCCGGTCGGCGAACCCGGCCTTCGACGCCCGCGCGACCGCCGCCGGCATCGCCCCGACGAGCGCATCCACATCGGCCACCGTCGTGCCGTGCCCGAGCGTCATGCGCAGCGCCCCGCGCGCCTCGAGTTCGGGCACGCCCATCGCGGTCAGCACGTGCGACACCTCAGGAACCCCCGCCTGGCACGCCGACCCAGTTGACACCGAAAACCCCGCAACATCGAGCAGAAAAAGCAGCGAATCGCCCTCGCAGCCAGCAAATGTGAAGTGCGCATTGCCCGGCAGCCGCCCATCGCGCGAAGGGTCGCCGCGCAGCACCGCCTCCGGCACACGGCTCAGGATGCCCGCCACCAGCCGATCGCGAAGCACCGCCAGCTCGTCGCCGAACTCGCTCAGGCCGTGCACGGCGGCACGGGCGGCGGCCGCGAACGCCGCGGCTCCCGCCGCATCCTGCGTACCGGAGCGCCCGCGCTGCTGCCCCCCGCCGTGAATCAGCGGCACCACTTCTGCGCTCCGTGACAGCAGCAGCGCCCCCACCCCCACCGGGCCGCCGATCTTGTGCGCCGACACGCTGAGCGCCGCCACCCCGAGCGCCCGAAAGTCGATCGGAACATATCCATACGCCGACACCGCATCGACGTGAACGGGCACCCCGAACCGCGCAGCCACCGCCGCCAGCTCGGCCACGGGCTGCAGCGTGCCCACCTCATTGTTGGCCCACAGAAAACTGACCAACGCGACATCATCCCCCACGCCCGCCCCCGCGTCCGCCGCGCCCCCCGCGAGCGCCGCTGCCAAGACCTCGGGCGTCAGCCGCCCGAACGCGTCGACGGGCAACCACTCCACCACCGCGCCCTCGTACCGCACCAACCACTCGACCGCGTCGTTCGTCGCATGATGCTCCCCACCCGGAACCAGGATGCGCGGGCGTGAGACCCCGCCCTCCTGCCGCTTCCACCACAGACCCTTGATGCCGAGGTTCACCGATTCGGTGCCTCCGGAGGTGAACACCACCTCCACAGCATCGGCCCCGAGCGACGCCGCCACCGTCTCACGCGATTCTTCGAGCATCCGTTTCGCCTGCTGGCCCTGGCTGTGAATCGACGACGGGTTTCCCACCAGCCCCAATGCGTCGACGTACGCCGCGAGCGCAACGGGAATGATGGGCGTCGTAGCCGCATGGTCGAGGTAGATCACCACAGGCCGAGCCCTCCCAGTTTTTATTGCCGTAACACGCACTCACTACTCTAGAACGCATGACCCAGCCTGACCCCTTCGCCCACCTCGGTATCAGGCAGACCTCGGCCGGCGGTGAGCTGAGGGTCTGGTCTGAGAACGCCACCCGCATCGACCTCTGCCTCTTCGACCACAAAGACGCCAACTGGGTCTACAAGACCGTCTCACTGACCCGTGACGCGAACAGTGTGTGGCATGGGCGTACCAAGTCGCTGGCTCCGGGGCGCAAGTATGCGCTGAAGGTGAGCGGTCCGGATGCCCCCATGAACTCATTCGACCCGAACGCGCTGCTCCTCGATCCGTACGCGCGCGGCCTCACCCGCACCGGCCCCGACACGTGGCGGGGCGTCGTCGTCGACGACGAGTTCGACTGGAACGGCGCCGTCAAACCGAACACGGCCATGGATCGCACCGTCATCTATGAGGGCCATGTGAAGGGCCTCAGCAAGCTGAACACCCGCATGCCCGAACACCTGCGCGGCACCTATGCGGGCCTCGCACACGAGACCACCATCGGCTACCTGCAGAAGCTCGGGGTGACCGCCGTTCAGCTACTGCCGGTGCACGCGTTCGTCTCCGAACGCCGCCTCATGAAGCAGGGCCTCAGCAACTACTGGGGTTACAACACGCTCAACTTCTTCAGCCCGCACTCCTTCTACGGCACGAAGACGGCCCAGCAGGGCGGCCCGAGCGCGGTGCTCCGCGAGTTCAAGGGCATGGTCAAGCTGCTGCACGAGGCCGGTTTGGAGGTCATCCTCGATGTGGTCTACAACCACACCGCCGAGGAGGGCATCACCGGCCCGCGCACCAGCTTTCGGGGCATCGATAACGCGAACTACTACCGGCAGACGAAGTCGGGCACCTACATCGACGTGACCGGCTGCGGCAACAGCGTCAACACGAGCGTTCCGGCCGTGTCGCGAATGGTGCTCGATTCGTTGAAGTACTGGGCGAACGACGTGCAGGTCGACGGCTTTCGCTTCGATCTGGCGGCCACGCTGGGTCGTAACTCCGACGCCTATTTCGACCCGTCGCATCCGCTGCTCGAGGCCATCGTCAACGACCCCGCCCTCGCCGACGTCAAGATGATCGCCGAGCCGTGGGATGTGGGCATGGGCGGCTGGCAGACCGGCAACTTCGGCGCCGGCTGGCACGAATGGAACGACCGCTACCGCGACCGCATGCGCAAATTCTGGTTGCGCGACGTGAAATCGATTCGCGACCACGGCTCACCGGGCGACGGCGTCGGGATGCTCGCCACCCGTCTCGCCGGGTCGAGCAACACCTTCTCGCAGAACCGTGGCCCGCTCGCGTCGGTGAACTTCGTGACGGCCCATGACGGTTTCACGCTCGCCGACCTCACCGCCTACGACGTCAAGCACAACGTGGGCAACGGCGAGTCGAACCGCGACGGCACCGACAACAATATGTCGTACAACCACGGAGTCGAGGGCGCGACGACCAATCGCACCATCGAAGCCGGTCGCCGCCGAACCATTCGTAACCTCATGGCCACGCTTCTGCTCTCAGCCGGCGTGCCCATGATCACGGCCGGTGACGAGTTCGGCCGCAGCCAGAAGGGCAACAACAACGCCTACTGTCACGACAGCGAGCTCACCTGGCTCAGCTGGGATCGCCGCAAATGGCAGAACGGACTCTGGCAGACCACCCAGTACCTGCTGAAGCTCCGCCGAGAGAACCCAGCCCTTCGCCCCAGCCACTTCGGTGTCTTCGGCGAGACCACCCCGAGCGCCAGCCAGATGGACTGGTACGACGCCGAGGGCAACGAGATGAGTAACGTCGACTGGAACTCCCCCGAGAACCGCACCCTGCAGTTTCTCGCCGCCTCGACCCCCGAGCACGAAGAGTTCAACCGTATTCTGCTCATCATCCACGGCCTCGAGCACCCCACCACCGTGACCCTGCCGCACCACGAGGGTGTCGACTCGTACGAGCTGCTCTGGGACAGCTCCGAAGACGCCCCGCCGGCTCCGGATGCCCAACTCCCCGCCCTCGAACCCGGGGTCGTTCTGCCCGTGTCGGCCTCGTCGATCCAACTCTTCCGCGCGCACTGACAAACTCACGACGAAAGGAGGCGCCGGCTGCCCACAAGCAGCTGCCGACGCCTCCCCGTCTCAGGTCATACCCCGCCTACCGCGCCGACGCGATGAGCCCCAGCTCGGCGGAGGAGGCGAGGTGCGGGTGCCTCGGCACCACGCGAACCGTGTAGCCGAAAGACCCGGCGCGCTCGAGCACGACGGTGCCCGAGAACGCGAACAGCCCCTCCGAGTCGCTCTCTGCTGCACTCGGCGCCACGACGGCAAGAGGAGTGGTGGAGGTGGGGATGGTGGTCGGCGAGAGGGCCACCGTACGGGCATCCACCAGCTGGTCGCCGCCACCGGCGTGGCCATAGACGACCTCGACCGAGACGTCTTCGGGGGTCAGCGAACCGAGGTTCACGCGGGCCCGAACCTGCAGTTCGTCGCCGACCTGCGGGGTGTCATCGAGACCGCCCGACTCGACGTGCACAACGGCGACCGACGGCCAGGCCGCGCGTTCGCGATCTTTCCATTCGGCAAGCTCGACTGCCGGGCTGTAGTCGTGGCCGCTGATCTCGTGCTCAGCCTGGGCGGCCTTCACGTAGAGACGGGTGACGTACTCCCGCACCATGCGCTCGGCCGAGAGCTCGGGCGAGAGGGTGGCGAGTGTGTGCCTGATGGCGGTGGTCCAGCGCTCGGGAATGCCCTCGGCGTTTCGGTCGTAGAACCGCGGCGCCACCTGGTGCTCGATGAGGTCGTAGAGCGCCTCGGACTCGAGCAGGTCGCGCTCTTCGGGGCTGTCGGCCGAGTCGGCGGTGGGAATGGCCCAGCCGTTCTCGCCGTCGTAGTACTCGTTCCACCAGCCGTCGAGAATGGAGAGGTTGAGGCCACCGTTCAGAGCCGACTTCATTCCTGATGTTCCACACGCCTCGAGCGGGCGCAGAGGATTGTTCAGCCACACATCGGTGCCCGGGTAGAGCTTCTGCGCCATACCGATGTCGTAGTTCGGCAGGAACACGATGCGGTGCCGAACCTCGGGGTCGGAGGCGAACTGCACGAGCTTCTGAATCAGGCGCTTGCCTTCCTCGTCGGCCGGGTGCGACTTGCCCGCGATGATGAGCTGAACGGGCTGCGACGGGTTCAGCAGAATCGACTTGAGGCGCGCGGGGTCATGAAGCATGAGCGTCAGGCGCTTGTAGGTGGGCACCCGACGGGCGAAACCGATCGTGAGCACCGACGGGTCGAGCAGGGTGCGGTACCACGCGGGTGGAATCGAACCGGGGTTCTGTTCGAGCCATGCCTCGGTCACCCGGTGCCGCGCGTCGATCACGAGCTGGCGCCGCATCTCGCCGCGCACCGCCCAGAGGTCGGCGTCGGTGACCGCCGGTGAGGCCCAATCGGCGGTGGCCGTCTCTGACGTGCCGAGCCGGTTCTCGGCGAGTTCGATGAGCATCGGGTCTGTCCAGGTGGGTGCGTGCACACCGTTCGTCACCGAGGTGATGGGCACGTCGGCCTGGTCGAATCCCGGCCAGAGCCCGGCGAACATGCCGCGGCTGACCTCACCGTGCAGCTGGGAGACGCCGTTGGCGCGCTGCGCGAGCCGCAGGCCCATCACGGCCATGTTGAACATGCCGGGGCTGCCGCCGTTGTCGACCTCGTCGCCGAGAGTGAGAATCGCCGACACGTCGACGCCCGGGAGCAGGTCGGTGGAGAAGTAACGCTCAACCAGCGACGCCTCGAACCGGTCGATGCCAGCCGGCACCGGGGTGTGGGTGGTGAACACGGTCCCCGCGCGTACGACCTGCAGCGCCGCGTCGAACGACAGACCTTCGCCAATCAGATCGCAGATGCGCTCGAGCCCCAGAAAACCGGCGTGGCCTTCGTTGGTGTGAAACACCTCGGGTTCAGGAGCATCCGTCAGCTCACTCAGAATCTTGAGTGCGCGCACGCCGCCGATGCCGAGCAACAGTTCTTGCAACAGCCTGTGTTCGCCGCCGCCACCGTAGAGCCGGTCGGTGACACCCCGCAGGTCTTCGTCGTTGTCGGGAATGTCGGTGTCGAGCAGCAGCAACCGGATGCGCCCCACCTGCGCCTGCCAGATACGGGCGTACAGCGCCCGGTCGTCGGGCAGCGCGAGCACCACCTGGGCCGGCGAGCCGTCGGAGAGCCGCAGCACGTTCAGCGGCAGCCCGTCGGGGTCGAGCACGGGGTAGCTCTCCTGCTGCCAGCCGTCGCGCGAAATGGCCTGGCGAAAGTAGCCTGCCCGGTAGAACAGACCCACGCCGATGATCGGCACGCCGAGGTCTGACGCCGCCTTGAGGTGGTCGCCGGCGAGGATGCCGAGGCCCCCCGAGTACTGCGGAAGCGCGGCCGCAATACCGAACTCCGGCGAGAAGTAGCCGATGCTCGCGGGCTTCGGGCCCTCGAGGTGCTGGTACCAGCGCGGTTCGTTCAGGTACCGGTGCAGATCGTCGCGTAGGCCGTTCGCCCACGAGACGAAGCCCTCATCGGCCGCGAGCTGGTCGAGCCGGGCAGGGCTCACGGCGCCGAGAAGGGCGATGGGGTCGCACATCGTCGACTCCCATTCATCGGGTGAGATGTGCGCGAACAGGCGCCTGGTCGGTTCGTGCCACGACCAGCGCAGGTTGGCTGCCAGTTCGCCCACCGCGCTCAGCTCGGGAGGCAGAACAGATCGAACAGTGAATTTACGGATGGCCTTCACGCGCAGCTCCTTCTTCGACAGACACCGCCTGCCTTCGCAGTTCGCGTACGACCCATGCCGACGCGCCCCTCAGATCGCCAGCCTAGAACAGGTAAAGCAGAAGACGTTAAACGCACAAGGCCCAACTTTTTGACGGTCGGCTGGGAGCTTTATTGGTACGGTCGAACAGTGGCTAAGACAGTGGCGAAAACAACAGTAAAAGGCACAACGATCCGGGCGGCGAAGACGCCCGTTGCGGCCGCGGTGGCGTTCACGCCTCGCATCGGCCGCATCCCCATCGTCGATGTGTTTCCGCAGGTTTCAGGCGGTCGATGGCCCGCCAAAGCGTACGCGGGCGAGGTGGTCCCGTTCGGCGCCACCATCTTTCGCGAGGGCCACGACGCCGTGGGGGCACGCGTCGAACTGAAGAGCCCGTCGGGCGAGGTGTCGAGCTACGGTCTCCGGATGATCGGGGTGGGCATTGACAAATACCAGCGCCTCGCGCACCTTCCGAGCCAGGGTACGTGGCAGTTCCGCATCCACGCCTTCAGCGACGACTACGAGACCTGGCAGCACAACGCCTCGATCAAGGTGCCGGCCGGCATCGACGTCGAGCTCATGTTCCAGATCGCCAGCGAGCTCTTCGTCGCCGCCGCAGCCAACCAGCTGCGCCCCGAAGCCGATCGTTCGTTGTTCGACGACGTCTCGCTGCTCATGGCCGACACCGAGGTGGCCCCGCTCGAGCGCCTGGCTGCGGCCACCGCGCCCGAAGTGCACGCGGCCGTCGAGCACACCCCGATCGCCAGCCTCGACACGTACAGCGAGTGGCAGAGCGTCGTGGTCGAACGCCAGCGCGCCGGGTTCGGCAGCTGGTATGAGTTCTTCCCGCGCTCGGTGGGGGCCGTGGAGAAGGCCGATGGCACGTTCACCAGCGGAACGTTCCGTACCGCCGCGCGCCGCCTGCCCGAGGTGGCCGCGATGGGCTTCGACGTCTTGTATCTGCCGCCGATCCACCCCATCGGTGAGGCCTTCCGCAAGGGCCCGAACAATTCGCTCACCACCGAGGCGGGCGACCCCGGTTCGCCGTGGGCCATCGGCGGGGCCGCAGGCGGCCACGACGCGATCCACCCCGACCTCGGTACTCTCGCGCAGTTCAAGATCTTCGTGACGGCCGCGCAGAAAGCCGGCCTCGAGGTGGCGCTCGACTTCGCGCTGCAGGCATCGCCCGATCATCCGTGGGTGAAAGAGCACCCGGAATGGTTCACGACGCTGCCCGACGGCTCGATCGCGTACGCCGAGAACCCGCCGAAGAAGTACCAGGACATCTACCCGATCAACTTCGACAACGACCCCGAGGGCATCCGCGCCGAGGCGCTGCGAATCATCCGGTTCTGGATCTCGGCCGGCGTACGCATCTTTCGCGTCGACAACCCGCACACCAAGCCGCTCGACTTCTGGGAGTGGCTGATCGCCACTGTGAACGCCGAGACACCCGACGTCATCTGGCTGGCCGAGGCGTTCACCCGCCCCGCCCTCATGCAGACGCTCGCCAAGGTGGGCTTCACGCAGTCGTACACGTACTTCACGTGGCGCAACTCGAAAGAAGAACTCGAAGAGTTTCTCGACGGGTTGGCGCATGAGACGGCCGCGTTCTTCCGGCCGAACCTGTTCGTGAACACGCCCGACATTCTGCACGCCTACCTGCAGTTCGGCGGCCGGCCGGCGTACAAGATCCGTGCCGCCATCGCCGCGACGGGCTCGCCGACGTGGGGTGTCTACTCGGGCTACGAGCTGGTCGAGAACGTCGCACGGCCCGGCTCCGAAGAGAACCTCGACAACGAGAAGTACGAGTACCGGCCGAGAGACTTCACCGCAGCCGAGGCAGCGGGAACATCGCTTGCCCCGTACCTCACGCGGCTGAACACGATCCGCCGCGCACATCCGGCGCTCGCGCAATTGCGTAACCTCGACATCCACGCCAGCGACGACGAAGCGATTCTCGTCTACAGCAAGTTCATCGCGGGCGAGTTCACGGCGAGCGGTAGAGCCGACGGGCTCATCATCGTCGCCAACGTCGACCCGTGGTCGGTACGCGAGAGCACCGTGCACCTCGACGTCACGAAGTTCGGACTCGAACCCGGCGCAACCTACCGCGTCACCGACGAGATCACCGGTGCGACCTGGCTCTGGGGCGCCGACAACTACGTACGCCTGAACGCCTTCGGCGAGCCCGTTCACATCCTCTCGGTGCACTACGAGCCCGACGAGGCTCCGGATGCCCAGCCAACCGACCCCGAAACGCCGCCCACTTCCGACGGAACGGACACACACTGATGTCACAGATCGATGGCCTCACCACCCTCAGCGCGCCCGACGTGGCCGAGAACGTTCTGCAGCAGATCGCGACCGGCTCGTACTTCGACCCGCACGCCGTGCTCGGGCAGCACCTCGTGAACCCGGCCGGCGAGGGCGACCCGATCACGGTCATCCGCACCCTCCGGCCGCTCGCCAGCGCGGTCTCGGCGGTGCTCTCGAACGGGGCCCGGGCCTCGCTCACGCACCTGTACGCCGGCATCTGGCAGGGCTACACGCTCACCGGGCTCGATGACTACGTGATCGACGCGACGTACGAAGACGGGTCGGTGTGGACCGCCGACGACCCCTACCGCTTCTCCCCCACTCTCGGCGAACTCGACCTGCACCTCATCGGCGAAGGCCGACACGAGCAGCTGTGGGATGTGCTCGGGGCACACTATCGCACGCACTCCGGCGCCCACGCCTCGTCCTCCGGCACTGCCTTCAGCGTCTGGGCCCCGCACGCCCGCGCCGTTCGTGTCATCGGCGACTTCAACGGGTGGGAGGGCACGCGGCACTCGATGCGCAGCCTCGGCGCCACCGGGGTCTGGGAGATCTTCGTTCCCGATCTCGGGCCCGGCAGCACCTACAAGTTCGAGTTGCTCACGCAGCACGGCGGCTGGGTTCAGAAGGCCGACCCGATGGCCCGCCGCACCGAGGTGCCGCCGCTCACCGGCTCGGTGATCACCGACTCGTCGTACGAGTGGGCCGACGGCGGCTGGATGACCGAGCGCGCCGCGAAAGATCCGCACAACTCGCCCATGAGCGTCTACGAGGTTCACCTCGGTTCGTGGCGCCCCGGGCTCGACTATCGCTCGCTCGCCGACGAACTCATCGGCTACATGAACGAGCTCGGCTTCACGCACGTGGAGTTCATGCCGCTCGCCGAGCACCCGTTCGGCGGCTCGTGGGGCTACCAGATCACGGGTTACTACGCCCCCACGGCCCGTTTCGGAACCCCGGATGACCTGCGGTACCTCATCGACCGCCTGCACCAGGCGGGCATCGGCGTGCTGCTCGACTGGGTTCCGGGGCACTTCCCGAAAGATGAGTTCGCGCTGGCGAACTTCGACGGGCAGGCGCTGTACGAGCATCCAGACCCCCGGCGCGGAGAGCAGCCCGACTGGGGCACTCTCGTCTTCAACTTCGGCGACTCGAAGGTGCGCAACTTTCTCGTTGCCAATGCCCTGTACTGGCTCGAGGAGTTTCACATCGACGGCCTGCGAGTCGACGCCGTGGCCTCGATGCTCTACCTCGACTACTCACGCAAAGACGGCGAGTGGCTGCCGAACCAGTACGGCGGGCGCGAGAACCTCGAAGCCATCAGCCTGCTGCAGGAGGTCAACGCTACGGCCTACAAGCGCTACCCAGGCATCGTGATGATCGCCGAAGAGTCGACAAGCTGGCCGGGTGTCACCAAGCCCACCTCGCAGGGCGGGCTCGGCTTCGGCATCAAGTGGAACATGGGCTGGATGCACGACAGCCTCGCCTACATCGAGACCGACCCGCTGTACCGTTCGTATCACCACGGCGAAATCACCTTTTCGTTCGTCTACGCGTTCAGCGAGAACTTCATGCTGCCCATCTCGCACGACGAGGTCGTGCACGGCAAAGGCTCGCTGTTGTCGAAGATGCCGGGCGACCACTGGCAGAAGCTCGCCAACCTGCGCGCCTACCTCGGCTTCATGTGGGCGCACCCCGGCAAACAGCTGCTGTTCATGGGCCAGGAGTTCGGCCAGCCGTCGGAGTGGAGCGAAGAGCGCGGGCTCGACTGGTGGATTCTCGACCAGCCCGTGCACCGTTCGCTGCTGCACCTCGTGTCGTCGCTGAACCGGGTCTACCGCGAGAACCCCGCGCTCTGGCTCCGCGACAACGAGTCGGGCGGGTTCGAGTTCATCGACGGCGGTTCGAGTGAGAAGAACCTCGTGTCGTTCCTGCGGTGGGATGCCGAGGGCAACCCCATCGCCGTGCTGATGAACTTCGGTGGGGCGCCTGTAGGCCCCTACCGTGTCTCGCTGCCGTTCGGCGGCATCTGGGACGAGATCATCAACACCGACGCCGTAGAGTTCGGCGGTTCCGGTGTCGGCAACTTCGGCGCCGTGACGGCCGAGTCGATCCCCTGGTCGGGTCGCCCCGCCTCGGTCGAGCTCACCCTCCCGCCCCTCGCGGCCCTCTACCTCAAGCCGCGCCCCCGCTGACCCCGTTGTGGAGTCGAAAAAGGCCCTGAAACCTCGGTTTTAGGGCCTTTTTCGACTCCACGATGCGGGTGTGAGGCTATTTGGCGTCTTGCTTCGGGAAGACGACCTTCTCGATGACGATGATGGCTGAGGCGGCGATGGGGATGGCGACGAGCGCTCCCAGCACGCCACCGATGGTTCCGCCGGCGACGGCGCCGATCACCACGACAGCACCCGGCACAGAGACCGCGCGGTTCATGATGCGCGGGCTGAGCACGTATGCCTCAACCTGCATGTAGACGAGGTAGTAGATCGCGGCGGCAATGGCCGTGGCCGGAGAGGCGAACAGGCTGATCAGTACGATGATCACCGAACCGGTGACGGTTCCCACCAGCGGCACGAGCGACAGCAGAAATGCGATGAACGCCAGCAGCACGGGCAGCGGTGCCCCGATGACGGTCAAGAAGACGAAGCTCAGGATGCCGTTGACCAACGCGAGCGCAATCTGGCCTACTACATACCGCCCCACCGCCTGGGTGATCTGTTCGGTGATCTCGGCGAAGCCGCTGCGCTTCGTGGCCGGAACGAACCGGTACACCACGCGCTTCATCGAGCGGATCGAGGCCAGAAAGTACAGCGTCAGAATCAGCACGATGACCGACCCTGTGACCCCGCTCGCGACCCCAGCACCCACTGCGAGCAGGCCGCCGCCCACCGAGAGGATCTTGTCGGGGCTCAGAAAGCTCTGCACGTTCTTGATGACGTCGTCGACACTCACCACGCCGCTGAGCTGCTGTTCGAGGTCTTTGACCCACTGCTCACCCTGCAGGGTGGTGATGTACGACGGAAAGTTGTTCACGAGGTTCGTCGTCTGCGACACGATGATGGGGATGATCGTCAGCAGCAACGCTGCGAGAATCACCACCACGATGCCGAACACGATGCCGATGGCGAGCGGCCGGGGCATGCGCCGGGAGAGCCGTGACACGAGCGGGTCGAGGCCGAGCGCGATGAAGAGCGCCACGCCCACATAGATGAGCACCGTGCCGAGCTGCGTGATCAGGCCGCCGATGACCAGCGCAACCAGTACGCCGAGTGCGCCGAGCAGGCCGATCTTGAAGGCATTCACCTGCGCGAACGCCTCAGACCCCTGCGACACGACCTGCACCTCGGGTGACACCTTCGCCGGCGAAGGCACCTCAGCACGTTTCTTCAGAATGCTCATGAGATGACCCTATTGCCCCGGCTGTGTATCGCACGCACATCCGTGCCGACGATTGACAAGCGCCGCCGGTGGGTCTAGACCGGGCCTCAGTACAGAAGCATGGTCAGCCTGCGGCGCGCTGCGGTGACCCGTGCGTCGTCGGTACCGACCACCTCGAACAGTTCGAGCAGCCGGGCCCGCAGCACGTCTTTCGTTGCCTGGTCGGCTTTCGCGAAGAGCGTGAGAATACGATCGAACGCGTCGTCGACGTGCCCACCAGAGACATCGAGATCGGCGACCAGCAGCTGGGCATCCATATCGGTGGGGTTGGCGGCGCCGGCACTACGGATCTCATCGAGCGACTGGCCGTCGAGACGGTCGAGCAGCTTGACTTGGGCAAGACCCGCCATGGCGAGGGCGTCGCGGGGGCTCTGCGCGATGGCCTTCTCGTACTCGGCGATGGCGCCCTTGTAGTCGCCACGGGAGATCGCGTCGAAGGCTTCGGCGTGGTGGGGCGGCAGCGGCTCCTCGACGGGCTCTGCGGCCTCGCCGTCACCATCAGGGCCAGCACCCGGCAGCCCGCGCCCATCGGCCGGTACAGCCACGCCGGTCACGCCGTTCTGCACGCCGAGCTGGGCGACCTGTTCGAGAACCTCCCGAATGCTCTGCTCGGGCTGCGCGCCTTCGAATAGTGACACCGGCCGCCCACCGATGATGGCAGCGACGGTCGGAACCGTCTGGGCCTGAAACGCCGCAGCGAGCTGCGGGTTCGTATCGGTTTCGACCCGAACGAGCATGAACTGGCCGCCGTATTCGAGGATGAGTTTCTGCATCAGCGGCGCGAGGATACGCGACCCGTCAGACCACGAAGCCCACAGTTCGACGACGACCGGCACCGCGTTCGACAGCTCGAGAATCTGCGAGAAGGTGGCGTCGGTGCCGTCGAGCAGCAGGCTCGGCACGCTGACGCCAGCGCCGGGCTCACCGGCGGGGCCGCTGGCGACGCCGGATGCCGCGGCCCCGGCTGCCTGGGCACCGGGAGCCGGGCGGTTCACGAGCGACGAGAGGTCGACGGCACCCCTCAGGCTTGCGGCAGAGGGGGGAATCTGGCTCACGGCAACTCCTTGGCTGACAGCAGTCCTTGGGCGAATCCCAGAAGTTTCACCTTCGAGGTGTCGCCCGACGGCGGAATGTAGAACAACAACTGGTAATCGTAGATCGCTTCGGTGCCCTTGGTGGTCGACGTCACGCCCGACGCCGCCGTGACAGCGCCCTGCGTGGTCACCGTGGCACCGGCCTCGACGACCTTCACCACTTCGGATTCCCGGATGTTCAGGGCCACGATGGCGCCCGACTGGTTTGTGGCGAGAGCGATGCTCTGGCCGAGGCCCGCAACCTTTGCGAAGTCGATACTCGCCGTGTTGGCGAGCCCCGCCTTCTTCGCATTCTTGTAGTCGACCCCCACGCTGGTGCGGAGCGTATCGCCGGTCGCATCGAACTCGGCGAACGTGGGGCTTGCCGAACCCACCGCCAGGAGGTCGGCGTAGCCGCTGGCCGCCTGTGCCGGCGTGATGGAGAGGAGCTTCGAGTCGGTGCCGAGGCGCGACGTGCCGACCGAGGCCGGAGCGACGGGCGGCAGGGTGGTGTCGGGCTCGAGCGCGATGGCGTAGTAGACCTTGTAGGCGCTTCGCGGAGTCTCTTGGATGAGCATCAACGACAGCGGGGCAACAGTGGTGTCAGCCTTGTTCTCCACAATGGTGAAGACCGTTCGCGGCCACGTGTCGGTTGCCTGCGGCAGCACGACAGACGACGGCCCGGTGGGCACGGCCTGCGGGGCGGGGTAGCTCGCATCAGTGGCACGAATCTTGTACGTCTCGGTGCGGAGATCGAGCGCGGGCCCGGTGAACCTCGCGGCGAGGGCACCCGCGTCCGCGGCCGCATCGGACGCGGTGGCGGTCTGCGAGATCTTCGTGAGAATTGTGTTGAGCTGCTCCTCGGAGACAGCGGGCGGCGGGCCGGAGTCGGGGGTGGGCACCGGCGTGGGCGTAATGGTGGCGGTGCCGGTTGGCGTCGGGGTCGCCGTGGCCGCCGGGGTCGAGGAGACAGCCGCAGTTGAACCGGGAGTAGGCGTGGCCGTGTCAGCGATCGCTGACGGCAGTGACTGGATCGAGCATCCGGCAAGCGCCAGCGAACCGAGAAGCACGGTCGGCACTGCGATGGCGATCGACCGGGAGATCGACCGACGGCCGCGTTTCACGCCCGATTCGATGGCGTTGTGCCGCGACGACGAGAACCGCTTGCCACGGGGAAGCGCCGGGGGCTTACGCCTCGGGCCCCTCGACTTCTTCATGTGGGCGAGCCCCAACAGCAGCAGCACCAGCCCGACGAGCACGAAGAACGCCCCGGCGAGCAGCAGTGGCACTGCGAACGGCGTGCTGTTGTCGAGCGGCCACGAAATGCGGATCGATGACGGCGCCTCGGCTGTGCCATCGTCGGCGACGATCATCGAGTACCCGGCCGGCAGGCTGAACGTGCGATTGAGTGAGCTGTCACTTGTGTACTCTTCGAGCCACAGGTCGGAGCCGGCGGGGTTGGCCGACCCGCTCGCGACGTTTGCGGCCCCCGTGGTGGCGGCGGCGACAACGCTCGATGAGAGCGACTTCGTGGTCGAGTCGACCGCGACGGTGTCGTAGGCCGACCCGTTCAGCCACGCCTTCACATCGGCCGTGCGGCCGTAGGCGGCGAAGACCGTTTTGCTGCCGGAGAGCGAAATGGTCTGCGCGCCCGAGTGGGACTGCAGCACATCGCTGTCGATGAAGAGGTACGGCAGAGGCGACGACTGGGTCGTCTGAACGCTGAGCGACGAAGGGGGCAGAAGCACCGTACGCTCAGCGATGCCGATACCGATGAGCGCCGTCGCTATGACGAAGGCGAAGATGGCAAGAATAAATCGCACGTGAGAACTCCAGACAAGACATTAAAAGATAGCCCATCGCGCTTGTGAAGGCTCCCAGACTTCGCTGGCCCCTACAATTAGGCTACTCCCCGACAGGTCTGGGGGCCTGCAAGGGAGTGGCAGTGAAGATCAGGAACGCATTCACCCTGGGGCTCGTGGGCACGCTGGGTGTGGGCCTCGGTATTCTCATTCTGTTCGCCATCAGCAACCTCGCCACGGTTCTCACCTACGTCGGTATCGCCGTCTTTCTCGCCCTCGGCCTCGACCCGCTGGTGTCGTGGCTCGAACGTAAGCGGTTCCCGCGGAGCCTGGCCATTCTCATCGTCATCGTCGGAGTTGCCGGCATCATCACCGGTCTTGTCTTCGCCGTGCTGCCCATCATCGTCGACCAGCTGACGCAGCTCTTCGGCCAGATTCCCCCGCTGCTCGCACAGCTGCAGTCGTCGAGCTGGGCCTCCGACCTCACCACGAGGCTCGGCGGCTACGTCGACGTTCAGGCCGTCGTCGATGCCGTGACCAAGTATCTGCAAGACCCCGGCAACATCACCACCATTGCCGGTGGTGCGCTCGCCATCGGCGTCGGCATCGCAAACGGCGTGTTCGGCGTGGTGATCGTATTCATCCTCACCCTGTTCTTCACCGCGAATCTGTCAGCGATGAAACGCACGGTGTACCTGCTTGTTCCTGCGTCGAGCCGGGAGCGGTTCGCCGACCTCGGCGAGCAGGTCACCGATGCGGTGGGGCGCTATGTGATCGGCCAGGTCACGCTGGCCGCGTGCAACGGAGTGCTGAGTTTCATCTACCTGTCGATCATCCAGGCACCCTACGCGGCCGTGCTCGCCTTCATCGCCGGCATCCTGTCGCTCATTCCGCTCGTCGGAACCATCTCCGGGTCGGTCATCATTGTGCTGATCTGCCTGATTCCCGGGGTGGGCTCACCGGCGACCGCGCTGGCGGCGGGCATCTACTATCTCGTCTACATGCAGGTTGAGGCATACCTTCTCAGCCCGAACATCATGCGACGCGCGGTGTCAGTGCCGGGGGCGGTTGTCGTCATCGCAGCGCTGGCGGGCGGCTCACTGCTCGGAGTGCTCGGAGCACTCGTTGCCATCCCCATCGCCGCGTCGATCATGCTGATCGTCAAGCAGGTCGTCATTCCGGCGCAGAACGAGCGCTAAGGTCCCTCGACGGTCTCGGGCAACGGCCATGCAGCCGGGTTCACGCGGGCGACGATCTCGTTCAGAACCCTCTTGGTCTGCGTCTCGCCCACCCAGAGATGTTTGCCACCCTCGACCACCACCAGCTCGGCCTCGGGTACTACGGCGAAGCGGTCGACCGCCTCCGCCGGCCGCAGAAAGTCGTCGAACTCAGGAATGAGCGCCACCAGCGGCACCCCGGCGTCGGCCCACCGCGCAAGCTCAGCCTCCGTGGTGCGGTGAAGCGGCGGTGAGAGCAGAATCGCTCCATCGATGGGGTGGTCGAGCCCGTATTTCAGGGCAAGCTCTGTACCGAACGACCAGCCCACCAGCCACGGGTGCGGCAGCTGGCGTTCGGCGACGAAGGCCATTGCAGCGGCGACGTCGAACCGTTCATCCACGGCCCCATCGAAGCTGCCGTCACTCGTGCCGCGCGGTGACGAGGTGCCGCGGGTGTTGAAGCGCAGCACGGCCAGGTCGGCGAGGGCCGGCAGCCGGGCGGAGGCCTTTCGAAGGATATGCGAGTCCATGAACCCGCCAGCGGTCGGCAGGGGGTGCAACATGACGAGTGTCGCCACCGGGGCGCCCGACTCGGGCAGGGCCAGCTCGCCGACCAGCGTCAGACCGTCGGAGGTGTGCAACTCGATGTCTTCCCGCAGGGCAGGAAGTAATGTCGAGCTTCGAATCTCGATGGCGGGGGTCATGTCAGAAACCGATCTTCCAGCAGTGAGTGTGCCAGTGCCGCCGGGCCGCCAGGTCGCTGGCGTCACCCATGACACCGTCAGCCCGCCACGTCACGAGGTGGGCAGTACCCGGCACGATGGTCTTCGAGCATCCGGGGCAGACGTATTCTTTGGTGGCCTGCAGCGCTGAGATGGGCTGAACGTTCCAGTCGCCGCCCCGACGGTGCTCCACCGTGCGCCAGCCTGTCATCGCGCGTTCGAAGCTCTCGCTCTCGTCGGCGTCGCTCTGCCCCTGCCCCTGGCCGCGAACGGGTCGGCGGGGGCGATTGCTGCGAGGCATACCCTCCAGTCTACGATCAGCGAACGGGCGACATCAGACGAAGGCGGCAGCGGCTCTAATACCAGCCCTGGTCTTCGGAGTGGCCCCAGGCGCCGCAGGGGGTGCCGTAGCGGCTGGTGATGTAGCCGAGACCCCAGGTGATCTGCGTGGCGGCGCTGGTCTGCCAGTCGGCACCGACCGAGGCCATCTTGCCGCCCGGCAGAGCCTGTGGAATACCGTAGGCGCCGCTGCCGGCATTGTATGCCGACACATTCCAGCCCGATTCGCGGTTGAACAGGGAGACGAGGCACGAGTACTCGTCTTCGCCCCAGCCCTTGGCCACGATCATGTCGTGGGCGATCGCTTTGGCTGAGCCGGGGTCGGGCGTAGCAGCTGACGGCGCCGACGAGGCGGTCTTCACGGCGACCACGACCGGGGGCGGGGGCGCTGCCTTGGTCGAGTAGCCATCTCGGCTGACGGCGTTCTCGTATCGGCCCGACGAGAGAGCCTGAGTCGGGAGATTCGACGTGTCTTTGATCGTGACAGTGAAGTAGGCCGACGCCGTGGCACCCGTGTACGGGTCGACCGCGGTGATCGCCACGAAGGCGACAGCGGCCAGAAATCCGAACCCCTGAAGCGCGAGGCGGCTTTTATCGAGCGGCGCGCGGTGCTGACGAGGTCTCGGCACCCGACGTTCGATCTGATGTCTACCCACGATGAGTCGACTGTAGCAGTGGGCTCAGCGCACCGACAACATCACGTCGACGACGGCGTCGAGAACGGCATCGACCTGACCCTCGCTGTACCCACCGAGCTTCGGCCGGAAGACAGCGGAGCGCACGTCTCCCACCGTCACAGCAGCACCCGACCGAAAGTACGCGACGATCGCATCGCAGAAGGTGTCGACGTCACTGCGGTTGTAGCCACCGCTCAGCAGCCCGGCACGCGTGAACCGCCTGCCCTTCGGCCGTTCGAGGCGGGCGAGAAGTTCTCGCGCACGCTCGCGGCTCTGCGCGTACCACTGTTCTTCGCCAACAGCACGCTGGGCACGGGCGCGCTCACGCGCCGAGAATGCCTCTTCGAGTCGCTCGAGTGCGGCATCGACGTGCACCGTCGAATACCCGCTCTTCTGCAGGCCGAAGGATGCCTGACGGATGGTCTGCGAGTCGATGACGCCGGCAGCACCCGCTGCACCTGCACCTGCTGCACCTGCATTCGCGCCCGCACCGATGTCGCCCGTGTCGCCCGGCTCGGTGAACATGCCCTTGGCCTCGTATGCAGCGCGGGCATCCGCCAGGAACTTCTCCACCTCGTAGACGTTGTAGCCGAGCTGTGGGCGACGGGCATGCGGAAAGGTTTGACTCACGAGACCACGCTAACGGAAGACGATGAACAGAACATATGCGGCGGCGGCAGAAGGCAGCATCGAGTCGAGTCGGTCGAGAAAACCGCCGTGCCCGGGGAGCCAGGTGCTCATGTCTTTGATGCCCATGTCGCGTTTCAGCAGCGATTCGGCGAGGTCGCCGAATGTGGCGGTGGCCGTGATGACGGCACCCAGAATGAGCCCGAACCACCAGGGCCGGTCTAGCATGAAGACCCCGAGCACGACCCCCGCTATGAGAGCCAGCCCCGCGGCCCCGGCGAAGCCCTCCCACGTCTTCTTCGGACTGATGCGGGGTGCCATCGGATGTTTGCCGAAGTTCAGCCCCGTCACGTACGCACCCGTGTCGACGCAGATGACCACAAGCATGAACGCGAGCACCCAGAACTGACCACTCGGTTTTGCGGCCAGAAGTATGGCGATGCTCCCAAGGAACACGACGTACACCTGCACGAAGATGCCCGATGAGAGGTCTCTCAATACGGCGACCACACCACCGCGATGCGACGGGCTCACCAGCTGAGCGAGCCGCCAGACGCACACGAACAGCGCGCCACCCAGCAGCGTCAGCCACTGGCCCGCCTCGCCGAAGTAGAACGCGGCGACCGCGACCGCAGCACCAGAGACAACGGTGGGAATCAGCGGTACGTGCCGGCCCGACCTTTTCAGCGCACCGACGAGCTCTGCCGAGGTGATGCACACCAGAATGCCCACGAAGATGAAGAAGAGAACTTTGAGAAAGATCAGGCTGAAGAGCATGATCAGACCAAGGCCGAGGCCGATCGCGATCGCACTGACCAGATTGCGGCCGGTGCGCGCCGTGATCTTCTCGTTGGCCTCTTCGAACTGTTCGCGCCTCGCGCGAACACGCTCTTCGAGTTCGGCGCGCGTGATTCCCTGCGAAGAGCGTTTCGGTTTCGCAGGGCCGCCCGCACCCGAATCGATAGTCACAGTTTCTGAGACCTAGATTTCCAGCAACTCGGTCTCTTTGCGCTTCAAGGCGTCGTCGATTGCATCGACCACTGACTTCGTCGATGCTTCGAGTTCTTTCTCCGCGCGGGCAACCTCATCGTCTCCGACCTCGCTCTTCAGGGCATCGAGATCGTCTTTGGCCTTGCGCCTGATGTTGCGCACCGAGATCTTGCCATCTTCGGCCTTGACCTTGACCACCTTCACGAACTCCCGACGACGTTCTTCGGTGAGGTCGGGCAGGGTGACCCGAATGATGTTGCCATCGTTTGTGGGGTTCGCACCGAGGTTCGGCATGTCACGCAGGGCCTGCTCGATGTCGCGCAGGGCACCCTTGTCGTACGGGGTGACGATGATGGTGCGTGCCTCGGGGTTCTGCAACGAGGCAAGCTGTGAGAGCGGCGTCGGTGACCCGTAGTAGTTGACCAGAACCTTCTGGAACAGGGCCGGGTTCGCCCGGCCGGTTCGCACCGTCGAGAAATCTTCTTTCGTTGCTTCGAGCGCCTTCTTCATTCGCTCAGCGGCATCGGTCAGTACATCGGCAATCACAGTGACAACTCCTTATATCGGCAACAGTTTAGTTCGAAAGCCTGATCACTCGTGCGAGGTGTGAACCAGCGTGCCGATCTGCTCGCCCAGAATCGCGCGGGTCACATTGCCCTGCGGCTCCATACCGAACACCATCATCGGCATGCGGTTGTCCATGCAGAGGCTGAACGCGGTCGAGTCGACCACCTTCAGTTCCCGCTGCAGCGCGTCGATGTAGGTCAGCCTGTCGATCTTCTTCGCGTTCGGGTTCGTGCGCGGGTCGGAGTCGTAGACGCCGTCTACACCGTTCTTCGCCACGAGAACCACGTCTGCGCCGATCTCGAGGGCACGCTGCGCAGCCACCGTGTCGGTCGAGAAGTAGGGCAGACCTGCCCCGGCACCGAAGATGACCACGCGGCCCTTCTCGAGGTGGCGTTCGGCACGGCGCGGGATGTACGGCTCAGCCACCTGCGTCATCGAGATGGCCGACTGCACCCGCGTCGCCGCCCCGGCCTGCTCGAGAAAGTCTTGCAGTGCGAGGGCGTTCATCACGGTGCCGAGCATGCCCATGTAGTCGGCACGCCCTCTATCCATTCCGCGCTGTGAGAGCTCCGCTCCGCGAAAGAAGTTGCCGCCGCCAACCACAATGGCGATCTCGACGGTCTTCGCTGCTGCGGCGATCTCGCGCGCAAGCTCGCTGACTACATCGGGATTCACACCCAGTGAGCCGGCCCCGAAGGCTTCACCCGAAAGTTTCAGCAGAACTCGTCGTCTACCGGTCGCTTCTGACATCGAATGGTTGTCCTTCCGTCGCTTCCCGGTGTTCAGGCTACCGGTAAACAAAAAGCCCCGACACCGTTTCGGGTGTCGGGGCTTTCAGTGACAGGAGGTCAGGCGCCGACCTTGAAACGGGCGAACCCGGTCACGGTCAGGCCGGCCTCGGCCAGCACCTTGGCGACCGACAGCTTGTTGTCTTTCGCGTAGTCCTGGTCGAGCAGGGCGACCTGCTTGAAGTACCCGGTGAGACGACCCTCGATGATCTTGGGCAGGGCCGCGGCGGGCTTGCCCTCGTTCTCAGCAATCTCGGTGACGATCTTCCGCTCGGCCTCAACGGCGTCAGCAGGAACATCTTCGCGGGTCAGGTACTCGGGGTTGGCGAACGAGATGTGCTGCGCAATGCTGCGAGCGGTCTCGGCGTCGTCACCCGTGTAGCCGACCACAACGCCGACCTGCGGGGGCAGGTCTTTGCTGGTGCGGTGCAGGTAGATGGCGAACTTCTCGCCCTTCACCTGTGCCACGCGGCGCAGTTCGATCTTCTCGCCGAGAATGGCGGCCTCGTCGGCGATGACCTCACCGACGGTCTGCGAGCCGGCCGGAGCGGCAAGCGCAGAGGCGGCGTCGGTGGCCTGGGCTGCAGCGGCAGCATCCAGAACCTTCTCGCTCAGGTCGATGAACTTCTGGTTCTTCGCAACGAAGTCGGTCTCGCTCGCGAGCTCGATGAGGGTGGCAGTACCAGCCTCCTCCTTCGCGGCGACGAGGCCCTCGCTGGTGGCACGGCCTTCGCGCTTGGCGACGCCCTTCTGACCCTTGAGGCGCAGAATCTCGATCGCCTTCTCGATGTCACCATCGGCTTCGACCAGTGCGTTCTTGCTGTCTACCATTCCGGCGCCGAGACGGTCGCGCAGAATCTTCACGTCGGCAACGTTGAAATTTGCCATAGTGCTACTCACTCCTTGCTAAATGGCTGTGCCCGAGTCACCCCGGGCACAGCTGATCAATGTTCAAACCCCAGCGAATCACTGCCGCCGAGGATTTATTCGCGGGCGATGCCTCTCAGGCATCGCCGCCATAAGGTCAGACGGTCTGCTCGGGGTCGACGGTGCGAGCCTCGGCGACCGGGTGGGCGACGGGCTCACCGATGGCCTTGCCGATGAGTTGCGCGTCTGCGTCGTTCTCCTCGGTGTTGGGCTCTTCGGCCAGCTCGGCTACGTCAGCCTCGATGACAGCAGCGTCGGCCTGGGCGGCCTCGACGACAGCTGCATCGGCACCTTCGGTAGCGAGCGTCTCAGCAACGGCGGTCTCGGTCTGCTCGAGTTCGACGGTCGACGCCTCGAGAAGCTCGCGCTCCCACTCGGCGAGCGGCTCGACGGCAGACACGTTGCCGGTCTCCTCGGGCTTCTGGTGACGCTGGATGAGGCCCTCAGCGGCAGCGTCAGCAATGATGCGGGTCAGCAGCCCCACCGAGCGGATGGCGTCGTCGTTGCCCGGAATCGGGTACTGAACTTCGTCGGGGTCGCAGTTGGTGTCGAGAATACCGATGACGGGGATACCGAGCTTGCGCGCCTCGTCAATGGCGAGGTGCTCCTTCTTGGTGTCGACGACCCAGAGGGCCGACGGGGTCTTCGTGAGGTTGCGGATACCGCCGAGGCTCTTGTGCAGCTTGTCGAGCTCGCGCTTCTTGATGAGCAGCTCTTTCTTCGTGAAACCGCTCTTGGCGGTGTCTTCGAAGTCGAGCTCTTCGAGCTCTTTCATGCGGGCAAGACGCTTCGACACCGTCTGGAAGTTGGTGAGGAGGCCACCGAGCCAACGCTGGTTGACGTAGGGCTGGCCGACGCGGGTCGCCTGCTCGGCGATTGCTTCCTGGGCCTGCTTCTTGGTGCCGACGAAGAGAATCGTGCCGCCGTGGGCGACGGTCTCTTTGACGAAGTCGTAGGCCTTGTCGATGAAGCCGAGCGACTGCTGAAGGTCGATGATGTAGATGCCAGAACGCTCGGTGAAGATGAAGCGCTTCATCTTCGGGTTCCAACGGCGGGTCTGGTGCCCGAAGTGCACGCCGCTGTCGAGCAGCTGGCGAATGGTTACGACGGCCATGGCCGTACTCCTGTTCTATGGCCCCCGGGCACGGATGCACGGCAGGAGCCAAATCGGTTTCTCAGTGACGGCCGGATGACCGTCTCACCTGGTGCCCGGCACAGACCCGCCCGCGCGAAATGACTCGCTCGAGACCGAAGGGTTTGGCGGCCGATGGGCACGCGTAGTCACCGCTACGAGAGCGGTGCTACAAAAAGGATACCACCGTTCGGGCGCTGCGGTGCAGCCTTCTACGCAGAGGCCTTGAGGGCGGCGGCGGCCTTGGCGGCTCGGCCTCCGCGATCGACCTTCAGATCATCCATGCTCTCAAGAGAACGACCCTTCGTCTCAGGAACCGCAAAGAACACGAAGACGAATGACAGCAGGGCGAAGAACGCGTACATGCCGTAGGTGAAGGGCAGCGAGAATGCCGAAAGCGCCGGGAACGTCTCGGTGACGGCGAAGTTCGTGAGCCACTGCGCGGCGGCGGCGATGCCGAGCGCCTTGCCACGGATGCGGTTCGGGAAGATCTCACCGAGCAGCACCCACACGAGCGGGCCCCACGTGGCTCCGAATGAGATCACGAACAGGTTGGCGGCGACAAGCGCGATCGGGCCCCACGCACCGGGAAGCGACGGGTTGCCGTTCACCTGAACCGACTGCGCAAACGAGATGGCCATGACGCCCAACGACACCACCATGCCGATCGAGCCGATCAGCAGCAGTGGGCGTCGGCCGGCCTTGTCGACCGTGAAGATGGCCACGAAGGTCACCAGCACGTTCACCACGGCCGTCACCACCGAGATCGTGAGGGAGGTGCCCGCGTTGCCGGTGTCGAAACCGACGCTCGACCAGAGAGAGGTCGAGTAGTAGAAGATCACATTGATGCCCACCAACTGCTGGAACATCGACAGCAGGATGCCCACCCACACCACCGGCAGCAGGCCGAACAGCTTGCCGCGAAGGCTGGCGGTTCGCGCGTTCTCCTTGTCTTCACGAAGCGAGGTCTCGATCTCGTCGAGGGCTCCGTCGACTTCGGCCCTCGGCATCACGCTGGCGAGCACCGCTCGCGCATCGTCGTGACGACCCTTGCCGGCGAGAAACCGAGGCGACTCAGGCAGGCGCCAGGCCAGCAGGCCGTACACAATGGCGGGAACGGCGCAGACCACGAACATCCATCGCCAGGCGTCGGCACCGAAGAAAAGCGGGCTGTTGGCGTCGCCTGCGGCGTTGGCGAGAATGGCGTCGCTCAGGAGGGCGGCGAAGATGCCGAGGGTGATGGCCAACTGCTGCAGCGAGCCGAGGCTGCCGCGCACGCGCTTCGGCGCGATTTCGGCAATGTACGCGGGGGCGATGACCGAGGCGATGCCGATCCCGAGACCGCCGAGCACCCGCCAGAGAATCAGGTCGGTGACCGAGAAGGCGAAAGCCGAGCCGATGGAGCTGATCAAGAAGAGCGCGGCACCGATGAGCATCACGGGGATGCGGCCGAGGCGGTCGGCGATGCGGCCGGCGAAGTAGGCGCCGATGGCGCAGCCGAGCAGGGCCGAGGCAACGGCGAACCCGGCGAGGAACGGCAGTTGGTCGAGGCCGAAGTCACTCTTGATGGCATCGACGGCACCGTTGATGACCGAGGAGTCGAAGCCGAACAGAAAGCCGCCGAGTGCCGCTGAGATCGAGAGCGCGATGACCTTGCGGTTCAGCTTGCGCTGCAGGGATTGGTCTGTTTCGCCAGACCTCGTTGTACCAGCTGTGTCAGACATGTCGTACCCCTTTTAGGACGTGTAATATGTGTGTCGTTCGCGTGAGATGCCACGCGATCTTCGCTATTCACGAGGAGAACCTGTGTGCAGGTTGTCTCCCTCACATACTCGATCTTGGCACGGGTTCTCACAGTTGATGACTTTCGGCGGTGGGGGTTGCGTGTTCGCAGCGAGAGTGGGCGCATGAAAATACATGGGCTCGGGTTGCTGGTTGTGGTGATGTTGGTGGCGGGCGCGGCGGGGTCGCTCGGCGGGGCTGGCGGTGTTCTGGTGCCCGGGGTCGGGGGTGTTGCGGGGGTTTCGGGTGATGGGGGTGTTGGCGTGGGGCTGGTGAGCGCGATCGGCCCTCCGGGCGAAGCCGCGTCTGCCTTCCGGGCAGAATGGCCGGTGGCAGAGCCGCACGTGCTGCTGCGCGCGTTCGCCGCGCCGCCGACGGCATTTGCGGCAGGGCACCGCGGAATCGACATCGCAGCCGATCCCGACGAACAGGTCGTCGCACCCGCGGCCGGAGTCGTCACGTATGCGGCGGTCGTGGTCGACCGGCCCGTCGTCTCGATCGACCACGGCAACGGGTTCGTCTCCAGCCTCGAGCCGGTCACCGCCGTCGTCTCGCTGGGGCAGACCGTCGTCGCCGGCCAGCCCATCGGATCGGTCGCGGTCTGGTCGCACTGCGCCGTGAGCTGCATCCACTACGGCGTGCGACTCGACGGGCAGTACGTGTCGCCGATGCTCGTTCTCGCGTCGGTTCCGCGGGCAGTACTGCTGCCGATCGGCGGTGGGTGACGGCCGGGCCGCGACGGGCCCTGGGGGTCGGGTACGAATGGTAGGCGCGCGGGGCTTGAGCGCAGTGGGTCAGGCGCGGGGCTTGGGCGCGCGGGTCAGGCGCGCGGGTGGGCCGCGAGGTAGCTCTGCCGCAGGCGTTCCGTCGTCACGTGGGTGTAGATCTGCGTTGTGCCGAGGCTCGCGTGGCCGAGCATCTCCTGTACCGCACGCAAGTCTGCTCCGCCGTCGAGCAGGTGCGTCGCTGCCGTGTGGCGGAACGCGTGCGGGCCTTCCGGGCCAGACCCCGGAAGCTCACGCAGCAACCCCGACACAAGGGTGTAGACCGCACGAGTGCCGAGCCGGGCACCGCGCTGGTTCAGCAACAGCGCCCCCTTCGCAGCCGGAACGGCGGATCGCTCGAGAAGGGCCGGGCGACCGCGGTGCAGGTACTGCACGAGCGCCTCCCCCGCCGGCCCCCCGAACGGAACGACCCGCTGCTTCGAACCCTTTCCTGTCACGAGTACCGTGCGTCGGTCGAGATCGAGATCGTCGACATCGATTCCCACGAGTTCGGAGACGCGCAGCGCCGACGCATAGAGCAGCTCGACGATGACCAGGTCACGCTGGGCGAGTTCTTCGCCCTCTGACGCACGATCTTCGAGCCGGTCGAAGATCGACTGCATCGATGCACGGCTCAGCACACGGGGCAGCGAACGGTCTGGTCGGGGCGCACGCAGGCGTGCAGCCGGGTCGATCGCCTGCTGATGGGTTCGCGACAGCCACGCAGAGAAACTTTTGACCGTTGCAGAGCGCCTGGCCAAGGTCGCTTTCGAGAGCCCCTGGTTCGACGCCGCCCATAGCCAGTCACGCAACAGTTCGAGCGTGATCTCGGGTTCCGGTTGCGGTTTGGCTTCCGAGCGCGCCTCGGCTGCTGCACGCTGCTCGGCGAAGGCTCGCAGATTGGCCAGGTCAGACCGGTACGAACGGATGGTGTTGGCCGAGTAGGCACGCTCGAACTCGAGGTGCGACAAGTAGTCGCTCATCACGCGTTCGAGGTTCACCCGTCAAGCATGCCGCTCAGCATCCGTTTCGTCAGGCTGTCGGCGAGGTGTGGCGAGAGAATGCCTCCCGCTGCTCCGCGGGGCCGAGCGCTTGGATCTCGGCCACGAGCTCGTCGGGAAAGTTGTTCACCGTCTCGAAGTCGCCGATGGGCACCACCGAGTGCACAACCTGGTTCTCGTACACATGCACCAGGTTCATCGACTGCCCGCCTCCCACCCCGGTGAGGCTGCCGGGGTGGGCCGTGATGTCCATGGTGTAACACGTGGCCGCCCCCACCGAGACCGGTATGCCGGCGAAAAGCGAGGTGGTCGCGTAGTGCAGGTGACCGCCGAGAATTCCGCGCACATCGGTGCCACGGATGACGTCGGCGAACCGCGGCTGGTCTTGAAGCTCGAGAATCGGCATCAGCGGCAGCGACGTGGGGATCGGTGGATGATGCAGAGCGATCAGCGTTCCCTCTGGTGCCGCGACCGCGAGCGTCTCTGCCAGCCAGTCGAGCTGCTGCAGGGTCAGTTCGCCGTGGTGGAACCCCGGAACCGACGTGTCGAGCGCGATCAATCGCAACCCACCGAACCAGAACACCCGGTCGACCGGTGCGCTGCTTGCCGGTTCGCTGCTCACCGCTTCGCCGAGCAGGTCGGTGCGCATGCGGGCCCGGCTGTCATGGTTGCCCATCACCCAGACCAGCTCTGCTCCCATCCGTTCAGCGGCAGGCTCGACGATCCCTCGAATACGCACGTACGCGTCAGTCTCCCCGAGATCGGTGATGTCTCCCGTGAAAACCAGAGCGTCGAACCGGATGCCCGACCCCTCGAGCTGCGAAAGTGCTCGCTTGAGCGTGGCGTCGGTGTCGACCCGGCCGTACAGCTTCGCGCTGGCCGCCACGAAGTGGGTGTCGCTGAGGTGCGCAATGACGTGAGTGGGAGTGTCGTTCTCTGGCATGCCTTCATCTTCGCAGCAGGCGCCGACATCAGGTCTCAGACCGTGGCTTTCAGACCGTGGCTTTCAGACCGGCATCCGCCTGCCCCCAGCGGCGCGCCAACCCCCGACGTCTTCGAGCACGCTGCCTTCGAGTTGCAGCCCTCCGAGAACCGACTGCACCCGCGAGACACTGAGACCGGCGCGGCGAGCCACATCGTCGGTAGGGCGCGCCAACTTCTTACTGAGGGCATCCAGAACCCGCAGTTGCTCGGCGCTCGGGCGATCGCTGTCGGCCGTGTCATCGGGTTCAGCGCCCTGGAACATGCCCACCATGCCCACCACGTCGTCAGCAGATGTGACACAGACCGCTGCATAGTCACGAAGCAGACGATGGCAGCCCGCCGACGACATCGACGTCACCGGCCCCGGTACAGCGCCGAGTGGACGGTTGAGTTCGTTGGCATGGGCGGCGGTGTTCAGCGAACCGCTGCGCCTGCCCGCCTCGACCACCACTGTTGCCTGCGAAACGGCAGCGATGAGCCGGTTGCGCTGCAGAAACCGCCATTTTGTCGGAGGCGACCCGCACGACAACTCGGAGACGACAAGCCCCACCTCACTGATGCGTTTGAGCAACGAATCGTGCCCACTCGGGTAGAACCGGTCTACCCCTCCCGCCAGAAAAGCCACGGTCAACCCCGAACTGGCGAGCGCCGCGCGATGGGCCATTCCGTCGATTCCGTAGGCGGCACCCGACACAATGCCCCAGCCGCGATCGCTGAGCCCGGCAGACAGTTCCATGGCCATGTGCTCCCCGTATCCGGTGGCCGCGCGGGCGCCCACCAGCGCGACGGAGTGTTCGATGCCAGCGATGGCTGAGGCAGGGCCGCGCACCCAGAGTGCGAGCGGCTCGTGCCCACCGAGGTCGGCCAGCGACGACGGCCACAGGTCGTCGTCGGGGGTGAGCAGTCGCGCGCCAGAGTGGTGGGCGAGACGAAGCGAGGTGAGGGCCGAGTTCGCCGCCAGGCGGGGCATCCATCGTTCTATTGCCTGAGTGAGGGACTTCTCTGTCAACTCGTCGGCCCCACCACCGATTCCTCCACCACCAGTTGTCTCGTCACCGCCCGCGATCACCCGTTCGAGAACGGCCCTGGGTGAGGCCCGCTCGACCAGCAAAGTGAGGCCGACGCTTGCCCCGAGGGCCCGGACAAGGGCTCCCGCCGTCACATCACCGGGTTCGGCGAGCCCGCTCCACGTGGCGCGGGCGAACCGCTCCGCAATCGCCAGCGTGTCGATCTCGGGCCGCGCTTCGGCCTCGGCTTCGACCTCGGCAGCACTCGCAGCTGCATCCGTACCCGCACCCACATCCGAACCCGCGTTTGCAGCCCCGGCCGCGGCACCCGCTCCCCTCGGCGCCCCGACGCCGCTCACGCCGAGCACCGCCTCGATCACCAACTTCTCGTCCAACGAAAAAATGCTCATGCTGACATCGACTTTCTGAGGTAGAGGGCCCGCCCCACGTGCTCCGGGCTGGGCTGGTCGGCGCCGTCGAGATCGGCGAGGGTCCATGCGACGCGCAGAATGCGGTCGTAGCCGCGCATGGTGATGCCGCCGCGCTCGAGAGCACGATCGAGCACTGCGGTGAACGAGTGCGGCAGGCGCTCGGGCCCGCTGCGCAACCACTCGCCGGGAACCTGGCTGTTCAGCCTCCACCCCGTGCCCTCGAGACGCCGCGCCATGCGCTCGCGTGCCAACTCCACGGTTCGCCTCGCCTCGACGGTCGTCAGTCGGGGCTCGGTATCGCCGAGCCGCAGCTCGACTGCGGTGACGCGCCGAACCTGAACCTGAATGTCGATGCGGTCGAGCAGCGGGCCCGACAACCTCGCGAGATAGCGCCGTCGAGTGTTCGGCGAGCAGGTGCACTTCGATTCTGCGGCACCGTATTGGCCGCAGGGGCACGGGTTCGCCGCCAGCACAAGCTGAAAGCTACCGGGGAACCGTGCGACTGCGTTCGCTCGATGAATGCTGATCACCCCCGACTCGAGGGGCTGCCGAAGCGCGTCGAGCACACTCACGGCGAACTCGGGTGCCTCGTCGAGAAACAGCACTCCGTGGGATGCCCGGGCCGCGGCCCCCGGCCGAATGAGCCTCGACCCACCGCCGATCAACGCCGCCGCCGTGGCCGTGTGGTGCGGCGACTCGAATGGCGGCCGCACCGCGAGCGTGCGCGGAACCCCCGCCCCCGCCAACGACCGCACCGAACTCACCTCGAGCGCCGACTCGGTGTCGAGATCGGGCAGAAGACCGGGCAGCCTCGACGCGAGCATGGTCTTGCCTGCCCCCGGCGGGCCGAGCAGAAACATGTGGTGCCCGCCCGCCGCCGCCGCGACCAGGGCGAGTACCGCGTCGGGATTGCCGACCACGTCGGCCAGCTCGTGGTGCGGCTCCCGGGTGTCGTGCGCATCGTGCCCTTGAATGGCCTCGTACACGACGGGCTCGAAGGCTCCGGCGTGGTAGATCGCCGCGTCGCGCAACGACACTACGGGCACGATGACCACACCCGGCACCAGCTCAGCCTCGTGCCGATTGCCCTCGGGCACCATGAACGACCGATAGCCCGCGCGCGCGGCGGCAGCAATGGCCGGCAGCACCCCGTTCATCGGCCGAAGCCGCCCGTCGAGGCTCAGTTCGCCCAGATGCACCACCCCGGCAACCGATTCAGCCGAAATGGTGCCTTCAGCGGCCAGGATGGCCATCGCAATCGCAAGGTCGAAGGTCGAACCGTGTTTCGGCAGAGCCGCGGGCGACAGGTTGACGGTGATCTTGCTGTGCGGCAGAGCGCAGCCGCAATTGGTGGCCGCCGCTCGAACGCGGTCTCGGGCATCCGACAGTGCCGTATCGGGAAGGCCGATGATCATGAGGGTCGGTAGGCCATTGCCGATGTCAGCCTCGACCTCGACCATCGAGCCGGTCATGCCGAGTAAGGCGACCGAATGGGTGCGCGCCACCATCAGAAGATTCCCTCGAGGTGTTCGACGACCGGCACCGACCCCGCGGGCGCAACCACACCGATGGCATCGACGCGAATCTGCCGTCGGCCGCCCCCGGCCGCCTCACACCATGCCGAGCTGAGCCGCCGCAACCGGGCGAGCTTGGCAACCGTGATGGCCTCGAACGGATGCCCGTACCGAAGCCCCGACCGGGTCTTCACCTCGACGAACACCGTCACGCCACCGTGCTCGGCGATCACGTCTATCTCGCCCTGCGCGCACCGCCAGTTGCGGCCCAGGATTGTGTACCCACGCTCAACCAAGTAGTCAGCGGCGAGCTGTTCGCCCCGCCGCCCGAGCACATCTTTTGCTTTCATTTCGACCTCCGCCAGCAACACTGGCGGGGTGAAACGCAGAACGAGCCGCTACCCGAGGGGTCGGTGCAGAACCGACAAGACCCGTCGGTTGTGAGCGACGAGCCATGCAACAGGCTGCGGGAGGGCCGAACTCAGCACAGGGTCAGCCCGGAGGTTACTCGTCGAGCGGGCGCGTTTTCGTGCCAAGCCCTACTCGTCGAGCGCGAGCTCTTTCGGCAGCTCGAAGTCTTTCGACGACAACTCTTCGATGTTCACGTCTTTGAACGTGAGAACCCGAACCGACTTCACGAATCGGTCGGAGCGGTACACATCCCACACCCACACATCGTTCATCGTGAGCTCGAAGTAAAAATCGTGCTCGGTGTCGCGGCGAACCAGATCGACATCGTTCGCGAGATAGAACCGACGCTCTGTCTCTATGACGTACTTGAACTGCGACACGACGTCACGGTATTCGCGGTAGAGGGCCAGCTCGACCTCGCGGTCGTAGTCCTCGAACTCATCTTCTTCCATGGTTTGCCAAGTCTATCGGTGCGACGCTCGGCGCGCTCTTCAGCCACGTGTGCCGGTGGTGCTCGGTTGCACCCAGAAGCTCGATGGCCTCGAAGTGCGCGGCGCTGCCGTAGCCCTTGTTGCTCGCCCAGCCGTAGCCGGGCAGTACGCCGTCGAGATCGATCATCAGCCGGTCGCGATGCACCTTTGCCACTACCGACGCCGCGGCGACCGACGCGCAGTCGCGGTCGGCCTTGACCTTCGTGGTCACCTGCAGCGGGGTACCGAGGGCGGGCGACAGCCAGTCGTGCGAGCCGTCGAGCAGCACTGTCGCCGTCATGATCTCCACACCACTGGCGTGCAGGATGCCGAGCGCTCGTTTCGCGGCCAGCCCGAGGCACGCGATGATGCCCAGCCGGTCGACCTCATCGGCACTTGCCAGGCCCACGGCGGATGCCCCCGCCCACGCGGCGGCCAGCGGAGCCAGCAGCTCGCGCTTGGCCTCCGACAGCATCTTCGAATCGCGAAGCCCCACAGGAAAGCGGCCCGGGCGAACCGGATCGATGACACACATACCCACGGCGACGGGCCCAGCCAGCGCGCCACGCCCGACTTCATCGACCCCGATGACCATCGTCGCCCCTGCGCGCCCCATCGATCGCTCGTGCTTCAGAGTCGGTTCAGCCACGGGGCTCACCCAGAACCGCCCGGCGGCCCGGGAGCCGCATCTTTGGCGGCCTGGAACACAGCCGGGTAGTCGTCGAGGTAGCTCCACCGCCCGATGGGCCAGGTGATCCAGAGAGCGCGACCCACCACGTCGGCCACGGGAACGAAGCCGCCCCCCGGCTTGGTCTGGTTGTACCGCGAGTCAGCCGAGTTGTAGCGGTTGTCGCCCATCACCCAGAGCGACCCGGCGGGCACGGTGACATCGAACGCGATGTCGGAGACCTTCGTCACCCCAGCCGGCAGCTTCAGGTACGGCTCGTTCAACGGCACGTCGTTCACCATCATCTGACCGAGCGCGTTGCAGCAGGCGATGTGGTCACCCGGCAGGCCGATGACCCGTTTGATGAGATGGTCGTTGCTGTCAGAGGCCGCGAGACCCACCGCGTCGAGCGCCCAGTTGATGGCACCCTTGATGGGGGACACAGCCGTGGGCGTCGCGGCAGGCAACCAGCCGCCCGGGTCTTTGAACACCACGACATCGCCGCGTTGGATGGGCATCAGGTTCGGCTCGAGCTCATTCACCAGGATGCGGTCATTGATCTGCAAAGTGTTCTGCATCGACCCGGAAGGAATGTAGAACGACCGCACCAAGAACGTCTTGATGAGTACTGAGGCGAGCAGCGCCACCAAGAAGATGATGATGATGTCGCGAATGAACAAGGCTGTGCTCTTCGAGCGACGCCCCGAACGTCTACCCGCGCGACGTGGCCGCGTGGGTACCGATGTTTCTGTCATTTAACCGCCTGAGCTCCCGACCCATTTTATGGGGCAGGAGCTCAGGTATTCGGTCACTTCGCCGGTCTGCACCGGCAACTTCACAGTCAAGTTACTCAAACGTTAGGCCGTTCGGCGCAAACTGACAGAGAAAATGAAACGAGAGAAGAAGACTAGGCGCGCTTCTCTTTGATTTTCGCCTTCTTGCCACGAAGGGCACGAAGGTAGTACAGCTTCGCGCGGCGCACGTCGCCGCGCGTCACGATCTCGATGTGGTCGATGATCGGCGAGTGCACGGGGAACGTGCGCTCGACACCGACCTGGAAGCTGACCTTGCGAACGCAGAACGTCTCGCGCACGCCTTCGCCCGAACGGCCGATGACGATGCCCTGAAAGACCTGAACGCGCGAGCGGGTACCTTCGATGATGTTGACGTGTACGCGAACGGTGTCGCCGGCGCGGAAGTCGGGAACATCGCTACGCAGTGATGCTGCGTCTACGCTGTCGAGAATATGCATGGAATATCGCTCTCTGTAACCGCCACAGGTCGACTACGTGCTGGTAGCCAGTGTCTGGCTTCTGATGAAATGGTGTGCACGCGAAACTGCAGAACTCCCCTGTGGCAGAGTCTGGCGGTGGCACAATCGACAATTGTGTCATGCCACGAGGGCTTTAAGCAAAGAGGCCAACCCCGGGCATCCGGTGACCTACGGGCTCAGGATGCCCGTGACCTACTTCTCGTGACTGCGAGCCGTGTCGATAACGATGTACTCGCCGTTGGCCACCACCGGAGGCCTGGGCGCACCGGCACCCATCTGGGCAGCCGCCTGGAACGAGTCGAACGCCCCCTGTACCCGCCGCCGCGTCTCTCTGAACAGCTCGGAGAGTACGAGCCAGAACGCAGCCAGACCGACGATGACCACGGCGGTGGCAAGAAGGGTGCCTGCAGGAGTGAGAAAGCCGACGGCCACGATGGCGGCGTGCCAGAGCGCCAGAACCGCGACATCGGCCCATGAGACGGCGCGCGCCTGTCGGACACCCTTGCGGGCGTAGATGAGAACGCCGACACCGGCGAGGGCCAGCGCGAGTGCGCCGCACGAGAGCATGACCAGAAGAAACTGCCAGCCCGAACCGCCGAAAACCGACCACCCGATGAGAATCCACAGTGGCAGCACGACGACCGCAGCAACCTGCCAGTAGTAGAAGGCCCGTCGAACGAACATGATCCAAGGGTACGGCGGGTAACGTGGGTTGGGTCGTATCGCGCCTGTTCACACAGGCAAATCCAAGGGAAGACAGATGATAGAGCTCAAAACCGCCGCCGAGATCGAGCAGATGCGGCCCGCCGGCGCGTTCGTGGGCGAAGTTCTCACCGCCGTCGCTGCGGCAGCTGGGGTGGGTGTCAACCTGTTGAAGCTCGACAAGATCGCGCACGACATGATTCGCGCCCGTGGGGCAGAGTCGTGCTATATCGACTACCACCCCTCGTTCGGCGCCATGCCATTCGGCAAGGTTCTCTGCACCTCGGTCAATGACGCCGTGCTGCACGGGCTCCCCCATGACTACCGCCTGCGCGACGGCGACATGGTCTCGCTCGACTTCGCCGCGTCGGTCGGCGGCTGGGTCGCCGACTCGGCCATCACGGTCATCGTCGGCACTCCCCGGCCCGAGGATGCCCGACTCATCGACACCACAACGAGAGCTCTCACCGCGGGTATCGCTGCCGCCCAGCCCGGCGGTCGTCTCGGCGACATCTCGGCGGCCATCGCCGGCGTCGCCCTCGCAGACGGCTACTCCATCAACACGGATTTCGGCGGCCACGGCGTGGGCCGCACCATGCACGGCGACCCCCACATTCCGAACAACGGGCGCCCGGGCCGCGGCATCCACCTCGAACCGGGCTTGGTCATCGCCATCGAGCCGTGGTTTCTCGAGAGCACCGACAAGATCGTCACCGACCGCGACGGCTGGACTCTGCGAAGCGCCGACGGGTCACGCGGGGCGCACGCCGAGCACACGATTGCGATCACGGCCGACGGGCCGCTCGTGTTGAGCGCCCGCGCCTGAAGCGAACCTGGCGCAGAGTTCGGCGCGAGCGGGTCGGCCGCGAGGTCAGCTGTGCAGCGGCTGGGGCGAAACGGCGCCGCCGAGCATCCGGAACCGGCTACGCCGGGGGCAGCAGATCGGGGCGAACGCGTCGGGTGCGCTCGAGTTGCTGGGCGCGGCGCCAGGTGGCGATGGCACCGTGGTTGCCGTTTGTGAGCACCGGCGGAACCTCGTAGTCGCGCCACAGCGCGGGCTTGGTGTAGCTCGGGTACTCGAGCAGGCCGTCTTCGTGCGACTCTTCGACGAGGCTCTCTGGGTTGCCGATGACGCCCGGAATCAGTCGCCCAATGGCCTCGATCATCGCCATCACGGCGACCTCCCCGCCGTTCAGTACGTAGTCGCCCAGACTCACCAGGCGCACGGATGCCCGGCTGCCGGCATACTCGAACACCCGCTGATCGATGCCTTCGTAGCGGCCGCAGCCGAACACGATGTGGTCAGCGTGGCTCAGCTCACGCGCCATCGCCTGCGTGAACACCTCCCCAGCTGGTGACGGGAAGATGACGATCGGGCCGGTGTCTGCGGCAGGCGCGTCTGCCTCGGTAGTGGATTCTGGCGCGGCGGACTTTGGCGCGGCGGCAGCGTCGAGGATCGCGTCGAGCGCCTCGCCCCACGGCTCGGGTTTCATCACCATGCCGGCGCCGCCGCCGTACGGCTTGTCGTCGACCGTGCGATGCCGGTCGTGCGTGAAGTCACGCAGGTCATGCACCGCCACCTCGAGAATGCCGTCTTCGCGGGCGCGGCCGAGCAGCGACACGTCGAGCACGCCGAAGTACTCCGGGAAGATCGTCACAATGTCGATGCGCATGCCAAAACCCTATCTCTGCCGGGGCGGCGCCCTCGTCACAACGCAATCGTCGGCCCTCGTTCAACCCGGCCGAAATGGGGCGTCGGTTTGAACGAGGGCCGCCGATTGCGCGGGCTGCGCCCCGAGATCAACCTGCCGCAGCCCGGCCTGCCGCAGGCCGGTCTGCCGCGGCCCGGCCTGCCGATGCCCAGCGCTCCAGCTGTGTTCCTGCCGGCCGACGAGCGCCCTGATCAGCGCCTCGACGCGCGGCCACTCGAACATCACCTGCGCGTACGTCAGCCGAATGACGAGGCACCCCCGCTCGTGCAGCAGCAGGTCGCGGCGCCGATCCTCGGCGAAGGCGGCCTCTGTCGAGTGCCATTGCCGCCCGTCGAGCTCGAGAACGAGCCGATCGCCAATGACCAGGTCGACAGGCTGGTCTGGTCGAATCCGATCACCCGCATACGAGCGGTGGATGACCACCCCTGCAGCGGCCGGGTCGCCGAATGGTGACGACCGATCCGTCGGCAATGCGAGGTGGTTCGCGTGCCGGTCGACCCTGACGTGCAGCCGGCCATCGTCGACGCACCACACCCCCTGAGCGCGAAGAGCAGAGATGCACGTGAGAAACCCGCCCACCCGAACGGCCTGCACGGCTTCAGCGGGTGCGGTCAGGGCTCTGATCGAGCCCTGCCGAATGCGTTCGGCCCGGCCCGTGAGAACAGCCTGCCGAACGAGGTGCGCGGTCATGCCCTCGGCGGCGCACTCTGCCGTCGAGACGATTCCGCCGCGCGCGGCAAACAGCTGGTCGAGGTGCATACAGACCAGTGTTGTAGCCCGGAACACCGCGCGGGCGGTGCCAGCACAATCTGTGGACAACCGGTGGACAACGCAATCGTCGGCCCTCATTCAACCCGACGCCCAGGGCGGCAGAGGTGTGAACGAGGGCCGACGATTGGTGAACTACGAGGCGGCGGGTGCTTCGGTGACGGCGGGTGCCGACGGAACGCCAGCCGACGCATCCGGAACCGTGTCGTCAGCCGTAGCGGCCTCAGACGTAGCGGCCTCAGACGTAGCGGCCTCAGACGTAGCGGCCTCCGACTCAGCGGCCTCAGACTCAGCATCGCCCGGCTCAGCGTCGTCAGCCGCCGGCAGTTCCTCGAAGAGGCCCGGAGGCGGCGTGATGGTGAGAAACCCACCGGCCACGTCGACCGACGGCACGATGGCCTTCACGAACGGAACGAGAACCTCGCCCGTGATCGTGGAGACGTGCAGCAGGTCTTGGGCCGGAAGGTGGTCGATCTGCGTCATGGTTCCGATGCGCACACCGTCACGCATGACGGCGAGGCCGACCAGCTGGTGGTCGAACCAGGCGTCTTCCTCGTCGGTGGTCTCGGTGAGGTCGTGGTCGATCCAGAGGATCGCCTTCGCCAGGGACTCGGCCGCATCACGGTCGGGAACACCGACGAAGAAGCCGACGGCGTGACCGTTGTACCAGCGCAGTTCGGCCAGTTCGAGGGTCTTACCGTGCCACGGCGAGGTGGTGGGCACTTGCAGCGTGAACACCGCGCCCGGAACGAAGCGTCGCCCCGGGTCGTCGGTGAACAGCTCGAGCTTGATCGCACCCTTCAGCCCGTGGGCTTTGGTGAGGCGACCTACTCGCAGTTGGGTCTCGTTCTTAGAAATCGGTATCAACCACGTCGACACGGATGCGCTTGCCATCGGCAAGAGCAGCAACGAGGGTGCGCAGGGCTTTCGCCGTGCGACCGGAGCGACCGATCACGCGACCGAGGTCGTCGGGGTTCACCCGAACCTCGAGAACCTCGCCGCGCGGTGAGCTCTTGGCGACAACGTGCACGTCGGTGGGGTGATCGACGATCCCCTTCACCAGGTGCTCGAGAGCCGGTGCGAGCAAGACTTACGCCTCGTCTGAGACAGCAGCTGCGTCAGCAGCCTCGTCGGCAACGGGAGCTGCAGCAACCGGAGCCGCGGGGGCCTCGGCCTTGGGGCGAAGAACGGGCTTCTTCTTCTCGTCGGCGACGAAAGCCGCTTTCGGAGCCTTGACGCGAACGGTCGAAACCGCGTTCTTGTCACCCTTGAAGATGCCCCAGTCGCCGGTCAGCTTGAGGAGAACCTCAACCTGCTCGGTGGGCTGGGCGCCAACGCCGAGCCAGTACTGCGCACGGTCGCTCTTGACCTCGATGAACGAAGGCTCTTCGGTCGGGTGGTACTTGCCGATTTCTTCGATGACACGGCCGTCGCGCTTGGTGCGTGCGTCGGCGACGACAATACGGTAGTAAGGAGCGCGGATCTTGCCCATGCGCTTCAAACGGATCTTTACAGCCACAATTCTCCTGAGTATTTTTATGGGGCGAACTGCCGGCCGTGAGCGTGGGGGCACACTCGGCCAAGAAAAAGTTCTAAGGTTCTGCGCAGTGCCTGAGTAGAGGGTCGGGCAAGGGCAGACTCGACTGACCATTCTGTCAGATATTTGCCCCGTAGAGTAATTAACACAGACATTCGGCACTTCGAACCACACAGGGGCGGCTCCATGCAGATCAGTTTCGCCGAATCGGCCCGCTCAACCCTCGGAATCGAGTGGGAGATCGCGCTCGTCGACCAGACATCTGGCGACCTCGTGTCGGTGGCCGCCGAGGTGCTGGAGGCATTGCGGGGAGCTGACGGGTCGGAGCATCCGCAGATCACGGGCGAACTGTTGTTGAACACCGTCGAGCTCGTGACCCGGGTGCACACGACGGTTTCGGATGCCGTCGCCGACCTGCAGGGCCAGCTCGCCGAGGTGCGCGCCATCACCGACCCGCTGGGCGTCGAGCTGATGTGCGCCGGCACCCACCCGTTCGCCCAGTGGTTCGATCAGAAGGTCACCGACAAAGAGCGGTACCACAAGCTCGTCGACCGCACCCAGTGGTGGGGGCGCAACATGCTGATCTGGGGCATTCACGTTCACGTCGGTGTCGAGTCTCGCGACAAGGTTCTGCCGCTGCTGAACGGGCTGCTGACGTACTACCCGCACCTGCAGGCGCTGAGCGCGTCGAGCCCGTTCTGGGGCGGCGTGAACACCGGGTACGCGTCGAACCGGGCGTTGATGTTCCAGCAGCTGCCGACCGCCGGGCTGCCGTACCAGTTCACAACATGGGCCGACTACGAGCAGTATGTGGCCGACATGACCGTCACCGGAATCATCGACGACCACACCGAGGTGCGCTGGGACATCAGGCCCTCACCTCAGTGGGGCACAGTCGAGATGCGCGCGTGCGACGGCCTGTCGAGCCCCGAGGAGATCGGGGCTGTGGCGGCGCTCATCCAGTGCCTGGTCGATCACATGTCTGATCGGCTCGACGCGGGCGAGGAGCTGGTGACGCTGCAACCGTGGTTCACGCGCGAGAACAAGTGGCGCGCCGCCCGCTACGGGCTCGATGCCGAGATCATTCTCAACCCGGCGGGAGACGAGCGCCTCGTCACCGATGAGATTCGTGACCTGCTGGTGACGCTGGCACCGACCGCTCTGAAACTCGGATGCTCGGCAGAACTCGCCCAGGTCACCCTCATTCTCGAGCAGGGTGCCAGTTACCAGCGCCAACTGCGGGTGGCGGCCGAGAACGGCGGCAGCCTGCATGCCGTGGTTTCGTCGCTCACGCACGAACTGCGGCACGGGCTCGGGGGCTGAAGCCAGTGCCGGTCTGCACGTCGCATGAAGATGCGCGCGGCGTGCAGACCGCGTCGGCGTTACGCGTTCTTCGCGTCGCGCCAGGCGAGCAGGTCTTTCACGGGCGACACGTCGAGGCCGGGGCCGGTGATGCCGAGCGTGAACAGGGTGGCGCCGAGGGCGAGCTGGGCGTCGAGGTCAGTCTCGTCGAATCCGTCTTCGGTGTGCGGGCGTGTTCCGGTTGAGATTTCGATCTCGTTGAAGTCGCGGCCGATCTCGTCACAGTGCGCTCGCAGGATGACGAGCTTGCGCTCGAGGGTTTCGGTGTCGGCGAAGCTGTGCCAGATGTCGGCATGCTTGGCCACGATGCGAAGAGTCTTCTTCTCGCCGCCGCCGCCGATGAGCACGGGGATCTTTCGCGTGGGCGGCGGGGTCAGCTTGGACCAGCGCGACTCGATGCGCGGCATGGCTTCGGCCAGGGCATCCAGTCGCTGCCCGACGGTGCCGAACTCGTAGCCATACTCGTCGTAGTCGCGCTCGAACCAGCCCGAGCCGATGCCGAAGATGAGACGCCCCTCGGCGCCCGGGTTCTTCGCGCTGATGTGGTCGACGGTGCGGGCCATGTCGGCGAGCAGGTCAGGGTTGCGGTACGTGTTGCAGGTCACGAGCGGGCCGAACTCGATGGTCGAGGTCTGCTCGGCCCAGGCCGCCAACATGCTCCAACCCTCGAAGTGCAGACCTTCAGGGTCGCCCGAGAGCGGGTAGAAGTGATCCCAGTTGAAAGCGATGTCGACGCCGAGCTCTTCGAGCTGCGTGAGGGTGTCGCGGATCTCGCTGTAGGTCGAGTGCTGCGGTGCAATTTGAACGCCGATGCGTACCGGCCGATTCGTCTCTGAAGTCATACCAAAAGCCTACTTCGCGTCAGATGTCGGCGCGACCCAGCCGCCAGTACCCCATGAACGCAACGGATGCCCGGTCGAGCCCGCACTCCCGCACCAAGTGTCGGCGCACCTCCTTGACCACTCCGGCCTCGCCCGCGACCCATGCGTACAGCTCCGTGCTCTCGCAGAGAGGCACGCCAGCATCGCTCACCGGAACCTCCCACAGCAGCACGGAATCGACATCGACATCGTCGAGCTTTTCGAGATCACCAACCCCACCGCGCCCGCCCGGCCCGAGCAGCATCCCCGTCGCCGCCCGTACCGCCGGCAGCAACGCCGAACCGGGATCCCCCGCCCCCCGCGCCACCACTCGCACCTCGACGCCCACGTGGGCGACCAGCGCGGCGGCGTCGCCGAGGTGCGGAACCTCAACGAGGGCGAGGCCCCGGGCATCCGGTGCCAGTCGCTCGAGAATCGATGCGATGGCCGGCAGCGCGGTCTCGTCGCCCACGAGCAGAATCGTCTCGGTGTGAGCCGGGGGCACGAAGTCGACCCCGCCACACACGCCATCGAACCCACGGTTCGGCCCCAGGATGACCAGCGGGTCTCCCGGCTGGGCTCGGGATGCCCACGCCGAAGCCGGCCCGGCATCGCCGTGCAGCACGATATCGACGTCGATCTCCCGCTCGTCGGCCCTCACCTGACGAACGGTGTACGTACGAATCGGATTCTGCCGCCCCACCGGCAGCGAACGCCACTCGGAATACCAATCGTCACCGGTCGGAACACTCTCGAGCCCGATGCCGGGCAGCGGGAAGACCAGTTTGATGCGCTGGTCGTAGCCATTGTCGGCGAACTGGTCGAGGTCAGGGCCGGTGAAGGTGAAGCGCGAAAGCGTGGGGCTCAGCGGCCGGATGCGCAGCAACTCGACCTCGAACATCAGGAACGAGCTCTGCCGCGATCGGGTTCTGGTGTGCTCCACGAAACCTCCAAGTAAGGTAAAGCTAACCTAACTCAGTTGTGAGCGTGATGCGAACTAGGCGAACTCAGCGCCGCAGGAACTTCTGCAGCGACTCGAGCTCCTTCTCGCTCGGGCCGCCGGCAGCGCCAGCATCCGCGCCAGCGCCAGAACCAGAACCTAGCCCGAACCCAGACCCGCCGCCCGAGCCTGCACCCGCCGCCCCCGGAAGCTTCTCCCCCGACGCCAGCGCCGCGTTCTCGACGGCGCGCTTCGCCGGGTTGCCCGACTTCGAGCCCTTCTTCTTCGGCTGAACCTTGCCGCGCCCTGCGAACCCGGCGCCGGGAATCGGCCCCATGCCCGGAATCTGGGGTACACCGCCGCGCGCAACCGTCTTCATCATCTTGGCGGCCTGCTCGAAACGCTGCACGAGCTGGTTCACGTCGGTCACCGTCATGCCCGAACCGCGGGCGATGCGCACGCGTCGCGAACCGTTCAACAGCTTCGGATTCTGGCGCTCGGCCTTCGTCATCGACTGGATGATGGCCTCGGTGCGAACGATTTCACGCTCATCGAAGTTGTCGAGCTGCTCGCGCATCGCGCCGGCGCCCGGGAGCATGCCGATCATCTTCTTCAGCGACCCCGCACCGCGCAGCTGCTGCATCTGGCCAAGAAAGTCTTCGAGCGTGAAACTGTCGGTGCGGAACTTCTCCGCGACCTTCTTCGCCTCTTCTTCGTCGAACGCGCCCTGCGCCTGCTCGATCAGGGTGAGAATGTCACCGAGGTCGAGGATGCGCGACGCCATGCGATCCGGGTAGAACGGTTCGAAGTCGTCGAGTGACTCACCGGTCGAGGCGAAGATGATGGGTCGGCCCGTGACAGAGGCCACCGACAGCGCAGCACCACCCCGGGCATCGCCATCGAGCTTCGTCAGCACGACACCGGTGAAGTCGACACCGGCCTGGAACGCCTTGGCCGTAGCCACCGCGTCTTGCCCGATCATCGCGTCGATGACGAAGAGCACCTCGTCGGGGTCGACGGCCTTACGAATGTCTGCGGCCTGCTTCATCATGTCGGCATCCACGCCGAGACGGCCGGCGGTGTCGACGATGACCACGTCGTACTGCTTGTCGATGGCCCACTTGATGGAGTCTTTGGCGACCTTCACGGGGTTGCCGACGCCGTTGCCGGGCTCGGGTGCGTACACCGCGACGCCGGCCTGTCCACCCACCACCTGCAGCTGCTGCACGGCGTTCGGGCGCTGCAGGTCGGCGGCGACCAGAAGCGGGGTGTGGTTGTCTTTCGCGAGCCACTTCGCCAGCTTGCCGGCGAGCGTCGTCTTACCGGCGCCCTGCAGGCCCGCGAGCATGATGACCGTCGGAGCCTTCTTGGCGAAGTTGATGCGCCGGGCCTCGCCACCGAGAATGGCGATCAGTTCTTCGTTGACGATCTGAACCACCTGCTGGGCGGGGTTCAAGGCCTTGTTGACCTCGTCGCCGAGCGCGCGCTCACGCACCTTGCCGGTGAAGTCTTTGACGACATCCAGCGCCACGTCGGCGTCGAGCAGGGCACGACGAATCTCGCGGACCGTACCGTCGACGTCTGCAGGGCTGAGCTTGCCCTTCGTGCGAAGATTTCGAAAGGTATCGGCTAAGCGGTCAGAGAGGTTTCCAAAAGTTGCCATGGTGACACAATCTTAACCGATCAGGTTCTGTACGAAGACGTGCGGCGTGAAACCGGTGAGGTCGTCTTGTTCGCACGGGCGACCGCGCCGATCGGTTCTGTCGACGTGACGAGCCCAACCAATCCAGATAGTCGATTTTTTATCAGCTACGATAGGAGACGTGCTCTACTTTCCACCGATGATCTCAAGCCGTCCATGACGGTAGGAGCCGCGATGTTACTCGCGACGAGTGTCGATTGTTCAACGACGAACTGCGGGCAAGACGCCTTAGCTGGAATCCTTCTGTTGTTGCCCATAGTTCTTATCGTCGCAATCCGTGGTGGCAGCCCCGCCGCACGAAAGATGAGGTACATCGTTTGCGGATGCGTGGCATTACTCTGTTGGGGCCTTACCGCGTGGATTGTCGCCTCAACGAACTAGCCCAGAGCTCTGTCTTAACCGATCAGGTTCTGCACGAAGACATGCGGCGTGAAACCGGTGAGGTCGTTGATGCCCTCGCCCTGGCCGATCAGTTTGATCGGGATGCCCGTGCGCTCCTGCACGGCCAGAACGAACCCGGCCTTCGCCGAACCGTCGAGCTTGGTGAGCACGAGGCCGGTGACCCCGGCATGCTCGATGAACGCTTCCGCCTGGAGCAGACCGTTCTGGCCCGTCGTGGCATCGAGTACGAGCAGCACCTCGGCGACGGGTGCCTGCTTCTCTATGACGCGCCTGATCTTGGTGAGTTCATCCATCAGCCCGCCCTTGGTCTGCAGGCGGCCGGCGGTGTCGATGATGGCGATCTCGATATTGTTGCGCTTGGCGTACTCGACGGTCTGGAAAGCCACCGAGGCGGGGTCTTGGCCCTCTTGCTGCGGCCGCACGATGTGCGCGCCCGCGCGTTCGGCCCAGGTCGCAACCTGCTCGACGGCGGCGGCCCGGAACGTATCGGCCGCCCCGACCACGACCGTGCGGTTGTAGTTGCCCAAGAACTTGGCGAACTTGCCGATGGTCGTGGTCTTGCCCACGCCGTTCACGCCCACCACGAGCACGACCGCCGGCCGCTCGGTGAGCTTCAGCGTGGGGTCGAGCTTCGAGAACCGCTCCTCGAGAGTCTCCCGAAGCATGCGCTGCAGGTCTTTCGGGTCGGTGGTGTTGTAGCGCGACACCTTCGTGCGCAGGTCGCCGACGATCTGATCGGTGACGTCGATGCCGAAGTCTCCGGTGATGAGTGCGGTCTCGAGGTCGTCCCACGTCTCGTCGTCGATCGTCTTCTTTGCGAACATGCCGCGGAGGGCGCCCGACAGCGACCAGGAGTTGCGTTCAGCCATGCCCTCAGCCTAATGAGCCGCGTGGATGCCCGGGCACCGCTTGCCCGCGGCGCCCTGCCCGCGCCTCCGCGCAGTAATCGTGTAGTCGGCCGGGGTCACGGGCGCTCGAAGGTGCCCCAGGTGCGCCCGCGCGCGAGGATCAGCCCGTACGCGGCGGCGGCGACAGACTCGAGGCGGGCGGTGGCGGGCAGCGGAAGAGGCTTCGAGAGCGCGAACAGCTGGAACACGTACCGGTGCGGCCCGTGCGCCTCGATAGGGTGTGGGCCGGCGTACCCGACCCGGTTGAACGAGCCGGGGTGCAACACGATTCCGGTGTTCTCGGCCTCGAGGTTGAGTTCGCCCCGGGCGACCGAGGTGCGGCTCGGGTCGAGGCGGGCGAGCAGGTGGATGACCGGGCGAGGCAGAGGCACATCAGGGTCTTCGACCACCAACAGTAACTGCTTGGTGCCCGCGGGCAGGCCGCTCCAGACGAGCGCGGGTGAGACGTTGTCGCCTGCACCGTCGCCCGCGTGCAGTGCCGGAATCGCAGCCCCCTCGGCGAAGTCGGGGCTGCTCATGACAATCGTGGTGGGAGCCTCGGGCGCAAGCGTGCCCCAGGCCAGCATGTACGAACCAGCGCGCACCCGGCGAATCAGCCGGCCCGGCTTCGGAAGCTTCACCACGGTCGCACTCCGCCCCTCACGACGCCACCTCGACCCGCTGGCCGATCACGGCCGACACCCCGTCTTGCCGCATCGAGACGCCGTACAGCGCGTCAGCGATCTCCATCGTGCGCTTCTGGTGGGTGATGACGATGAGCTGCGAGGTCTGTCGCAGGTCTTGGAAGATCGTGAGCAGACGCCCCAGGTTGGCGTCGTCGAGGGCGGCCTCGACCTCGTCCATGATGTAGAACGGGCTGGGGCGCGCCTTGAAGATGGCGATCAGCAGCGCCACGGCGGCGAGCGAACGTTCGCCGCCCGAGAGCAGAGACAGCCGCTCGATCTTCTTGCCCGCCGGCTTCACACTGACCTCGACCCCCGTCGTGAGCAGATCCGAAGGGTCGGTGAGTGAGATACTCCCGGTTCCGCCGGGAAACAGCACGGGAAACACCTCGGCGAAGGCGTCCCGCGTGTCGTTGAAGGCGGCCTCGAAGATGTACTTCATCTTGTCGTCGATCTCGTCGATGATCGTGAGCAGGTCTTTGCGCGTGTTCGTGAGGTCGGTGAGCTGTTCGGTGAGAAATTTGTGCCGCTGCTCGAGTGCGTCGAACTCTTCGAGTGCGAGCGGGTTCACGCGGCCTAGTTCGGCGAGCATGCGCTCCGCGCGGGCCAGGCGGCGCTTCTGCTCGTCGCGGTCGAACGGAACGGTTTCGGGGTCGGCCGGGCCCGCGTGGTCGCCCCCCTGCGATTCGGTTCCGGATGCCCCCGAAGGAGCCGCACCGGCCGTTCGGCTGATCAGAGCGGGGCCGGCGCCCCGAACATCCATCGGAATCGGCTGATCGGGCCCGTACTCCTCGACCAGATCGGCCTCCACCATGCCGAGCTCAGAACCCACCCGTTCGAGCACGCTCGACAGGTGCAACTTCTTCTCGTAGATCTGCAGTTCGAGCCCGTGCACGTTCTCGGTGATGCCCTGCAAGCGTTGCCGGAGCCCCGCCTCGAGCTTGCGCAGATCGGTCAGTTCGGCATTCTGTTCGGCCCGTTCGGCCTCACTCTGGGCGAGTTCGAGCCGGGCAGCTGCCACCGAACGGTCGACCGAGTCGAGCACCTCTGGCAGGCTTTCGGCGACGGCCGTGGCCGCATCGACCTGCCGGCGCCGAATCACCGCGCGCCGGGCCGCCTCCTCCGCCGCCTGGCGCTCGCTTTCGAGTTGCCGTTCGAGCGCGACCACGCGAGCCTGTTCGGCCCGCACCCGCTCCCGCACGGTCTCGAGCTGCAGCCGCGCGTCGAGTTCGCCGTCGCGCGCCTTCTCGAGGGCTCCGAGCAGATCGTCGCGCGAACTCACATCGAGAATCGGGCGGGGCCGACTGCGCGCCGCATCGAGTTCGACACGCGCCTTCTCGGCCGCCGCCAGTGCCCCCGCCACGGTTTCGCCGGCAGCCGCACGCGAGCGCTCGAGCCGTTCGAACTCACCCTGACTCGCATCGACCTGAGCGCGCAGCCGCGAGAGCCGCTCGGTCTGCGCCGCGAGCCGCGAGTCGAATTCACGCAGTGCCTGCAGCGCCGCCGTCGACTGCTGCTTCGCGTTCTGCAGAATTCCGCGCTGTTCGGCCAAAGCGAACGTGGCACGATCGATGTCGGCCGTCACGATCTCGAGCCGGTCAGACGCCGCATCCCGCTCCGCCACCAGCTCGAGCCGCGACCGTTTCGCGCCCGAGCCGCCGCGCAGCACGTACTCCGTGAGCACGTCGCCGCCCTTCGTGATGATCGTCACCGGGAGGGTTTCCGGATGCCCGGCGTCGCCATCCTCGCTCTCAAGCACCTTCCACGCGGCTCGTGCCGCCGCGATGTCGTTCGCGATAAGGGTCGCGAAGAGAAGCGCTTTCACGCCCGCCGGCGCGACGACCACTTCGGCGGCGGGTGTGAGGCCGGCTTCGGCAACCGAAGCATTCCAGCTCGGAGAACGCGCACCAACACCAACACCTGCACTCTTCGCAGCCGCCATAGCCGCAGAACCCCCCGCCGCCACAATCACCTCGACCCGACCCATATCGCCCGCCCGCGCGTGCTCGAGCGCCGCGAAGGCGTCATCGCGCGTCTCGGCCAGCACCCCGTCGGCGAGCGACCCGAGCGCCGCCGCGATGGCTGCCTCGAACCCCGGCGTGACCTGAACGTTCTCGGCGACGAGCCCGCGCACACCGGCGAGGCCGGAGGCCGCGAGTTCGCTCGATCCGTCTTTCTGCGAGAGCGCCATCGACAGCGCGCTGGCCTTGCCTGCCAGGGCATCTCGTTCGCGTTGGTGCGCGTGCAGGGCATCCCGAAGCTGCTCGATCTCGGCCTCGGCCTCGAACACGGCCGCCTGCGCGAACTCGTAGGCCTCATCGAGGTCGGTCTCGCCCGCGTCGGAGGTGGCCGCCTCGGCCTCGAGGGCGACGAACTCGATCTGCAGGCGTTCGCGGCGGTCGTGGGCCGCGTCGAGCGCGTTCTGCTGCCGCAGGTCTTCGCCGCGAACGGCCGCGAGCCGCGAGTTGGCCGACTCGAGCTGGCCGGCGAGCTTCGAGATCTCGAGGTCGTGCCGCGAGACCAGCGCACTCTGCGCGGCGATCTGCTCGTCGGCCGCGTCGAGCGCCTGCCGCGCGGCGAGGGTCAGTGCCTGAGCGCCGTGCCACGCCTGCTCGGCAGCCACGACTCCCCCGGCGAGGCGCGTCGCCTCGATCTTCGAATCGGCGACCATCGTGGGCGAGACGCCCGGCGCGGCGGCCGAATTCTCCTGCTCAGAGCCGAGCAGCGCCAGGCGCTGATTGGCGAGCGTATAGAGGCCGCGCAGGCGCTCCTGCACCGATTCGAGGCCGAAAGCGGTGCGGCGCGCGAGGTCGACGGCGTCGCCCACTTGGGCCCGCTCGATGCGTTCGATACGCAACTGGTTCTGTTCGAGCTGTTCCTGCAGCACGATGCGCTCGGTGCGCCGCTCGTTCTCGCTCTTCGAGTGGGTGTCCAGGGCAGCTCTCAAGGTGACCACTTCGTCGGCCAGCAGGCGGGCACGGGCATCCCGCACGATCGAGGCGATGCCCTGGGCCTCTTTCGCCACCTCGGCCTGGCGACCCAGAGGTTTCAGCTGGCGCCGGATCTCGCCCGCCAAGTCGCTCAGCCGCGTGAGGTTCGCCTGCATGGCTTCGAGCTTTCGAGCGGTCTTCTCTTTGCGGCGGCGATGCTTCAGGATGCCCGCGGCCTCCTCAATGAATCCACGCCGCCCCTCGGGTGTGGCGTGCAGCACCGCGTCGAGCTGGCCCTGGCCCACGATCACGTGCATCTCCCGCCCGAGGCCGGAGTCGCTGAGCAGCTCCTGCACATCGAGCAGCCGGCACGCGTCGCCGTTGATGGCGTACTCGCTGCCGCCGTTGCGGAACAGCGTGCGGCTGATGGTCACTTCGGAGTAGTCGATCGGCAGAGCGCCGTCGGAGTTGTCGATGGTCAGAATGACCTCGGCCCGGCCGAGCGGGCCGCGAGTGGCCGTGCCCGCGAAGATGACGTCTTCCATCTTGCCGCCGCGAAGCGTCTTCACACCCTGCTCGCCCATCACCCAGGCCAGCGCGTCGACCACATTGCTCTTGCCCGAGCCGTTCGGGCCGACCACGCAGGTCACTCCGGTCTCGAACGCGAACGTCGTGGGCTGCGCGAAAGACTTGAACCCCTTGAGGGTCAGGCTTTTCAGGTACACCGGGCGACCTTTCGAGTGAGGCTTGCGTCTACGGTACAGGGGCCGGGCATCACGGGGTGCCGTGACACGTGCGCCGGTAAACTGGGGGCCATGGCACGCACACCCCTCGTCGCACCGGGTTCAGAGCTCGACGACGCCGAACGACGGCGGTATTCGCGCCAGATCAGGCTGCCGCAGATCGGCGTCGAGGGTCAGCGCCGGCTGAAGGCTGCGCGGGTGCTGGTGATCGGCGCGGGCGGGCTCGGGTCGCCGGTTCTGACCTACCTGGCGGCGGCCGGGGTCGGCACGCTCGGCATTGTCGATTTCGACACGGTCGACGTGTCGAACCTGCAGCGGCAGACCATTCACACAGTGGCGGCGGTCGGTGAGTTGAAGACGCGGTCGGCAGAAGCGGGCATCCGGAGCCTGAACCCGCACGTCACGGTTCAGCTGCACGACGAACGCCTCACCGGGCGCACTGCCGCTCGCATTCTCTCGGGCTACGACCTCGTCGTCGACGCAACCGACAACTTCGCCGCCCGCTACCTCGCAAACGACACGGCAGCCCTGCTCCGGATGCCCTACATCTGGGGTTCGGTGCTGAGGTTCGACGGGCAGGTGTCGACGTTCTGGCCGCTCGCGCCGGGCGGAGCAGTAGACCTCCGCCACCTCTTCCCCACCCCTCCCGCCGACGACGAAGCTGAATCGTGCGCGGTGGCCGGCGTGCTCGGGCCGCTCTGCGGCGTCGTGGGATCAGCCATGGCGGCCGAGGCGCTGAAGCTCATCGTCGGGTTCGGCGAGCCGCTGTTCGGGCGCATCCTGGTGGTCGACGCCCTCGATTCGACGTTCACGATCGTGCCGTTCAGGGCCGCCGCCGAAAGCAATCCCCCGCTCTCCGACACCGCTGAGAGCCGCCCGACAACCGACAGCACCGCCACCTCCGATGGGAGCAGTCCGATGACCCCAGATACCGCGCGCGCCACCGCCGCACCCGCAACCGCACCCGCCGCCAGCTCAGTGCCGCGTCGCTCGCCCTCTGTCACCGTCGACATGCTCGCCGAGCGCCTGGCCGCACGGGCCGCGGGCACCGACGACTTCGTGCTCGTCGACGTGCGCGAGGAGTGGGAGCACGACGCCGTCGCGATCGAGGGTGCCGAACTCGTTCCCCTCGACTCGCTGCTTTCGGATGCGGCACGCGCGCTCATCCCGCAGACCGCCGAGGTGCTCGTGCACTGCCACCACGACGGACGCTCGCGCTACGCACGCGACGTGCTCCTCCAGTCGGGCTACTCCGACGTCACCTTCGTCGAGGGCGGCATCGATGCCTGGGCCGCCCTCATCGACCCGACCCTGCCGCGGTACTGACCCTCACCACCCCGCCTCGCCACCCCCGGCCGCCACCGGATCCCATCGACTCGGCGAAGTTTGCGGGTGCTACCGCGCCACACCCACAAACTTCGCCGACTGGATGACCGGGTGAGGTGGGGCTGGGCGGCGGGGATCAGCCGCCGGCGAAGGGGGGCAGCACGTCGAGGGTGTCTCCGTCGTACAACGGTTGGGTTCGCGCGGCGGCGACCCCGTTGACGAGGAAGGTGCTGCGACCGAAGACCGGCAGCGACGCGAGGCCCGCGGTCACGAGCAGGTCATCGACCGTGCATCCGGAGTCGACGTCACGCAACTCTTCTGCCACACCCGCCGCCGCCTTCGCCGCAGCGAAATACCGCACCCGCACGCGCACCCGAATCAAGCCGGCACCCGCCGCAGTGCCGCCATCAAGATCAGCCGCGCCCTCACCTGCCGCCGCGCCGCGACCAGCGCCCGCCACCTCAACCACCGATGGCACTCATCGGCCGCTCAGGCTGCACGAACCCGGCCGCGTTCATTCCGTGCCCCGACGGTTTCGCCCACATGGCGGCCCGCCAGAGGTCGGCCACCTCGTCGTCGCCGGCCCCGGCACGCATCGGGCCGAGCAGGTCGGTCTCAGTGTGCGAGAAGAGGCAGCTGCGCACCCCGCCCTCAGCGGTGAGGCGGGTGCGGCGGCAGTCTTCGCAGAAGGCTTCGGTGACCGAAGCGATGATGCCCACCGTTCCGAGCGAGGGGTCGTCGAGCGACGCACCGCGGGCGCGCACCTGGTAGAGCTCGGCGGGCGAACCGTCGCGAGGCTCGCTGTCGGGCGTCAGCTGAAAGCGTTCGGAGAGGCGGCGACGCATCTCGGCCGCGGTGATCATGATGTCGCGGTCCCAGATGTGGTCGGCGTCAAGCGGCATCTGCTCGATGAAGCGCAGCTGATGCCCGCCCGCCAGCGCCCACGCGAGCAGGTCGGGCCCCTCGGTGTCGTTGACGCCGGGAATGAGCACGGCGTTGATCTTGGTATGCCCGATGCCCGCAGCGCCGAGCGAATCGATACCTTTCAGCACCTTGTCGAGAAACGGCCGACGAGTGATGATGGCGAACGTCTCGGCGCAGATCGAGTCGAGCGAAACGTTCACACGGTCAAGCCCTGCATCAGCGAGGGCGACAGCGCGGCCGGCCAGCCCGATGGCGTTGGTCGTCAGCGAGATCTCTGGGCGGGCATCCAGAGCTGCTACGCCCCGGATGATCTCGACCAGGTCTTTGCGAAGCAGGGGCTCGCCACCCGTGAAGCGCACCTGGCGAACCCCCAGGCGCTCGGTGGCCAGGCGGGCGAGACGCACGATCTCGTCGCGCTGCATCAGCTTCGGTGTCGGCAAAAACGGAAGACCCTCGGCCGGCATGCAGTACGTGCAGCGCAGGTTGCACTTGTCTGTGAGCGAGATGCGCAGGTCGGTGGCCGAGCGGCCGAAGCTGTCGACCAGCCCGGGCGCACTCGCCGAACTCGGGCGGGCGCCGTACTGCGCGAGCTGCGACGCCCCCGCTCCGCCCGGCGAGCCGAGACGCACCTGGGGAACACCGAGCATCACAGTCATTCATCAAGAGTAAGAGTTTTGCGGCCCGCTTTCTGACTTCGCGCACAGATTGACAACAGGGTGCCGCAGTGAGGGCAGTGTGGGGCAGGATGGTCGTGTGAACCGTCGCAGCACTGAAGAACACCGGGCAGCCGTCGACGCGCTGCTCGCGCCGCTCTTCGAGAACCGGGTGAGCGAGCTGCTCGAGGTGTCTCCTCAGCGACTCGCCGAGCACTCGGGAGAGTTTCGCGCGCGGGTTCTGGCCAGCGACCTGCTCTCGCCCACCGATCTGCCGAACTTCGACAATTCACAAATGGACGGCTACGCGGTCTCGTGGTTCGACCTCGTGACGGCGTCGCCCGAGAACCCGGTCGAGCTGCTCGTGGCGGCGCAGATCGCGGCCGGCGACGGAGCGGAACCCCTGGCTTCGGGCACGGCGGCACCCATCATGACGGGGGCGCCGGTGCCTCCCGGGGCCGACGCGATCGTGCCGATCGAGCAGGCGATTCCGCCGCGGTTCGCTGCGATTGCGTCGAGTGAGACCGCCGAGGAGACGCCCGAAGCGTCTGGCGCGACCAGCGATACCCCTGTCGCGGCCAGCGCGCCCGCCACGGTCAGCTTCATCGAACCCGTCACCCCTGGCACGTTCATCCGCCGCACCGGCAGCGACGTGCGCGCCGGAGCCGTGCTGCTGCCCGCCGGCAGCCCGCTCGGCCCGGCCCAGCTCGGCGTCATCGCCGGCACCGGCCTGACCGTCATCGACGTGGTGCGGCGCATCCGGGTGCTGCTGGTGTCGACCGGGCACGAGATCCGCGAGCCCGGCACAACGCTCGGCGCCGGGCAGATCTTCGACGCGAACAGCGTGTCGCTCAGCGTGGCGCTGATCGAAGCCGGGTGCGAGGTGACGGCGGTTCCGTGCCGCTCTGATGACGCGGTAGATCTGCTGGGCATCCTCGCCGCCCACGCCAGCGCACACGACCTCATCATCACCGTGGGCGGGGTGAGTGCGGGCGCCCGCGAAGTGGTGCGCGACGCCCTCGGCCCGCTCGGCGTCGAATTCGGCACGGTGGCCATGCAGCCCGGCGGCCCCCAGGGATTCGGTCGAGCGACCCTCGACGACGTGGTGCGGCCGGTGCTCAGCCTGCCAGGCAACCCGGTGAGCGCGCTGGTGTCGTTCGAGATGTTCGTGCGGCCAGCTCTTCGCCGACTTGCCCAGAGCGAGCCGGCCGACCGGATGCGCGAGGTAGCGATGATCATCGGCGCCACCGACTCCCCGCCCGGGGTCTATCAGGTTCGGCGGGGGTTCGTGCACGACGACGGCACCGTCGAACTCGTCGGAGGGCCGAGCTCGCACCTGCTGCACTCGTATGCCTCCTCGAACGCCCTCGTGCACATTCCGGCCGACGTCGAACACCTCGACGCCGGCGACCCCGTGATGGTGTGGAGGATCGATGAGTGACCATGCAGGACGCCACAGGGGCGCAGCGGCGGCGGGCGACCACGCAACCGCACCCGCCCTCACCCATGTGCGCCCCGACGGCGCCGTTCTCATGGTCGACGTCACCGACAAACCCGTCACCAAGCGCGTCGCGCACGCCCGCGCCACCCTCATCACCCGGCCCGACGTGATCGCCATGCTCATGGCCGGCGAACTCCCCAAAGGCGAAGCCCTCGCCACGGCCCGCATTGCCGGCATCATGGGCGCCAAACAGACGTCGAGCCTCATTCCGCTCTGCCACCCACTGCCACTGTCAGGCGCGACCATCGACTTCACCGCGTCAGACGACCGCGTGCTCATCGAGACCATGGTGAAGACCACCGGCGTCACCGGCGTCGAAATGGAAGCCCTCACTGCCGCATCCATCGCCGCCCTCACCCTCTACGACATGATCAAAGCCGTCGACAAGCACGCCAGCATCACCGGTATCGAGGTCGTCTCGAAGACCGGCGGCAAGAGCGGCGACTGGGTGCGGGGCGACGCGTGAACACCGCGGTAGTACTCATCGCATCGACGAGGGCCGCGACGGGCGTGTACACCGACCGAACGGGCCCTCTGATCGCCGAGTGGCTGACGGGCCGTGGATGGTCGGTGGGCGACCCCCTCGTCGTCGCCGACGGCCCCGGGGTCGGCACCGCGCTGGCCCAGATCATCGCCGGTTCGCCCACCCTCGTCGTGACCAGCGGAGGAACGGGCATCCATCCCGGCGACCGCACCCCCGACCAGACGCGCGCGCTACTCGACTACGAGATTCCGGGCTTCGCAGAGGAGCTCCGCCGCCGCGGCTCGCTGAAGGTCGCGAGCGCCCTGCTCTCTCGCGGCGTGGCCGGCGTCGCCGGGTCGACCATTGTGCTGAACCTTCCGGGCTCGACCGGCGGCGTGAAAGACGGCCTCGGCCTGCTCGACGACGTTCTCGACCACATGGTCGACCAGCTGAGAGGCGGCGACCATGAGCGCTGACAACCTGACCTACGACAGCGACGACCGCAGCGCCCCCGGCAGCATCGCCTTCGCCTTCGTGAGTGACGCCGGCATCACCGTCGAGTGGTGCGTCGACAACGTCAGCTCCGACGAGGCCGGCGCGGTCGTCACGTTCAGCGGAGTCGTGCGCAACCACGACCACGGGCAGTCGGTCGAACGGTTGACCTACAGCGCGCATCCGTCGGCCGACGAGGTCATGCGCCGCGTCGCCGAAGACGTCGCCGCCCGGCACCCCGGCACCCGCATCGCCGTCGCGCACCGCATCGGCGACCTGGTCGTCGGTGACATCGCCCTCGCCTGCGCCGTGGCGTCAGCGCACCGGGCCGCAGCTTTCGCCGCCTGCGCCGAACTCATCGATGCGGTAAAAGAACGTGTTCCCATCTGGAAGGAGCAGGTCTTCACCGACGGCACCACCGAGTGGGTCGGCGCCGCCTGACACGAACACCACCCCGCACGCGGCACGGGCATCCGACACCCCCTCTCGAAACCGCACCCCGCCCGCACCGCCCACTCCCCGTTACATGCCCGACATTTTTGTGGTGTTCACTGATCAGATCCCGCTTTCTCGCGGGCTGGGCCGCCGTCGGGCCCACAGAAAGGGCACCTGCATCATGGATCTGAACACCATCACCGATGTTCGGCTGGCCCGTAGCCGCGCCGACCTGGTGGCGCTCTGCACCACGGTCGTACCCCTCGCCGGCGGTTCCGCGCTCTTCGGCGAGCCCCAGAACCACCTCGAGGGCTTCGTCGACCTGATGACCCTCGAGTGGCCTGCCCTCACCGTCACCCCCGACGGTCTCGACATCGCCGCCACCTGCACCATCGCCGAGCTCTCGCGCTTCCCCGCCCAACCCGGCTGGCTCGCGCACCCCGCGTTCTTCCAGTGCTGCACAGCCCTGTTCGGCTCGTTCAAGGTCTGGAACGTCGCCACCGTCGGCGGCAACCTCTGCGCCTCGCTTCCGGCCGGCCCCATGACCTCCCTCACGGCTGCGCTCGACGGTGAAGTGCTCATCTGGAGCCCCGACGGCAGCGAGCGCCGGATGCCCGTGACCTCGTTCATCACCGGAAACACCACGAACATCCTGACCCCTGGCGAGGTTCTGCGTTCGATTCACCTGCCGCTTCGAGCGCTCGAGGCGAGGGTGGGCTACCGCAAGATCGCCCTGTCCCCGCTCGGACGATCGGGGGCCGTACTGCTCGGCCGCCTCGAACGCTCTGGCGCCTTCGTTCTGACCGTCACCGCCGCCACCGTAAAGCCTGTTCAGCTGAGCTACGACGCCCTGCCCGACGCCGACACTCTGCGCGCCGACGTCGAACGCCTCGACGAATGGTTCACTGATGCTCATGGCGCCGCCGACTGGCGACGCGCCGTGAGTTGCGTCTTGGCCGACGAGATCCGCGAGGAGCTGGCATGAAGTTCACCGTCAACGGCGAGCCCACCGAGGCCACCCCGCGCGCCGGCCAGGCCCTTCGCACCCTGCTGCGCGACACCGAGCACTTCGAGGTCAAGAAGGGTTGCGACACGGGCGACTGCGGCGCGTGCTCGGTTCTCGTCGACGGCGAGCCCGTGCACTCCTGCGTCTACCCGGCTCACCGCATCGAGGGCCACGACGTCACCACCGTGGCCGGCCTCGGCACCCCTGACGCTCTCAGCCCCGTTCAGCAGAGCTTCGTCGACGCCGCCGGGTTCCAGTGCGGGTTCTGCACCGCGGGCATGGTCGTCACGGCCTCCACCCTCACCGAGGCAGACCCGGCCGATCTGCCGCGCCTGCTCAAAGGCAACCTCTGCCGCTGCACCGGCTACCGCTCGATCAGAGACGCCTTCGCCGGCATCACCAACGTGACCCCGCGCCCTTGCGCCGCCTCGTCCTCCGGCCCGGTCGACCCTGCAGCGTGCGCCGCCCACGCCGCCTCTGCCAACCCCGGCTCCGGATGCCCGACCGCCGCCCGCTCGCATGCCGCGGCTCCCACCACCGCGCCGCCCGCCGCAACCACTCCCGCCCCGCGCTCCGTCGGCACCTCGGAGCGCGCCCCCGCCGGCGCCCGCATCGTGACCGGGCGCGAGGAGTACACGCTCGACGTCGCCATCCCTGGCCTCCTGCACCTCGTCGTACTGCGGAGCCCGCACGCCCACGCCCGCATCACCCGCCTCGACACCTCCGCCGCCGAGGCCCTCGAGGGCGTCGCCGCCGTGCTGACCCACCGCGACTCCCCGAGCACCCTCTTCTCCACCGCCCGCCACGAGAACCGCACCGACGACCCCGACGACACGCTCGTGCTCGACCCGGTCATCCGGTTCAGGGGCCAGCGCGTCGCCGTCGTCGTCGCCGAAACCGTTGGCATAGCAGAGGCCGCGAGCCGGCTCATCGAGGTCGAGTACGACGTTCTACCGGCCAACTTCGACCCGGCGAAGGCGCGGCAGCCGGGCATCCCACTGCTGCACAGCGGCAAAAACCCCAACGACTCGCGCATCGCCGACCCCGAGACGAACCTCGTCGCAGCCCTGCACGGCGAATACGGCGACATCGCCCAGGGCTTCGCCGACGCCGACGTGACCGTGAGCGGAACCTGGCAGTCGCACCGCATCGCCGCCACCGCCCTCGAGACCCACGCCAGCATCGGCTGGCTCGACGACGACGGCCGGCTCGTGCTGCGCACCAGCTCGCAGGTGCCTTTTCTCGTTCAGAAGGAGCTGGCCCGGCTCTTCGACCGGAGCCTCGACACCATCCGCGTCTTCACTGCCCGCGTGGGCGGCGGTTTCGGCAGCAAGCAGGAGATCCAGACCGAAGACATCGTCAGCCTCGCCGTTCTGAAAACCGGTCGCCCGGTGCAGTACGAGATGAGCCGCACCGACGAACTCACCGTCGTGCCGTGCCGCCACCCCATGCGGGTGAGCGTCAGCCTCGGCGCCACCGCGGCCGGCCTGCTCACGGCCATGAAGGTCGACGTGCTCAGTGACACCGGCGCCTACGGAAACCACGGCCCCGGCGTCATGTACCACAGCTGCTCAGAGTCGATCAGCGTCTACAACTCGCCCAACAAGCGCGTCGATGCCGAAGCCGTCTACACGAACAACATGCCCTCTGGCGCCTTTCGCGGCTACGGTCTCGGCCAGGTCGTGTTCGGCATCGAGTCGGCGATGGATGACCTCGCCATCGCCCTCGACATGAACCCCTTCGAGCTGCGGCGCCTCAACGCCGTCAGCCCCACCGACCCGCTCGTCGTCACCCATGTCGAAGGCGACGACCTTGTCTTCGGAGGCAGCTACGGCCTCGACCAGTGCCTCGACCTCGCCCAGAACGCTCTCGCCACAGGACCCGAATCGGGTCGCAGCCTGCCAGCACCCGACGGGCCAGAGTGGTCGGTGGGTGAGGGAATGGCCGCCGCCATGATCGCCACCATCCCGCCGCGCGGCCACTTCGCCGAGGCTTCCATCACCCTCGGCCTCGACGGCCGGTACACCATCAACGCCGGCACGGCAGAGTTCGGCAACGGAACCACCACCGTGCACACTCAGCTCGCCGCAACAGCGCTCAACACGAGTGCGTCACTCATCGGCATCCGGCAGTCCGACACCGACGTGGTGCCGTACGACACGGGGGCCTTCGGCTCGGCCGGAACCGTCGTGGCCGGCAAAGCCGTGCTCGCCGCAGCGACCGCCCTCGCGGTGAAACTCGGCGAGGTCGCGGAGGCTCTCACGGGCATCCCGGCCACGGCCTGGCAGCTGAACTCCGAGGGTCTCTCTTCGGGCGACCGGATGCTCACCCTCACCGAACTCGCAGCGGCCGGCACCGAGGCGGCCCCCGCCGTCACCACCGTTCGCATCGACGGCGGGGTCGCGAACGCAGCCCCCGCCGCGCGCGGGATCACGGCCCTCGGTACCCACGCCGGGCACCGCCGTTCGCTCGCGTTCAACGTGCACGCCATGCGGGTCGCCGTCAACAGCCGTACCGGCGAACTGCGTATCCTTCAGTCGATCCAGGCCGCCGACGCGGGCTTCGTCATCAACCCCGAGCAGTGCCGGGGCCAGATCGAGGGCGGAGTCGCTCAAGGCATCAGCACCTCGCTCTACGAAGAACTCATCCTCGATGCCGAGGGCACCGTGACCACGAGCGTGCTGCGCAACTACCACCTCGCCCAGTTCGCCGACACTCCCACCACCGAGGTCTATTTCGCCGACACCGCCGACGGGCTCGGGCCCTTCGGCGCCAAATCGATGAGCGAGGCGCCGTTCAACCCCGTCGCCCCTGCCCTCGCCAATGCCGTACGGAACGCCACCGGTCGCCGCCCCCGCGAACTGCCGTTCTCTCGCGACCGTCTCTGGCGTCTGCTGAACGCTGACACCGCCAGCTGACACAGCCGACGGGCTGCGCTATATTCCGATTCAGGAATGTTTCGCGGCCGCGCCATGAATAGGGCCTGCGAGGTACCTCAGCGACCCCCCTGATGCAGCCGTGCGGGTAGCCACGACCTCGGCCAGAATCGAGAGCGCCGTCTCTTCGGGAGTACTGGCCCCGATGTCGAGACCGATGGGCGAGTGCAGTCGCTCGAGTGCGTCGCTGTCGACCGTCTGGCAGAGCGCCTCGAGGCGTCTCTCGTGCGTACGCCTCGACCCCATCGCTCCGACGTAGGCGATCGGAAGGCCGAGGGCCACCTCGAGCAGCGGAATGTCGAACTTGTCGTCGTGGGTCAGAACGCACACCACAGTTCGGGCATCCACCTCTGTACGTGCCAAATAGTCGGAAGGCCATTCGACAACGACGTCGTGTGCCGCCGGAAACCGCTCGGCGGTCGCGAAAACGGGCCTCGCATCGCAGATGGTCACGCGGTAGCCCAGCAGCACAGCCGCCTGCGCAAGTGCCGCCGAGAAGTCGACCGCGCCGAAGATGATCATGCGTGGGGCTGTCGCCGCCACGACGAACAGGGCTTTGATCGGCGCGTCATCACACTCCACCACGGCCAACCCGCTCTGCCCGGCCGAGATACGAGCGGCCAGCTCGGCACGCAGGCGGTTCGCGCTGTCGACCGGCACACCGACGAACTCCGACGGTTCGTGACCGCCCACCAGCACGGCGCCGAGCGCGTCGCCCTCCACGATCATGGCAATGCCGGCCGGGCGCCCTTCAGCAGCGGCTGCGAACTCACGCTGCAGCGCGTCATCGCGTTCGTCAACCGCACCCCCGATGCGTTGAACGATCACCTCGATGCGCCCCCCGCACGCCAGGCCCACGGCAAACGCATCGTCGTCGGAGTAGCCGAACTGCTGCACCGAAGCCCGGCCCGTCTCCAGCACTTCGGCGCAGGCCTCGTACACCGCACCCTCGACACAGCCCCCCGAGATACTGCCGATCACGGCGCCGCTGTCGACCAGTGCCATCGAGGTCGCCAGCGTGCGAGGGGCGCTGCCGTCGATGCGGGTCACGGTAGCCACCGCGATGTGATGCCCCGCGTCGAGCAGGGGCAGCAGTGCGCTGGCAAGTTCGAGCATCCGGTCACTCCTTCCCTTTGGCGGCGAGGGCTGTCGACAGTTCTTCCGTTGAACGATGAAACCACACATTCGCTGTGGTCTGTTGCCCGGCCATATTTCGATCAGGTGGCAGCGTGTGTCGGGCACATTTCAGAAGCGCTGAGTGCGGCCCCCTCAGAAAAGTTACGCTGGAAGCCCGAACCACCGCACGACTCGCACCACTCGCACGCGCACGGAGGCACCAATGGTCGACCACTACGATCTCATCGTACGAGCACACTCTGCGCTCATCGACGGAGCCTTCCGCCCGGCGACCCTCGCCGTAACGAACGGCACGATTGTCGCGATCGGCGACCACGATGCCGAGTTCACGGCGACGACGGAGGTCGCCCTGCCCGCGGGCCAGGTACTGATCCCGGGAATCGTCGACACCCATGTGCACGTGAACGAACCCGGCCGCACAGACTGGGAGGGCTTCGCCAGCGCAACCCGGGCGGCTGCTGCCGGCGGGGTCACGACCATCATCGACATGCCGCTCAACAGCATTCCGCCGACGACGACAGTGGATGCCCTGCGGCAGAAACGCGAAGCTGCCGCCGCCCAGGCCACCATCGACATCGGGTTCTGGGGCGGAGCCATCCCGTCGAGTCTCGGCCACCTCGAGCCGCTGCACAGGGCTGGTGTCTTCGGCTTCAAAGCGTTTCTCTCCCCTTCGGGTGTCGACGAGTTCCCGCACCTCAGCTCCGAACAACTGCACGCCGCCCTGGCCGAGCTCGCCGCCTTCGATGGGCTGCTCATCGTGCACGCCGAAGATCCCGGAGTGCTCGAAGCCCACGAGAACACCGGCGGCGTGGGTTATGACGACTTCGTGGCGAGTCGACCCGACAGCGCCGAGAAGACGGCCATCGAGCACGTCATCGAGGGCCTGCGCCGCACCGGTGCACGCGCCCATATTCTGCACCTCTCCTCTGCCAGCGCCCTGCCCACCATTCGGGCAGCCAAAGCCGAGGGGCTGCACCTCACCGTCGAGACGTGCCCGCACTATCTGAGCTTCGCCTCCGAGGGAATACCCGACGGCGCTACCCAGTACAAGTGCTGCCCTCCCATTCGCGATGAAAGCAATCGCCGAGAGCTCTGGCAGGCACTCATCGCGGGCGACATCGATCTCATCGCTTCCGACCACTCCCCCAGCACCCGCGAGCTGAAGCTCGGGCACGGCGGTGACTTCGGCCTGGCCTGGGGAGGCATCTCTGGTCTCGAGGTGAGCCTTCCCGCAGTGTGGTCGGCTGCGCGTGAGTTCGGTATCACTCTCGAGCAGGTGGTCGAGTGGATGACCGGCTCCACCTCCCGCCTCGCGGGTCTCCCCGCCAAGGGGTCGCTGGCCGTAGGCACCGACGCCGACTTCGTCGCCTTCGCCCCCGATGAGACGTTCACCGTTATCGCGGAACACCTCCAGCACAAGAACAAGGTCACGGCATTCGACGGCTCCGAGCTGCACGGGGTCGTGCACACCACCTGGCTCGGCGGCGAACCCGTCTTCGTGCTCGGCGCGCCGAACGATCAAGTGCGCCTTCGAGGCCGACTCCTGACAGCGACGCACTGATTCGCCGCCCCACACAGACCACCGAACATCCACCCATCCGAAAGGAGACCCGATCGTGCCCATCGTTCTTGGTCCAAACCGTTACGGCAAAGCAGAAAACCGGGTCGTGCGCATCTACCGCGACCAGGCCCGCCACGAGATTCGCGACATCAATGTTTCGACGGCCCTTCGCGGAGCGTTCGCCGGCGCTCACCTTTTCGGCGATCAATCGCAGGTGCTGCCGACAGACAGCCAGAAGCAGACCGCATACTCATTCGCCAAGGAGAAGGGGCTGGTCACCATCGAGGCATACGCCCTCGAGCTCGGCCGCCACTTCGCCGACACGGTTGAGTACGTCGACTCTGCCCGCATCGAGGTCGAAGAGTTTCTCTGGCAGCGCGTCAGCGCGGGCGGGATCGAACACGACCACACCTGGGTGCGCTCGGGCCAGGAGGTTCGCACAGCCGCCGTCACGATTGAGGGGCACGGCGACGATCAGAGCGCCACCGTCATCGCCGGCTTCAAAGACCTCACCATCTTGAAGTCGACCGGCTCGGAGTTCGCCGGGTTCTACGAAGACGGCTACACGCTGCTTGAGCCGACCAACGACCGCGTGATGGCCACATCGCTGGTGGCGCAGTGGCGCTACGTCGGCACCGACGTCGACTGGAACGCCGCCTACGAAGGCATAAAGACAATCCTCATCGAGAAGTTCGCCACACTTCACTCGCTCGCTCTGCAGCAGACCCTGTTCGAAATGGGTAAGGCCGCGCTCGAAGCCTACGACTCCCTCGCCGAGATTCGCTTCGTTGCACCGAACAAACATCACTTCGTCTACAACCTCGAACCCTTCGGTGTCGAGAACAACAACGAGGTCTTCAACGCGGATGACCGGCCGTACGGCCTCATCCAGGTCAGCGTGCTGCGCGACGAGCTTCCTGCCGCGCCCGCCGCCTGGGACAGCTACACCGGCCTCGTCTAGCCGCTCAGAACTGCGCTACGCAGCACCGCACTGCACTGAGAAGAAGCCCAGCCCCATCCCGGGACTGGGCTTCTTCTCAGTGGCAACGCGTCAGGTACCGCTGCAGAAGATCAGCGTCGAACTGACAGAAGCGCCGGTCTTCGACCCGGTTCCGATGTAGCCCGAAGGAAGCGCGGCACTGGCATTCAGAGCGAACGCGACCGAGATCGAGAGCGTCGTGCGAAGCGCAAGCGTAGCACCGGCCGGCAGGGCGGCGGTCAGCGTGATCTGTCGACTGGTGCCGCTCAAGACGGCGACGCTGGCGATGACCGGCGCAGGCGTGAAGACACCGATATTGGCGATACCTGAACCGGTGATCGTGACGACAGTGCCGATCGGCAGGGGCGCGGAGCCCGCGGTCAAGGTAAAACCAGGGCCGAGCACTCCCAACACGCCACAAGTGCCGTCGAGGTGGAAGGCGCCCACTTCGGTGTTGCCCGAGGCAGCCATAGCCGGTGATGCAATCGCCAGCGAGATAACGGGAACAGACCATGCCGCTGCTTTGACAAGTGAGCGGCGATTGACAAGCGTGTCTTTCTCGACCGCCGAGGTGTCATTTTCTTTCATTCTGCTGTACCCCCGAGGTGGTTTCATTTGTGGTGAAACCCCATCATTTCTGAGGGATACAGAGGGTGTCGGGCAGCTCCCCCGAATGATGCAAGGCCGGTTCAAGCCGCGGGTGAGGGAAGCCCAGGCCCCTAAATGCAGGAAAGCCCAGCAACCGTTTGTGGGGGTTGTTGGGCTTTCCTGGTGTTTCTAGAAGGAGTCCGGCGGTGTCCTACTCTCCCACAAGGTCTCCCTTGCAGTACCATCGGCGCTGCGAGTC
>NZ_QYRT01000089.1 GCF_004923255.1 Subtercola vilae | reverse complement strand
GTGAGTATTTGAGGCTTTGAGCACCACCTGATCGTGTGGTTGGGCACCACTGATTGTGCGGGTCAGCACCAGTGGTGGCGCGGTTTGGGTACCACCGGTGCTGACGCGCGATGGTCAGGTCGTGGCGTGGGCGGTGTGTTCGCGCATGTTGTGGGTGCCGGTCTCGACCGTGATGGTGTTGTGGATGATGCGGTCCATGATCGCGTCGGCGTGGACGCCGGAGCCGAGGCGTTGGTGCCAGTCCTTCTGCTGGTATTGGGTACAGAACACTGTCGACGTTTCGCCGTAGCGGCGTTCCATCAGCTCGAGCAGCATGCCGCGCATCGATTCCGTGGGGCGGTCCAAGAGCCACTCGTCTATGACGAGCAGCGTGAACGAGGCGTATTTCCTGAGGAACTTGCCGCTGCCGCCGGTGCTGTCTTGCGCGGCGACCCAGGCTTCCTCGAGGTCGGGCATGCGGACGTAATGCGCGCGGATCCGGTGCTCGCAGGCGCGTTTAGCGATCGCGCAGCCCAAATACGATTTCCCCGACCCGGTGAAGCCTTGGAAAACGACGTTCTGCTGCCTCGTCACGAACGAGCAGGTACCGAGCTGAGTCAAGACCTCCCGACTGAGGCCACGTTCGTGAAGCAGATCGACGCGGCGAAGGTCCGCGTTCGGGTACCTCAGCCCTGCCCGCCGGATCAGGCCGGCGACTTTCGAGTGGGTGAAGGCCGAGTAGGCGTCATCGACGACCAACCGGACGCGTTCCTCGAACGACAAACTGATGCTGAGGGTCTCGTCCTGCGTGGTGATCGCTTCGAGCAGCTCGCCGGCGTTCATCTCTCGGAGTTTGCGTTTGGTCTCTGCGTCCAGGGCGCTCATCGGGCACCTCCGGCGTAGTAGGCGCTGCCGCGGACGTAGCCGCCACCATCACCCTCAGGCTCGTCGGGGGCGTGGCCCGTTTTGTCTTGCCCGGTGTCCAAGATAGGTCGAAGGTGCGCATAACGCGGTGAACGGATCGGCCCGCGCAAAGCCAGCACGCAGGCCGCTTCGACCCGGGCCGAGGAAAACCGGCGGGACAGCCGCAGCACCGCCAACGCAGGGTCGTAGCCCGCCTCCTCGATACTGGCGGCCTCGAAGATCTTCCCCACAACCGTCACCGTGGCCGGCCCAATCCTGGCCGCCCATTCCTCGATCCGGGCCCGGTCCCAGGCCTGGAAGCTGCGCCCCGCGGGAAGGTCGGCGTCGTTCGTCTGATACTGGTTGGACGTCGTGGCCGGCAGCAGGAGGTGGCTGGTCAGACGTTCGTCGCCCCGGTACACCTCCAGCATCGTCTCGGTGATACGAAGATCAACGCTGGCGCCGATGTGGCTGAAGGGAACGGAGTAGAAGTTCCTCGCCCACACCACGTGGGCGTTCTTGTTCACCTTACGTTTATAGGCCCAGGTGCTGATCTCGAACGGCGCCGCGGGCAGTGGGTGCAGCAGCGGCTTCTCCTCGGCCAGGAACACGCTGAGGCGGGAGCCGTCTCGTTTCTGGAACGGCTCTCGGTTATACGCACTGACCTGCTCTCCGATCCGGGCCCGTAACTGCGGCAACGACGTGAACTGCTCATGACGCAAACCCGCGATCACCCACGTCGCGACATGAGAGACCGTGTTCTCAACACTGGCCTTGTCCTTCGGCGCCCGAACCCTGCCCGGCAACACTGCGGCGGAGTAATGCGCGGCCAGCTCACGGTACGCGTCGTTCAGCACGACCTCACCCTCGCGAGGGTGGGAGATGACGCCGGTCTTCAGGTTGTCGGGCACCAGACGCGGGACAGTGCCGCCGAAGAAAGCGAACATCGCCGTGTGGGCGCGCAGCCACGATTCCTGCCGCATATCCAACGTGGCCTCCACGAACGCGTACCGGCTGAACGGCAGACACGCGACGAACAGGTACACCTTCGACACCTCACCCGTTGTCGGATCCAGCAGTTGCATCGTGGGCCCGGACCAGTCGACCTCGACACTTCGGCCGGCCTTGTGACCGACCCGCGATGTCGCACCCAAAACAGCAGCGTACTCGCCATACAGGCGGCAGAACCGGTCGTAACTCATGACCGCCTGGCCCGCCCGGGAACACGTGTCGACATATTCCTGATGCAGCAGCTTCAACGTCACCCCGACCCGGGCCAGCTCGGCGTGGACCCGCGACCAGTCCGGTTTTGCGAAGACACTCTCCCGAACCCCGCGGCCGGGAAACAATGTCGAATACGTCTCAGCCTCCGACAACTCCGCGACGTCATCCCAGCCCAACCCCAGCCGCTCCGCCGCGTCGAGTACCGCCTGGATGCTATGCCGCGACATCCCCTGAGCCGACTCGATCGCACGTCGCGACAAGCCCTGATTACGCAGCTGCAACACGAGCTTCGCCTTGATCTTCCGTACCATTACCGGTACTCCTCCCACCACGTGGCCATCACATGGTGGGAGGAGCTTCACAGGTGGTGCTCAACCACACCGATCATGGTGCTGAACGACGCAAACCAAGCACCTGAACAACGGTGCTCACCCGCATCAAAAGCGGTGCCCACAAGAGCGGATACTCA
>NZ_QYRT01000088.1 GCF_004923255.1 Subtercola vilae | reverse complement strand
CCAACCGCCCGTCGACCACGCCATTCTGCTTCACCGTCGCCACGGCTTCGTCCTCCACCACGTCACTCAATACATCGGTCATCATGTTCCTCCTTGTCAGGAGTTACACCGAAAATCGTACAGACCCCCGAGGCTGGCGTCGGCGGGCAGGTTGGTGGTGGTTCCGTTCACGTGGTGCTCTCTTCGTTTGCCGGGTCGCGGGGTGCACGAGCTGCGGACCGGGTGTGTAGGAGTGTGTGGATCGCGGCGGAGACGTCGGTGCCGTCGTCGACGAACATTGCAGCGCCGATCTCGGGTGTCAGCGAGACGACGTCACGGAGGTAGTCCATCGCTTCAGTGTTACTCATCGTCGGATACGACAGTCGCACGTCGTCACCGATGAGTTGTTCTTCCGCCGTGGTCAACGGCCTAGATGGGCACTCCAACGTTGTGGGGTGTTCGTCACGAGTTTCGGTTTTGTTCGACATGTGGTGTTCCTAACGGTCGGCTGATGGGTGAAGAGGTTGCCTGCGTGTCGTGGTCAGGCCGTCACGCCGCTTCTCATGGCCTTGGCCAGGAGGTCGATGAGGTCGGGGCGGAATCCTGACCAGTGGTTGTTGTCGTCGACCAGGACGACGGGTGCTTGGAAGTAGCCGAGGTCTTCGGAGATGTACTCCAGTGCGGCATCGTTTTGGGTGACGTCAACGACGACGTACTCGATGCCGTGGCGCTCGAGCGCCCGGTAGGTCGCGGTGCACTGCACGCACGCCGGTTTTGAGTAGACGATAACCATCGGTTGCTCCGGTTTCTTCTTTCGCTCACCGCTGCGTTGTGGCTGCGGGGCAGCGGGCGGCGCGGGCGTGTTCGGTGATCCACTGTGCGACGGTGGCGGGGTCGGTGTCGAGGTCGTGGGGGGCGGTGATCTGGTACTCGCCGCCGTTGATGTCAATCATCCAGACGAGGGGTTCGTAGTCGGGGTCGATCCCGACCATGTCGTGCGGGTCGTCTTGGCCACCGCGGCAGCCGAGATCGATCTGGAAGGTGAACGTGCCACCCATATCGGCTTCCAGCGGTGCCGGGAACGGCAGTAACGCTGCGACGGCGCGTGCGGCTTCGTCGACTTTGTCCATCCGGATTTCGCGTCTCTCGTCGAGGTTTTCGTCGGTGTCGATCATGAGGCGTTCCTTGCGTGAAAGTTTGCGGGGTGACGGGTGGCCGTATCGGGCCAGGGAAGGATCTGTGCTTCCGCGTTGCTGGCGTACATTTCGGTGCGGATCTGCTCGAGCTCCGCGTAGGTGGGTACGTCGATCGCTAGCGGGCGAGGGTTGAACGCGATCCGGTAGTAACGCTCGGCGTCCGCGTTGGCCTGGTCGAGGGCTGCTTTGAGTTCACGGATTTCGGTTTGCGCTTCGTCGGCTTCCTGCTCAACGCGCGTTCAACGATGCCCGTTCGTCGAGAGCGTCGCCGTAGCCGGCGCAGTAGATCGTCAGCTCAGCCGGGGTGAGGTCGGCGGGATTGATGCTCATCGGGTTTCCTTTGGTCATACTCAAGAAGCGGGCGGGTGCGCAGTTACGCGGCGTTCGTTGCGGCCAGAGTGGCGGCGAGTCCCTCGATGAGGTCGGGCCGGAACCCGCCCCAGTGGAGGTCTTCGCTCACGAACACGACCGGAGCGGTGAGGTATCCGAGCTGGTCTTTGATGAAGGCCACGGCGTCTTCGTCTTCGGTGACGTCGACCACGATGTAGCTGATCCCTGCGTTGTCGAGCTTCCGGTAGGTCATGGTGCATTGCACGCACGACGGCTTTGAGTAAACGGTGACCTGGTGTGGTGTGCTCGTGGTGTTCATGTTCTCTAGTCCTCTCCCAATTTTTTTGCCTTTCGGCGGTTTTCCGCCTGTCGTAGAGGGGCGGTGGTGTCCAGTTGAGAGCAGCGGTTGGCAGGAAAAATCTTGACCGGGGGAGCGCAGCGGAGGAGGGCAAGAATTTTCCGAAACTGCTGTGACGACTTGACGCCGCCGACCCGGAGCGACTGGCTGTTCAGCCGAAATGGCAACAAAGTTGCCCAGAAAAAAGAGAGGCCGCGAAGCGGCATCAGAAGCTTTACCAGGGGGTGTTGCGAGGGGGAATCCTTTCCCCTTCGCGGCCTGGCCCGGTGGGGACAGGCCCCAGCACACGCACGGCGGCACGGTGCGGGGTTCGGGTGGGTAGCTACCGAACCCCGCACCTGATGCCTACTCCGCCGTCACGGTGTCCTCGTCGACGGCAGGGTCGGTGTCGTCATCGGCGGGGGCGGGGTGGCCTGCGGCGATGCGTTCCACAGGGCTGAGGTGGTAGCCCCACTGCTCGAGCTGGTTGAGATATTCCTTGCCCGTGTCGGAGGGGTACCGCCACGAGTCGCGGCCGATCGCGTTCTCGAAAGCGCTCAACGCGATCGCGGGGCTGATGGTCTGCGCTTTCGTGGGGGTCTGTTCCACGAGCGTCGCGAGTCCTTTCAGCCCCCACTGGTCTTTGTCTGTGCTGCTGAGGAACGTGCGAGCGTAGTCGCCGCTGTCGGCGGTGACGAGCTGGTGGTGCCGGGTCAGGGTGAGGGCGGTGAACACGGCGGCGTCTTTCGGGAGGTTCTTCCGCGTCAAGAGGGTCGTGACGAACGTGCGCCGCACAGTTTCGGCGGCATCCCATGCCTTGTTGTTCTTGATGAGGGGGCGGATTCAAGCGGTCATTGCACCAGTAGGGTTTTGATCATCTCATCTGGGGTGGCGTATCCGTACCGTTTGCGTGGTCGACGGTTCAGTTGGGCGGCTACGGTGTCGAGCTGCTTCTGGGTGTA
>NZ_QYRT01000087.1 GCF_004923255.1 Subtercola vilae | reverse complement strand
GGGGCGGATCGGGCGGGTCAGTCTTCGAGCAGGCCGTGCACGGTGGCCTCGTCGATGATGAGGTCGGTGATGAGGTGAGCGGCGAGTGCCCCGCGGAGGGCCGGCAGGCGCGACCGGCCCGAGACGACGCAGACGCGGCGCGAAACGCGGGCGAGCTGGTCGAGGGGTGGCCCGCTCGAGCGCAGGTTCATCGGCACGTCGGCGCTCGAGCCGTCGGCCCGGTAGAACACGGTCGCCACGTCGCCGACCACGTTCGAGGCGCTGAGGCTCGCGAAGTCCTGCTCGTCGAGATAGCCGCTGGTGTAGACGTGGCCGGGCACGTCAGACAGCGGGGTTCCGAGGCCGAAGAGTGCAACATCCATTCGCTTCTGAATGTCGAGCACGCGCCGAATGCTGCGCTCACGCCAGAGCACCTGCTTCGTGGCCGGGTCGTCGAAGAACGCCGGCACGGGAAACTGCTGCACGTAGGCGCCGTACGCATTTCCGAACCGGCTCATGATCTCGCTCGCGTAGACGATGCCTGTCGTTCGGGTGTTCGCGGCACCGTTCAGCTGCACGATCTGCGAGTTGTGCGTGACCTTGGGTTGCAAGTGACGCCCCACCGCGCTGATCGTGCTGCCCCAGGCGATGCCCATGGTCATATTCGAATCGAAGAACGGGTTCAGGATGCGTGCGGCCGACATGGCCACCCGCTCCAGTCGGTCGACTTCATTCGCCGAATCGGGCACCGGCACGACGTGCAGAGTGACGTGGTATTTCTCCTGCACGCGCTGCAGTGCATTCGAGATTCGTTCGGCCGGCGTCTTCACCTGGATCTCAACGAGACCCGCCTCGCGGGCGTAGCTGATGAGCCGCGACACCGACGAACGGGAGGTGTGCAGCTCGGCCGCGATCGCCTCCATCGTGAGGTCTTGCATGTAGTAGAGGTGCGCCGCACGCAGCGCGTCACGCACGCGCTCGCTCGATGTCGGATGCTCTGCAATGAGTGCCTTCACCGGGCACCTCCCTCTGTCTCCCGCACCGACGATGGCACCGCCGTGCACGTATGTGCAAGTAGCTTGACCATTCGTGTGCCAGTTCTCATTATGTATTGAGTCACACAGATTGCACGGGTGCAACCTCAGACATACACGAAGGCGAGTAAACAGTGACCGACATCAACACTGAAACGTCGAACACGGCCGCAGTACGCAGCGACGTTCAGGCAATTCTCGATCGCCCCACGGCCCAGGTTCTGGTCATCGGCGGCGGCATCAACGGCGTGGGTACGTTCCGCGACCTCGCACTGCAGGGCGTCGACGTGATCCTCGTCGAGCGCAGTGACTTCATCTCCGGCGCGTCTGCCGCGTCGAGCCACATGATCCACGGTGGTGTTCGGTACCTCGAGAACGGCGAGTTCCGGCTCGTTCGCGAATCGGTGCAGGAACGCAACCGGTTGCTCCGCCTGGCGCCGCACTACGTGAAGCCGCTGCCCACGACCATCCCGATCTTCTCGACCTTCTCCGGCATCCTCTCGGCCCCCCTCCGTCTACTGACGCACAAGCAGGCCGGCAAGCCGAAAGAGCGTGGAGCACTGCTCATCAAGCTCGGCCTCACCGGCTACGACTCGTTCTCGCGTGACGGGGGCACTGTTCCCCGCCACGAGTTCAAGGGCCACAAGAAGTCGATGGCCAAGTTTCCCAAGCTCCGTGACTCGGTCAAGTACACCGCGCGCTACTACGACGCAGCCGTCGAGAACCCCGAACGCCTCGCGCTCGACATCGTCGGCGACGGCCGCGTGGCCGGCTCAGGCGGCAAAGCCCGCAGCGTGAACTACGTCGAAGCGATCGGCTCCAGCGCAGAGGGCGTGGTTCTGCGCGACACCGTGAGCGGCACCGAGTTCACCGTGAAGGCCGATGTCATCGTCAACACCTCCGGGCCCTGGACCGACCTCACCAACATCGCCCTCGGCAAGAGCACCAGCTTCATGGGTGGCACCAAGGGTTCGCACATCGTGCTGAACAACCAGGAACTGCACGACGCCTGCGCTGGCGGCGAGATCTTCTTCGAGAACAACGACGGTCGTATTGTGCTGATCTACCCGCTCAACGGCCGCGTGCTGGTGGGCACCACCGACATCGAAGCCGACCCGAGCGAGCCGAGCGTCACCACCGAAGAGGAGGTCGACTACTTCTTCGAACTCGTCTCGCACGTTTTCCCAACGATCGCGGTCGATCGTTCTCAGATCGTCTACCGGTACTCGGGCATCCGGCCGCTGCCGAAGCACGACGACACCGCACCCGGATTCGTTTCGCGTGACTACCGCATCGAGCAGACCGTCTTCGCGGGCGACAAGAAAACGCCCGTGCTGAGCCTGGTGGGTGGCAAGTGGACGACGTGGCGCGCCCTCGCCGAGCACCTCACCAACGAGACACTCGGCCTGCTCGGCACCACCCGTACGACGAGTACGGAGAACCTGCAGATCGGCGGCGGCGTGGGGTTCCCCACCACGACGTCGGCCACCGAGGCCTGGGTCGCCGAACACTCCGGCGCGCTCTCTAAGGCCCGCACGGCGCAGCTGCTGAAGCGCTACGGAACCAAGGCGGCTGAGGTCATTGCGTACATCGCTGAGCACTCCGACGATGCCGCGCTGGTGTCGCTGCCCGAGTACAGCACCGCAGAGATCGACTTTCTGGTGAACACCGAGTACGTGGTGCACCTCACCGACGTCGTCCTGCGACGCACGATCGTTGCCTTCACTGGCGGCCTCACGCAGCCCGTGTTCGACGAACTCGCTGGTCTCATCGGCTCGCACCTCTCGTGGTCGGCCGAACAGCTGGCCGCCGAGAAGACACTCGCCGTGGAGACGCTCGATTTCTTCCACGGATTGGTACTCGAGGCAGGTACCGCCGGCGGCGGCACACCTGAGGCGGCACAGCAGGAGAGTTTCACTCCCGCCAAATAATGCACGAATGTGCACCCAAACGCCTTGTTGACGAAGCGCGTGCGGCGCTAGGTTTCATTCTGGTTCCGCACGCGCAGTCGTGCTTCAAGGTTTCCAAATAACCGCGGCATAGGTGCCGCAAAAGGAAGGTCAACGTGGACGGTTTAGGTCTTGATTTCGTTTCGGAGCTGGTAGGCACAGCTCTGCTGGTACTCCTGGGAACAGGAGTCGTCGCAAACGTCGCACTCACGAAGTCGAAAGGCTTCAACGGCGGCACCCTGATGGTCAACTTCG
>NZ_QYRT01000086.1 GCF_004923255.1 Subtercola vilae | reverse complement strand
CATGGTGGGAGGAGCTTCACAGGTGGTGCTCAACCACACCGATCATGGTGCTGAACGACGCAAACCAAGCACCTGAACAACGGTGCTCACCCGCATCAAAAGCGGTGCCCACAAGAGCGGATACTCACCAGTGCTCGGTGATATCCGTCAACCACACCTGGTTCGGTTCCGTCGCGGCCGTAATGAAATCGTGCGTCACTCGGCCTTTGTCGTCCGTCACACCGAGCAGATCATCGTGGACAGCGGGACCCGGCCTGTTGCCCTTCCCCCGTCGCCGGTAGTGCGAGGCCTGCAGCCCCGCGACCCTGGAGAGTCGCCAGACCCGGTTTTCGCTCGCAGCGATCCCGGCATCAGCGAGCTCATCCGCAAGGAACCTGTATCCCAACGTTGGGTCGTCGCCGTGGATCTCTCGCATCACATCGATGACGTGCGCGTCGTCCCAGTCCCGCCTTGATACCGGGTCCCGCAACCACTTGTAGTACCCCTGAGTTGAAAGGTTCAACACCCTGCACGCCACCGCGACCGGCACCCTGACAGGGGCACCGGTCGCAGCCATTTCACGGACGAGCGGGAAGACTATTTTCCCGGCAGGTTCGCCTGCGACAAATACGCCGCCGCCCGGCGGAGAACCTCGTTCTCCTGCTCGAGCAACCGGATCCGTTTATTCGCCTCACGCAGCTCCCTACGATCCGCGTCGTTAGCGCCCGGACGGTTACCGTCCTCTATATCGGCACGTTTCAACCAGTTCGATAACGTGCCCTCGGAGATCCCGAAGTCCTTCGCGATCTGAGACGCGTTGCCCTGGCCCTTCCGGACCACCGCCACGACATCATCGCGGAACTCTTTCGGATATGCCTTTGCCATGACTGACATCCTTCCAGCGAGAATGAAATCTCACAGGTCAGGTGACAACCAAACCCTGGGCAGACCCAACGACCCGCGTCAGCCCGTCATCGGAGCGGTAGATAAAAAGTAGGGCCTCTCAGCCAAACGCTGGGAGGCCCTACTTCTTATCTACTTTCAAACTTGGAAGGTGAGGTGGGTATGTTCGGATGACAGGGAGAGCGTTGCAGTCAAATCGATTGGTGGCGTTCGATCGAATGCTAGGTCTATCTGTCCGGCGAAGGGGCCGCCTCCGGAACTTATCTGAACGTAATTTGCCGTCATGCCTTTGGCATCGCTGAGCGTGAATTGCTCAGCCATAAGGGCTGGTCGCTGCGTCTCGCGATGCCCGGTCGGACGCATTTCGTTGCTGCGGAGGCGAATGAGAATAAAATCGTCTGTCACTTCGACCAATTGCAGCTGCAACGTCAGGCCGGTTTGGGTCAAAACCCTTAACCCCCTCCTCACCGGTGGATCCAGGTTTAGCGAGATGCTCGAGCGTGGCTCTTGGCTGAGTCTGCTATCTGCGTCCGACGGGCGTCGGTCGACGCGAACCCGTATAGAAAATACGAGAGGCCCAAGATGAGAAGTGCGCCGGGCATTACGAGCGTAACTCCGGGTGTGGAAAAAAACAGCCCAACCTGGGTAAGCCCGGTCAGCGTCGGTACTGTCACGAGCGTGAAGCACAGAGCTACCGCAAAAAGTATCCAGCGCGAAACTCCGCGAAGAATCTTCGCATGCGCCACTACGATTGCGGCTGCGAAGGCAGCAAGCGCGAACAGCACGATAAGGCTGTCGCCTACCGCGACAGCCAGTGAAATATTTGTGAAGGGGATGGCCGAAAAAACGATCAGGAGCAGGCTTCGAGCTCCGAAGAGAATCAGTGCGCTCCGGCTGATCAGCGAAGCCCCAGTTATTCCCGACTCGCCCCTCGCACCGATTGCGAGGACGATGATCGCAGCCAAAACGACAACAGCCGAGACCAAGGCGGGGGCTGTGCTGGTGAGAAACGAAGGGGTCTGGGCGCTGGAGCCAAATAGCCAGATCACCGCACCAAGCGCCAGGCCGGCGCCGCCAACCATTGTTGTGACACGAGGGCGGATGAAAGTAGAGGTGTTCATGGCTTCTTTCGCTATCTCAATCAGCACCGAATTTCTCGAAGATAGCACGCCCCTCAAAAGCGACACGGATTGTCAGCAAATAACAATTACTTGGTCACACTACCCCCGATTGGGGGTAGTGTGAAGATGTGCCGTGGGGGTGGTTCGGGGTGAGCGCGACACCTGTCGCGCGAAAAATTGAATAGGAACTGAATGATGCAAAGACGCAGAATTGTTCCGTTTTTAGCAGTGCCGATTATGGGTGCTGCGCTGCTGCTGGGTGCGAGCCCAGCCAACGCCGCGTCAGCGCCCACAAGCGTTAGCCAGGGTCGTTTGAGAAAAGGGACCTTGAACTACGGGAAGCGGCTACGTTCTGCCGGAACGGCGTCGTTCGATGTTCAATTGCGTAGTACGAGCGGTGCGGTTCTCTGCAACTACCCGCATCCGGCATCATCAGCAGTGGCTGGCTCCGCGAGTCATCACGGAGCAGCGGCCACCCTGAACCGCCGCACAATTTCAGGCATCTGAACCATCCACCCCATTCAGACCGCCGACCGTTCACCGAACAAGACACCACAGACACAAAAGCGAAGACCTAAACGTACGCCAAGCTCCTTTTTCTCAAACGCCCCCAACCTGGACCACCCGGGAACAGCTACGGATCGCGATCGTGACCTGGATCGAACGGACCTACCACCGCCGACGCAGACAGCCCCGCCTGGGCCGTTTGACGCCCATCGAATTCGAGGCCACCATGAGCACGCCAGCCGCGTTGGCTGCGTGACTAGAAACTGTCACCTACTCGTGCAGCAGACCCGGTAGATACGTTCGCGGATACTCCTATTGAATGGCATAACACGTCCGGCGGCTGGAATGTTGGCTGGTCAGGAAACCACGCCTGGGTCGATTATCCCTGCGGAGCGGGATATAGCTCGCCGAACTGCATGAACGGGACCTTCTACGGCGCCAATAACTGGTCCAACAACAAGCCGTATTAGGCTTCAAACCTCTAGCGACGGGAAACATCACATGCTGCAGAAACGATATTCGATACCGCTGATTGCGGGTCTCGCCGCCCTCGCGATCGCCGGAGGAGTCAGCGCGGCGCTGGCCGCACCAAGCCCGACACCTGCGGCAACCTCGACGGTCAGCCCCTCTACGGCTACCTCGACCCCCGACGTACCCGTGGCTGCTCCGGCCACCAACGGGCCGGTCGCCACCGGCAAGCCCGATCTAGCCAGCATTTCCGACGGCAAGCCACCTACCCCAGATCAAGTTCTTTCTCTCATCAAGGGGAACGCGATTGAGTTCCCTCAGCTGACGGCGAGCTACGTGAAAATCACCACGCTGGGTGATCTTTCCCAAGTGTTACAAGCTCTACCCGGCGGATACACCCCTGATCAGAAAGTCATCGTCGCCACCGGTATAGGCGCCTTCGTACCCCAATTCGGCCGAGACGGCCAAAAGATGACGTGGGGCGCGATCATGGTCGATGCTGACACCGGCGGCATGATCGGATCATTCTCGCAGCCAGGAGATGTGCCTACCGCGCTCCTGCCGTAACCGTCTGTTTTCTTACAGGCTGATCGTCAGCGTGCGCTTGCCGGTGGGGTCTTCGACGCATGAGTCTCTTACACGGGTAAATCCGCGTCTTTCGTAGAACCGTCGTAATCTCGGGTTGTCGGCCGCGCAGTCAAGCCGGACCGACTGCTTGCCGTCCCCTCTCGCCCGCACCTCCACCCAGCTGAGCTGTCTGCCGCCCAGGTTATCCCCACGGTGCGTTGAAGAGACTGTGAGGCGATGCACGTACGCGGCAGAGACCTCGGGGTCAGCGCACGAAACGGAATAAATAACACGGCGGATTCAAGCAGTGATTGCACCACTTACTCTGTGGATGGTGTTGATCGATATGTCTGGACGGTTCTCCGAGCGAATGCTCCCTGACGTCGTTACGAAGCTGT
>NZ_QYRT01000085.1 GCF_004923255.1 Subtercola vilae | reverse complement strand
CTACACCCAGAAGCAGCTCGACACCGTAGCCGCCCAACTGAACCGTCGACCACGCAAACGGTACGGATACGCCACCCCAGATGAGATGATCAAAACCCTACTGGTGCAATGACCGCTTGAATCCGCCTACGTTAGGGCGCTTCCTCAGCGTTCGGTGGCGGGGATCCACCGGTAAAGCGTGGGGATCGAGACGCCGATGTTGTGGGCCACGTCAGCGGCGGACGTTCCTTGGGCGAGCAGTTGTCTCGCGGCGGCGATTTTGCGGTGAGTCATGATTCTTTTCCGGCCGGGCGGGCGTCCGTTCTTGCGGGCGGCTTCGAGGCCGGCGTGGGTGCGTTCGATGGTGAGTTCCCGTTCCATCTGGGCAAGAGACGCCATGACGTGGAAGAAGAACCGGCCAGCGGGGGTGGTTGTGTCGATTTGGTCGGTGAGAGAGCGGAACCCGATCCCTGTCTCGTGGAGTTGCTCGGTGAAGGCGATCAGGTTCTTCACGCTCCGGCCAAGGCGGTCGAGTTTCCAGACGACGAGGATGTCCCCGACGCGAAGCTGCTCGAGTGCTTTGTCCAGTCCCGGTCGGGAGGCTTTGGCGCCGCTGATGACATCGGCGAAAGTCTTCTCGCACCCGGCGGCTTTCAACGCGTCGTGTTGCAGGTCGAGGTTCTGGTCTGTGGATCGCAGCGGTAAGTGGCGTCGATATCGCAGCGCATTGTGGCCCGGCTGCGTGAGGGCCAGTCAGGCTGCGACCGATAGTCGCTTAGCTTCTGGCGCCGACATGTGAACCAGCTCGTGTCTGTGCACTCAGCCCGTGGGTCGGGGTCGCAAGCCGTCCACCACGATGGTGAGTAAGCGGCGGGCCCCGACGACGTCGAGATCGGAGACCTAACGATCAGACCCACACGACAGGGCTGAGCGGCGACAATCTTCGCCCTACTGTCATGCAACGGTACGAGACGTCGCAGGAACGACCGTTCGTGGATTGGATTGAAGTGTCGCCTAACGGATGATCGCAGCCCGGAGGAAGAGCCAGGTGCCGAGAGAGGCGAGCAGGAGGATGACGCCGGCTGCGATGGCGAGCCACCAGAGCTGGAATGCGGCGACGATCGCGCCGAGGTCTGGGACGATGATCGCGATGCCGAGTCCGATGACGACGACGAGTCCGATCGCGAGGAGCTGCGGTCCGCGGACGCTATAACGCACCCAAGCGGCGGCGAAGACACTGCCGATGGCGAGGAAGACGAAGACGCCGAGGAAGACGATGGCGAGTAGTCGCCAGGGGTCGCCGGCGCCGAGGGCGTAGATGTCGAACGCGTAGAAGCCAATGAACCAGTGGTTGGTGGCGATCTCGATGAGCTCGAAGGCGAGGAAGACGATCGCGACATAGGCGGCGATGAGCGCCTGGAAGAGGAATGTGCCGGCGACGAAAGCACGCCGGGTGGAGCCGAGCGTGAGCGCGAACGGATAGTGCGAGGAGCTCGAGATCACGCCGAGGTAGATGAAGAAACCGCCGAGGGCGTAAACGACCCCGGGGTTGCTCCGGCTGCTCTGGATCCACTCGGCGGTGCCGGGCTGGCTGCCGCCACGCCAGAAGATCAGGGCGATTATCACCGAGATGACGCCAACGACGACGGCGATCCAGAGCGGGACAAGGAACACCTGTCGGCGGCGGTTCAGGTGCAGCTTGACCGTGGAGATGACAGCGCTCATGCGCGGGCCCCTTCCGTGAGGCTGGGTTTGACGGCGTCGGAGCCGAATGCGGCGACGAGTTCTTGCAGCGAGACGGAGGCTACCTGGACGCCGTTGCGGCCGGCCTCGCTCCGCAGACTCGCGTCCGGTGTGCCCAGGATGGTCGCCGATTTGAGGCCGGGAACGGTGTGGGGAGCGAGCACCGTGTGGCTCGAGGCGAGCCGGTCGACGGCCTCGCTCGGGCCGCTGAGGACGAATGCCTGCCCAGGAACCTCCTCGCTCGCCACGTCAAGGCGGATCCGGCCGCGGTCGAGAATGACCACCCGGTCGAACAGCGCCTCGGACTCCTCGATGAGGTGCGTGGACAGAACGATCGTGCGTGGATGCGCGGTGTAGTCGCGCAGCAGCACATCATGGAAGAACCTGCGCGCGGTCACATCCAGACCCAAGTACGGCTCGTCAAGGAGCGTGACCGGGGCGCGCGAGGCGAGGCCGAGCACGATGGCGACCGCGGAGAGCTGCCCACGAGAGAACTTCTTGATCGGAGTCTTGCTGGGTATGCGCATGCCCTCGATGAGCTCCGCCGCCACCTCGGTGCTCCAGTTCGGTGCGTAGACCGGCGCGATGCGCAGCACATCCCTCAGGTCATACCGGTCGGGATAACGCTGGTTGTCGCGCACCAGGATCACCTTCGCGAGGGTCGACTCGTGTTCGTAGGGACGCTCACCGAACACCTCGACACGTCCCGACGATGGCCGGTCCTGGCCGGCCACCAGCGACATGAGAGTGGTCTTCCCCGCGCCGTTGCGACCGAGCAGCCCCAGAATCGACCCCTCACGCACGCTCAAACTCACGTCGCACAAGGCCTTCGAGCCGCCGTAGGCGCGGGTGACGGATTGGATTTCAATCGCGTTCGTCATGGCCGATCCTCTCTCTCTTCTTCATCGATCAGGTGATGGAGCTCTTCGCCGCTGATGCCTAACACGTGCGCCTCGTTCAGCAATGGGCGCAGGAATTGCGTCCGGAACTCGTCGCGCCGAACCTTCTTCAGCAGTTCTCGGGAACCGGTGGCGACGAACATGCCAACGCCGCGCTGCTTATAGAGCGCGCCCAACTCCACGAGCAGGTTCACGCCCTTACTTGCGGTCGCCGGATTCATGCGGTGGAACGCAGCGAAGTCCGTAGCCGAGGGCACAGCCGTGTTCTCCGCATAGACGCCCGCGACGATGTCGTTGGTGATCTTGGCAGCAAGCTGCTGGAAGACCGGGACTTCTCCGGAGAACATGACACCACCATAGTCCATTACTTGACTAATGGACCACCCAGCGAACTCTAACTACCTTAGGAAGGCGACGCCTCGATCGCTACTTCGCGCCGAAATCTTGAGCGGATTCGGGCGCCAGAACTTCTCCGTATGCGCGATTGCCACGATTCATATCTGCGTTGCTGCTCGGATGAGTTCGGCGTTGCTCTGCCCGCCGCATAGCTCACAAGCCCTCCCATCAACCTCCACGACCAAGACCTATCGTCGGATATTTCACTAATTCACAAGCCGCCCCTGTGTGGAGTTGATTGCTCTTTGGTGGTGTTTTGTGATTGCTAAATGGCGGGGCTGGCTATTCGGCGCTGCGTTGAAGTTCTCGGTAGATGGTTGTCCGTGACACCTGAAACAGATCAGCCAGCTCGGCCTGGGTGTGTTCGCCGGCATCGTGCAGCTTCCGGAGATGTTTCTGCTGCGTCTTGGTGAGTTTGGGCTGTTTGCCCTTGAGGCGGCCATTCGCTTTCGCAACCGCCATCCCTTCCCTGGTTCGCATTCGGATAAGGTCGGCTTCGAACTCGGCGACCATTCCGAGGACGTTGAACAGCAGCCGGCCTATCGGGTCCGTCGGGTCGTAAGTGCTGCCACCGAGGCTGAGGACCACGCCCTTCTCCGTGAGCTCGTCCGCGATGTCTCGCGCGTCTGGCAGGGAACGGGCGAGGCGGTCGAGTTTGGTGACGACGAGTGTGTCGCCGGCGCGGGTCGCAGCCATCGCTTCGCGAAGACCCGGCCGGGCACGGTTGGCGCCGGTGAGGCCGTGGTCAACGAAGATCTGTTTCTCATCAACACCGAGGGCAAGGAGACCATTTCGTTGTGCGGTTAGGTCTTGGTCGTTAGTCGAGACGCGGGCATACCCGATCTTCATTCCCGTCATGAACCTATGGTTGCAGTTATCCCCCCATCACCGTGCATTTCATCGTGCGGGTCTTACGTACATAACCCGGCCCCATGTTTTCCTGCACTCCGAAAGTGACTCCGGGGGAGCGGTGGGGGACCGGCTTACGTGCACCGAATAAAGGACGAGGTCTGAAGTCGCCAGAAGTGCCGGACCACCCAAGCGGCGAGGTGGCGGGGCAGGGTCAGGCAGCTGTTACCTGACCTGTGAGAAGTTACACGCTCGTAAGTAACTATCTACTCAGCCCTCAACGGACGCGCACGTGAGACTAGGCGAATGATCGTCAGGTGTAGAGTGCCGCGGGGCGCCGAATTCACCGTCCCTGGGGGCTTGATGACCACGAACGACAAACGCACCACTCAACCGGAGATTCCCGCGCTCAAGGGGTGGAATGCGAATCTGAAGAATCCACTGGTTTGGGCGGCCTTATTGCTCGCA
>NZ_QYRT01000084.1 GCF_004923255.1 Subtercola vilae | reverse complement strand
ACCCACCGCCCCACCCGAGGAGAACCCCATGAGCACCACACCGCTTCGCATAGTCATCGGAGCCGACGACGCCGGCTTCGAGTACAAAGAGGCCCTCAAGAAAGACCTCGAAGCGAACCCGCTGGTCGCCTCGGTCATCGACGTCGGCGTCGACGCCGAGAGCCACACGGCATACCCGCATGTCGCCATCGCGGCCGCCGAAATGGTCGCGGCCGGCACCGTCGACCGCGCGCTGCTGGTGTGCGGAACCGGCCTCGGCATGGCCATCGCCGCCAACAAGGTCGAGGGCATCCGTGCCGTCACCGCACACGACAGCTTCTCGGTCGAGCGCGGCATTCTCTCGAACAACGCCCAGGTACTCGCGTTCGGCCAGCGCGTCGTGGGCATCGAGCTCGCCCGCCGCCTCGCCCGCGAATGGCTGACCTACACGTTCGACGAGACCAGTGCTTCAAACGACAAGGTCTGCGCCATCAACGACTACGAAACCGCCCGCGCCGGGGCCTGAACACCATGACCCGCACTCTTCCCGCCGTCACCGTCGGTGTGAGTACCAAGATGTACTTCTCATATGAGAGGTCGCTCGCGTACGCGCGATCGGTGGCCGAGATCGCCGCAGAGCACCCTGCGGTGCAGAGCGGAGCCGTCGAGGTGTTCGTCATTCCCACCTATCCGGCCCTCGCCGAGACCGTGCGCATTCTCGAACGCACACCCGTTCGTGTGGGTGCCCAAGACATCGCGACCGCCGACTCCGGCGCGTTCACAGGCGAGGTGAGCGGCGCCGTGCTGGCCGAGATCGGCTGCACCCTCGCCGAGGTGGGCCACGCCGAACGACGCCGACTCTTCGGCGAAACCGACCTCGTGACACGCGACAAGACCCAGGCAGCGCTTCGCAACGGTCTGACCCCCGTGCTCTGCATCGGCGAACGGATGCCCGGCAGCACCGATGCGGCTGTCGACGAATGCGTCGACCAGCTCACCTCTGCCCTCGCCGGAACGCCCGAAGGCAGCGACCTCGTCGTGGCCTACGAACCGCACTGGGCCATCGGGGCCCCCGACCCCGCTCCCGCCTGGCACATCGTGGAGGTCTGCCGGGGCCTTCGTGCGCACCTGGCCTCCGACCAGCGACTCGCCTCCTTTCGCGTGATCTACGGCGGCAGCGCGGGCCCCGGCCTCCTCGGCCAGCTCGGCACCGCCGTCGATGGCCTGTTTCTCGGCCGGTACGCCCACGACCCCGCCGCACTGGCGACCGTCATCGACGAGGCGGCAGCGCTCGCTGCGGTGCGTGCCGGGAGCCCGGCATGAGCATCGGCCTCAGCACCTATGCGTTCTTCTGGCAGTGGCAGCCCACCCTGCCGAATCCGCTCAGCCTCGACGACATGCTCGAGGCGACGGCGGCACTCGGCGTCACGGTTTTCCAGATCTGCGACTACTCCGCCATCGAGTCCTTCGACGACGAACAGCTCGCCGACGTGCGCGAACGAGCGGATGCCCTCGGCATCGAGCTCGAACTGGGCACTCGGGGCGTGCATCCGGCACACCTGCAGCGCTACCTCACGCTCGCGGCCAAGCTCAACGTTCACCTCGTGCGTTCGATGCTGTACTCGGCGACCAGCCGGCCCACCCCGGCCGAGGCCGTCGAGCAGTTGCGCGAGGTGGCCGTCGAGTACGAGGCAGCCGGAGTCGCACTCGCGCTCGAGACATACGAGCAGGTGTCGAGCACGGTTCTCGTCGAGATCGTCGCGGCCGTCGGCAACCCCGTCGTTGGCATCTGCAGCGACCCAGCGAACTGCGTGGCGGCGCTCGAGCTGCCCGCCGACGTGATTGCGCGCGTCGCGCCCTTCGTGAACAACATGCACATCAAAGACTTCGCGTTCACCCGCCAGGAGGGCTGGGTGGGCTTCTCGCTCGTCGGGGCCCCGATGGGCGAAGGCCTGCTCGACTACGACGCGATGGTTGCCGCCATCGAACCGGATGCCCGGGGAATCAACCAGATCATCGAACACTGGCTGCCCTGGCAGGGCGATGCCGCTACGACCCGCGACCTAGAGGCCGCATGGACTGCACACAACGTGCACTATCTAAGGAGCAGAAACTCATGAACGCACCACTGAACCTCGAGAACCTCACCATTGCGGTCATCGGCGCCGGCGGCAAAATGGGCATGCGCGTCTCGAACAACCTGCAGAAGACCGCACACACCGTCTACTACGCCGAGAACGGCGCGGCCGGCCAGGAGCGCGTGCTCGCCACGGGCCGCACCCTCACCGACACGGCCATCGCCGTCGTCGACGCCGATGTTGTGGTGCTGGCCGTACCCGACATCGCGCTCGGCGCCGTGTCTGCTGCAGTCGTGCCCGAGCTGAAGACGGGCGCCATTCTGCTGACGCTCGACCCGGCCGCTGCCTACGCGAACCTGCTGTTCCAGCGCGACGACATCGAATACGCCGTGGCGCACCCGTGCCACCCGTCTGTGTTCCTCGAGCGCCACACGCCCGAAGAGTACGCCGACACGTTCGGCGGAATCGCTGCGCCCCAAGACGTGGTTGCAGCCATCGAATCGGGCGACGCCGACAAGCAGATCGTGGCTGAAACGGTCATCCGGGTCATCTACGCACCCGTCATCGATGTGCACTGGGTCACCGTGAAGCAGCTCGCCTACCTCGAGCCCACGCTGGTCGAAACGGTGGCCTGCATGATCGGGTCGCTGCTCAACGAGGCGCTCAAAGAGACCATCGAGACGGTGGGTGTGCCCGCCGCCGCCGCCCGCGCCATGCTGCTCGGCCACACGCAGGTCGCCCTCGCGAACACGCTGAAGGGCGACAACCCGTTCTCTGACGCGTGCCTCATCGCCATGGACTACGGCCGCGAGATGATCATCAAAGAGAACTGGAAAGACATCTTCAACGACCAGCAGCTCGACCTGGTCATCGCGCGCATGCTGCACCTCGACGCAGTCAAGCACTGACCCTCTGCCCTCAGGGGCCCGCCACCGGCATCCATCCAGCCGGCCGCGGGCCCTTTCTCGTGGGCTGATTCACGCACTCAGGCAAGGTCGAATACTCTAGAGCGACTTCGAAAACAAAGGATCCTCCGTGACGACACTTCCCCGACTGGTCGCATTCGACCTCGACGACACCCTCGCCCCGTCGAAATCCCCCCTCGACCCCGCGATGGCCGAGCTGTTGGTGCGCCTCCTCGACACCGTTGAGGTGTGCATCATCTCGGGCGGGCAGATCTCCCAGTTCCGGTCGCAGGTCATCGAGAACCTCACAGATGCCAGCCCCGAAGCGCTCTCGCACTTGCACCTGATGCCCACCTGCGGCACCCAGTACTACCTGTACCAGAACGAAGCGTGGAACCAGATCTACGCCGAGAACCTCACAGAAGACGAGAAGGCGCGTGCGCTCGAGGTCGTCGAGCGCGTGGCGCGCTCGCTCGGCTACTGGGAGTCCGAGACCTGGGGCCCCATCCTCGAAGACCGCGGCTCGCAGATCACCTTCTCGGCCCTCGGCCAGGCTGCGCCGGTCTCTGCGAAGACCGCGTGGGACACGACCGGTGAGAAGAAGAACGCCCTGCGCGAAGCCGTTCAGGCCGAACTGCCCGACCTCGAGGTGCGTTCGGGTGGGTCGACCTCTGTCGACATCACCCGCCAGGGCATCGACAAGGCCTACGGAATGAACAAGCTCGCCGAGCTCACGGGCATCCCGCTCGACGACATGATCTTCGTGGGCGACCGTCTCGACCCGGCCGGCAACGACTACCCGGTCAAGGCCATGGGCGTAAAGTGCGTGGCCGTCGAAGGCTGGCACGACACCGCCGCCTACCTCGAGAAGCTCATCCCCGAGCTGCGGGCGGCCGCCGCCGCGCGCTGAGCGGTCGAGCCCGATCTCGCGGGTCGGCCGCACTCGGGTGTCGCTCATCGGGCGGCGCGTAGGCTTGAAGTGTCATGATGCTTCCGGATGCCCAGCTGCTGCAGCTCGAACAGCTGCTGCTCGCCCAACGCAGCTCGCTCGACACCGAACTGGCTCGCCTCACGATGTCGCTCGACGGGGTTCGCGCGGCCCGCGGTGACGCGACCGACGACGATGAGCACGACCCCGACGGCACTCCGCTCTCGGCCGAGTGGTCGCGCATCGCTGGGGTGCACGCCGAGCTCGTAGAGCGCTCTGACGCTGTCGACCGCGCGCTCGCCCGCCTGCGCCCGCCGCCCGACGGCTCGACTCCCGGCACTGCGTACGCCACCTCGCCCAGCGCCCCGTCTGGCGGCTCGTCTGGCGGCGGCCCGTCTGGCATTCAGTCCGGCACCCCGTACGGAACGTGCGCCCACTGCGGCGGCCCAATCGGCTTTGCGCGCCTCGAAGCTCTGCCTACCGCTGACCTCTGCATCACCTGCGCCGAATCCGCCACCCGCCGCCGACGCCGCTGACCCCCGCCCTACCCCCCACCCCACCCCGACCTAAGCCAATCGAGAGGGCAGAATCTCTCACAAACTCCCGATTTTCGGAGAGATTCTGCCCTCTCGAGGGTGCGTTGGGGTGCGGACGGGGAG
>NZ_QYRT01000083.1 GCF_004923255.1 Subtercola vilae | reverse complement strand
TGGGGAACGGTATTCGGCGACGACAACATGGCCGCAGCCGTCATCGACCGCGTCGTCCACCACGGCCGGCTCCTCCAGTTCCGCGGCGAGTCCTACCGCGTGAAGCATGCCCTCATGAAATAGCCCTGACGACCCAAAAAACCGGCCGTTGAGGCCGCCGTGCTCCACTGGCCGGAAACAGTGCCGCACTGGCCGGTTAATTAGCGCTGAAATGGCCGGCTTCAAGTTGACAAAACACATTCCAAGGTTGAATACTGAATATTCGCGGCTCTGGGGGCCAGCAGTATTGCCGTCGGGGGCCACAGCATCAGCGAGAGCTTTGCAGGCCTAGCGGCCAGTTTCTTGTGCGCCGGTTCGCGGTCGGGGCATCGCGTGCACGGCTGACGGGCGGCGTCTGCACGAGGGCCGGGTAAGAGCTGCCGCACGCAGGCGTTGCCTGCGCTTGCCCTTCGCAGTGTCGGTCTTCAGTCGACGCGAGCACGACGACGAGAACGCTGAAAGTCGCTGGCCGGAGGGACCCTCCAGGGGCGACTCCGAGCTGGAATATTCGGTGGCGCTCAACGAAAATATCTGCGGCCCCCGAGCACAATATTGGGTGGCTCCCAAGCGAGCAAATACTCAATTGAATATTTGCGCTCCTGAGAGCCATGAATATTGTGGTTGAGAGCCACTTCGTGATGGCGGGGTGTGCTGTCGTGGGGGCGGCGCAATATTGTCGTTCGGAGCCGGCTGGTTAGGCTCCTTCCGCCGTGCGTATGTGGCGCGCGGCAGAAGGAGTAGTCACCAATGGTACGTAGGATCAAAACGAAGCTCGTGCTTGAGCTTCGCGCTCAGGGTTTGACGGGGCGGATGATCGCTCAGGCGCAGGGTGTTTCCCGGAACAGTATCGCGGCGGTGTTCGCTGCCGCGGACAGGGCTGGGATCGAGTGGGATGCCGTCGCTGACCGGAGCGACGCCGAGGTGTACGCGTTGATGTTCCCGGGCCGCGGGGAGCACGAGAGCGTGTTCGTTCAGCCTGACTGGGAACGGGTGCACAAAGAGCTCGCCCGGGTGGGTGTGACGCTGAAACTGCTGCATGGCGAGTATGTCGACAGCTGTGCCGCGGCGGGCGGGCCGGCGATGAGCTACGACCGGTTCTGTAAGACGTACGCCGGGACTGTCTCTTAAACGGCTCTGGCGCACTTTCGGTGGTGGTCTGTGGATCGGTGATGATTTCGGCGTGTCCTGACGCCGGCTGGCCTGTCGAGATGATCAGGATCGTTCGTGCTCGATACGAACTCCGTTATCAAAGAACTCTTCTCAGGACTCGCAGCGTTGGCAGTCACGAGGGTGGAAGGCGCGGGGGCGGTCATCGTCGTGCACGCCACGACCCGTGGTGGTCCGGTCGTTTGTCCGGCCTGCGGAACGCCGACCGCGATGGTGCATGCCTTCCACGTTCGGGCACCGGCTGACCTGCCGGTCGACGGCCGACCCGTGACGCTTCGGGTTCAGGTTCGCAGGATGCGGTGCCAGATCGACGACTGCGCGATGAAGACGTTCCGGGAGCAGGTCCCTGGTCTGCTGGAGCGCTACCAGCGGTCCACGATCCGGCTGACGGGGCAACTGCGCGCGGTGGTCCAAGAACTGGCTGGCCGGGCCTCGGCCCGGGTGCTTCCGGCACTGGGTATCCGTGCGGGCAGGGACACTGCGATCCGGTCACTGCTGAAGATTCCGCTTCCTGACAGGCCTACGCCGATAGTGTTAGGGATCGATGATTTCGCGTTACGTCGCAATCACGACTACGCCACCATAGTGATCAACGCTGATACCGGTCAGCGGGTAGATGTGCTTCCCGGCCGCGGCGGGCAGGTCGTCACCGACTGACTGCGCGCTCACCGGGAGGTTCAGGTCGTCTGCCGTGATGGTTCAGCCGCGTACGCGCAGGCCATCAAAGAGGCCCTGCCGCGAGCAGTGCAGGTAACTGACCGGTGGGACCTGTGGCACGGACTTGCCGAGGCTGCCGGTAAGGAGATCGCCGCGCATTCAGCGTGCTGGGCCACCGCGACCGGACTCCAGGACGGGCCGCGAGCCACCAACACGGCCAACCGTTGGAAGCAGGTGCATGACCTCCTCGAGCGCGGTGTTGGGCTACTCGACTGCTCCCGCCGACTGAATCTCTCCCTGAACACGATCAAACGGTACGCCCGCGCGTCCGAACCGCAGCGGTTGCAACGAGTGCCGCAGTATCGGCCCACACTGGTCGACCCGTACCGTGAACACCTACGCACCCGACGTGAGCATGACCCGGGTGTCGCAGCCACACACCTGCTGACAGAGATACGAGAACTGGGCTACACCGGTAGCCAGAACCTGTTGGTGCGATACCTGAACCAGGGTCGGCACCTCGATGACCACTCTCATCTGTCACCGCGCCGCGCGACCCGGCTGTTGCTGACCAGACCCGACCGGCTCACCACTGGCCAGCAAGAACGACTCACGCAGCTGGCCGGAGCATGCCCAGAGACCACCGCGGTACACCAGCTTGTCGCAAGGTTCGCAGCCCTGCTCACTCCCTCAGGCGACAACGCCGCCAAGCTGAACGAGTGGATCCAGGCCGCTCACGCAGCCGACCTGCCACACGCTCATTCCTTCGCTCGCGGCCTCAAACAAGACCACCCGGCCGTGACCGCAGCAGTCACTATGCCTCACCACAACGGCCGGACCGAAGGCGTAAACACTCGAACGAAAATGCTCAAACGACAGATGTACGGCCGAGCGAGCTTCGCACTCCTCCGACACCGCATCCTGCTCGGCTAACCCCCACCACCGAAAGTGCGCCAGAGCCGTTTAAGAGACAGTCCCGACGAATCGTCGGCTGACCCCTAAATGGTTCCAGAAACTTCACCGGATGTTTCATTTCACATTGGTCATGAACTTGGGTGATCGGACATCGCGCGCCTACGTGAGGCGCTGTTCTGGAGATGTCAGTTCTTGATTGCTCCTGCTGACTGAGTTTTCATTCAGTTGGGCACGGATCGTCTGCGACCTCAGGGGAAATCATGAACAGAAGGATGTCTTTCGTCAGCACGTTCGTAGCGGGGGCGGCCGGGCGCAATACAGTGTGCGCTAGGTTGTGACGGGGCGAAGCCCAAGAACGAGACGATGAGGATGAGCTATGCCCGAGGCCGACACGAGATCCACCGTTTCAGCACCCATCTCGCCCCGGCGAATTTACGTTGAAAGCGAATTCGCTTCGCTGCACACGGTGGTGCTGGCGCAATCAGAAATGCGGCTCCCCGACGCCGACACGTTCTCACCAGCGCAGCTCGATGAAGAGATCGACATCATGCCGGCAGACAAACGCCTCGTCATCCGAGAGCTGCTCGGTAAGGACCATGCGATCGCGATGCCCGCCCGACAGGCTCAATGGGAATGCGAACGAGCCAATTTTCAGGCAGTCCTCGAAAAGCACGACATCGAAGTACTCCGCCCCAGACTTTTGACCCAGTATGAAAAAGATGCCGGCGGTGCGAACGGCTACGCGAACGCCTTCGTTCGCGATCCCTGGTTTACCGTCGGCGGCCACGTCATCGAAGGCTCGCTCCGATTCCCGCACCGCCGCCGCGAAGTTCTCGCCAGCCGAAACATTATGAAGACCCAAGTCATCCCGGCCGGCTCCACCTACAACGCTCTACCCCAGCCCGAAATCATGCCGCTTGAAATCGATGACGGCGGGCCGGGTCCCTTCCTCGAAGGGGGCGATGTGCTCGTGCACGGGCAGCATATTTTTGTTGGCCAATCCGGCCGCGCCTCGACGGCACAGGGAGCGGAGTACCTCCGGAAACTGCTGGAACCGGCCGGATACACGGTTGAAGTCGTACCGCTTAAACCGAATATTCTTCACCTCGACTGCGCGATGGGTATGGTTCGCGAAGGCCTCCTCGTCGTCTACGAGGAGGGTGTACTCAATGGAGTCCCCGAATCGCTTGCGGACTGGGAGAAGATACCGGTAAGCCAACTCGAGGCAGCAAACCTTGGTACCAACGGTCTCCCAATCAGCCCGACCGTGTACATCACCGACCCGTTCTTCGAGCGTATAGGCAGCGAGGTAGCGAAACGCGGAATACACGTCGAATACGTCGACTTCGCAATCTCGCGAGGATTCGGCGGCGCATTCCGCTGCAGCACACAACCATTGTGGAGAGAGACCCCGTAAATGCACCGACCACAGTTCTGAAGACTAAACCCAGCGGTTCCGTGAACCTTGTCGCAGTAGATTCAACAGTGACCGCGCGGAGGGTCACTGAAGTGCTCTCGAAACTTCCCGTGGGGGGAAGAGCGCCGAAGACGGAATACGACCGGATTGGCGATTTTGGTACAGCGTGGACAGATGTGGACGCCAACGGCCGCGATACACGAAGTGACATCCTCGCGCACGACTGACCTGCTGCGAGGTTCTCGCCCGAGCAAATCGCTGGACGCTTGAGGCGAGAATTTCCCACGGATACGAGCATGCGGGCATCTTACGAAACGATCTATCAAGCAATCTACCGGGACCGGCCAGGCCGGATCGGGCGACGAGAGAAACCATTAACCCGCACAAAACGGGCGATCAGGCGACCCCGACGGCCGCCGAATGCGCGGGTGGGCC
>NZ_QYRT01000082.1 GCF_004923255.1 Subtercola vilae | reverse complement strand
GCCGGGTCCCGCTGTCCACGATGATCTGCTCGGTGTGACGGACGACAAAGGCCGAGTGACGCACGATTTCATTACGGCCGCGACGGAACCGAACCAGGTGTGGTTGACGGATATCACCGAGCACTGGACCGGTGAGGGGAAACTGTATTTGTGTGCGGTCAAGGATTGCTGTTCCAACAAGATCGTCGGGTACTCGATCGATTCCCGGATGAAGTCCGAGCTTGCAGCCGCGGCGCTGCGTAACGCGATCGCGCTCCGCGCCCCGGCCGGCACGATCGTACATTCCGACCGAGGCAGCCAGTTCAGATCCAAACGCGTCGTCCGGCTGCTGAAGAACAACGGGCTACGCGGATCCATGGGACGGGTGGGGTCCTCCAGTGACAACGCGGCCATGGAGTCGTTCTTCTCGCTTCTTCAGAAGAACGTTCTGAACACCCGGCGCTGGAACACCCGCGAGGAACTCCGCCTCGCGATCGTGGTCTGGATCGAAACGAAATACAACCGCCGGCGACGCCAACGCGCTCTCGGGAAACTCACCCCCGTCGAGTTTGAGACAATTTATACAACCGCAAACGCGGCTTGAAAACCATCAACCCCGAGTGTCAACCGAACTCTGGGCAGACCCGTTTCTAGTCACGCAGCCAACGCGCCCTCGGCAAACTCACCCCCGTCGAGTTCGAGACAATTTACACAACCGCAAACGCGACCTAGAGATCATCAACTCCGAGTGACAACCACACCCTGGGTGGATCCGGGCGCTTCATCTGTGGCCGTGAAGCTTTTGTTGTGTTTTTGGAATTCATGCCTCGCTCATTGATGCGCGATACCAGTCGGCACCTTGAAATACATGCAACTCAGGTCCTCTGGACACAAAATGATGGGGGTGACCCGAATTACCGTCCTCACTTGGAGGTAGCCAGAATTCTGACTCTTTGACTAGCTCGAATCCAGTCTCAGATAGAAATCCTTCACGTAGACCCACGGGACGAGAATTGCCGTCATAGCCTCCTACAAAAGCGCATGCCTCACCATCGATAAGGAAAGCTTTCGCTCCAGGAACGTTTGGCTGCCAGATTCTTGGCAGCCGATGACCGAGCCTAACCAGTTCAAAAGACTCATAAAAATAGCCGTATGCATCGATGAGACCGACATTGATGTCGTAGCAGTGGTCGATAAAGTCTTCGGCAGACGCGGCTTTGTACCGTTCGACTATCTCTAGTTCTTTATTTATTCGTACGATACCTGACTGCGTAGGGTCAAGACTCCCGCGACGCCCTTTACGAGAACCGTAAATGCCTCGATCCCCGTACCCTAACCAGGTGTCCCCATTCGGCGCAGAGAGAAAAACTCGGATGTCGTTGCCCACATAACCAGTCTTAACTATCGCGCCATGGGCGTTCAACACAAAAGCATTTTGTTCAGGGCCGGACCGCTTCCAGGCTGAATCTCGCGCAGCCACTAGGACTTCGCCGTCCGGAAGAGGTTGAATCAGCATTTTTGCTTCAGAAGAAACTGGTGGCGGCTCGTCCACGTGGATTCTGATTGACTCCTGGGTTGATTGCAGGGTCACGATCCATCGTGATTCTGTGGGAACGCTCCATAATGAGATCGCATCGTTATTCGGGCCAGCGGTAGCGGTAAGTAAGTCAGCGCCCCTAACTGGTGGGAGCAAGGTCGCGTGGTGCCTGAGATCCATGCCGATACTCTATTTGAAGTGGGCTGCTGCGCGTTTTTCGGTTAGCGGATTTGATGGTTTCTTCTACGCTGCCAGGGTTGGCTGTTGATAGCCGTAGTGGACTTTGTTGGGGCGTCGGTAGCCGAGCGCTGAGTGACGGCAGCGGCTGTTGTGAAATCCTTCAATGTAGCGGATGACGTCGGTTCGGGCTTGCGCTTTCGTGGCATACATGGTGCGGTGAGTATTTGCTCGCTTGGGAGCCACCGAATATTGTGCTCGGGGGCCACAGATATTCTCGTTGAGCGCCACCGAATATTCCAGCTCGGAGCCACCCCTGGAGGGTCCCTCCGGCCAGCGACTTTCAGCGTTCTCGTCGTCGTGCTCGCGTCGACTGAAGATCGACACTGCCAAGGGCAAGCGCAGGCAACGCCTGCGTGCGGCAGCTCTTACCCGGCCCTCGTGCAGACGCCGCCCGTCAGCCGTGCACGCGATGCCCCGACCGCGAACCGGCGCACAAGAAACTGGCCGCTAAGCCTGCAAAGCTCTCCCTGATTGCTGTGGCCCCCGACGGCAATACTGCTGGCCCCCACAGCCGCGAATATTCACCGAATTCTCAAACGGCCTCAGGCTGCGGTCAGGGGTACCGGGTATCGTGATCGTTGACTGATTCCCCCATCAGTCATCATGCCCCCGGGTGTTAGTGAGCTCCCCCCAGTTCCAGACAGACCCGGGGGTTTTCTTGTGCCCGGATGCTGGTTGATGTGCGCCCGGCTAGGTGTGGGGGTCTAGAAACTAACCGGCTCTGGCGCACTTTCGGTGGTGGGAGTTCTGAACCGTGACCAAGGGGGAATCGAGTGTCGAGAATTCGTGGCATTTCGAGGGTTTCAGGGTGATCGATCGCTCAGCTCGCCGGCGCCGACCGGCAACCACCGAAAGTGCGCCAGAGCCAACTAACCGGTGCGCTGACCGCTTGAACCTGCCGTCGAGTTACGAGACAGTCGTACTACAACGCCGACTCAGATTCGAGCGAAGCAGTGAACTCTCGCAAGTCAAGCACTGCTCGGCGGAGAGGCCTGAGGTCCTGGGTGGGTACCTCCACATAGCCATCATCACCGTCATCGACGGGCAGCGAACCTTTGGGCGCATTCTTCGTATTTATGAGGTCGACGTAAGCGCCGTAATCGATGACGTAGACGTCGTATCGTTCCCCCGGGGTGTCCTGAGCGGAATAACCGCGTCGGACGAGATGTAGCACTCTGGCATCGAATAGCGCTTTCAACGGCGCCTCATCTTGGTCTTTCTGATTGACCAGAAATCCCCGAGCTTTTTTTTCACGGATGACGTTATCGATGATCCAGTTGAGTAGCGATTGCGCCACAGGCTCTCCCCTAAGTGCGCCCTCCTTGTCAGTCTGAAACCACTGGCGCGCCGCAGTTCGGACATCAGGGGTTGAGATTCGCCTGTCCGATGCTCGCCATGCTGCCTTTGACACGATATTTATCGCATCCCTTGGTACCCCTTCCGCCGCCCGCACAAGTTCGTCAAAAGCCCTACTGTCCGTGAATCCAAGGCTTATCAGATCTGTCTCTTTCGACAAACCCGGAACCTGACGATCCTCCTCGGCGCCGGCGGTCAAATGTTTGAACAGAAGCCCTTGGAAAAAATTACGAGCGCGCGATTCTTCTTGTTCGAAGACCATGAAATCGTCGAGGCTGAGGTTCGCAGACATGTCTGCGCCTAGTTCGATGCCGATAATTTGACCGTTCGGGAGCTTTGTTCGGAAATTTATCTGCTGTTCGATAGCGGCGATTTTGACAGTAAATTGTTGGAGCGGCAGCACGCAACGGACCAAGAACGCTCCCAAATATGGCTGGACATCCCAAGGGACACTCGTCCACTCATCGAGGATGATCCAGACTCTGCGAGCCGAGAGGGAGTCGGCCAGTTCACGAAGTGCGCGAGCAACGTCTGAAAAGTTAAGTGACACTCGCTCGACACCGCGACGCGTAACCACGGCGCGGTCCTTTTGCGACTCCGACGTATCGGAAGATGCCGCGACCGCGACCTTAGGTCGAACGATATCTAGTTCTACTCTGCCGCCGTCGTGCGTAGATCGTTCTTTCTCCACGTCTGTGGTCAGTTCAACCGGTCCATCCACCCGAATGGAGCCGATGGCGGAGAGGAGACCATCTAGTCGGGTCACGAATAGGGCGTCGCCCACTAGCTGGTTGTCCTCCAGTGCCGCCTGGAGGATTTCGTCATGAAATTGATTCAGCAGATCCACGAGAAGTCGACCTGTACGTTCAATTGGGCCGATCTGTTCTCCATCAAAAATTCCTTCTGCCGACCCGACTGTCCGAAGGTCTACGTAGACACCAACGTCGCCCTCATCGATCCTCGTCGAAGCAAGGTAGCGCAAGGCGTGGGTCTTCCCGGTTCCTCGGCGCCCGTAAATGATCTGGTGGTCGATGACATCCAGTGCACTTGCGACGCCCGAGTCCTCGAAAGTGTCCCGGAGCTCGGACTCGCCTCTTGACTCGGCGCGTTTCGGAATCTTACTGAAAGCAGCATTGAGCGCAGAAGGTAGGGCCATGAGGAGATTTTAGCGAGACGACAAAGCATTAAGTCGGAGTGGTTCACTGTACTGTCTCGTATCCGTAGGGCGGTCTCAGCTGGTCGTCGCAACACCTCATCGATATGGAGTGTTGCGCATGCCTGCAAGTCAGGTTCAGAAGGATCGGCAGTCTCGTTTCTGGTCGTTGATTCGGGAAGGGTTATCATCGTCGTCAGCGTGTGAAGCTATCGGCGTGGATAGACGCCAGGGATACAGGTGGATTCGAGCAGCGGGGGGCCGAATGCCCGTGCCCGATCGGCCGCGATCGGGCAGGTATCTCGGTCAGGATGATCGGTTGCGGATCGCTGATCTGCGTATCACTGGCGCTGGCGTTGTTAACGCCAACTCAAAATGGGGCCACGGCTGCCAACTGAAAACAGGGCCACGTGGTGTGTTTAGTCTGTCGTAGTCGTGAGGGTTTTGTGTCCTCGGAGTCGGTAGCTGGTGCCTTTGAGGCTCA
>NZ_QYRT01000081.1 GCF_004923255.1 Subtercola vilae | reverse complement strand
GCGCCGGTCGATCGCTTCGACCCACTGCTGAGCTACGGCGGCGACCTGGATCAGTTCGGTTCGGAGCTTCGAAGTGTCGCTCTCAGCAAACGCTTCGAATACCTCTTCGAGCAGAATGTCCTGCCAGAAGACGTTGCCCTGTTTAGCGGCGGAATCCGTGACCTGTTTTGCACACCCCGCGAGCACGTCAGCCGATGCCGTTGCAAGGCTGATGCCGCGATGACCGTCGAACGCCTTGGTGTATTTCAAGTCACCCAGAATCATCCGGCTTGGCCCGGTGCCGTCAGGGTGGTTCTGCTCGCCCCACTTCTGATCCTGCCTGTCACGCTCGGCCTGAACCTCGACCGCTATCGCTTCACTTTCGGCGCTCATTTCGATGCCTCCGGGGTGAGAGCGGGCTCGTAGGTCTGCTCAAAAATCTCGGGCTTGCATGGGTAAAATTCGCCCGCGACGCCCTTGATGATGTAGTCGCCGATGCTGGCCGCCATCGTTCCCTCAAGCGTCGTGATAGCGATATTCTCGGCAGCTGTCGTGAAGGCACCTCCCGCGAACAGCATCGCTTCGATAACGACGGGCTTCTTACGGAACTTCATTGCTTCGGTCATCTTTCAGCCTTCTTTCGTATTGGTAGTAACTGGGGTGGGCGGGAAATGTACCGGGCAATCGGGTTCGGGCTCCATCATCGAACCGGGCTCGGTCGCGCTCCCGTACGTCGTCCAGTACTTCGGGTCGGTGTAGGTGCACGTGCATGTCTCGGCACTCCCACTGTCGCCGCTCTGAGCCGTTTTCTTTCCCCGCTTGACCTCCCGGGCACGAAACGCCTGAAACGGCGTCACAGCGGGCACACTGAGGGCGTCAGGGGTGTTCTCGTCAACGGTCGACATCAGAACGGCGTCTGTGAGGAGTCGCGACCGGGCGTCACCGGATTCGCAGCGCCAGAAGAGTCGGCCCGGGTGACTTGCGCTGTCGCATACCGAAGTGACGGCCCGATCTCGTCAATCTCCAATTCGATGCTGCTGCGCTTCTCGCCGGTTTTCTTGTCGTCGTACGACCGCTGCGTCAACCTGCCAGTCGCGACGACTCTGGTGCCCTTCGTGAGGCTCCCAGCGACATGCTCAGCGAAGTCACGCCACACACTCGCCCGAAGAAACAGGGCATCGCCGTCTTTCCACTCGTTCGACGCTCTGTCGAAAGTGCGCGGGGTCGACGCGATAGTGAAGTTCGCGACCGCCAAACCGTTCTGCGTGAACCTCAGCTCTGGGTCGCTAGTGAGATTGCCCACCACGGTCACTACTGTTTCGCCTGCCATCAGATTTTCTTCTTTCGTTTGTAGTTACTTGCCCGGTACTGCTGCTGATACGCAGTATTCGCGGCCCTGCACTCGTCACACCGGCACTTATGCCGGTCGTACGTTGACTTCCTGCCGTGCTTCATGCGAACCCGTGCAGCACTCTGTAATCGACCACTTTTGAAAATTCGCCTTTCCACTGCATCTTCACCAGCGCGGTCGCGCCGTGACGGTTCTTCGCAACGTCCATCCACAGGTCGTTGTTCTCTTCATCGCGGCTCAACAGGATCACCACATCGGCGTCCTGCTCGATTGACCCCGACTCTCGAAGATCAGACAGCTGCGGTCTCTTATCAGACCGCGACTCCGACTCACGATTCAGCTGCGACAGTGCGAACACCGGCACCTTCAAATCCTTCGCGAGAATCTTCAACTGCCGCGAGAACTCCGAAACCTTCTCCTGCCGCGACTCCTTGCCAGGTGAGGTCATCAGTTGCATGTAGTCCACGACGATGCCCTTCAGATCACCCTTCCGAGCAACCGACCGGGCAAACTGGCGAACCTGCGACGGCCCAACCGACGAACGATCATCGATGAACACCTCAGAGACGAACTCCGGGCGGGACGCATTCACTCGCGCCCACTCATCAGGATCAAGCCGGTTCTTCGCCAACTTCGACACGTTCACGTTTGCGTGCGATGCGATGCCGCGAACTGTCAACTCTTCCTTCGGCATCTCAAGCGAGTTGTACGCGACAACTCCGCCCTGCCCAAGCGCGATAGCAATCTGCAAACCAACAATGGTTTTACCCATCCCAGGCCGTGCACCAATCACATACAGCGCACCAGAACGGAACCCGCCAATAGCCTCATCAAGCGACGGCCACGGCGACGGCGAGTAAACCGTCTCCGTTGTGATCAGCTCGACCGCAGCACCCCACAAATCCGGCATCGAAAGCACCTTGGCTTTCTGAACCCCACCGATACGATCAAGCGCCGCCCGACCGTACTCGATCATCTGGGCAGCATCAAGATTCTGGTCAAGCGCCTTCAGACCATCCGCCAAAGCTGATAAGTCTCGCCTGACCGCGTGTTTCGTCACGATGCCCGCATTGTGCACCACGTTGCCCGCGAAGACCTTGTTGTCGGTCAGCCGGTAAATCGTTTGGAAGTCGGCAGGTAGAGCATCGACAAGCGTCGCAAGGTCGACCGTTCTGCCGTGATTGTGGATCTCACGGGCCTTATCGAAAATCCTGCCCAACTCGATCTTCGAGAACTGATCACCGATCAGATCAAAATCGTCAAGGCATCGACCACCCGTCTCAAGAACGGCACCAAGCACGTCAAGCTCAGCAACCTCAAGGCCGTCAAACATCAGGCCCCCCGAAGACTTCCTTGCCCGTCCACGAGTCTTTCGTGTCGACCTTCTCGTCTTCCCACTTACGATCACGGAGCCAACCGCCCGGGAGCTTGTAGAACTGAGGGTCTTGCGTCCGTGTGTAACGGTCAGCCGATGCAACGAGCACCGAGTTAGTTGGCAATTGCCGTGCCCGTCTCAGAACCTCCCACGCTTTGTATGCGTCACCCTTCGACTCTTTGCGTGGATAGTGCTGATACCAAGCACTGAAAGCTGCTGAATAGGGCTCTTTGGGTTCAGCTTCGCTGGACATATCTTTTTCAGGTACTGGGATGGGATGGGACTGGGATGGGGTAACGCGAACATCGGCCGAACTTCGCCCGAAGTTCTGACTTTGTTCATCCGAACGTTCGGGATCAGTTCGGGTGTCGTTCGTCCGAACACCCTTCTTTTTGGCTCTGACGGCGCGCATTCTTTCTTGTGCCGCCGCACGCTCAGCCTCCACATCGACCTTCAGTGGCTGGTACTCAGCCCAGTCTTTGAACTCGTAACCTTCAGCGGCAACCAACCACAATCCCGCCGCCACTAGCTCAGCTGCGAGAGTGTCATCACCTCCGATTCGGCTTATGGCCTTGTCCGATACGGCACCATCTGTCAGATACTTCGCACACCAGCTACCCGACAGCGCCCAAAGGCCAACTGCGGTGAGAGATAGTTCGACTACCTTCGGATGCCCGTGGAACCCGTCATCTACTTTGAACCACGGCATCACTCACCGCCAAGCAGTGCTCTCACTCGTTCGGTAGGAATGCCAGACGTGCTGACGATCTCGGGAACGGTGATGCCGTAGGTGTACGCCAAACCGACGTACAGCCGATCTTGGATGTTGAGCGTGTTGTGCTGATTTTTCAGAAGTTCGAGGTGCTGTCTGGCAGCAGCCTCAAGACCTTGATTAGACTTGGGCAAAGTTCCTCCATTGGTGCGTTCCAGCGGGTGAATGAGAAGCGGCTTTGGTGGTAGGACACCAGGTCGCTTCGCCCGTTTTACGGGGCTGTTACAATCGTCCCGCGATAGAACATAGTTACGCAAATGGGCCTGTGGATAACCTTGTGGAGAGAAGTCGCAAAACACTGACAACCCTGTGCACAAGCTGTGGAATAACCTGTTCATAGAAACTTTCTTCGAAACTACAACCATGTAACTATCAGGTGTTTTATCAACCGACAGGTGGTGGATGAGTAGGTGTTCGGGCATCTTGTCTAATGTTCAGCTAGGTACCGTAAATCGCGTATAGAACACCTGAAATGCGCTCAGTAAATGATTCCGTACCCGCTCATAAGGGCCTCCGCGCGTGCCACCGAGATCCGCTCGAAACCGCCCAGATCGTCGTACAGCACCCACCCGAAACCGGGAACGCCCGCATCGGAAAGCCACCGCCGTGCAGGCCACCTCGCCGGGTCACCCCATGAAGGGACACTCCATCCCTCACGAAGGGCGGCCTCGGGATTTTCAGTGGACCAACCATGACAACCAGTCGTCCCCGAACCGCCCAAGATCTGCAAATTCGATGCGACTGTGAGGCCACCCTGAGATCGCAGTTTGCGGTGGTCACGGTTCGGTGGGCCACAATTCGTGCGGCATCTCTGGCATGTGCCGCCGTCCCTTTCGGTGGCTAGCCGGTACCCCTCAGCGTCCTCTTTCGGGGTCGGTTTCGGTGTCTTCGGGGCGAACGTCATTCCTCCCCCTCTGGTACTGGGGGCGAAGTCGTCAGGCAGATGTCGCAGGTGTCCGATGGATGACTATCCTGATAGCGCCACCCCGCCGCCTCGACTATTTCCTGTTGATCGACCCATGACATGTTTGGGAACGGCCCCAAGTGCTTTGTTCTGCACACATCACATTCGACAAACCACACCTGACGCCGCGGCGCTCCGTCTGGTAGCTCGTAAGACAAGAACGTCATCAGATCTCCTCTGGTACTGGGTAGAGAACACGGAAACCGGCAGCGGCGCTGAGGTACTCGCGGAGTTGCCTGGCAGTATCGGTCACTTTTAAGTAGTACTTCGGTGTGAACACATGCCAACCGTCTGCGAGCAAGACGTACATGATTATTACTGTGCGGTCGGCGGGCCAGATCGACGCTATGACCGTGTTGATCTCGGTGGGGAGCGTCACGAGTTCACCCCCGGCCAGAACTTGAGCAACGTATCGACAGTCATCATCACGAGCTGATCGCCGGGTCTCGCGGTGCCCTTCCGTTTCACGATCACAACGCCCACCAAGGCGTCATCGTTGCCCCGTTCAACCTCAGCCTCATCGAGCCACGGCTTGACCTTCACAGCGCCCGCGTAGTCCTTGCACTCGATGACCAGACGGCCACCGTGAGGTAGATAGATGCCGCCAATATCGCCGCGATCCTTCGCACCATTCCGGGGCCGGATGTCGATGCGCTCATCGTTCAGACACACAGCCCAGTA
>NZ_QYRT01000080.1 GCF_004923255.1 Subtercola vilae | reverse complement strand
ACCCAGAAGCAGCTCGACACCGTAGCCGCCCAACTGAACCGTCGACCACGCAAACGGTACGGATACGCCACCCCAGATGAGATGATCAAAACCCTACTGGTGCAATGACCGCTTGAATCCGCCCACGCTAAGAGAGTAAGTACGTCAGTACGGTGCAGCGGGCGTCCGGCGAAGCAACTTGGTTGGACAATTGTGGGTGCGCTACGCGAGACACGTATGAAGCCTTGAGGCCAGCTCGCTGCGATTGTCCCTACAAAAGTTCCATCGAACCCGACCGCCTGCTTCTCCGATCGAGCATCTTCCACCCGATGCTGCCTATGACGGTCCAAGCCACTCCGATCAGGAGTGCTATACCAAGCCGTATCGCGTAGGAGGCTAGGTCACCGCGCAGGAGGAAATCGATTGCCTCCGTGGACTGGGTAAGAGGTACGACGTTCGCGATGATTTGAAAGGGTCCCCAATAGTTGGAGAGTGGCGTTACAACTCCACACAACACGAACATCACACTCACCGTGATGCTCGCGGGGAGAAGAGAGTCCCTCAGCTGAAGGCTCAGGGCGCCAACTGCAAAGCCGAAACCCGCGGTGCTGATCGACGTTACGATCACCGCTACCAGGCTCCCAACAATCGGGAACGATGTGCCTGAACCGAAGAAAAAGAGCGAGGTGAAACCGACTCCTATCAGTCCTGCGGCGGCGCCGACAACAGTGGCGGCAATGATTTGGCCTACCCACACCAGGAATGCCGGAAGTGTTGAGAGCATGACGGGGGCTAAAGCACCGTCGTAGCGACTTGTGGCCAGAACGATTGATGTGCTTTCGACCGCTGCGATCGCTGCGCTGAGCAGCGCGGCAGCGATGGCGACGCGTATTCGTGCAGCATCGCTCTGAGTGGTCCCGCTCATCCCGACAAGGTAGACGACTTGCAGGCACGGCCCAATGCCCAAAGCTACGAGCAGCGTCCGCCATGAGCGCGTGACGTCAAACGAGCGGAGACTGATCCGAGTCGCGGACCAAACGAGGTCAAGCAGAAGCCCCAAAGAGACGCGGCTCATGACAGATGAAGAGTTCCATCGACTCTTACGTGCTTCTCGGCCGCGCGCAGGATCATCCGGGCTACAACAACGAGAAGGATCGCTGTCACGCACACTTGCGCAATCCAGAAGACGCTCAGACTCGTCCCGTCGGCGGACTCCTGCAGAAGCGCAACCGCCCCAGTTAGCGGATGAAGCAGAGCGATACTCTGCCAGGGTTGCCCTAGCCGGTCATAGGGCAGAACGGCTCCGGAGAGTAGCAGGATAGGGGCAACGAGAACTGGTTCATAAACAATCGCGTGCCGCGTGATCACGAACAAGCCCGAGAGGCACAGCGCAGACACGGAGCACGCGATGAGCGTCAAGACAATACTCACCGCGTACCAAAGTGGCTGGGCGACGAACAGGCCGCCTCGAGCCACCCCAACGATTAGCGCGGTGACGGGAATGCTCAGCAGCCCGAGAATGGAGCAACTAATGGCGAGCGGGCTCAGGGTCCACGCCAACGGTCTCGGACTGCCGACAAGATACTCGAGCGTACCTTGAGCGCGTTGAAACCCAATAATGCCAACGGCTGCCACAGAAGTTGTCCAGATCCCAGCAGCTGTGCCATCGGCCCATACCGTGGCGGCGTCGGTTGCCCCAGCCATGAGCCGCAGCGCGACGAAAACTGCCGGGGGGATGAGCGCCAATTGCAGAAAGTAGCTGTTTTTGAGGAGTTGCGAGAAGTGAAAGCGCAACTCGCCGGAATAATCCAGAATTGCGTCAACCAATAGTCATTCTCCTCCGCGCCACCAAGGCGAGATATCCCTCTTCCAAAGTCGCGGGTCGGGTAACTACTGAGAGTGGTGCGTGTGTCGCGAGCACTTCACGCAGCTGCGGTTCATTGTCGCGGTTCGGTTCCCATGAAACGGTGACGAGTCGTTGGCCTCCTACCTGCTCCGAGTTGACATTTCGTACACCGGCAAGTTGGCTAATGGAGTTGCCTAGAGTGTCCGGCAAGTGTGTAAGAGTGGCGACCGTCACGTTGCCGATCCCTCCGGCGTTGGCAATGTCCGTGACCGCTCCGCGGGCGATAATTCGGCCGTCGATGATGACAGCAACATCATCAGCTAAGGCTTCGGCCTCGTACAGGTAGTGCGTGGTGAGCAGGATGGAATGCCCGCCGGATTTGAGCGATCTAACTAGATCCCGGAGTGCTAGCGCTGCTTCCGGGTCGAGGCCTATCGTGGGTTCGTCCAGCAACAGTAGAGGAGGGTTAGAGAGCAACCCACGCGCAATGTGGAGTCGCTGTCGAAGGCCACGGGAAAGAGTTTCGACGGCATCTCTTTTTCGGTCCGCGAGATTGACTGCGTCCAGAACGGCAGCGACGACGGCAGGCCGACGCCGTCTACTAACTCGGGCTAGGGAGGCGAAATAGTTGAGGTTTTCTTGCACGCTCGCCCGAAGGTAGAAGCCACGGTCGCCGCCGAGTACTAGCCCAATATTCGATCGGACCTGTCGCTCGTTACTTTTGATATCGAGCCCGGCGACAACAATACGCCCGGAGGAGGGTTCAAGAAGGGTCGCGATCATTTTGATGAGCGTCGTCTTACCTGCACCGTTTGGGCCAAGCAACGCAAGAGTCTTACCTGCGCCGATTTCGAGGCTGACATCATCGACGGCTCGATTCAATTTCCCGCCCCGAACGAAAGTTCTAGTGACGTTCGTCACCTCTAGAGCATGGCCGCCCGGCGTCAAAACGTACGCCCAAGCAAGTCGGAATCAAATCCCAATGGGTCTTCCTCGATCCGCGCTAGTACCCATGCGGCTTCATCAGTGAGCTGCATGGAATCCAGAATAGCTACGGCAACCTTCCGCAATTTAGCTAGGCGATTGGGCGACCCCTCGGCGGCGATGATCAGATACGCCTCCTCGGCGAGGCTTAACGCGAAGGTGTGTTGCGTGTCCAAGTAATAGTAATAGGCGGCGATTGACAGACTTTCACTCCGGGAAGATGGGTGCTGATGGGCCGTGACACTCAAGTTTTGCTCCAGGAAGGAGAGGGCCTTCTGGCGGTCCGCTAGCTTCCAGGCCATTTGCGCGACGTTGGTTCGAATCTGAGTCTGATACCTATATCCGGCATCGTAATCTAGCGTCACCCATAGGTCGTTTTGGCAAAGATCCATTGCCTCATCCATGAGCATCGCCGCTGGACCATTTTCGCCGGCCCGCACAAAGGTGAGCGCCTCAAGGTTAAGGGTCGAAGCCGAAATGATGTCGTGGTCAGCGCTGGCGATCTCCCCGTTGATTAGCGCATCCCTTGCGATGCGGCGTATTGAAACAAGTTCTGCACGAGCCGAGGACGCATCATTTTTCCTCTTGGCTCGCCACGCTGCTGAGCGCAACCGGACTAGGCACCGATCAGTCACGGATGGGGCGTTCTCTGCAGCCTCCTGGAAGAGGTCCATTACAGTGTGGTCATGAGAATTGCTGGCACCAGTAGTTGCAGCCAGAATGGCGGCGAGATAGAGCTGGGTTCGGTATTCCGAGGGACGCCGTACGTCATCCGCTACACGCAAGGCGAGGGCACGGGCATGCCCCCAAAGACCAGCGAAAGACACATACGCGTCTAGTACCCCAGCCAAGTCTCCGTCGGTACCCGCTCCGTTCTTCCAGGCCAGGTGAACACGATCAACGCCCCTGCCCAACCGTTCGTCGGATAGCAGCGCATGAAATTCGGGAAACGATTTGAGGCTCAGTTGAAGAAAATCGAACGGATCCGGCAATGCCCGAAGCCCTAGGTCAGAGATGTAGTTCGGTTGGGAGCTGCGTCTCGTTACTGGAATCTGTCCTAGAGCGGCTGAGCTCGCTCTCTCTAATAAAGCCGGTTTCAACGACGCGGCTGGCTCAAGCGCGAGTACCGAGGTAGCCACCTCGCAAGGCTCCGGCCGTGATTCAAGTAAAACGTTTTTCGGCAATGCAAACCCGATCATTAAATCGAATTGGCGCGTCACAACGCATTGCGGCAGCTGTGACGCGCCAAATGATGTTCTTAGTGAGCCCACGGCATCGACAGATCCCGGACGGTCTCGTCGCTTTCCTTGAGTTCAGCCTTGATGGTTTCGACGGACATTGTTGCACCTCCCTTCCTCTCGCTGCGGCGCGCTACTCAAACGGAGTGGCGCGGGTCTTCACGCAGGAAGAAACCTGTGTAGGAGGCTCTGTAGTGACTTCCTGCGGAGGGATCTACACGTCTGACAGCGTGATAAGTGTCGCCTTTGAATAGGGCCAGCCGGTTGGGCCGCGCCATCACGCAGTACGGGTCCCCCGCGTGGAGAATCTGATAGCCGAGGGGGTTGCCTTCGTATTGATCAGGGATCGAGACTTGCCGGACGTCGTTTCCGGGAAGGTCGAGAATCAGGAGATCACCAGACCAAGAGGCATCCCAGACCGGATGAATGTAGAGCACGAAAGCTGCGGCGGTCTTGCTATTTTCGGCAGCACCATCGTTGTGCCAATTCAGCGCGGCATTCGCGTGATATTTCCAGGGAGTCAATGTGAAACCCGCCCAATCAGCGCCAGACACGCCTATTACGTCGGCGCTACGCACCGCGTAATCGGCAATCACACGGGAGATATCTCCAGCTGGGCATGCCTCAGCTTCGGCAAGCGTTTGGAAACGAGGTTCCCCAAACTCAACATCTCCGGTAAGCAAGTCGTGGCCAGCTACGTCGGAGGAATGGGTTTTATAGCCCTCGGCAAGGAAATCTAGCCATTTTTCGGAATGAACTGACGACTCTAGAACGTCGTCCCAAACGGCGAAACGATCACCTTGCGCACGAATACTCACCCAAACCTCTTCCCCGGTTCCGTCTCAATATTCTTTGTAAAGGCAGCAGAGTTCGCAACCCTCCGGCCACGAAACCGCCGTCACCGGCAAGATACTTGCGCCTACCAATAGTCGCGCGCGGGAATTCCTCGCCTGACCTCGACCGAACGGGTCTGTACGATTTTCGGTGTAACTCCTGACAAGGAGGAACATGATGACCGATGTATTGAGTGACGTGGTGGAGGACGAAGCCGTGGCGACGGTGAAGCAGAATGGCGTGGTCGACGGGCGGTTG
>NZ_QYRT01000008.1 GCF_004923255.1 Subtercola vilae | reverse complement strand
TGGGTGGGGTGGGGGCATGCGGTTCGCTCAGGCCGCCACGGCACCACGATGCGGCGTACGCGTACCGGGTAGAATTGGGGCGCTCACCGCCGCCCTTCGAAGGAGCCCCTCCGCGTGTCTAACACCGCAGAAACCACAGCCGCAAGCACAGCCGAAACCGCCGCCGGCACCGCCGGCACCGCGAGCACCACCGGCATCGAGGCCGGGGCGAGCCGGCCACCCGTCGACAGCGTCGAGGTCGCAATGGCCACGCCAGACAAAGAGCAGCCGTACGCCGCCCTCGGGTTGAAGCCTGACGAGTACGAGCAGATCAAGGCCATCCTGGGCCGGCGCCCCACGAGCGGCGAGCTGGCGATGTACTCGGTCATGTGGAGCGAGCACTGCTCGTACAAGTCGAGCAAGATCTACCTGAAGCAGTTCGGTTCGAAGACCACCGAGAAGATGCGCAAGAACCTCATGGTGGGCATCGGCGAGAACGCCGGTGTTGTGGATGTCGGCGAGGGCTGGGCGGTCACATTCAAGGTCGAGTCGCACAACCACCCGAGCTACATCGAGCCGTTCCAGGGCGCCGCGACCGGCGTGGGCGGCATTGTTCGCGACATCATCTCAATGGGCGCACGGCCGGTCGCCGTGATGGATCAGCTGCGCTTCGGTGCCATTGACAACCCCGACACCGCGCGGGTCGTGCACGGCGTGGTGGGCGGCATCAGCTTCTACGCGAACTGCCTGGGCCTGCCGAACATCGGCGGCGAGACATACTTCGACGCGGTGTACCAGGGCAATCCGCTCGTGAACGCACTGGCGGTGGGCGTGCTGCGGCACGAAGACATCCACTTGGCGAATGCCAGCGGTGCGGGCAACAAGGTGGTGCTGTTCGGGGCTCGCACCGGCGGCGATGGCATTGGTGGGGCATCCATTCTCGCCAGCGACACGTTCGACGCGAAGGGCCCCACGAAGCGCCCGGCGGTTCAGGTGGGCGACCCGTTCGCCGAGAAGGTACTCATCGAGTGCTGCCTCGAGTTGTTCAGGGAGAAGCTGGTCGAGGGCATTCAAGACCTCGGCGCCGCCGGCATCTCGTGCGCAACCAGCGAACTCGCGAGCAACGGCGACGGCGGTATGTACATCGAGCTCGACAAGGTGCTGCTGCGCGACCCGAGCTTGAACGCCGAAGAGATTCTGATGAGCGAGAGCCAAGAGCGCATGATGGCCGTCGTCACGCCGGAGAAGCTCGACGCTTTTCTTGCCGTCGTAGCCAAATGGGATGTCGAGACCAGCGTTCTGGGCGAAGTCACCGACACCGGCCGGCTCATCATCGACTGGCGCGGCGAGCAGATCGTCAATGTGGAGCCGCGCACGGTCGCGGTCGACGGCCCGGTGTACGACCGCCCGGTCGCCTACCCCACCTGGATCGACAAGCTACAGGCCGACACTGCCGCGGTTCTGCCGCGCGCCACCGACCCCGAAGAGCTGCGCGCACAGACGCTCACCCTGCTCGGCAGCGCGAACCTCGCCAGCAAGAGCTGGATCACCGACCAGTACGACCGCTACGTCATGGGCAACACGGCGCTGTCGTTTCCCGACGACGGCGGCATGATTCGCGTCGACGAGGAGTCGGGCCTCGGCTTCGCCATCGCCACCGACGCGAACGGTCGCTACTGCCAGCTCGACCCCTACCACGGAGCCCAGCTCGCCCTCGCTGAGGCGTACCGCAACGTGGCCGTCACCGGCGCGGTGCCGGCCGCCGTCACCGACTGCCTGAACTTCGGCAGCCCCGAGAACCCCGAGGTGATGTGGCAGTTCTCGCAGGCCGTCGCGGGCCTGTCAGACGGATGCCTCGAGCTCGAGATCCCGGTCACCGGCGGTAACGTCTCGTTCTACAACCAGACCGGCACGGCGCCCATTCACCCCACCCCCGTGGTGGGCGTGCTCGGCGTGATCGACGACGTGGCCCGGCGCATCCCGAGCGGTTGGCAAGACGAGGGCAACAACATCTACCTCCTCGGCGTCACCAAGACCGAGCTCGACGGCTCGGCGTGGGCCGGCACGATTCACGATCACCTCGGCGGCCGACCGCCGGTCGTCGACCTCGGTCGCGAGGCCGCTCTCGCCGGGCTGCTGCACGCCGGCGCCATGCAGAGCCTGCTCGCGTCAGCGCACGACCTCAGCGACGGTGGCCTCGCGCAGGCCCTCTCCGAAGCCGTGATGCGCTTCGGTGTCGGCGCCCGCGTGTGGCTCGAAGAGCTCATGCTGCGCGACGGCGTCGACCTCACCACCGCCCTCTTCAGCGAGTCGACCGGTCGCGTCATCGTGTCGGTTCCCCGCGAAGACGACGTCAAGTTCATGGGGCTCTGCGAAGGCCGCGACTACCCGGTTCTGCGCATCGGCGTGACCGACAAATTGGATGCCGCACTCGACATCCAGGGCCTGTTCCACATCGGGCTGGCCGAGCTGCTCGGCGCCCACCGGGCCACGCTGCCCGAGCGCTTCGGCGAAACGGTGGCGTAGCCCGGGCCCGGCCTGCTGGCCAGCCAGAACGGCTGGTCGGCAGGCCAGAGGTGCGCTCGATCTGTGAGCGCTGAAGCCGCGCGGCCTCTGGCTTCTGCCGTCGCAGGCTGAAGCCGCCCGCTAGAGCTGCAGGTCGCCTTCGCCGTCGACCACGTCGACCACGTCGATGACCCCGGTGTCAGCGGCGATCTTCACGTGGTGATGAATCACCTCGGCGACGATGAAGTTCAGAAACTTCTCGGCGAACGCCGGGTCGAGGTGCGCTTCTTCGGCGAGCCCGCGCAGGCGTCTGATCTGGCGCGCCTCACGGTCGAGGTCGGCCGGCGGCAGGCCGTGCGTGGCCTTCAGGCGCCCCACCGACTGCGTGAACTTGAACCGCTCCGCCAGCAGGTGAATGAGTGCCGCATCGATGTTGTCGATACTCTGCCGAATACTCTCGAGTTCTGCGAGGGCAGCCGCCTGTGAGTCGTGTTCGGCCTGTGTCTGCGCATCCATACGAGAACTGTATTGCGTCACGGCTGAGGATTCACACCCCATCGAGCGCAGCGGGCCGCGCCGCCCACAGCCGCAGCCGCTTCTGGGTGAGCAGGATACCCAGCAGAACCAGCAGCGCACCGACCGGTTCGTTCCAGGTGAAGGTCTCCCCCAGCACCAGAACCCCCAGAATCACGCCCACCACGGGAGTGATGTACGTCACCGTCGACGCCGATGTGGGCCCCCAGGTGCGCAACACGTTGATGTTGAACACGTAGACGAACCCTGTGCCGAGGGCGCCGAGCCCGAGCAGAGACAGCACGATCGGCGTCGTCAGCGTGAACGGCGACAGCGCGACGACCGGCGTCAGCACAAGAAGCACCAGCGCCCCCATACCCACCTGCATGAACGCGAACGGCACCCCTGCGATGGCCCGGCCGCTCAGAAAGCGGCGGGTGTAGCTGAGGGCGAAACCGTAGCAGAGGGCCGCGCCGAGGCACGCGAGCTGGCCAGCGAGGCTGCCGCTCAGCATCGAGTACCCCCACGGGCCGATGATCACCACCGTACCGAGGATGCCGATGGCGACGCCCGTGGTCTGGTTGCGGTTCAGGCGCTCCACCCGAAACGCGAGCGTCGCCATCAGCGCCGTCATGATGGGCGTCACGGCGTTGTAGATACTCGCCAGGCTCGACGAAACATACTGTTCGGCCCACGCGAAGCAGAGAAACGGCACCGCCGACCCGAACAGGCCGATGACGAGGAAGTGCAGCCACACCACGGGTTCTCTCGGCAGCCGAAACCGGCCGACAAGCACGATCAGCCCGAGGGTGAGCGCGCCGAGCACAAGGCGCGCCCACGCCACTTGGCCGAAACCTACGCCCGTGAGCGCCACCTTCATGAACAGAAAGCTGCTGCCCCAAATGAGCCCCATGGCGACGAACTGCAGCACGATGGCGCCCTGGCGCGGCGATGCGCCACTCATCGACGCATCGCCGTCAGTGCGAGCACTCGTCTACTCGACGGTGGCGATGGTGACCTCGATGTTGCCGCGGGTGGCATTCGAGTACGGGCAGACGAGATGCGCTGCGTCGGCGACCTCTTTCGACTGCTCGGGCGTGGCATTCGGAACGTACACGTCGAGCTCCACGGCCAAGCCGAAGCCGCCCTCGCCATTGCTGCCGATGCTGACGCTGGCCGACACCTCAGCGTCAGTCGTGTCTACCCCGAGGCGCTTGCCCACCACATGCAGCGCGCTCAGGAAGCACGCCGAATAGCCGGCCGCGAAGAGTTGTTCAGGGTTGGTGCCCTCGCCGGAGCCACCCATTTCTGTGGGCGGGCGGGTGTCGAGGTCGAGGCGGTCATCTTCTGAGCGAACGTGGCCGTCGCGGCCACCCCCTGAGGCGTGGGCAATTGCGGTGTAGAGAGCATCCATGGCATAAGTCCATCACAGATCTGGGGTGCCTGTGCCACGATTGGAGAATGGGCACCGTAGCCAACTTCCACCAGGCCGCCGACGCATTCGTTCACCTCGTCGGCCTGATCGGCGACGACCAGTGGCAGCTGCCGGCCCTCGGCACCTGGAACGTTCGTTCACTCGTCGGCCACACCACCCGGGCGATTCTGACGGTCGAGACCTACCTCGGCCACGATGATCCCGGGCGCGTCGGTGTGCCCACCGCCGAGGACTACTACGCGCTCATCTACCGGGACTTCTCCGACCCCGATTCGGTGGCGGCGCGCGGCGTCGAGGCGGGAAACTGGTTGGGCGAGCATCCGGTCGAGAAGATCTCGGATGCCCTGCAGAAGGCCAGCGCGTCACTGGCCGCCGCACCCCTCGGCCGCGTGGTCTCGGTGGGCGGGCACGGCATCGAGCTGACACAGTACCTGCGCACGCGCATCTTCGAGCTCGTCGTGCACTCCATCGACATCGGCCACGCCGTCGGGCGGCCGCACGGGCAGACGGCAGAGTGTGTCGCCGATGCCACAGCTCTGGCGGCGCGCATCGGCGCCAGAACCGGCTCGGGCGAGCAGATTCTGCTGGCGCTCACCGGTCGTGCCGCACTGCCGGAGCATTTCTCAGTTGTCTAACGGTCTGTGTAGGGTACTGGCATGACCATCGCCGTTCGCCCCCTCCCCGAAGCCCAGATCACCCCGTGGATCGAATCAGAGACGCTGCTGTACGCGGCCGAGCGAATGGCGAATGGTGAATCCGCCGACGCCTCGGCCGAAAAAGCGCGCCTTTCGCGCGAAGAGAACTTTCCAAATGACAGGCCCCTTGCCAGTCACACCGTGCTGCAGGTCGTGTCAGATGGGTCTCCCGTAGGCATTCTCTGGCTCGGGCCGCGTGACTCGCTGCACCCAGACGAATGGTGGGTGTTCAGTATTGACATCGATGCCGAGCATCAGGGCAAGGGCTTCGGTCGCGCTGCCATGGGGCTCGCAGAAACAGTCGCGCGCGAGCGCGGGGCCCGCACGCTCGGGCTCAATGTCTTCGGCAACAATCCACGGGCGCAGAATCTCTACCGATCGCTCGACTACACCGTGACAGCCATGCAGATGTCGAAGGAACTGTAGGCCTCTGCCCGCGAGCGGGGCCGCCCCGCCGCACACGCGTCAACCCCTGTGAAACCTGGCGGCTGGCGCGTAGACCAGAGGCATGAGAGCACTCACTTTTCAAGGAACCCAGAACGTCTCGGTCGAAACCGTGCCCGATCCGCGTATCGAGAAGCCCACCGACGCCATCATCAAGGTGACGTCGACCGCCATTTGCGGGTCAGACCTGCACCTGTACGACGTGCTCGGCGCGTTCATCAACAAGGGTGACATTCTCGGCCACGAGCCGATGGGCGTCGTCGTCGAGGTCGGCAGCGAGGTGAAGAACCTTGTCGTCGGCGATCGGGTGGTCATTCCGTTCGTCATCGCGTGCGGGTACTGCTACATGTGCCAGAAGGGTCTGCACAGCCAGTGCGAGACGACCCAGAATCGCGACACCGAGAGCGGGGCATCCCTCTACGGCTACACCGAGCTCTACGGCGCCGTGCCGGGCGGCCAGGCCGAGTTCCTGCGGGTTCAGCTCGCCGATTTCAATGCGCTCAAGGTGGGCACCGAGCTTCCGGATGAGCGGTACCTGTTTCTGAGCGACATTCTGCCCACGGCGTGGCAGGGCGTACAGTATGCCAACGTGCCCGAGGGTGGCACGCTCGCCGTGCTCGGGCTCGGCCCGGTCGGGCAGTTCGCCAGCCGCATCGCAAAGCACCTCGGCTACCGCGTGCTCGCCATCGACCCCGTGATCGAACGCCGCGCCATGGCCGAGCGGCACGGCGTCGAGACCCTCGACTTCAGCGACGACTCGCTCGCCCAGCTGCGCGATCTCACCGACGGGCGCGGGCCCGACTCCGTGGTCGACGCGGTCGGCATGGAGGCGCACGGCAACCCCGGAGCCGCCTTCGCCCAGAAGGCCGCCGGCCTGCTGCCCGACGCCATCGCCAAGAAGGTCATGACCACGGCTGGCGTCGACCGCCTGGCGGCCCTCCACCTCGCCCTCGATGCCGTTCGCCGCGGCGGAACCGTCTCGCTCAGCGGCGTGTACGCCGGTGTCGGCGATCCCCTGCCGCTGAAGAGCATGTTCGACAAGGGAATCACCTTGCGCATGGGCCAGTGCAACGTGCAGAAGTGGCGGGACGACCTGGTACCCCTCGTCGAAGACCCGGCCGACCCGCTCGGCACCGAAGACCTCACCACCCACGCCGTGCCCCTCGAGCAGGCTCCCGCGATGTACAAAACCTTCAAGGAAAAGGAAGACGGCTGCATCAAGGTCGTGCTGAAGCCGTAGCCCTGCACCCCTCCTCGCCCACCCCACCCCCGCCCCGTCTCTTCCATCGTGGAGTCGATTTCCGCCCTATCCCGGGAATTTTGGGGCGGAAATCGACTCCACAACGACGGAGGCCAGACGCCTGGACACGGGCGGCGGGTCGGTGGGAGCGGCGTGGTCGGCGGCTTCGGTAGGCGGGCATGCTCGACGCGGCGGCGGCGGCGTCGTCGGCGCGGGCGTGGTGGGCGCGGGCGGGTGCGCCGCGTAGGAGGCGTGCTACTTCTTGGAGCGGGGCTTCTTGGTGAGGGCGGAGGGCTTGTGCACGGCCTCGCCGCCCGACTTCTCGCTTGTGACGAGGTATTGCGGGTCATCCGGAGTCGCACGTACCTCACGCTTGGCAGCGTGCGTGTCAGCGGTGATCTTCTTCTCGACGGCCCCCGAGGCGGTCGAGCCGTGCGACTGCCAGGTGACCTCGTCGCCCTTTTTGAGTTCGCTCATGGCAGCACGCTACGCCCGGGGCTCCGGATGCACACGGGCTTGATTTTCGACCGAGAAGGGTTGGTGCGGCTGCTGCTCGGTCGGGCGGCTACTGCCCGAGCAGGTCGTGCCGCACGACGATGGCCTCGCGGCCGGGGCCCACACCGATGGCGGAGATGCGTGCACCGCTCATGGCCTCGACGGCCAGAACGTAGGCCTGCGCATTGGCCGGCAGGTCGTCGAACGTGCGTGCGCCGGTGATGTCTTCACTCCAGCCGGGGAATTCTTCGTAGATGGGCACAGCATGGTGGAAGTCACTCTGCGACACCGGCACCTCGTCGACACGAACGCCGTCGACGTCGTAAGCGACACACACCGGAATGGTGGTGAGGCCGGTGAGCACATCGAGTTTCGTGAGCACGAAGTCGGTGACACCGTTGATGCGGGCCGAGTAGCGCGCGATGGGCGCGTCGTACCAGCCGCAGCGGCGCGGGCGGCCGGTGGTGGTGCCGAACTCGAAGCCGTTGGCACGCAGAAACTCGCCCGACTCGTCGAAGAGCTCGGTGGGAAACGGGCCGGCGCCCACGCGGGTGGTGTACGCCTTGACGATTCCGATGACGCGGTCGATGCGATTGGGGGCAACGCCCGAGCCGGTCGAGGCGCCGCCCGAGGTCGCGTTCGACGACGTGACGAACGGGTAGGTGCCGTGGTCGACATCGAGCATGGTGGCCTGGCCGCCCTCGAAGAGCACGGTCTTGCCCTCGTCGAGCGCGCGGTTCAGCACGAGAGAGGTGTCAGCGACCATCGGGCGTAGGCGCTCAGCGTACGACAGCAGATCGTTCACGATCTCGTCGATCACAATCGCGCGGCGGTTGTAGACCTTGACCAGCAGGTGGTTCTTCTGCTCGAGTGCGCCCTCGACCTTCTGGCGCAGGATGTTCTCATCGAACAGGTCTTGAACACGGATGCCGAGACGGTTGATCTTGTCGGCGTACGCCGGCCCGATGCCGCGACCCGTGGTGCCGATCTGACGTTTGCCAAGAAAACGTTCGGTGACCTTGTCGAGTGTGCGGTGGTATGCCGTGATGACGTGCGCGTTTGCACTCACGAGCAACCGCGAGACGTCGACCCCGCGCGAGATGAGCGCCTCGAGTTCGTGAAAGAGCACCTCGATGTCGACAACGACACCGTTCGTGATGACAGGCGTCACATTGGGCGTCAGAATACCCGACGGCAGCAGGTGCAGCGCGTATTTCTGATCGCCGATCACCACGGTGTGCCCGGCGTTGTTGCCGCCGTTGAACTTGACTACGTAGTCGACTCGACTGCCCAGCAGGTCGGTGGCTTTACCTTTACCTTCGTCGCCCCACTGGGCGCCGATCAGAACGATTGCAGGCATGTCAGAGCCCTTCTGTACTCGCTGCCGCACGGTAGTGCGCAGTCTCGATGGTCTGGATGACCGTGGCATCGGCCCCGATCAGAAACTCTGTGAGCCGCGTGACTTCATCGGTCTCGCCGATCTGCTCCGCCGCGCGCCGCAGCGCGTACAGCGCTCGCAGCACCCCGCGGTTGGGCTCGTGCGACCACGGAACGGGCCCCTGGCCGCGCCAGCCGCCCTTGCGCAGCGCGTCGAGCCCGCGGTGATAGCCCACCCGCGCGAAAGCGTACGACGGGATGATCTGGCCCGCCTCGAAGGCCCGGTCGGAGAGCAGCGCCCACACCAGCGACGAGGTGGGGAACCGCTGCACCAGCAGCTCGAGCTCCACCTGCGATGGCGACGAGCCGTCGGGGTGACTCGAGAGCACCTCGATGCTCCCGGGTTCGGGGTTCAGAAGGGTCGGGGGCACGCCAAGGAGGTTTTCGCCGGTCACACTCCATTCTATCCCGGGAGTGCTGGCGGCTCGTCTGACGTGCGTCGACGTGGGGCATCGTGCCTGGTAGCGCGGGTGTCGGCGCCCGTCGAGCTTCGTAACGCGCGAGTCACGCACCCGTCACGCCGCTGTCACGAGTGGGTCACGGGCGCGTCACGGGCGGGTCACGGGTGGTGGTTCACACTGACCACACTCGGGGCATTCTCGAGGGTGAGGGGCACAGCACATGTCGAAAGTCACGACAACATCAGATCGTCGAGTTTCTTCATGGGTACGAGTGGGTAGGCAACGCGGGCGCCATGGCCGGTCGTCGCTCGTCACCGTTGGGCTGTTCTCAACCATTCTGATGTTCGTTGCCTTTGCGGCTCTCACCATCGGCACCGTCGGTGTGTACCCGACCTCGGCGTCAGCAGCCGAAACCTCAGAGCTCGGCCAGTGCAACGGCACCGACAACGACGGAGGGCAGGGGCTGAACTGCGACGTCGTCGTGGCGAACACACTCAACCTCGACACCAATACACAATCGTCGGTGACGACGGTGACCGAATGCCACGGGGCCGCGAACGCAGCCACCACGTGCACCATTGTCACGACTCCCTCCTCGTCGCTCGTGACGAACGTCACGCAGTGCAACGGCTCCGGCAACGGAGGGGGCGCAACGGTCAACTGCTCCGTTTCGATCGTGAATACCATCACCGGTACAACCACCGCGGTACCGGGAACGGTCAACCAGTGCAACGCCTCAGGCCAGGATGGCGGCACCGAACCGACCATCGCGTGTGATCCGCTGGGCAGCACAACCGGCGCCACGGTCACCGAGTGCAACGGTTCCGGCAATGGTGGCGGAGCGACCATCCGCGTGCAGTGCACCGTGAGCGATCTCACGGTGAGCGCGGCCCTGCCCGTGACCATCAACCAGTGCAACGGCTCCGGCAACGGCGGAGGCGGTTTTGTCACCTGCCGTAGCTCGATCACAACGCGTGTGCTGCCGGGCGCAACGACACCGCCGACCGGCACCGGCACTCCGACGGGTACGCCGACCGGCACACCCACCGACACTCCGACCACCCCGCCCACCGGAACTCCCACAGCAACCCCGACGCCCGGCGGTGGCGGAGGCACCGGTGGCGGCACCGGATCCGGCGGCGGAACTGGAACAGGAACAGGCACCGGCACCGGAACGGGAACGGGGGGCGGCACGGGTGGCGGAACCGGGTCTGGCAACGGCACGGGCGGTGGAACCGGCTCGGGCAACGGCACCGGCGGTGGAACCGGCTCGGGCACCGGCAGCGGCTTCGGCACCGGCAGTGGCACCGGCTCGTCACTGGCCAGCACCGGACTCGAACCAGCCCCCGCTGTGCTCATCGGGCTCGGCGCACTGAGCGCCGGAGCGCTCGGCCTCACCGCGGCAGCTCTGCTGCGCCGCCGCACCGCCGCCTCGAACCGTCGTAGTGAGTAGGTCAGCGCCGCCGGACTGAAAGCGCGTCGCACGCCCGGCCCCCCGGCATCCCCCTCTCCTGGCCCCCTGACCCCCGCGCCTGCCCCCAGGTAGCCCCGAACGCAGTACACAAAGCGACCAAAAGCGCCATCCCCTACGCGAAAAATCTGCCCAGGGTTAGGCTTCTGCTACTTCTCAGAGCACCGGGAGTACGCACGACATTCACTCCGGTCCTGCTCCAAGGGCCGGAGTGATCGCAGACCTAACTGACATCGCCATGCCCTCCGGGGCGGCTTGTCGAATTCGCAGGCATCACATCAGACCGGGGGCCGGTTTTGACACTCAACATTTCAGTTCTCGGCGGATTCGCCCTCGTCGACGACCTCGGTGGCCCGTATGCCGCCGCATCGGTGAGTTCTCGCCGGTTGCTTGCATTCCTGGCACTGCGACCGCGTGAGAATCTGCGCATCGCGGTCGCGGGTGCCATGTGGCCCGATGTGACCGAACACAAGGCGGCGCTCAGCCTGCGGGCGACACTGGCGCGAATGGATGCCCGTTCCCGCGAACTCGTCACCGTGGCATCCACCAGCCTCGGTCTCGCAGCGAACGTCGAAGTCGATCTGCGGTCGTCGCACGCGTTGGCGTTGAGGCTGTTGCCGCGCGAAGTACTGCCGAACGTGGCCGACATCAACCCGGCCGCCGTGGCCGCTCTCTCGGTGGAGCTGCTGCCCGATTGGTACGACGATTGGGTGCTCGCGGCTGCCGAGGATTGGCGGGGGCTCCGCATGAACGGTCTCGAGGCGCAGACGCGGCTACTCGTGGCGGCCGGCCGGTTGCCCGAAGCGGGCGTCGCGGCACGGGCGGCGATCTCGGTCGAACCACTGCGGGAGAGCGCCCAAGCCGCTCTGATCAGGGTGCATATCGCCGAAGGCAACCAGTCGGAGGCGTTGCGGGTCTTCGACCGCTACAGCGTTCTGCTGAACGGTTCGCTCGGGCTGGCTCCGACGACGCAACTGTCGACTCTGGTGCGCGACATCACGCGCTGAGCGATAACTTGCACGGTGATGTGCAAGTTATTACACTGGGATGCGTGAATGATTTCAGCGCATCCCGAGCCCCGCGCCGCGACGCCACCGAGAACCGCCAGGCGCTGCTCGACTCCGCCCGCCTGCTGCTGAACCGCGACCCCGACACCTCGCTCGAAGCCATCGCCGCCGGCGCCGGGCTCTCCCGCCGCTCGATCTACGGGCACTTCGCCACGCGCGACAAACTCATCGTGGCGCTACAGGCCTCGGGCAGCGAACGAGTGATCGCCGCCCTGGCCGCCGTCGATCATCCGGATTCCCGTATCGCCATCGCCCTCATCGGGGCACGCCTCTGGTCTGAGGTCGAACATGTGCGAGTCATGGCGCAACTCGCCGTTCGCGGGCCGCAACGTGAGCTGTTCGGCGAGACCCTCGCGCCACTGCGCGCCCAACTGCTGGCCATCGTGCGCCGCGGCGTGGAGTCGGGGGAACTTCGCCCCGACATCGAACCCGGCACGCTCGCTCGCCTGATCGAGGGCGCGGCGCTGAGCGTACTCGACGAGGCCGTTCGCCACAGCCTCTCGCGCGCCGAAGGGCACCGCCTCGTCATGCTTGCCGGCCTCGGTGCCGCCGGCCTCTCATGGCGCGAAGCGACCGCCGTCGTCACCGACAACCCCGAGCTGCGGCTCATCGAGGAGAAGACGTCATGAAGGTCATCCTGAGCGCCGTCTCGAAGGGCGAGAACGGGCAGAACCTGCCCGAGACCTCGCTGAGCTACGAGAGCGGCAGGGTGACGCTCGCCGTCGTCGAGACCGCCCAGCGACCCACGCTTCTCGCCCTCATGGCGACGGGTCGGATGGCTCCGGATGCCGGAACCATCACGTTCGAGCGCGAACCCGACTCTGAGGCGCTGCGCGCCTCGACCACCATCGTCGATGCTCCCGACGTGAGCGAGCATGTCGGCGATCTCAAGCTCACCGCGGTCGTGCAGGAGGAGCTCATGTTCGCCGGGCTTCCTTCCGGGCGCGCTGCGACACTGCGCGCGATCGACGAGTTGGACGCCACTGAATACGCGACCTGGCAGCTCACGAACATCCCCGCGGCGGTGCGGTTGCACGTACTCGGTGAGCTCGCGGCGGCACGGCCGGGCATCCGGGGCCTCGTACTGACGACGCCCGACCGCCACGGCGGCGACCCGGCCGAATGGTGGCCCACCGCGGCGGAGTTCGCCCGGCGCGGGCTGGCCGTGCTGCTCATCGTGAGTCGCGCCACGGCCGACGGTCTGCGGGGCGAGGTGGAGGCGCTCGAGAGCGAACGACTGGCCGCGCTGGCCGCCGCAGCCGAGGAGCAGCGGCTGGCCGAGCTGGCCCGGCTCGCCGAGCTCGAGGCCGAGTCGGCGGCGTTGGCCGCGGAGCCGGCACCGGTATCGGCATCGCCCACAGCAGACACAGCATCGACAGCAGCACCAGAATCGAAGGAACGCGCATGAAGATCGTGACACTCGTTCGCACCGAGTTTCGCCGGCTGACCGCCACCGGGCTCGCCCGTCTGGCTCTCGTAGCTCTGATGCTCGTGCCCGTCATCTACGCGGGGCTCTACCTCTGGGCCAACAGCGACCCCTATGGCAATGTGAAGAACATTCCGGTCGCGCTCGTGGTCGAAGACCAGGGCGCCACCCTGAACGGCGCCGCCGTGAACTACGGCACGCAGGTGCGCGACCAGTTGGTCGCCGACGGCAGTGTCAAATGGATCGACGCGAGCGCCTCCGACGCCGCAACCGGCATCAAGAACGGCACCTACGACTTCATTCTGACGCTCGGCCCTGACTTCTCGAAGCTGCTCACCTCGTCGGGAACGGCCACGCCCGAGCAGGCCGTCGTGCAGCTCACCACGAACGACACCAACAGCTTTCTCGCCTCGACCATCGCCGCCACGGTGGCCGAGAAGGTGCGCCTCAGCATCTCCCAGCAGGTCGGTGAGGCTGCGGCGCTGCAGTTTCTGAACGGGTTCTCTACGATTCACGACAACCTCGCGACGGCGGTGTCCGGGGCGAATTCACTCGCCGACGGCACCACTCAGGCACAGACCGGCGCGGCCTCGCTCGCGTCGGGTGCGGCAACAGCGAATACGGGGGCACAGGCGCTGGCCAGCGGTGCCGCAGAGGCGTCGGCGGGGGCATCCACTCTCTCGACGGGTGCACAGACTGCCGCGAACGGGGCTTCGGCCCTCGCGTCTGGCGCCTCGAAGACGAACGACGGCGCCCAGGTGTTGAGCTCGGGGCTGTCGTCGCTGCAGAGCCAGTCGTCGAGCCTGCCCGCGCAGACCGCGGCCCTCGCGGCCGGGGCAGCCCAGGTTGCGGCCGGCAACAAGACTCTGGCGAGCGACGTGGGGGTGGCCGCCGGCCTCGCCCAGGCTGCCGCCGACCAGGTACCCACGGCGCGCGCCGACATCGTGAACCAGCTCACCGCTCTCGGCCTCACGGCCGAGCAGCAGGCACCCATCCTCGCGCAACTCGACCAGGTGGGCACCGCCATCAACAATGGCAATGACCAGGTGAAGACGGCCCAAGACCAGGTGAACCAGCTCTCTTCTGGTGCGAACCAGGTCGCCGCCGGCACGCAGAAGCTGGCGGATGCCGCACCCGCCTTGAGCGCCGGCATCGCCTCCGCCGCCAGCGGCGCCGCGCAGGTCGCCTCCGGCACGCAGCAGGTGTCGACCGGGGCATCCTCGCTCGCCACCGGAACAGCCCAGCTCGCCACCGGCGCTGCCGCCCTCGCCAGCGCGAACCAGCAGCTCTCCGACGGCGCCACAACCCTCGCCGGTGGAACACAGCAGCTCGCCGACGGCAGCAGCACGCTCGCCACGGGGGCCACCCAGCTGAACACGGGCGCCGCGCAACTGCGTGACGGGCTCGTGTCGGGTGAGGCGCAGGTGCCGAACTACAGCGCCGACCAGCGACAGGCCGCCGCAGCGACCATCGCCACCCCTGCCCGCGTCGATACCGACACCGTGACGAAAGCGACGACCTACGGCGCCGGCATGGCCCCGTTCTTCATCAGCCTGGCGGCCTGGATCGGCATCTACGCGCTGTTCCTCATCATCAAGCCGCTCTCCCGGCGCGCGCTCACCGCGATCAAGGCGCCGCTGCGTGTCGTCGCGGCGGGCTGGCTCGCGCCCGCGCTGCTCGGCGCGGTGCAGATGGCGGCGGTGTACTTCGTTGTCACCGTGCTGCTCGGCTTCACCGTGGCGAACCCGGCCCTCATGCTGTTGTTCATGATGTTCACATCGGTCACGTTCGTGGCCATCATTCTGGCGCTGAACGTGTGGCTCGGCAGCGTGGGGCAGTTCCTCGGGCTCGTGCTGATGGTGCTGCAGCTCGTGACGGCCGGCGGAACGTTCCCGTGGCAGACGCTGCCCGGGCCGCTCGGGGCGCTCCACCACGCGCTGCCGATGAGTTACGCAGTCGACGGCATACGCCAGCTCATGTACGGCGGCGACCTGTCACTCGCGCTGAACGACGTAGGGGTGATTGCCGTGTGGCTGCTCGGAGCCCTCGCCTTCACGTACTTCCTCGCCGGGCGCACCACCCGGTCGCGCACGCTGCGCGACCTGCGGCCCTCGCTGATCGGCTGACCCGCACCGCTCCGCCCCGCACTGCACGGCACGGCACGGCACTGCACGCTCCAGCAGCTAGCTGACGTGCACCGAGATCGTGTGGTAGCCAGTGGAGCCGTCGGGCGCGGGAGGCGCCTGGTCGGCGGTCTGGGTGTAGCCCGAGGCGTCGGTGGCCCGCACAGCGATGGTGTGGTCGCCGGCGGTCGCGTTCCACTGCAGCACCCACTGGCGCCACGTGTCGGCCGAGATGGCGTCGGCAAGGGTCGCCTCGGCCCAGGCGCCGTTGTCGATCCGCACCTCGACCCTGGCCACGCCGGTGTGCTGCGCCCACGCGACCCCCGCGATGGCGACAGCGCCGGCAGCGAGCCCGGCATTCGAGCGCGGGGTGTCGATGCGCGACGACGTCTTCACGGGGCCGAGGGCGTTCCAGCCGCGCGGGGTCCAGTAGCCCATGTCCTGGGCGAAGGTGGTGACCTTCATCTCGACGACCCACTTGGTGGCCGAGACGTAGCCGTAGAGGCCCGGCACCACCATGCGCACGGGGAACCCGTGTTCGACGGGCAGCGGCGCGCCGTTCATCCCGACAGCCAACAGCGACTGCCGGTTCGTGTCTTGCAGCACCTCGAGCGGCGTGCCGGCCGTGAACCCGTCTGAGCTGCGCGACAACACCATGTCGGCTCCCGCGGTGGGTTTCGCCCGCGTGAGCAAGTCGCGAATGGGGTAACCGAGCCACAGCGCAGTGCCGATGAGATTGCCGCCCACCTCGTTCGAGACGCAGGTGAGAGTGGTGGCGTTCTCGACGAGCGGCAACGCGAGCAGGTCAGCGAACGAGATCTCGACCTCGTTCTCGACCATGCCGATGATCTTGAGGCTCCACGTGTCGGGGTTCAGCTGCGGAACCTGCAGAGCCGTGTCGATGCGGTAGAAGTCGGCGGCCGGCGTGATGACCGGGCTCAGGTTCGTCAGCCCGAGTTCTGCTCCGCTCGGGATGCCCGGGGCCGGTGTGCCGGCGACCGGCAACTTCAGGGCGGCCCGGGCGGTACTCACGGCCGCAGCACCTGCGTTCATCGCACGGGCTCCGATGCCGGCCACAATGGACACCGCTCCCGCCACACCCAGGAACACCAGGAATTGGCGCCGCTCGAGCGCGGCCGGCCCGGTTCGGGCGGTCGCCTGCTTCGTCACCTTCGCACGCGAACCCGCCTCGCGCGTCTGCCACCGGCCGAGTCTCAGGTGCAGCGACCGCAGCACGAAGACCCCCACGATCATGCCGATCACGGTGGGAATGGCTGACAGCACCGTCGCGCCTGAGCGGGTGGTCACGGCGATCACCGCGATGGCGGAGAAGGCGACGAGCACGACGGTTCCGTAGGGCGGTCTGCGCTGCTCAAGCAGCCCCGCGGCTGCGGCGCCGACCACGACCACGATGCCGAGAATGCTGAGGAGCGCCGCCTTGTCACCGGTACCGAAGAGCGAGATGGTCAGCTCTTTGACCCCCGGCGGCGCCAGGTCGATGACGAGCGAACCCACCGCGAACAGCGGGCTGCTCTCGGCATCGACGAACGCAGCCACCACCTCGGCAACGGCCAGAACGCTGAGAGCAGCGACGATTCCCGTCAGGGCAGACCACACACTTCGTCGCATGGGCTCACACTACGCTCGCCAGACGTGGGGCAAGCTGACCGTCACCTGCACGCCTGCGCCGGCCCGCGCATCCGGGGCCCCGCACGAACCGCTGCCGACCGAACGCTCAGCCGGCCACCGGATGCTCAGCCCCGCGTCACGGCGCAGGCCACACCAGGGTCGTGCCGTTGTAGATCGCCTTCACCACCGACGTGTCGGCGAACGCGCTGATGTCGGGAACGCTCGCCAGCTGCTTGCTGTCGACGAGAAACGCGGCCTCCTTCGCCATCAGATCGGTGTTCAACGACCCGAGCGGGGTGCCGGCCGGCTGCGACGACGCGACGAGGCCGCTCTCGGTCTGCCAGACCGCGAGGTTGTGGGCCACGTCGTAGCTCGCTCCGCCACCGGCGAGCGCGGCAGCGTCGTTCACGCACTCCGACGCATTCGTGAGGCAGTAGTCGTAGGCGTGAAACGCCGCGCGCAGAAAGTCTTCTGTGGCGGTGGGGTTCGCCGTCACGAACGCGGGGTTGGCCGCGACCGTGCCGAAGGTGCCGGGTATGCCATAGTCTTCGGGGTTCCAGAGCTTCACTGTGTCGCCGTCGGCCTTCAACGTGAGCGGCTCGTTCGACTTGTAGCCGGTGAGCGACTGCACCTGCCCGCGCGGCAGAATCGTGGGGTCGTAGCCCACCACGACCTGCGTGATCTTCGACACATCGACGCCATTCTTCACAAGCATGGCCTGCAGCTCGGGTGGAAGCTGGCCCTTCTGGCCGAGGGTCGTGCCCTCGAGCTGTTTGAGGTCGGTGACGGTGGTGGCGGTCATCAGCGTGGTGATCGGCACCTGGCCGTACGTCGCGATGGCTGTGACATTCACGCCGTTCGCGCGGGCCAGCAGCAGGTCGCCGTCGCCACCCAGATCGGTGAGGGTCGCCGTACCGGCGGCCACGAGCTGCGCGTTGCCGGCGGTGTCTCCGGTGCCGGGCTGGATCTTCACGTCGAGGCACACCGCGGCGAAGTAGCCGAGCTGCTTCGCCGCCAGAATGTCGAGGATCGACGCCGACGCCTGGTACTGAAAGCCGGTGACGTACGTGAGGGTGCCCGCGGCCTTGTTCTCGGCGCACCGGGCGGCCGAAACGGCGCTGCCCGGCGAGACCGAAGGGGCCGGGGTGCTGTTCGACGAGCATCCGGTCAGCACTGCGACAGCCGCAACGACGAGGGCGAGAACCGGGAGCGCTGTTGCTCGAAGGGAGGGCATGGGTGTCTCCGGGTGTGGGCCAGCATGAGGAGGAGCGCGAAGAGTTTCGGGAGTCTCAGGCTACTCGCGTTTGAGCAGCTGCGATTCGTGCCAGCGCAACACCCGCCGTTCGAGCAGAGTGACCAGCAGCAGAAGCACGGCGCCCATCAGGGCGAGGCAGCCGATCGCGGCGTACACCACGGCCAGGCGCGAGTTCGAGGAGGCGACGCTGATGACGGTTCCGAGGCCTTGGGCGGCGCCCGGTGCCGAGAACTCGGCCACCACCGCGCCGACCACCGAGAGCGGGAACACCACCCTCAGGGCCGCGAAGACGAACGGCAGGCTGGAGGGCATCCGGAGCCGCAGCAGCACCTCGAGGCGCGAGGCCCGCAGCGTGCGAAAGACCTGCAGCACAGGAGGAGACACCGAGTTCAGCCCGGTGATCAGGTTCATCAGAATGGGAAAGAAAGTGATGAGCGCGGTCACGATGAGCTTCGGTGCCGGGCCGAAGCCGAACGCCACCACCAGGGCGGGTGCGATAGCCACCACGGGGGTCACATTCAGCACCACGGCGAGCGGCATGATGGCCCGCCGCAGCAGCCCCGACTCGGTGACGAGCACGGCGACCACGAACGCGGCGACGAAGCCGATCACGAGCCCGATCAGCGCCTCGGCCAGCGTGACGCCCGCGTTCTGCAGATAGAAAGCGGGCTCGGTGATGACGGCCATCGCCACGGCCCCGAGCCGCGGCAGCAGATAGGTGTTGTTGATGGCCACGAATTCCCAGACGAGCCCCGCGACGACGACGGCAACGACGGCGGGCAGCCAGAAGCCCGGTCGCAGCAGCCTCGAGCGTTGCGGCTCGCTGGGGCGACAGGTACGGCTACCGGATGCCCGGCTCGCGGCCCCGTTCGCACCACGATTCGCGCCGCGACTCGTGCCGCCGCTCACCCCGCCGCCCGCGCTCATCGCGGCGCCCACGCGGTCTGCAGTTGTGCCCGCACCCGGTCTTCCCACAGGTGCAGCGCTGCCGACTCGAGCAACCCCTGCCGCCGCGGGCGCGGAAGGTCGATGTCGATCACGGCGTCGATATGCCCCGGCCGGCCCGACATGACCACCACGGTGTCGCTCAGCACCACGGCCTCTGCCACCGAGTGCGTGACGAACACCACCGTTGTGCGCTGCCGCTCCCAGAGCTCGAGCAGCTGAACCTGGGCGGCTTCGCGGGTGAACTCGTCGAGGGCGGAGAAGGGTTCGTCCATGAGCAGTACGTCGGCGTGAATGGCGAAGGCGCGCGCGAGGGCCACGCGCTGCTGCATGCCACCCGAGAGCTCGTGCGGCAGCCGCCCGAGCGAGTCACCCAGCCCGATGGTCTCGAGAATGGCGATGGCATCGGCAGCCGCGCCGTCTCTGGCTGCGGCGCGGGAGGGCGCGGCAGCCCGATCGATGTGGCCGGGCAGACGGCGCCGCAGGGCATCCGCCCGCCTGTTCAGTTTCGATGGCAGCGTGACATTCTGCAGCACCGACAGCCACGGCAGCAGCGCCGGAACCTGCGGCACGAAGCCGATCATCTTCACGGCGCACGCCTCATCGGGGTCGGAGCCGAACACGCTCACCTCACCCGCGTCGGCCGTCTCGAGGCCGGCGATCAGGCGCAGTAGCGTCGACTTGCCGCACCCGCTCGGGCCGATGATGCTGACGAACTGCCCGCGCCGCACCGTGAGGTCGACGTTCGAGAGGGCCGCCACCTCGGCCGCGCCGGAGCCATAGATTTTCGACACCCCCGACACCACGATCTCGTCGGTCGGGGCGGCGCGCCCGGTGGATGCCATAGTCGCAATCTTAAGCGGCTCGGCTGCGCGTGGCGCCCTGGCCGTAACGTTCACCGGTCACAGTGCCCGACGTCATCGCTACGGCGTCGCCGTCACCCGGCGGGCGGGCCGGATGTTCTCCCCCGCGCTCTTCGACAGCCGAAGCGCCTCAGCAGAGGCCACGAGCGTCAGCACCGCCACGACCAGAAAGCTGAACGAGAACGACCCCGACGGCAGCAGGCTTCCCGTCGGCACCGACTCCCCCGCCCGCAGCGCCACCGCAGCGACGGCCACGCCGAAGCCGGCCGCCACTTGCTGCAGCGTCGAGGCGAGCGTGTTGGCCGCGGTCATCTCCGCCTGCTCGATGTCGGCGAACGCGATGGTGTTGTACGCCGTGAACCCCACCGACCGCACCACTCCGCTGAACACCATCAGCACCACCACCACGACCAGCGGCGTCTCGCGGGTGAGCAGCGCGCAGAGCACCATGCTGAGCGCAGCACCGCCGGTCGCCCCGAGCAACATCGAACGAAAGCCGAACCGGCGAAGAAGAGGCGTGGTGAACGGCTTGATGCCGAGGTTGCCGACGAAGACGAAGAGAACGAGGGTTCCGGCGAGCACCGGCGAGTAGCCGAACCGGTCTTGAAAGAGCAGCGGCAGCAGAAACGGCATGCTGCTGATGGTCATGCGAAACATCGAGCCGCCCGCGTGCGAGAGCCGAAAGGTCTCGATGCGCATCGACGAGAGCCGCAGCAACGGATATCGGGCGCGCAGAAAGTGCACCGTCGCGCCGCCCACCAGAGCGAGCCCGAGCGCCGCAAGAATCACCAGCTCGATGACGTTCGTGTCGCCATCGGCGAGCAGCGACCCCACATAGACGAGCACTCCCAGCCCGAACCCGGTCAGTAGCACACCCCACCAGTCGAGCGCCGGCAGCGCCTCCGGCCCCGCGGCGCTCCGGTCGCGCGGCAGGATGCGCAGGGCAACCACGAACGCCGCCACCCCGAGCGGCGCATTGATGAGAAAGATCCAGTGCCACGTGGCGTAGGTGGTGAGCAGTCCGCCAGCCAGCGGAGCGACGACGGGCGCCGCGAGCGCCGGCCACGTGAGCAGAGCGATGGTGCGAATCAGGTCGGCCTTCGAGGTCATCCGGAGCACAGCGAGCCTGCCGACGGGCACCATCATGGCGCCGCCCGCGCCCTGCAGCACACGAAAGGCAGTGAGCTCGGTGAGATTCTGGCTGAGCGCGCACAGAATGGATGCTGCGGTGAACACGGCGATCGCTGTCAGAAAGACCGGGCGCGCGCCGAAGCGTTCGCTCAGCCAGCCGCTGAGCGGAATCAGCACCGCGAGGGTGAGCAGGTACGCGGTGATCGTCACCCCGACCGCCAGCGAGGGTACGCCGAGCGAGACACCGATGCTGGGCGCTGCCGTAGTGAGAATGGTGCCGTCGAGGTTCTCCATGAAGAAGGTCGCGGCGACCAGTAGTGCGATGTTTCGCTGGCGGTGCGGATGCTCGCTAATGCTTTGCTCCGAGCTCGAGCAGCAGCACACCGCCGATGACCAGAACGATTCCGCCGATCTGCATCCACGACAGAAACTCTTTGAACACGAGCCAGCTGATGATGGTCACCGCCACCACTCCCACGCCCGCCCACACGGCGTACGCGATGCCGAGCGGCACTCCTCGGCTGAGCGTGACGCTGAGAAGCACGAACGACGCCACATAACCGACCACGACGACGAGGTAGGCCCACCACCGGTTCGCGAACGTCACGCCCTCCCCCGACGTGAATTTCAGGAACGTCGTGGCGACGACCTCCGAAGCGATCGCCAGTGCCAGAAATAGATACCCCACGCGCTCAGCCTAGGCGTGAACGCCCGGCGGCACCCGCGGCGCGGGGCCTGAGTGCGCGTGGTGCGCGTGGTGCGTGTGGCGTGGTGCGCGTGGTGGGCCCTCCGATACGCCAGCCAGGCCACCCGGCTCATCCGTTCGCCTCATCCGGCCCCGACTCGCGCTGAAAAACGCAATCGGCGGCCCTCGTTCACACCTCCGCCCCATTCGCCGCGGTCTGAACGAGGGCCGCCTATTCCGTGATTCGGCCGGCACCCGACGACCGACGCGAAGCCAAGGCAATCCAAGCGGAGGTTGCGCAGGGCACGGCAGGTACAGGCCAGAGCCGGCGCGGGTCAGGCGCGAGGGAAGGAGACGTGCTGCAGCACCCAGGCGTGCATGGCGACGGCGGCCGCCGCGGAGGCGTTCATCGAGCGGGTCGAACCGAACTGGCTGATCTCGACGGTTGCCGAGGCGGCAGCGAGGGCGGCGGGCGAGAGACCCGGGCCCTCCTGCCCGAAGAGGAGCACGCAGCGCGACGGCATGGCGAAGGTCTCGATGAGTACGCTGCCTTCGACGTTGTCGATCGCGACGATGGGCAGGGCCTCCGCCGCCGCGAATGCCGCGAAGTCGTCGACCGTCTCGTGGTGCCTGATGTGCTGGTAGCGGTCGGTGACCATGGCTCCGCGCCGGTTCCAGCGCTTGCGCCCGATGACGTGCACGGTGTCGGCGGCGAAGGCGTTGGCGCTTCGCACGATCGAGCCGATGTTCATGTCGTGCTGCCAGTTCTCGATGGCGACATGAAACGGATGCCGGTGGGTGTCGAGATCCGCAATGATGGCGGTCATCGACCAGTACCGGTAGCGATCGATCACGTTGCGCGAGTCGCCGCGCTCGAGCAGCTCGGGGTCGTACTGGTCGCCCTCCGGACGCTCGCCGACCCACGGCCCCACCCCGTTCGTCGTGAGTTCGACCGACGGGTTTGCAGCGGGCGGAAGCGAGGCATCTGACACGCAACCACGATAGCCGCAACCCCCTCTTCAGATTGTTAGATGCATCTAACTTATTGTGCAATACTGTCGAACATGACGACGGTCGAGGTGAAGGCGCCAGAGCAGCGCACACCCAAGCCCGCCCGACTGCTCTTTCTGCTCGGCCCGGCCTTCGTGGCGGCGATCGCCTACGTCGACCCGGGCAATGTTGCCGCGAACCTCACGGCCGGAGCACGTTACGGGTACCTGCTGGTGTGGGTGCTGGTGATGGCGAACGGCATGGCCATGATCATCCAGTACCAGTCGGCGAAGCTCGGCATCGTCACAGGCAAGAGCCTGCCCGAACTGCTCGGTGAGCGACTGGGCACGCGCGGGCGGCGGGCGTTCTGGGCGCAGGCCGAACTGGTGGCGGCCGCGACCGACCTCGCCGAGGTCATCGGCGGCGCCATCGCACTGCAGTTGCTGTTCGGGCTGCCGTTGCTTCTCGGTGGGCTGATCGTGGGTGTGATCTCGATGATCATTCTCGCCGTGCAGTCGCGCCGCGGTCAGCGACCGTTCGAGACCGTCATCATGACACTGCTCGGCATCATCGCCGTGGGGTTTCTGGCCGGCCTCGTGGTGAGCCCGGTGAGCTGGGGCGACGCGGCGGGCGGCCTGGTGCCGAAGTTCGATGGTGGCGAGACGGTGCTGCTCGCCGCGAGCATGCTCGGCGCCACGGTCATGCCGCACGCCATCTATCTGCACTCCTCTCTCGCCCGCGACCGTCACGGCAGAGCGCTCGATGCCCACGCTCACCGCCCCACGGGCATCCGGCGCCTGTTGCACGTAACCCGCGTCGACGTTCTGGTTGCACTACTGCTCGCGGGCGCCGTGAACATCGCCATGCTGCTCATTGCCGCCGCGAACCTGGGTGGGGTCGACGGCACCGACACCATCGCGGGTGCCCACGCCGCCATCACCGCCGCGCTCGGGCCGGTCATCGGCGTGATCTTCGCGATCGGGCTGCTCGCCTCTGGCCTCGCGTCGACGTCGGTGGGCAGCTATGCCGGGGCCACCATCATGGCTGGGCTGCTGAAGGTGCGTGTTCCGTTGCTGCTGCGCCGCGTCATCACGCTCATCCCGGCGCTGCTCATTCTCGGCCTCGGAGTGAACCCCACCTGGGCACTCGTGCTGTCGCAGGTGTTTCTGAGCCTCGGTATTCCGTTCGCTCTTGTTCCGCTGTTCAGGTTGACGGGCGACCGGATGCTCATGGGAGCGTTCGCCGACCGACTCCCCTTACGCGTGCTCTGCTGGGCGGTCGCGGCGCTGATCGTCTGCCTGAACGTGGCGCTCATCGCGCTGACCGTCACCGGGTCAGGCTGAGCCCCGCTCACGCAACAGGAGCGGGAGCAGGAGCAGCTAGCGCTTCTTGAGGGCGGCGACGAGGTCGGCCGGGCGATCGGTTCACACGGTGTAGACGGTCTCGGCCGCTGGCCCAGCCGCGCCCGGGCCCGGCTGACGCGTCACGACAACGCCCGTGCCCGACGACAGCAGCAGGCCGCGCCGATTGCCCGGCAGCACGCGGTACCCCACGCCGCCGAACTCGCGGGCGATCATGTCGACCGCCTTAGCGCCGGCCACCTCCGAGCGCGCGAAGCGAACGGTGAACAGCGGGGCCAGTGCGAGCGCCACCTCGGCCACGGTCACCTCGACCACGATGCGAACCACGAGCAGCAGGATGCCCACTGCCAGCAGCACCACCGCCCCGACCACGGCGGCAATCGCCCCGCCGCCCTGGAACGAAGCGGGGTCGATCACCGTGGCGTCGACGACGAGCAGCACCGCAGCGACGAGAACAAGAACCCCGGCCATCCGGAGCCAGATCGGGCCACCGGACACCTCGCGAAAGAGCGGTTCGCCCGTGCCTGCCGAGCTCATGCGCCCTCGACGGTGACCCACACCGCGTCGCTCGCCCGCTGCCCCAGCTCAACGGCGATGCCGTCGTCGCCGAGGCGCACGGCCACGTCTCCCGCGAAGGTGCGGTGCTCGTCGACCGTCAGCCGAACGTCGAGCAGCACGCCCTTGTCGGCCACGTACCGGAGTAGCGCCGGGTCGGCATCGGAGATGCGCGAGACCACGAGCGAGTGCCCGGGCTCGGCGTCGCTGAGACGCACCGCGTCGGGCAGGTGCGGCCGACCGTCGGCCGAGGGGATGGGGTCGCCGTGCGGGTCGCGGGCGGGAAAACCGAGGTGCCGGTCGATGCGGTCGACGAGCGTGTCGGAGACGGCGTGCTCGAGAACCTCCGCCTCGTCGTGCACCTCATCCCACGCGTAGCCGAGCACTTCGACGAGAAAGGTCTCGACCAGGCGGTGGCGGCGCACCATGTCAATGGCGACCGCTCGGCCCGCCGCGGTGAGCTCGATGCTGCCGTAGGGCTCGTGCTCGAGCATCCCGAGGCCTGCCAGCTTACGAATGCCATCAGAGACCGTGGCCGTGCTGACTCCTGTGCGTTCAGCGAGCTGTTTGACCGTGACAGGCGACTCCGCCCACTCAGAGGCGGCCCAGATCACCTTCAGATAATCTTGGGCCGCATTCGTCAGATTGGGCAGCGTCATGCCCCCATTCTATGATTGCCGCCGAATGCATACTCGGTACAGAAATTCAATCCCTGCCAAGAAGTAGTTAGCTTCAGTAAATTATTTTTGTGCCCATCGTCAAGCGTATTTCGCCCCTCTCCGCCGCCGCCCAGAACACCCCGACCAGCTCCTACTCTCGAATCGTTCGCCACGGTGGCAACCAGTATTTCGCGACAACGCAGATGGCAGAGATCTTTCGCACCCACGCCGATGAGATCGTGGCCGAGAACCGTACTGAGCTGGTTCCACTGCTGCACAGCACCGGTGTCGAGCTTCTGCTCGTGAGCCCCTCGACGGTTTTCGCGGTGGTCGCGATCGAAGTCGGCCGCCTCAGCGCGGTATAGCAAGCGCACAGGCCCGCACCAGCGCGCACGCAGGCCGCTCGCAGTACCCTAGAGGCGAGCACCCGTGCACCCGAAGGAGCGCTATGTCCCGCCGTGACGAAATCGAATGCTGGCTGACCGACATGGACGGCGTTCTCGTCCACGAGAACCAGGCCCTTCCCGGCGCCGCTGAGCTGCTGCAGCAGTGGCGAGACGAAGACAAGCCCTACCTCGTGCTGACGAACAACTCGATGTTCACCCCGCGCGACCTCAGCGCCCGGCTGCTGGCGTCGGGGCTGACGGTTCCCGAAGAGTCGATCTGGACATCCGCCCTCGCCACCGCAGCCTTTCTCAAATCGCAGCAGCCCGGCGGCTCGGCCTTCGTCATCGGCGAAGCGGGCATCACGACCGCCCTGCACGAGGCCGGCTTCATTCTCACCGACACGAACCCCGACTACGTGGTCGTCGGCGAGACGCGCAATTACTCGTTCGAGGCCATCACCCGGGCCATCCGCCTCATCTCGGCCGGCGCCCGGTTCATTGTGACGAATCCGGATGCGACAGGGCCGAGCGCCGAGGGCCCGTTGCCGGCCACCGGTGCGGTTGCCGCCCTCATCACCAAGGCCTGCGGCAAAGAGCCGTACGTGGTCGGCAAGCCGAACCCCATGATGTTCCGCTCGGCGCTCAACAAGATCGGGGCGCACTCGGAGAACACCGGAATGATCGGTGACCGCATGGACACCGACGTGGTCGCCGGCATCGAGGCGGGCCTGCACACGATTCTGGTGCTCACCGGCATCAGCGACCAGGCCGAGATCGACAAGTACCCGTTTCGCCCCGACGAGATCTTGAAGGGTGTCTACGAGCTGGTCTCGTCAGAACCGGTGGAGTCCGACGCGATCTGATTTCGCCGTTAGGGGTGAGTGAGGCCGGCCGGGGTCACACCCCGCCGCCGCCTCCGCCGCCACCACCGCCACCCGAGAAGCCGCCACCGCCCGAGCCGCCGAACGAGCTGCTCTGCGTACTCGCGGCCAGGCTCGAGTCGACCACGTTCGACAGTGACCCGATGCTCGCCACGAAGAACGCCGCGTTGAACGCACCGACGTTGCCGCCGTACCAGGCCGGCTGCGTACCGAGGTTCTCGTAGTACGTGCCGAGCACCTGCGACCATTCGGTCTCGAGGTTCAGCAGCACCGCATACGGCAGCAGCTTCTCGTAGATCTTCACCACTTGGCCACGATCGGGAGCGCTGACCTGCGTCTTGAGGGCCCCCTCGGGGCTCTGCAACATGGCGAACCGGTCTTTCTCCGCCAGCCGGATGTAGAGCTCAAGGCCCTTGATGTAGTCGCGCAGCTCGGCGCCCTTCGGCGTGAGCGGCTTCTTCGTTCCTGCGACGAACGCCACCACCACCGACAGAGCCGCCAGCGCCAGCAGCACGTACGGCACCGCCCCGCCGTAGTCGCCGTTCACAGCCAACGTAAACATGAAGAACGCAAGCCCGGCCATGACCACAGCGGCCACCACAAAGAGGCCACTGAACAGCCCGACGCCGCCTCGCACGTACCCCTCGGTCACCGCGAGGCGCTTCGTGGACTGCACGAGCGACGAGATGCCCGAGCTGAGCGCGGTGTCGTGGCGCTCGAGCTGCTTCCACGCGCCCGGCGTCAGGGTGTCGCCGAACAGCACACGAGCGAGTGCGAGCTCGGTGTCGTCGAGACCCTGTACACCGACGAGTCGCAGCCAGTACGTCTTCGCGCCACGGCCATCGTTCTGCTGTTCGACGATCTGAATGTTTCCGCGCACCGCCAGGCTCACAAAACTCGCGGCGGGCGCCCGATCGGACTGCTTGTAGACGGCCGACGCCAGCAGCAGGTTCACGCCCTTCGGCGGTGTGTACTCGGCAATGATGGTCGGCCGCCCGGCACCGTCTTTCAGCGCGGTGAGCCGGTAGGCCATGGCCCCCACCGCGGCCAGTACCGCCAGAGTGACGAACACGAGCTCGGCGATCGCGGCGCCCGAGGCGAAGAACGAGTCATCCCGAGCCGTGAACGTGCCGGCGGTGAACCCCACCACCACGGTGACGTTCTCGCCGATTCCCAGCGCCTGGCTGGCCGTCGTCACAACGCTGCCACCGGCAGCCGAGTCGGTGCCCACCTGAATGTCACAGGTGTTCGTCGAACCGGTGACGCCTCGGTAGCAGGCGTTCTTGCCCGTCAGGTTCGAGGCCAACGCGGCCGGAACATGCACGGTGGCCGTCGCGCTCGTGAACGGCTGCTTCCATGCCGTGCCGTTCGTGTCCCAGTAGAACTCGTCGTCGTTCGTGTCGGCAAAGAACTTCGTCACGTTGGTCTGCGTGTAGGTGAACTCGTACGTCTGCGCGCCGTGCACGAAGTTCGCGTCAGCCACCGTCACGAGCAGCAGGCCGCTCTGCGAGTCGGTCGTGAAGCTTCGCGGATGCCCGGCGCCGTCGGTCACCGACACGATGTTCACCTCGGTGGGGTGCCCGTCGTACTTCTCGGGAATCGCCCGCTGGATGCCGTGGTTCTGGTCGCCGGCCGGAAACTGGGCCACGAAGGTCTCGACCGTCGACAGCGTCGAATGCCCGGCCGAATCGCGGCCCAGCGTGAAGTCACCGTGGTAGCTGGTGAAATCGAACGAGTTCGCGTCGCCACGCACGGCACTGAGGGGAGCCGCCGCACCGGCCGCACCTGGCACCGCGGCATTCGCCGCCCCACCGCCTGCGAGCGCCAGCACTCCCGCCACGAGCGCCGCCGCAGCCGCCCTTCGCACGATCGATCGAATCGCCACAGCGCGCCTTCTGCCTTTCGTCATGAGAAGCCCTCAGCATAACGCTTGAGCCCCTCGAACCTACCCGCTGAAAGCGGGCCCGGCAACGTCGCAGCTGAGGCAGCGCCCGACGACCTGCTGAGGAAGCAGTAGAAGTTGCGCTCGTTGCTTCAGGGTCAACTCAACCCGAGGTCGTCGAGCCCGATGGCGTAGTAGTAGGGGTAGCCGGCCGCCTCGATGCGTGCGCGCGCCTCGGTGTTGCGGTCGACCACGACGGCCACACCCACCACGATGGCGCCGACCTTCTCGAGCGCCTCGATGGCTTTCAGCGGCGAACCGCCGGTGGTCGAGGTGTCTTCGATTACCACCACGCGCTTGCCTTCGAGGTCAGGGCCCTCGACCTGCTTGCCGCGGCCGTGGTCTTTGGGCTCCTTGCGTACGACGAACGCGTCGTACGTCGCGCCGCGCGCCGCACCCTGGTGCAGAATGGCGGCAGCAACGGGATCGGCGCCCATGGTGAGCCCGCCCACGGCGAACACATCGGGAATCTCGGCGATCACGTCGAGCATGACCTGCCCGATGAGCGGGGCAACGCGGTGGTCGAGGCTGACTTTTCGCAGGTCGACGTAGTACGTCGCCTTCTTGCCGCTCGTGAGGGTGAAGTCGCCGTGAAAAACTGCTTCGTCGGAGATGAATTTGATGAGTTTGTCGCGTGCATCGGTCACGGCTCAACCTTATCGCGCGCAGCAAATAGGCTGGGGGCATGCGTGTTGCCACCTGGAATGTGAACTCGATTCGTGCCCGCGTGGGCCGCGTGACCGACTGGTTGGTGCGCGAAGACATCGACGTACTCGCCATGCAGGAGATCAAGTGCAAGGAGACGCAGTTTCCGTTCGAGCCCTTCGCTGAGGCCGGTTACGAGGTCGAACTGCACGGGTTGAACCAGTGGAACGGCGTGGCCTTCGCCAGCCGCCTGCCGATGGAAGACCTGACGGTGGGCTTTGAGGGCGTACCTGGTTTCGGCAAGCCCGACGAGAACGGCGCGCTGCCGGCAGAGGCGCGCGCGCTCGGCGTGACGGTTAACGGGGTGCGGCTCTGGAGCCTGTACGTTCCGAACGGCCGTGACCTCGAGAACGCTCACTATACGTACAAGCTCGAGTGGCTGAAGCAGCTGGCGGTCGACACCCGAAAATGGATCGCCGAGTATCCGGAGCAGCCCCTCGCTCTCATGGGCGACTTCAACATCGCGCCGCTCGACACCGACGTGTGGGATCTGGCTGCCTTCGAGGGCTCCACCCACATCTCGCCCCTCGAGCGTGCAGCGTTCGCCGAGTTCGAGGCGCTCGGCCTCGCCGACGTGGTGCGCCCGCTGGTGCCCACGGGCTACACCTACTGGGACTACAAGCAGCTGCGCTTTCCCCGAAACGAGGGCATGCGCATCGACTTCATCATGGGCTCCCCCGCCTTTCAGCAGCTGGTCTCGGATGCCCGCATCGACCGCAACGAACGAAAAGGTGACGCCCCCAGCGACCACGTGCCGGTTGTGGTCGACCTCGAGCTCGATACCGAAGACGACGACGACCGCCCGATGATCTTCGGCTGACGCTGCCAGGTCACTGCGGCCCGAGCAGCCCGGCCACCACCAGCAACACAGGAACCGAGGCGATGGTGCTGAGCAGCACCACGTCGCGGGCGACGACGATGCCCACCTCGTACCGGTGCGCGAAGTTGAAGATGTTCTGGGCCGTCGGAAGCGCCGCGAGCACCACCACGCCGAACAGGTGCACGCCGTCGAGGTTCACGAGGTAGCGCCCTGCCAGGTACGCGACCACAGGCATCACAATGCTTTTCAGAACCGTGGCGGTGACGATTTCGCGTCGACCGGTTCCGGGTGCGAGCGGGCGCTGGCCTGAGAGCGACATTCCGAACGTGATGAGCACGAGCGGAATTGCCGAGCCGCCGATCAGCTGGAACGGCTGAAGCAGGGCATCCGGCATCTTCCAGCCCGACAGCGCAACGATGAGCCCGGCGATCGAGGCGATGATGATCGGGTTGCGGAGCGGCTGGGTGACGATCGAGCGCACCGACACCGACCCTCGGCGCGACGCGTCGAGCAGGGTCAGAACAAGCGGCGCGATCACGATCAGCTGCAGCATGAGCAGGGGCGCCACGAACTGCGGATCGCCCAGCACGTAGGTGGCCACCGGCAGCCCGATGTTGTTCGCGTTCACGTACGACGACGCAGCGGCGGCGATGGTCGTCTCCGCGACGCCGCGACGAAAGAACAGCCGCGACAGCAGCACGAAGATGCCCGCCGTCACCACTACAGACAGCAGTGTCACGACCAGGAACGACGAGAAGATCACGTGCACGTCGGCGCGGGCCAGCACGGTGAACAGCAGCGCCGGGCTCGAAACGAAGAAGGCAAGCCGGTTCAGGGTTCGCTGGGCTTCGCCCGGCAGGATGCCTGCCCGCTGAACCACGTACCCCACGAGGATGACGGATCCGATGATGGCGAAGCCGATCAGCACACCGCTCACAGGTCGCGACCCGTTCTGTTCACGTTCGACCTGCCAGCACGCGATCGGTCAGCCGACCAACTGCCCGCACGCGACCGGTCAGGCCACCAACCGCCAGCACACGACCCGTCATCAGCCCGTCGGCCCCCACGCCACGCCACTGGTCAGGGCGCCATGGCGGCCACCAGCGCCGACGTCAGGTACGGCGCAAGGGTGGTGGCGAACGTGTTCGTCAGGTGGTCTTGGTCGCGGTACACGTTGGCGCCACCGATGACCGCGTAGCAGTCGTTCGTGTTGCAGAACGTGCTGGTGAAGTCGAGCAGGGTGACCTTCTCGCCCGCGGCGATCGATGCGGCCGCGGCGACACCCACCGGTGGGTCTGCCACCAACCCGTCGGCGCGCGGCTCGACGCAGTCGGCTTCAGCCTCAGTTCGCAGGCACTTGTTGGGGTCGTCGCTCCACGCAGGGTTGTCGACCATGGTCACGACAGGGGTTCCCCTGCTCGTCACCTGGTTCCACGCGGCACTGAAGCCCGTGGCGAGAGCCTTACCTGTGGCCGAGGTGCCGGGCGCTCCGGCGTCGGCGAGCGCTGCCGTGAACACCGCGTCGTACGGTGCCACGGTGGCCAGCTCGGTGGTCAGGTTGCCCCGCCAGGTGTTGCACGAGACCGAGAACGCGTCGGCGCCCTGCAGTGCATCGGTGTTCCACGGGCAGCCGCCCTTGATGTAGGTGGTCAGCGCCCAGCCGTTGTCGGTGGCAAGCTGGATGAACGGCTCCAGCAGCGCGTACGCGTGCGAGTCGCCGATGAGCGCCACACGCTTCGCCGCCGGGTCGGTCGACCCGAAGTGGCAGGCATACAGCCCGGAGTCGTTCAGAGTCACCAGGCACTCGGGGTGCGCCGGGCGGTCGGCGTTGCCGAACCCGGGCGACGGGACGATCGTTCCGGCCAGCGCCGCATTCGAGCAGAGCGCAGCCGCTGCCAATGGTGCTGATGCTGATGCCGTCGTACCCGCCAACGACGTCACCACCGGCCCCGGGCCAGACGCGGCGCCGAAGCAGTCGGGCGGGCTCGCCACCGTCGAGGCCAGCTGATCAGCAGCGGCCTGGTATTTCGGCTGCTGCACGCCCCACACCCCACCGATGAGCAACGCCAGCACCGCCATGCCCGCGAGCATGAAGCTGAAACTGAAGCGGGGCTTTCGTGCGACCCAGAACCGCCATTGCCGAGCCGGGTCTTCGACGAACTTCTTCGTGAGCCACGCCAGCACGAAACAGATGGCGAGCAGCGCGATGCGGTTGTAGATGGAGAGGCCCCAGCCCGGCACAAAGGGCGCCACCACGATGAGCGGCCAGTGCCAGAGGTAGAGCGAATACGAGATGTCACCGATGAATCGCGGAACCCGTGAGGCGAGCACTCGGCCCACATCGAACCAGCGGCCACTCGGGTGCGACGCGATGATGGCCGCTGTTCCCAGCACCGGCACGAGTGCGGCATACCCGGGGAACGCGGTGTTGCGGTCGAACACGAAGGCCGCGCCGACGACCATCACGACACCCGCGTAACCCAGCAGGTTGCCTGCCCAGGCTCGGGTGGGCCGCAGGCGCGGGATGAGCGCGAGAATGGCGCCCGCCCCGAACTCCCACACCCGTGTGTACGTGACGAAGTAGGCCGTTGCCGGGTCGTTCTTCGTGAAGACGATCGAGAGCACGAGAGACACAACGCTCACCAGAACGACAAGTGTGATCATCGCGTTCCAGCGGCCCTTCGCCGCACCCGCCTTGGCGCTCAGGCGCTTCACTCCGAACAGCGACGCGGCCAGCAGCAGAATGGGCCAGATCAGGTAGAACTGCTCTTCGAGCGAGAGCGACCAGTAGTGCTGTACAAGCGACGCGTCGTTCGACGCTGCCAGATAGTCGACCGAGTTCGCCGCGAGCGCCCAGTTCTCGACGTAGAACGTGCTCGCTGCGATCTCTTTGACATTTTCGGCCAGAGCGCTCAACGGCATCACCGTGAGCGTCATGATCACGCTGAACAGCAGCACCAGCAGGCCCGCCGGCAGCAGCCGCCGCACCCGCTTCGCCCAGAACGACGGCAGTGTGATTCGGCCGGTTCGCTCGAGCTCCCGTGAGAGCTGCTGCGTGATGAGAAAACCCGAGATGACGAAGAACACATCGACGCCGATGTAGCCGCCGGTGAGGCGGCCCGGCCAGAAGTGGTAGATGACAACGAGCAGCACCGCGATGGCTCGAAGCCCCTGGATGTGCGGCAGAAAGTGCGCCGGAGCACCGCTCGGGGCGGCAGACCGGCCGCGAAGGCTCGTTGGTTGCATAGTGCCCCATGGTACTTCGACCCTTCTGTTCGAACCCTCCGCCGCATCGGCCTGTGCAGAACTCACCGCTGGTGCGTACCTGTGGGCGAAGAGGAATACTCCTTGGTATGGAGTTTCAGACGTCGCTCATCACCAGCGGAAAATCGGCCACCGGCATCGTGGTTCCACTCAACGTCTACGAATCTCTCGGCACGGCCAAACGGCACGCCGTGGTGGTCGCCATCAACGACTTCACCTACCGCAGCACCGTCACGCCCCATCGCCCGCGACGTGTTCGAAACGCTCTCGTACAGCAACAAACGCGGCTTCACCGTTGCCATCGACGAAGCCAAGACCCCCGAGACGCGCCAGCGCCGCATCGACAAGGCGGTCGCCTCGCTCGCCGATCAGCAGCCCGGCTAGTAACATCGCACCGTGACCGCACTGACGCCCTCCTCCTCTTCTGAACCCGCCGCGACCCCCGAGCCGCTCAGCTATTCGAAGAAAGACTCCGGCACCGGCAAGCTCACCGACTACCGCTACGACATGCTGCCGAAGAACGCGAAGGTCACCCTGCAGCTCGCTGCAAGCGATCCCTGCCAGCAGACCATCGCCGAGGTGCAGGCCAAGAACGTCTCAGACCTGCAGGCCTTCGTCGCCCGCCGTACCCTCGACGAAGAGCGCACCGACGCACCCGTGGCAGTTCGACTGTTCGTCGACTCCCGGATGACCGGGCTGGTCGGCTACGTTCCGAGAGGGCTCGAGGCACCCGTGCTCGACACCCTCACCCGGCTCGAGAATGCCGGCCGCACCGCACGCATCCCCGCCGAGATCGTGAAGACACGCAACGGGCTGCGAATCAATCTGTTGCTCGGCCAGACCCGCTGAACGCAAGTTTCTTCGGTCCCGCCCGGCATTCTCGCCGGAAACCCGCCAGATGCTGACGAAACGACGGCCGGAATCTTTCTAGGCTTCGGGTGAGCGCATTCGCACTCCAGCAGCAGGCCGACGGGAGGTTCTCATGTCTTCACGCACATCTTCTTTCACAGCAGATGCCATCACAGGCGAACCGGAGGTCGTCGAAGACCGCCACACCCTCGCCCTGCACCCCGCCTGGCACACCCTGAAGGCAGCCGTGGCAGAGCTTCGGCTGGCGCAGCAGCACGACGGGTCACTCGAAGACTCCGCCGACCGGGCTGAGGCTGCCGAACTGGTGGCCACGATCATCCGGAGCCTGCACGAACTTCAGCAGCCCTTCGCGCATGATGCGACCTACCTCGAAGCCAGTGCCGCCGACTTCGAGCGCTGGGCCGCCGACGGTTACGGTGTGCCCGACTTTCTCGACTCGCTCACAGCCTTTCACCCCGAATCGAACCGGGTCGACGGGCTGCGGCACGTGGTCGTCTTTCCCATGTACACGCAGAACGGCAGCCCCGACCGGCTCTTCGAGGCCGTCGCTGTCGAGGTGATCTGGCCCGAGTTCGTCGCCGAGCTCGAAGCCGGCGACTACTCGAACAAACTGTTCGTGCCCATTCGTTTTCTCGACTTCACCGAGGGGTACAACACCAATTCGGCCGTGCTGTTTCCTGAGACAGTGGCCATGCGGGCGATTCCCTCGTTCACCTGGGGCGCCATCTTCGCCGACCGCGAAGCCGCACGCTTTCGCCTCGTGGTGCAGGCCGCCGCCGAGACGACGCGGCTCGAACTGCCGGCCGACGCTGAAGCCCTGCTCTCCGACCAGCGGCTGGCCGAAGAGACCTTCGTCATGTGGGATCTCATCCACGACCGCACACACATGCGCGGTGACCTGCCCTTCGACCCGTTCATGATCAAGCAGCGCATGCCGTACTTTCTGTACACGCTCGAAGAGCTGCGCTGCGACCTCACCGCCTTTCGCGAAGCCGTTCGCATCGAGCGGGGCGCCGCCCTGCACACCGCGGCCGGTGAACCGCAGACACACTCGGCGAACGCCATCGCCACGGCCAAACGGGTGCAGTACGCCATTCTCTTCGACCGCATCTTTCGCTTCGCCCTCACCGGAGCCCGCGTGCGCAACTACGACGGCCTCGGCGGCCAGCTGCTCTTCGCATGGCTGCACCAGCACCATGTTCTGCACTGGACCGACACCCGCCTCACCATCGACTGGCCCGAAATCGCCGACCAGGTCATAGCGCTCGGTGCCGAGATCGACGACCTCTACTGGCGTTCGATCGACCGCCCGAAAACGGCGCACTGGCTCGCCGCGTATGCCCTGGTCTCTGCGACCGTGACGCCGAACCCCGCTTCGGTGTGGGCGAAGGGGCCGGATGCTCTGGCCCTCGATGGCCCACCGCGGGGCCTCACCGACCAGGTGTTGCCCGACGAGTTTCCCCTGTCGATGTTCTACGAGGCGCTGCAGAAGAAGATGGGCGGCGTCATCGAGTCGACCGCGGGCATCACCGGCCACACGGCCCGCTGACCGCGCACGGCGGCGGCTCTGCTCGGCTCGGCTCGGCTCGGCTCGGCTCGGCTCGGCGAAGTATCCCCTCGCGGAGGCTCCTCTCGGCCCCTCAACCAATTCGAGTCGGCGGGCAGGGGTGGGAGCAGCCGGCGGCTGACACGCCGCGCCCGAACCTCAACCGGCGCAGCAGCGTTGCGCCGCACGCAAGACGCGTGCGCGGTCGGTGAGGGAGACTGGATGCTGTGACCGACGCACCCGACACCACCCCCAGCACCGCACCCGCCGCACCCGACACCACCACCGCCGCCTTCGCCCCCACCCAGCGCCTGCACGACCCGGCGCTCCGCGGCTTCGCGTCTGACAACTACGCCGGCGTGCACCCCGAGATGCTCACCGCCCTCGCCGCCGCCAACGAGGGCCACCAGATCGCGTATGGCGAAGACGTCTACACCGCCCGCCTGCAGCACGTCATGAAGCAGCACTTCGGCGACGAAGCCGAAACCTTCCCCGTCTTCAACGGCACCGGCGCCAACGTGCTGAGCCTGCAGTCGATGCTGCCGCGCTGGGGCGCCGTGGTCTGCGCCCAGACCGCGCACATCAACACCGACGAGAACGCCGCCCCCGAGCGCATCGGCGGTCTGAAGCTGCTCACCGTCGCGACGCCCGACGGCAAGCTGACGCCCGACCTCATCGACGTCGAGGCCTGGGGCTGGGGCGACGAGCACCGCGCCCAGCCGCTCGCCGTCTCGATCACGCAGACGACAGAGCTCGGCACGCTCTACACGCCCGACGAGGTGCGTGCGATAGCCGATCACGTGCACGAACGTGGCATGCGACTGCATATGGACGGCGCGCGCCTCTCGAATGCCGCCGCAAGCCTTGGTGTACCGCTTCGCGAGTTCACCACCGATGCGGGAGTCGACGTACTGAGCTACGGCGGCACAAAGAACGGTCTGCTCTACGGCGAGGCTGTCGTGGTGCTCGACCCCCGGGCATCCGAAGGCCTCAGCTACCTGCGCAAAATGAACATGCAGCTCACGAGCAAGATGCGTTTCGTCAGTGCCCAGCTCATTGCGCTTTTCGAAGACGACCTCTGGCTTCGTTCGGCCTCGCATTCGAATGCCATGGCCCAGCGGCTCAGAGCGGCGGTCGACCGGATGCCCGGCGTCACCCTCACCCGCCCCACCCAGTCGAACGCGGTGTTCGCCATCGTGCCGCCCGGGGTGGCCGACCGGCTGCGCGAGGTGTTCCGTTTCTACGATTGGAACAACGCCACCGGCGAAGTGCGGTGGATGTGCGCGTTCGACACCACCGAAGCCGACGTCGATGCGTTCGTGGCCGCGCTGGCGGGCATCCTCGCCGACACGCACTGAGAACCCTCTCAGCGGCACCCCATTGCCATGGAATAACCCCTCGCTACGGTTGTTGTACACCGTGACGAGCAATGATGCCCTGATCCCCCGCTGATTCACACACCCAGGAGCACCCATGTCTCTCACCGACACCTCAGCCCGCACCGCCGACACCAGCGCTCCGATTCTCGATGTGCTCGCCGAGCGGTGGAGCCCGCGATCGTTCGAACCCGAAGCCGTCATCGATGAGAAGGTGCTCACCGCCGCCCTCGAGGCAGCGCGATGGTCGGCGTCGGCGTCGAACACCCAGCCGTGGAAGTTCATCGTCGGTCGCCGCGGCACCGCCACATTCGACCTGATCAACGCCAACCTGATGGGCTTCAACCAGGCCTGGAGCCCGAACGCCAGCGTTCTCATCGTCAACATCGCTGAGGTCGTCGACGTCGACGGCAAACCGCGCCGGTGGGGCATGTACGACCTCGGCCAGGCCGTCGCGAACCTCACCGTGCAGGCGCACAACGACGGTCTGCACGTGCACCAGATGGGCGGCATCGAGGTCGAGGGCCTCCGCACCGCGTTCGACATCGACGAGCGCTGGGAGCCGGTCACCGTCACCGCACTCGGCGTGCTCGCCCCGGCCGACGCGCTGGCCGACGAGAAGACCCGTGCCCGCGAGGTCGCTCCGCGCGAGCGCAAGCCGCTCGCCGAGGTTGTTCCGATCAACGACTGACCGTCGCTGCACCAGTAGTGGCCGCCTCGGCGCAGGCGGCCACTACTGCCCGGCCGTTCGTTACCCCCGGTGACTCCGCCGCGCCGACCACCGCCCGCCGCCGGGTACCGTTGAAGCGTGTCTGCGACAATCGAGAACCTGCTCCGCGAGAACCGCGTCTACCCGCCCTCCGCTGCCTTTGCGGCCCAGGCGAACGTCGATGAGGGCGAGTATGCCCGCGCGGCGGCCGACCCCGTGGCCTACTGGGAGCAGCAGGCCGATCGCCTCGTCTGGGCCGAACGTTGGCACACCGCCCACACGTGGAAGCCCGCTGTGCCCGTGGCTGCCGGCACCAGCGACGGCGAACCCCTGCTGAGCATCCCCGTCGCCGAATGGTTCGTCGGTGGCCGGCTCAACGTCGCCGTGAACTGCGTCGACCGGCACGTGGATGCCGGGCGGGGCGACACCGTTGCCATCCACTTCGAGGGCGAACCCGGCGACCGCGAGCGCATCACCTACGCCGACCTGCAGCGCCGCGTGGCCCAGGCCGCGAACGCCCTGACTGCGCTCGGAATCGTCGCGGGCGACCGCGTGGTCGTGTACTTGCCAGTCATTCCCGAGACCATTGTCATCACGCTCGCCATCGCGCGCATCGGCGCGATTCACTCGCTCGTGTTCGGCGGGTTCTCGGCCGAGGCCCTGAAGTTTCGCGTCGAAGACACCGGTGCCAAGCTGCTCGTCACCAGCGACGGGCAGTTTCGGCGCGGCAGGGCCGTAGCCGTCAAAGCGAACGCCGATGAGGCCGTGAGCGGTAACGCCGAGACGGGCGTGAACACCATCGAGCACGTGCTGGTGGTGCGCCGAACCGGTGACCTGACCCCCGACATCCCGTGGCAGGGCGGGCGCGATGTGTGGTTCCACGACGCGATCGCCGGGGTGCCCGAGACCCACGAGGCCGAATTCTTCGACTCCGAGCATCCGTTGTTCATCATCTACACCAGCGGAACGACTGGCAAACCGAAGGGCGTCGTGCACACCAGCGGCGGCTACCTCACCCAGGCCAGCTGGAGCCACTGGGCCGCCTTCGACGCCAAACCCACCGACGTCTACTGGTGCACCGCCGACCTCGCGTGGGTCACGGCGCACACCTACGTGCTCTACGGTCCGTTCTCGAACGGCGCCACCAGCGTCATCTACGAGGGCACACCGAACACCCCGCACGCCGGGCGCCACTTCGAGATCATCGAACGCTACGGCGTCACCACGTATTACACGGCGCCCACCCTCATCCGCACGTTCATGACGTGGTTTCCGGATGGCCTGCCGCCGCAGTTCGACCTGTCGACGCTGCGCCTGCTGGGCACCGTGGGCGAGCCCATCAACCCCGAGGCCTGGGTGTGGTTCCACGAGAACATCGGCGGGGGCCGTGCGCCCATCGTCGACACGTGGTGGCAGTCAGAGACAGGGTCGGCGATCATCGCCCCCCTGCCCGGCGTCACCGCACTGAAGCCCGGATCGGCCACGCGCGCGCTGCCCGGCCTGACGGCGAAGATCGTCGACGAGCAGGGCGATGAGGTGCCTTTCGGCTCCGGCGGATACCTCGTGCTCGACGGAACCTGGCCCTCGATGGCCCGAACCGTGTGGGGCAACCCCGAGCGCTACCGTGATTCGTACTGGAAGAAGTACGCCGCCCAGGGCTATTTCTTCGCCGGCGACGGCGCGAAGTACGACGACGACGGGTACATCTGGCTGCTCGGTCGGGTCGACGATGTGATCAACGTGTCGGGCCATCGCCTCTCGACCATCGAGATCGAGTCGGCTCTCGTGTCGCATCCCCTGGTCGGCGAGGCCGGAGTGGTGGGGGTGGCCGACGCCACCACGGGCGAGGCCATAGCGGCCTTCGTCATCGCGTCACGTGAAGTGTCGGAGCAGCACGCGCACGACCCCGCGTTCTGGGCGTCGCTCGAAGCCGAACTCTCGGCGGTGCTGCTCGCGCACGTCGCGCACGCCATCGGGCCCATCGCGAAACCGCGCGACCTCATCGTGGTGCCCGACCTGCCCAAGACCCGCTCGGGCAAGATCATGCGCCGTCTGCTTGGCGACCTCGTCGACGGCCGCACCCTCGGCGACACCACGTCGCTGCAAGACGACACCGTTCCGGCCCGCATCGCCGCCATCCTGGAGGCGCGGCGGATCTGACCCGCCCCGGTCGCCTGCCCGCCCGCCCGTCAGTCGGGGAGAGACGCGTCGGAGACGGCGGGGCCTACGGTGAGGCCAGAGTCGTCAGAGGCCAGGCCCACGTAGACGGTCTGGCCGTCGCGGATGCGCCCGGAGAGCAACGCCGTCGCGAGCCGGTCATCGATCTCGCGCTGCATGAGCCTCCGCAACGGTCGAGCCCCATACGCTGGATCGTACCCTCGCTCAGCGAGCCAGGCCCGGGCATCCGGAGTCACCGCCAGCGACAGCCCACGCTCGGCCACCCGGCGGGCGAGCCGATCGACGTAGAGCGACACGATCTGGGCGAGGTCGTCGTGCGAGAGCGCAGAGAACACCACGATGTCGTCGAGCCGGTTGATGAACTCGGGCTTGAACGCCTGGCGTACCACCTGCAGTACGGCCTCCTCTTTGGCGAAGTCTGACAGCGACGGGTCGACGAGGTACTGCGACCCGAGATTCGACGTGAGAATCAGAATGGTGTTGCGGAAGTCGACTGTGCGACCCTGGCCGTCAGTGAGCCGGCCGTCGTCGAGCACCTGCAGCAGCACATCGAAGACCTCGGGGTGGGCCTTCTCGATCTCGTCCATCAACACCACCGAGTACGGGCGCCGACGCACGGCCTCCGTCAGCTGCCCGCCCTGTTCGTAGCCGATGTAGCCGGGAGGGGCACCGAGCAGCCGCGCCACCGAGTGCTTCTCGCCGTACTCGCTCATGTCGATGCGGATCATGGCCCGCTCGTCGTCGAACAAGAACTCGGCGAGCGCCTTGGCGAGCTCGGTCTTGCCCACACCGGTTGGGCCCAGAAACATGAACGAGCCCGTGGGCCGGTTCGGGTCGGAGATGCCGGCCCGGGTACGCCGCACTGCATCGGCCACCGCGCGCACCGCGGGCTTCTGGCCGATGAGCCGCTTGCCGAGCTCGCCCTCGAGGTTCAGCAGCTTCTCGGTCTCGCCCTGGGTGAGGCGGTCGACGGGAATGCCCGTCCACAGCGCGATCACCGACGCGATCTCGGCCTCGGTGACCTGGTCGCTCACCATGCGCTCTTCGTCGGGGTTCTGCTCAGCGGTCTCTGCCTCGCGCAACTGACGCTCGATCACGGGAATCTCCCCATAGAGCAACTTGGATGCCCGTTCGAGGTTGCCCTCACGCTGCGCCTTCTCGGCGGCCATTCGGGCCGCATCGAGCTGCGTCTTGAGCTCGCCCACGCGGTTCAGGATTGCCCGCTCCCTGTCCCACCGTTCTTGCAGAACGCCGAGTTCTTCGGTGCGCGTGGCCAGATCGAGCCGCAGCTTCTCGAGCCGCTGCTTGCTCGCCTCGTCTTTCTCCTTTTTCAGAGCCAGCTCTTCGAGCTTCAACCGGTCGACACTGCGTCGCAACTCGTCGATCTCGACCGGGGCCGAGTCGATCTCCATGCGGAGCCGCGACGCCGCCTCGTCGATGAGGTCGATGGCCTTGTCGGGCAGCTGGCGACCGGTGATGTAGCGGTTCGACAGCGACGCGGCCGCAACCAGCGCGGCATCGGCGATCGACACCTTGTGGTGCGCCTCGTAGCGCTCTTTCAACCCCCGCAGAATGGCGATGGTGTCTTCGACCGTCGGTTCGCCTACGAACACCTGCTGAAAGCGCCGTTCGAGCGCCGCGTCTTTCTCGATGAACTCGCGGTACTCGTCGAGCGTCGTGGCCCCGATGAGGCGCAGTTCGCCGCGAGCGAGCATGGGCTTCAGCATGTTCGAGGCCGCCACCGACCCCTCGCCACCACCCGCGCCCATCAGGGTGTGCAGTTCGTCGACGAACGTGATGATGCGCCCGTTCGCGTCGTTGATCTCCTTCAGCACGGCCTTCAACCGTTCTTCGAACTCGCCCCGGTATTTCGCGCCGGCCACCAGCGCCGCCAGGTCGAGTGACACAAGTTGCTTGCCCTTCAGCGAGTCGGCCACGTCGCCCGCGACGATGCGCTGGGCGAGCCCCTCGACCACGGCCGTCTTTCCCACACCGGGCTCGCCGATGAGCACGGGATTGTTCTTGGTGCGCCGGGTCAGCACCTGGCTGATGCGGCGAATCTCTGCGTCGCGGCCGATGACCGGGTCGAGCTTGCCGCTCGCGGCGATAGCGGTGAGGTTGACGCCGTACTTCTCGAGAGCGCTCGGCTCTTTCTCGTTCTGCTGCCCACCCTGCGGCTGCATGTGTGATCGGGCCTTTCGTCGAAACGGAATGCGTTGCCTCGACTCAAACTTGAGTCTGGCTGGCTCAATTTTAGCCTGTCCCAGTATCATTGGCTACTCTGTGAATCACAGTCACCCCGTTAACAGCTGTCACAGCATAAAATATTTGCAATGAAGAGTATTTTGAGGCGAGAACTTGGTTCGCCGCTCGTTCTGGGGCTGGTGGGCACGCTCTTCATCGCGCTCGGATCGATCGGCGTGGGCTGGCTCGGCCCCGGCTCGAATGTTCTCGGCTGGCCCTTCATCGATGCGGTTCGTGCCAACGACGTCGCTGTGCACGTCTGCACCATCGTGGTCATCGGAGCCGGCCTCCTGCTGGTGATCGCCTGGCTGAAGCTCGGCGTGGCTCTCCGGGCGAACCCGCCGGATGCCCTGCGGCGGGTCATCGTCACCTCGGCCGCGTGGGCCGCCCCCCTCATCTTCTCCGTGCCGCTGTACACCCGTGACCTCTTCGCCTACGTGGGCCAGGGTCGACTCATGGTGGCTGGCTTCAACCCCTACGTCGACGGAATCTCAGCAGTTCAGGGCTGGTTCAACATCGGCGTCGACCCCATGTGGGCGAATGCCAAAGCGCCCTACGGCCCGATCTACCTCTGGATCGAGCAGGTCGTCGTCTCGGCTGTGGGCACCTCGCCCATCGTGGCCGTTGCACTCTTTCGCCTGCTGGCGATTGCCAGCGTCGTGATTCTGGCGCTCTTCGCATACCGCATCGCCCTGCTGCGAGGCATCGAGCCCGCCAAGATGCTCTGGTTCGTGCTGGCGAGCCCTGTCACGATGTTCAACTTCATCGTGGGCGGCCACAACGACGCGCTGATGCTCGCGTTCATGGTGGCTGGCCTCTACTACGCGCTCACCAAACGCCCGCTCATCGCCATCCTGCTCATGACGGCCGCCATCGGGGTGAAGCCCATTGCGGTTCTCGCCCTGCCCATCGTGGGCATGATCTGGGCCGGTCAGAACCGCACCCTTCGAAGCACCCTGAAGTACTGGATCATCTCCGTTCTCATCGCGGGCGGCGTGCTCGGCGCCATCGGTTTCGCAATGAATGTGGGCTTCGGCTGGGTTCTGACGCTCACCACGCCCGGCTCGGTTTCGCATTGGTACGCCCCCGTGAACATCCTCGCCATCAGCGTGGGCGGTGCCTTCGGAGCGCTCGGGCTGAACGGCGAAACGCCCGCCAACGTCGTCAAGTTCATCGCCATCGGCGTGATGGTGATCGCCGTCGCGTGGCTCATGCTGACGAAGCGAAACATCGACCCGCTCATGCGGCTGGCCCTGGCATTCACCGCCACGGTCATCCTCTCGCCCGTCATTCACCCTTGGTACGCGGCGTGGTGCCTCGTCTTCTTTGCCATACTCGGCATTCGCGACGGCCTCGCCACGCATCTCGCAGTGTCGGCGACCATCTTCTTCGCGTGCGTGAGCATCGCCGAGGGAATGGACATCTCCGACGCGGTACAGGGCGACGTCGTGGCGCAAGTGGTTCGCACCGTCATCATCAGCGGTGGTGCCGTGATACTCATCGTGGCGTACTGCCTGCACGAAGACCTGTCGGTCGGCCTCGCGCGACGGAGGCTACGCCAGGCACTCGACCACCGCGCAGCAGCCAAAGCCGAAGCGCGGGGCGCCGCTCTTACAGGCCGAGCTTCTGCACCCAGTACCGCAAGAACGCGGCTCCCGCTTCGTCGTGGATGAGCTCGCCCTCGACGATCACCGGGTAGGGCCGCTGCAAAACCCCATCGCTCGGGCGAACGTCGACGTGCGCCACGTCGTAGCCGGCCTGGTGCAGATAGTCGGCCATCCTATAGTCGCTTCGCGAATCGCCCACTGACCGCCAGACGGCGGGCAGGGGCTCGCCCTCTTCGGCGAAGTGGCTGAGCGCGCGCTCGGCCCCGCGGTCTTTGTCGAGCGTCACCGACTCGATGTCGGTCGAGATGATGGTGGGGTCGATGCGAAACGGAACATCTCCCGCGGCGTTCGGCGCCTCGCGGTCACCGTACCGGGCACCCAGCCCGCGCTCGACCAGCTCGGCGAACGCGACCTCGTTGTACTCCAGCTGCAGTGGTTGGTACACCGACGCCTCGATGCTCGGCAGCTGTTCGACCGACACCATCGCGCGCTTGGTCTCGTCGAAGAACATCGAGTCGGAGAACTTCTCAGCCACCAGCTTGCGGATGCCCGCCGCGAACTCCTCGGGCAACGCCACCGTCGCATCGATCTGAACATCGCCCGCGCCCTCGGCACCCACCGTGAACCACGTGGCGCCCTTCTCGCAGACCACGAACATGCGCCCGCCACCCGCCAGAGCGTCGCCGAGCCCCGCCGCCATCAAAGGCGCAATGACCTGCTCGAGCACGAAGGCGTCAGAGCGCCCCGTAATGAACGCGATCGGAACACCCGCGGCCGTCAGTTTCACCAGATCGGTGATGATTTCAGGGATGACGATCGACCGGGTGACCGGCGAGGCGATGGGCCCATCGATGTCGAGCAGCAGTCCGAGGGGTGGGGCCAGAGTCATGCCTCTATTGTGTCAGGCCGCGCCACACCACTATTTCGGTGCGGCGCTGGGCACGCATACCGCTCTTGAGGCTCACCACGTCACCGGCGGTTCCCGCGGCGAACACGCGCCGGCCGGGGCGATTCAGCAGCTCGTCGGCCAGCGCGCTCTCGAGTTCGCGAATGCGGCTCGCGAGCTGCTGGTTCACGTTCTCGAGTTCGAGAATGCGCCGGATGCCCTCGAGAGTGATTCCCTCAGACCCGAGCCGCGCGATCTCACGCAACTGCATCACATCACGAAGCGAGTACCGCCGCGACTTGCCGGCGGTGCGGCTGGGGCTCACGAGCCCCAGCCGGTCGTACTGCCGCAGTGTCTGCGGGTGCATCTCGGCGAGTTCGGCCGCCACCGCTATAGCGAACAGCGGAGCGTCTTCGTTCACCGGCATGGTCATTCGTGCGCCTTGGCCAACAGTTCTGCGCGCGGGTTCTCCTGCGGCTCGAGAGCGTGGAACGCCTCGAGTGCGCTGCGCGCCTCATCAGACAGGTGCGACGGAACCGCCACCTGAACGACAGCGAGCAGGTCGCCCGTGCCTTTCGGGGTTTCGACTCCCCTGCCCTTGACCCGCAGCACTCGACCACTCGGGGTGCCAGGGCCCACCCGCAGTTTCACGGGGTCGCCGCCGAGAGTGGGAACCTCGATCGTGGCACCCAGAGTAGCTTCGACGAACGTCACGGGCACGTTCACCCGCAGGTTCAGGCCGTCGCGCTCGAAGACCGGATGCTTGCGCACCGAGACCGTCAGAACGATGTCGCCGGTCTCGCCGCCATCAGCGCTCGACTCGCCTTTACCGCGCAGCTTGATCTTCTGGCCGTCGGAGACCCCGGCGGGAATCTTCACCGTGATGGTGGTTCCCTCTGCGGTCTGCAGCTTGATCGTGTCGCCCTTGGTGGCGGTGAGAAAGTCGACCGTGGTGCGCGCGGTGACGTCGCGGCCCCGGGTGGGGCCACCGAAACCACGGTAGCCACCGCTCGGCTGGCCAAAGCCCTGGTTGCCACCGAACATGCCGCCCAGCAGGTCGTCAAATCCGCCCTGCTGGTACGAGTAACCGGCATTGCTGCCGCCACCGGCACCGCCGCGCCCGCCAGCGCCGCCGAACATACCGCCGAAGACGTCTTCGAACCCGCCCGACTGGCCCTGGCCGCCCGCTGTGAAGCGAGCGCCAGAACCCATCGCGCGAATCTGGTCGTATTCTTTGCGCTGTTCGGGGTCACCGAGAACCGAGTGGGCTTCGCTGATCTCCTTGAACTTCGCCTCGGCGCTCGCATCGCCCGGGTTGGAGTCGGGGTGGTACTGGCGAGCGAGCTTGCGGTACTGCTTCTTCAGGTCGGCAGCAGAGACGTCTTTCGAGACGCTCAGAACCTTGTAGAAGTCTTTGTCGAACCAGTCTTGGCTAGCCATTCGGCACCGCTACGACAACTTTGGCCGCGCGCAGCAGTGTTGAACCGAAGTAGTACCCCGTCTCGACGACATCAGCGATGGTCTCGACCTGAACGTCGGCGCTCGGCTGCTGAAAGATGGCCTCGTGCAGCTGCGGGTCGAAGGGCTCGCCCACCGACCCGAAGGGCTTCAGCCCGAACCGCTCGACACCCGTGCGCAGCTTGCCTGCAATGGAGGCGAACGGCCCCTCGGCCAGGTCGCCGTGCTTCTCGGCACGATCGAGATCGTCGAGAACGGGCAGCAGAATCTTCACCACGTCACCCACCGTGCGCTCGCGCTCAACCTCGCGGTTGGCCTCGGTGCGCTTGCGGTAGTTGGCATACTCTGCCGTGATGCGCTGCAGGTCAGCGAGCCGCTCTGCAGCGAGGTCGCCGTCAGCACCGGCGCTCACCGCATCGAGAAAGCTCAGGTCGTCGTCGTTCAACTCGCCCTCGCCCACGGTCTCACCCTCTTCTGCTGCTTCGGAATACATCTCATCGGGGTTCGTCGTCGACGTCTCGACGTCGGGGCCTTCGGCCTCGACGAACGCTGCGTCTTCTACCGGCTCACCCGTGACCGGGTCTGAGGAAGTACCCTCAGACCCGGCGGGGAACTGGCCAGACTCATCATTCTGTTCGTTTGACTTGTCTTTGTCGGCCATTGTTACTTCTCTTTCGACTCTTCGTCGTCGACAACTTCTGCGTCAACGATATCTTCGTCTGACGTCGCCTCGGCGGCTTCGGGCTGCCCAGCGGCGGCCGCTGCCGCCTCATCGGCCTGCGAGTTCGCGTAGATGGCCTGGCCGAGCTTCGACTGGCTCTCGTTGAGCTTGTCGAAGGCGGTCTTCACTGCCTCGTCGTCGTCGCCTGCGAGTGCGCTCTTCAGTGCATCCACATCGGCCTGCACCTCGGTCTTCACGTCGGCCGGCAGCTTCTCGTCGTTCTCTTTGATCAGCTTGTCGATCGAGTACGCGAGCTGTTCGCTGGTGTTGCGAACCTCTGCGGTCTCGCGGCGCTTCTTGTCTTCTGCGGCGTGCTCTTCGCCCTCGCGAACCATGCGGGCGATGTCGTCTTTCGACAGGCTCGACCCACCGGTGATGGTCATCGACTGCTCTTTGCCCGTGCCCTTGTCTTTGGCAGACACGTGCACGATGCCGTTGGCGTCGATGTCGAAGGTGACCTCGACCTGCGGGATGCCCCGCGGGGCCGGTGCGATACCGGTCAACTCGAACGTACCGAGGTTCTTGTTGTCGCGGGTGAACTCGCGCTCGCCCTGGAACACCTGGATGGCGACCGACGGCTGGTTGTCGTCAGCAGTCGTGAATGTCTCGCTGCGCTTGGTGGGAATGGCGGTGTTGCGCTCGATGAGCTTGGTCATCATGCCGCCCTTGGTCTCGATGCCGAGCGACAGGGGGGTGACGTCGATGAGCAGAACGTCTTTGCGCTCGCCCTTCAGAACGCCGGCCTGCAGTGCGGCGCCGACAGCCACGACCTCGTCGGGGTTGACACCCTTGTTGGGCTCGCGGCCACCGGTCAGCTTCTTGACCAGCGCGACGACGGCGGGCATACGGGTCGATCCACCGACGAGCACGACGTGTGCGATGTCGGCGACAGAAACGCCGGCCTCTTTGATGACGTCAGTGAAGGGCTTCTCGGTGCGGGCCAATAGGTCAGCGGTGAGCTCTTCGAACTTCGCGCGGCTGAGGGTCTCGTCGAGGTTGGCAGGGCCGCTCTCGGTGAGTGAGAGGTAGGGAAGCTGGATGGTCGTCGAAAGCGAACCCGACAGCTCTTTCTTGGCCTGCTCCGCAGCCTCTTTCAGGCGCTGCTTCGCGATCTTGTCCTGGCTGACATCGACACCGGTGGAGTCTTTGAAGCGCTTGATCAGGTAGTCGACAACCCGCTGATCCCAGTCGTCGCCGCCGAGGCGATTGTCGCCGGCGGTCGAACGAACCTGAATGGTGCTGAAGTCGTCGTCTTTGCCCACTTCGAGCAGCGAGACGTCGAAGGTACCGCCGCCGAGGTCGAAGACGAGGATGAGCTCGTCTTCTTTGCCCTTGTCGAGGCCGTACGCGAGTGCCGCAGCTGTGGGCTCGTTGATGATGCGCAGAACGTTGAGGCCCGAAATCTCGCCGGCCTCCTTCGTGGCCTGGCGCTCGGCGTCGTTGAAGTACGCGGGAACGGTGATGACCGCGTCGGTCACCTTGTCTCCCAGGTACGACTCAGCATCGCGCTTGAGCTTGGCGAGAATACGCGCCGAGATCTCTTGCGGAGTGTACTTCTTGTCGTCGACCGCGACAGTCCAGTCGGTACCGATGTGGCGCTTGACCGACGCGATGGTGCGGTCGACGTTCGTCACGGCCTGGCGCTTGGCGGTCTCACCGACCAGCACCTCGCCGTCTTTGGTGAATGCGACGACCGACGGGGTGGTGCGAAAGCCCTCCGCGTTGGCGATGACGGTGGGTTCTCCACCTTCGAGAACGGAGACAACCGAGTTGGTGGTACCGAGGTCGATTCCTACTGCACGAGCCATGTGCTTTACTCCTTCTTGGCCTTGCGGCCGGCTAAAGATGTTCGAGGCGCTTGTTCGAGAACTTGAGCCTCATGCACTCAAGTTTACCCGACACGATTCTGGTGTCAAGTCGAAACGGCATAACTTGAGCGACTTCGGCTCAACTCTACAAAGTCACTCGTGATTAACCCTGTGAATGTACTGTTCTTGCATGACCGCCACCGCCCCCGCCGCCGTTGTTCCACAGAAGAGCGTCATCTCGTGGGCGCTCTGGGACTGGGCCGGTTCGGCGTTCAACAGCGTCGTGACCACCTTCGTCTTCACCGTCTACCTCACATCGACGAAGGCGTTCGGCGGCACGACCTTCGTCTCGGCCCAGCTCGGCTGGGTATTGGCGATCGCGGGAGTTCTTGTGGCCATCCTCGCCCCCGTCACAGGCCAGCGCTCAGACGCCTCCGGCCGACGCAAGTTCTGGCTCGCGGTGAACACCTACCTACTCGTGGCCATCACGGCAGCGATGTTCTTCGTCGAGGCCAAGCCCGACTTTCTCTGGCTCGGCCTCTTTCTGCTGGCAGCGGGCACCATCGTGTTCGAGTTCGCCTCGGTGAACTACAACGCCATGCTGACCAGCGTGTCGACGCCGGCGACGGTGGGCAAGGTCAGTGCGTTCGGCTGGTCCATGGGCTACTTCGGTGGCATCGTTCTGCTGCTCATCGTGTATTTCGGCCTCATCAGCCCTGCGCCCGCCAACGACAACGGGCTCTCGGTGCGCATCTCGATGCTCATCGCAGCCCTGTGGCTCGGGGTGTTCGCGCTGCCAGTGCTCTTCTTCGTTCCCGAGTACCGGGCACCCGCCGCGGTAGCGCGCGAGAAGGTCAGCTTCATCGGCTCGTACATCCGGCTCGGGCACGACATCGCCCGCCTGTGGCGCACCAGTCGCCACACGGTCTATTTTCTGATCGCCAGCGCGGTGTTCAGAGACGGCCTCACCGGCGTCTTCACCTTCGGCGGCGTGCTGGCCGCCGGCACCTTCGGCTTCTCATCGGGCCAGGTGATCATCTTCGCCATTGCGGCGAATGTCACCGCGGGTGTCTCGACAGTGCTCGTGGGGCGGCTCGACGACCGAGTGGGGCCGAAACCCGTCATCGTCGCAGCGCTCATCGGCCTCGTCGTGAGTGGCCTGGCCGTGTTCTTGCTACACGACGCCGGCCAGACCGCGTTCTGGGTCTTCGGGCTCGCCCTCTGCCTCTTCGTAGGCCCTGCCCAGTCGGCGAGCCGCTCGTTTCTCGCCCGGGTCATTCCGGCAGGTCGCGAGGGCGAGGTGTTCGGGCTGTACGCCACCACAGGCAAGGCAGCCACCTTCCTCGCCCCGGCGGCCTTCGCCGTTTTCGTCACGGTGGGAGGAGCCCAGTACTGGGGCATCCTCGGTCTCGTGCTCGTGCTGGCGGTGGGGCTCGTGGTGCTGCTGCCGGTGAAGTCCCGCCAGAAGCAACTCGACTAGAGCGCCACGTAGCCACCGTTGATCGGCAGCGTGTGGCCGGTGATCCACTTGGCATCGTCAGAAGCCAGGAAGAGAACCGCGTTCGCCACATCGCCCGACGTCGGCATGCCGGGGATCGGGTTGAAGTTCTGCATACGCTCAGCCATCGCCTTCGGGTCTGGCGCGGTGTCGATGAAGTTCTGCACCAGCGGCGTCAACACCACAGTCGGGGCGATCACGTTGACGCGAATGTTGTCTTTCACGTACTCCACAGCCGCCGAACGGGTCAGGCCCAGTACGACATGCTCTGCAACCTGCATTCCGAGCCGAGCCGATCGCTCTCCATCTCGGCTCTGACACGAACGCTGCTCTACAGCAGCGGTTCAGCGAGCAACCTGGTCACGAGCATGGTGAAGTCGAACCTGGTCGAGCGCGAACCCTCTCAGACCGACGGGCGCGTCACGATCATCCGCCCCACCGAAGCGGGTGCCGTTACCTTCGACGCGGCCACCACCCTCGTGCTCGACACTGTTCGCGAAGAGTTCGCGGGCGAACCGGCCGAGAGCGAGCTGCCCGCGGTGGCGGCCTTTCTCAGCCGGGTGCGCTCGAAAGACCCGAACCTCCGCCGGCCACCATACGACCTGCCCTTCGACCTCTGAACCCGTCGCGCCGAGAGCACCACGTAGCGAGTTCTGAGCCGATCCGCTTCTCTGAAAAGAGTTCGTTCTCTACCAGGGCGCGCGGGTGCCGTCCCACGACCAGAGGGCTCCGGTGGGGCCATCGTCGGGGAGGAATGCCAGGCGTACGGCTCCCGCAGCGGCTTCGGCCGGATCGCCGCCGGCCGACATCCCGGCAATGAGGTTGGTGAGGCGCAGGCCGGGGGCGAGCGCATTCACCTTGATATCGTCGCCGAGGGACTGAGCGGTGAGCAGCGTCACGGCATTGACCGCCGTTTTCGAGCTGCGGTAGGCCAGGCCGCCACCCTTGACCCGCTCCCAGTCGAACTGCGGGTTCGGGCCGCTGTTCCAGGTGAGCGATCCGGTTCCGCTCGACACGTTGACGACGCGCGCGTGGGCTGATCTGCGCAAGGCGGGCAGGAACGCTTGCGTAACGGAGATGACACCGAAGACGTTGGTCTCGTAGGCGGAGCGCAACTGCTCAAGACTTGTGCGGCTGATGTCGTCGCGACCGGGATTCACTCCAGCGTTGTTGACGAGGATGTCCACTTCGCCGACCTGCTGCACCGCTGCAGCGATCGATGCCGCATCCGTGACATCGATTTGCACGGCGCGCGCGCCAGCGCCCAGCTGAGCAGCAGTCTGCTGCCCTTTGTCGAGGACACGAGCTCCGATCCACACGGTGAGGCCATGGCCGAGCAGTTGCCGCGCAATTTCGAGACCGATGCCACTGTTTGCCCCGGTCACCAGGGCTGTCGTGCCGGGCTCGGGTGAACGGAGCTCCGACGGAAGACGATCTGTATTTGTCATCGCATTTTCTCCAACTCCAACGGTGTGGTTGGAATGCTACTCCTGGTCTCTCGCAAACTCCAACTCATGTGTTGGTAATCTTGGAGAATGGCCTGGGATACCGACGGAACACAGCGTCGTCTACGTGACGCCGCGCTCGTCGAGTTCGCAGCTCGCGGATTCGAGGGAACAACCGTCGCCTCCATTGCGGCACGATCGGGCGTGAACAAAGAGAGGCTCTACAGCTACTTCGGCGACAAGAAGTCTTTGTGGGACCTGGTGCTGACAACCGAGCTTGAGCATCTTGCCACCGCCGTCGAACTCGCGGGGGTCGGCCTGAACGACATCGGCGACTTCGCGGGAGCGACGTACGACTATCACGCGGCTCACCCTGAGCTCGGCCGTCTGCTGCAGTGGGAGGGCCTGCAAACCGGCCCGCCGGCCCATGCCGCGGTTCGCACGACGCACTATCAAGAGAAGGTGGCACGCTTCGCTCGGGCGCAGCGCGACGGCTCCCTCGACCCCGACATCGATCCTGGGCACCTCGTCTTCGCGCTCATCGCCCTGGCCGCGTGGTGGCAGACGGTGCCTCAGCTAGCCGAGATGATCACCGGCGCAAACCAAGATCACCAGCAGGAGAGGGCGGCACGTCGCCGTTTTGTCGTCGAGGCCGCGAGGCGAATCGCGGCGCCCTCTCGAGCCTGAACTGACGTCGGGGATGAAAGTGGCGACGATCGAGCCCGGTCGACGCGCAGCCTGTATCTGACGGCATCGACCCGTCGATCAAGAAGAAATTCAGCCATCCCATCGACTGTCGGTTTGAAGTGGTGCGGCCCGCTCCAGAAACGAAACAGAGGGAGATCGTGACCTGACTCACATCTGAGCGCGGCATCGGTCATAGACACGCGAACGGATTGAATCAGCGGCGCGGTAGGTTGTGCGGGAGCGCCATCTACCGGCATTCCCGAAAGGTACGGCCATGAACTTCGATTCAGAATGCCGCCTCGATGAAGGGGTCATCGAACGCGAATTCACTCTCAACGAGATCCCCGGCATTCTGTGGACTCCTGCAATCTCACCGGCGCCGCTGATTCTGATGGGTCACCCCGGCGGGCTGCGCACTCAGTACCCGCGTCTCCTCGGGCGGGCGAGGCGCGCCGCGGCCGACGGCATTGCGACGGCAACCATCGAACTCCCGGGAAGTGGCGAGCGGCCGCCATCAGCGGATGCCCAGCAGGCCCGGGCTGATCTGCGACGCGCCCTCGCCGCCGGCGAGCCGATCGACGAAATTGTCGACCGGCTCATCCTTCCTCTCGTTGAGCAAGCTGTACCAGAATGGCAGGCTGCTCTCGACGCCTTACTCGCGCTGCCCGAACTCAGCGGAGCTGCCGGGTACTCGGGCGGACCGATTGCCATCGGCATGCGACTCGCGCTGGTGGAACCGCGCATTCTGGCAGCGGGTCTCTTCGCGGGAAGCTTCGTTCCCCGCGTCATGTTCGAGGAGGCCCGCCAGATCAGCATCCCTCTGCACGTGCTGCTTCAGTGGGACGACGAGGGCAACGACCGCCAGTTGGCCCTCGATTTGTTCGATGCCTTCGGGTCTCGAGAGAAAACGCTGCAGGCCAACATGGGCGGGCATACCGGGGTTCCGGCGTTCGCAGGAGACGATGCGTCACGGTTCTTCGCGCGGCATCTGATGACGACTGGACGCGAAAAGTGAGACCGGCCGGGTCGTACGGCAGTGGTCAGGGCCCTGGATGAGCACGAGTCGGCTTGTAGTCACCAAGCCATAACCTGCTGCACCCGCTCACGAACCGAGCAGCACGTACCAGATGAGCAGCAGAGTCACGAGGAAACCAGTGCCGAAGTTGAGGTAGAGAAAGCGCTTCCAGCCGGCGTTGGCTCGCTCGGCATCCTCGTCGGTGATCGAGAAGAACGGCAGCACGCTGAGCGCGTAGGGCAGCGCGAGAATCGAGCCGAGCGGGCCCGGCCAGGCGGTGAAGAGCATCAGGACACCACCGAGCAGGTAGGCGACGAACGAGAAGCGCACGGTCTGGCGGCCACCGATGACGGTGGCGATCGAGGCAATACCGCCCTCGCGGTCGGCCACGATGTCTTGCACGGCCCCGAAGGCGTGGCTGGCGACCCCCCAGAGAAAGAAGGCGGCCAGAATCGCCCAGAGCGCGGGGGTGAAGACGGCCCCCGCCAGCACGAGACCGTACACGGCAGGGCTCACGAAGTGGGTGCTCGAGGTGAGCGAATCGATGAAGGGGCGCTCTTTGAATCGTAGTTTCGGCGCGCTGTAGGCGATCACCGCAAACACGCTGATGGCCAGAACGAGCCACGACAAGGGTGAACCGACGATGACGAGATAGATGAGAAACGGGAAGTTCGTGAGCGCCGCGCTCCAAAGCGTGACCCTGTGCAGCGAACGCCCGAGCACCGCCCCCTCGACGCCGCCCTTGCGGGGGTTTCGCAGGTCGCTCTCGTAGTCGAACACGTCGTTGATGCCGTACATGGCGAGGTTGTAGGGAATCAGAAAGTACAGAGTGCCCAGAACGAAGGTGACGTCGACCTGACGGGTGGTGAGAAGATACCCGGCCGCGAACGGAAAAGCGGTGTTCACCCACGACAGAGGCCGCGACGACAGAATCACCTGGCCCATCTTGCTCACTCGTCGCCCCCCTTCGGCGCGGGCCGAGCCCCATGCGCACCCCGGCGCGACGGCGGCAGCAGCGACCACAGCGCCGGCAGCAGAATGACCGCGCCGATCGCATACGCAAAGTCTTCGAGAGGCGCAATACCCACCATCGCCCCCGAGATGAGTGCCGTGTTGTACCCCACCAGTCCGATACCGATCATGATGTTGTCGAACACTGCCGTCATTCCTACGAGAACAACTGCGGTGATGAGAAGGGCTCCGAGCCGCGGGGTGTGGCGCACCACTCGCGCCGTCATCGCCAACAGAATGGCCAGGGTGAGAAAGATGATGTTCAGTTCCCAGTACGTCACGTGTCGGACCCCTTTCTGGTGAGCGCGCCGAACAGGTTCATCGTGAGGTAGCAGAGCAGGGTGAGAAAGAACAACTCTTCCAGCGGCAGCTCGGGCCCGATTACGAGACCGGTCATGAACGCGGTCTCGCCGCGAAAGAAGATGTGCGCACCGATGCCCGACAGATCCCACACCAGAAAGAACAGTACCCCCACCACCAGCACGATGGTCGCCCGCCTGGTGTCACGCCAGAAGAACAGAGAGAACCGGCGATCGAGCACCACCATGCCGGTCAGCGCCACAGCCAGCGCCAACAGGTACAGGATGCTCATGCCGCCCTGCCCGCCCCGGCCCGTCGACCGTTCACAGTGGCTCGGGTAACGCGGTCGTCGAAGTGTCTCCGCGCAGGCGCTTGATCACCAGTTCGGCGCTGATCAGGCACATCGGCAGGCCGATGCCCGGAATCGTCGATCCGCCCGCGTAGTAGAGCCCCGCGACCTTCTTGCTCACGTTGCCGGCGCGAAAGAACGCGCTCTGGCTGAGCGTGTGCGCGGGGCCGAGAGCGGTGCCGTTCCAGGTGTTGAGGTCGTTCTTGAAGTCTTCGGGGCCGACGGTTCGGCGAACCACGATGCGTGAAGCGAAGTCGTCGATGCCGGCCCAGGCCCCGATCTGCGCGATGGCCTCGTCGGCGATCGCCTCGACCTGGGGGGAACCGGCGCCGTCGTCGCCGCCATGACCGATGCCCGGGTCGGCCGGGATGGGCACGAGCACGAAGATGTTCTCGTGACCTTCGGGGGCCACCTGGGCATCCGACACACTGGGCCGGCAGACGTAGATCGAGGCCGGGCTCGGTACCGAAGTGGGCGAGCGGTGGCCGAGACCGAGGCTCGCGGCCACGCCGCCCGCCCCGAAGATCTTGCCGAAGTCGTCTTTCCAGCTCTTCGTGAAGAAGAGTGTGTGGTGCGCGAGCTCGGGCAGTTCGCCAGAGATACCGAGGTAGATGAGCACGGCACTGGGGCCGGGGGTCTTCTTCTTCCAGTAGCTGGCCGGGTAGGTCTGCAGTTCGGGCAGCAGCATGGTTGTCTCGACGTGTTCGAGGTCGGTCGCAGCCACCACGATGTCGGCCTCGAGAGAGTGCGCCGCACCGGTGCTGTCGAGGTACTGGATGCCCGCGACCCGCGCCGGCCGCTTCGCCCCCGTCGCTTCGGTCTCGGTGATCACGCTCGAGCGCGCCCCGGTCGCCGTGGCACCGTTCGAAGTCGAACCGGCCACACCGGGCTTGCCCGCGACACCGCCGCTCGCGCCGCCGCGCGAACCTCCGTGCCGCTCTGGGTCGTACTCTGCCTCGCCCTCGAGCACGCGGCGCAGTTCGTCGCGGTCGATGATGTTCGTGTCGAACTCGTTCGTGGGGTAGTCGTAGGGCCCCGGCACGGGTTCGAGGTGGGCTGCCGCCTCGACCTCGTCGTCGGTCGTCACGATTCGCGTCACCGAGGCGCCGGTGACAATGGTGACGCCCGCCTCGACCGCGAGGTCGGCAATGCTCTCGATCACCCGGGCGAAACCGCCCTGCGGATAGAGCACCCCATCGTCAAGGTCGAGGTGGCTCATCAGGTGATACATGCTCGGAGTGGAATATGGCGACGATCCGAGAAAGACGGCAGGGTAGCCGAGAATCTGCTGCAGCCGCGGGTCGCGCACGGTGCGACCGGCGAAGCTGTCGAGCGACTCGAGCAGCAGGCGCACGAGCCGCGGCGAGCGCTTCAAAACGGGACCCTTCAGCAGGGGCCGGAAGTCTTCGAAGGTCGAATAGAGAAAATACTCTTTCGCCAGCTCGTAGGTCTCGGCGGCCGAGTCGAGGTAGCCGGCCATGCGCACGCCGGCTCCGGGCTCGAGCGACTCGAACAGTTCGAGGTTCTCTTCGCGACTCGCCTTGATGTCGACCGCGTTGAATTCGCCCTCGAAGAGAACCCGGTAGCCGGGATCGAGAAGAGAAAGGTCGAGCTGGGCATCCGCTGAGGTGCCCATCAGCTTGTAGAAGTGGTCGAAGACCTCGGGCATGAGGTACCACGACGGTCCGGTGTCGAAACGAAAGCCGTCTTTCTCCCAGACACCCGCACGCCCGCCGAGGGTGTGCTGTTTCTCCACGACGGTGACGTCGTACCCCTCGCGGGCGAGAAGACCTGCCGTGGCGAGGCCGCTGATGCCTCCGCCGATGACGATTGCCTTCACTGTTGCTCCTTCGGTAGTCGCCCGGCGACGGCAGAAGCCGCAATACGAAGCTTGACAGGGTTGGGCACCCGAACGCGCGTCTGGGCGAGTACAGAGGCCGGCGTTTCGCGCAGCCGCGCAGTGAGTTCACCGAACAGGCCTTGGGCGAGAATCACAGCTCGGCGACTCGACGACGGCAGCAGGGGCAGGGATGCCCGGGCGATGCGCAGATCGTTCTCGATGTCGGCCACGATCTCGAGCTTCGCGGCCTCGCTGAACGTCTCGACGTTCACCCCCGGAAAGTAACTGCGGCCGAGCCCGGCGAAGTCGGCCGCGAGGTCGCGCAGAAAGTTGATCTTCTGAAACGCAGCTCCCAGGTGGCGGGCACCGTCAACCAAGGTGCTGCGCTGGGTATCGGTGACTATATGCCCCTGCAGGAATGCGCTGAGGCACATCAGACCCACAACCTCAGCCGAGCCGTAGACGTAGGCGTCGAAGCTCTCGGGCGTGTGCTCGGTCTCAGTGATGTCGGCTCGCATCGAGGCGAAGAACGGCTCGACGAGTTCGGGGCCGAAAGACACCTCCCGCGCGGTGAGCGCGAACGCGTGCACGATCAGATTGGTGCTGTAGCCCACCTCGATGGCTTCGAGGGTCTCGCGTTCGAGGCCGTCGAGCAGACGCAGAATCTCGTTGGGCGCCAGCTCGGCATCGGCCGCGACACCGTCGACCACCTCGTCGGCGAGCCGCACCAGCGCGTAGATGTTCTCTACGTGCCCGCGCACCCCGGCACCGAGCAATCGCGACGCGAGCCCGAACGACGTGGAATAGCGGTGAATCACGAGGCCCGCCGACTGCGTGGCGACGCTGTCGTAGAGCAATCGTGCCCGCGAGCTCTCGCGCGTCATCGCACCCGGCCCAGAACGGTCTCGATGATCGGCTCGAACTCGGCCCGCGCACGGTCGGGCAGCGCGTCGGAGGCAAGTTCTTCTGCCGCCCGGTTCGCGAACTCGCGCGCAAGCTCTTCTGCGTAGTGCCGAGCTCCGCAGTCTTCGAGCGAGCGGCGCACCACAGCGGCCTGCTCCCACGTCAGATCGGGGAGGCCGAGCCACCGGCTGATCTCGATCCATTCGGGGCGACCCGATGCGTACGCGATGAGTACGGTGCGTTTGCCCTCGCGGAGGTCGCCGATGGTGGTCTTGCCCGTGGCCGCCTCGTCTCCGAAGACGCCGAGCAGATCATCCACGATCTGATAGGCGATGCCGATGTTGCGCCCGAAGCCGGCAAGGGCGCGCACGGCCTCGTCGCTGGCTCCCGCGAGCACAGCGCCCGCCTCGACGGGAGACTCGAATGAGTAGACGGCGGTCTTCAGGCGCTCCATGTCGACGACCTCTTCGACAGTGGGCATCGACTTCAGCTGGGAGAAGTCGACGTCGAGCAGCTCGCCGGCCGCTGAGGCGAACATCGCTTCGTCGAAGATGTCGTGCAGGCGGCTGCGCATGAGCTCGCCCACGCCGCTGCGGTCGATGAGCCGGTACGCATTGAAGAGGGCGAGGTCGCCGGCGATGACGGCAACAGAGAGGCCGCGGTGTTCGGCAGCGGGAATGGGAATGCCGGCGGTCTGCGCGATGTCGCGGTAGACACCCGACACATTGACTCCCCCGCGGCGGATGAAGTCACGGTCGATCACGTCGTCGTGCACGATGAGCGCCGTGTGCAGCAGCTCGAACGCGGCACCCACATGCGCGGCAGCCTCGAAGTCGGTGCCGCCGAGGCTTTCGTACGCGCCCATCACCATTCCAGGGCGAAAACGCTTGCCGCCAGCGGTGTTCTTCTCCAGTGTCTGCCACAGCGTGAGATACCGAGGGCCGATTGCTGACGCTCGGTTCTTGGCTAGGCTGAAGAAACGGTCAAGTACGGCGTCGACATGTTTTTGTCTCCGCTGAGCTGAGACCACGAGATCTTGTGGGTCCACATTCCGAGAGTAACCCACGGCAGGAGAAGAGGGCGTAATGGCTGTCGTTGATGAACAGGTCGTGCTACTGTCTGAGTCCGGTTCGGCCATCGGCGTGGCACCGAAAGCCACTGTGCACACTGCCCACACACCTCTGCACCTGGCCTTCTCGTGCCACATCTTCGACGAGGCCGGCCGGGTTCTCGTCACCCGGCGGGCGCTGGCAAAACGCACGTGGCCCGGCGTCTGGACCAACAGTTTCTGCGGGCATCCGGCACCGGGTGAGGCAATGGATGCCGCGGTCGAACGCCGCGCGGCAGCCGAACTCGGTGTGACGCTCGAGTCGTACACCCTCGCACTGCCCGACTTTCGGTACCGGGCCGTCGATGCGTCGGGAGTGGTCGAGAACGAGATCTGCCCTGTGTACACGGCGCGCGTGACCGCGGGTGAGGGGCTGCTCACGCCGAACCCCGACGAGGTCATGGAGTACCAGTGGGCCGACCCGGTGCTGCTGCTGGCCGCCATCGAGGCGACGCCGTGGGCGTTCAGCCCGTGGCTGACGCTGCAGCTGCCGCGGTTGGCCGGGCTGGGGCTGCCCGGCCAGGTGGCGGGGGCTGCGGCACTGTAGGGCGGGGCCGGGCCGCGGCTGCGCGTCACGGATTGCCGGGCGTCACGGATTGCCGGGCGTCGCGGCGTCAGGAGAACGTGTGCGGGGCGACGGTGAAGTTGAGGGTGCCGTCGGGCAGCCACGTGGCGGTGACGTCGACGTTCGAGAGGGCCTTCGAGCCGGTGCGGGGGTTCAGGTTGGTGATGCCTGAGACAGTGACGGTGAGGCCGTCGACTCCGATCAGGGCGGGGTCGTTGCACGTCGTGGCGAAGGTTCGGGGGTCTGAGCCGAGAACCACGACGAGGCAGATCGAACCGAACGTGCTCTTCGCGAGGTAGGCCGAAGCCGGAGTGAAGTCGGTGGTGCTGAGCAGCCGGAACGTGGATCGGTCGACGTCGGGCGGTAGCGCAGCGCTGACCAACGACAGGGCCGGCAGGTCGCCCGTGGTCTGGGCGCGGGCGAAGACGGTGTCGAGGGAGTTGGCGGCCAGGATGGCGCCCGCGACGGAGTCGGCCGGGGCGACAGGGGATCCGGAAGGGCCGAGGGCTCCGGCGGCGGTGCCCGCGGTGCTGGTGCCTGCGGTGCTGGTGCCTTCGCCGGCCGGGGTGCCTCCGCGCCCGCCGCCGAACGCGCTGGTGAGGGTGCCGAACACCGAGCCGAGCTCCGGGGTGGCGAGCACCACGAGGGCGAACACGAGCGCCAGGACAGGAACGCTCCAGGCGATGCGCCGACGCCGGGTGTGCCGCGCCAGACGCTCGAGGCGGGCAGCCGCTTCATACGCTGCCGCAGAACGGGCGACCTCGGCCCGGCCTGCGGCGATCTGCGCCTCGAGGTCGTACAGGCGAACGGCCTGATCCAGCCGCTCACGCTCGGGGGTGCCGGGGCCGTAGACCGCACGCCGCAGATCAGTGAGCAGGCTCTGCCGGGAGACGGTGTCGTCGGCGGGGAGGTCAGGCATCGGGCATCCGGAATCAGACGGCGAAGCTGAAGCCGTCGGCCGTGAAGATCAGCCGCACATCGGCGAGGCTCTCGACCACGAGGTCGGCGTCGAGTTGGCCGGCTCGGTGGGTTCCGACGACGCCGACGGTGGCGCAGCCGGCAGCCCGGGCGGCGGCGAGGCCCGCGGGGGCGTCTTCGAAGACCACGCAGTCGCGGGGGTCGACGCTGAGGCGGCGGGCGCCCTCGAGAAACGGGTCGGGGTTCGGTTTGCCGAGAACGGTGTCGTCGATCGTGACGACCACGGCGGGTGCCGGGATGCCCGAGGCGGCGATGCGCACGGCCGCGAGGTCGCGCGTGCACGAGGTGACAATGGCGCGGCGGGGTTCGGGGATGCCGCTGAGCAGCTCGGCGGCTCCCGGCAGAACGGTGATGCCCGCGAGGTCGACGAGTTCGAGGGCTTGCACGCGGGCGAAGCCCTCCTCGACCCGGTCGGCCGGGAGGAGGTCGGCCACGAGGCCGCGGGCGGGCTTGCCGTGCATGCCGTCGCGAAAACCGTCGGGGAGACCGAACTCGGTGCCCCACTGGCTCCAGGCGCGGTCAACGGCGGGGGTGGAGTCGATGAGGGTGCCGTCCATGTCGAACAGGGCGGCGGCGAAGGTACGCCCGGCGAAGGCGGGGTGCGGGGCGGAGGTCATGGCTCCATTCTCGCGCACAGAGCCGCGCGGGTCGGCGGCACGGAAGGGGCAGCCACGCAGCATCCGAAGCCCGGGTTGGTGAAATCGAGAGGGCAGAATCTCTCCGAAAACGTCGGCTTTATGAGAGGAACCGCCCTCTCGATGGGCGGGAGTCAGAGCAGAGGTGGGGCGCGGGTCAGCGGCGGGCGGTGGTGCCGATGGTGAAGGTGCCGTCGGGGTTCCAGCGGGCGAGCAGGTCGACGGTGGCCGAGTCGACGGAGTGCGTCGAGGGGTTGAGCGCGGCGGAGGTCGACATCGACAGCTGCAGCCCGCCCGCAGCCACCGCGGCCTCGCTGGCGCACGAGGTCGCGTAGTCGGAGGCGTTGCCGTACACGACGAGGCAGATGTTGCCGTCGACGTCGTGGGCGGCGTACGCGGATCCGTTCGAGAACTCTCCCCGGCTCAGCGCACGGAACGAGTCGGGCACCATGTGCGAGGGGAACTGCAGCGGTAGCGGCGGAACGTCGATCATGATCTGGGCGTGCGTGAAGATCACGGCGTACGAGTTCGCGGCGTCTGCGGCGCTGGCGCTGGCTGTCGCTGGGGCTGTGGCTGCGCTACCAGCCCCGGTGCTGGCCCCGGTAGACGCGAACGCCGAGCTGCTGGCGCCCGCAGTCGCCCGCGAGATGGCGGCCGACGCGAGCGAACCGGCCGCGAGAAACACGGCAACCACGAGGGCTGCGAGCACACCCCAACGCGCCAGGGCGTCTCCGTGCCGGGCGGACCGACCCGTGCGGCGGCGCTGCGCGGGGGTCGCAGGGTGGTGCCGTGCGGCAGTGTCGAGGCCGGCGGCGGGCCGAGAGGGAGGAACGTGATCGCCACACACGGAGGTCGTAGGCGCTGGGCCACCGTGGTTCGCTGGCACGTGGGGGGCTGACGCCTGCGAGGGTTCCGGATGCTCCGCCTTCAGCGCGTGCGCGAGAGAAAGGTCGAACGCGAGTCGGTCTCCCGCCAGTTCTCGCTCCAGCGACTGCAGGTCGAGTGCCGCCTCGGCGGAGTCAGCTGCGGCGGGGGTAGACGCGAACGGCGTGTGCGCGGGGCGCGCGAAGACAGTGCGTTGCAGAGCGGGGAGACGGCGGGCAGGTGCCAGGGCGCCGGAGGGAGCGGCGGTTTCGGGGTGCGAATTCCACCACAGGGCATCCAGAGCCTGGTGGCGACCCCGGTAGGCGGAGGTGAAGCGGGCGAGGAAGTCGTCGTGGGCGGCGGCATACGCGAACCAGTCAGTAGTGAGTGCGGGTGTCACAGGGAGCCTCCGGTTTCATCTTTGCGGGCAGGGCGCGCAAAAGCTACCGGGCGGGCCGCACCAGCACCAACACCAGCACCAGCGGCTCACGACAGGCTCTCGGAATGGCACCGTAGACTTTGGGAGTGAAGATCACGATAGTCGGGCATGTGTGCATCGACGAGAACGTCAGCGAAGGGGAAGCCGCAACACGGCTCGCTGGGTCGCCAGCCGTGTTCATGAACCGGCTCTTCTCGCACGACCGCGCACTCGACGTGTCGATTCTGGCCCCGTACGGTGACGACTTCGAGGAGTTCGCGGCCGAGCTTCCTCTGCTGAGCCGCCCGCTGCACGCCCGCACGCTGCTCTACCGCAACGTTCTGACCGGAACGCACCGCCGCCAGGAGGTCGAGCACGCCGAGGCGTCGGCTCCGGGCGACATCGACGCGATCGCCGGCATCGAGCTCGAACGCACCGACCTGCTGATTCTGAGCCCGTTGCTGCCGAACTTCGACGTCGACTACGTGCGCGAGGTGCGGCGCCGGGTGCCCGCTGAAGCTGTCACGGTGCTGCTTCCACAGGGGTACATGCGCACGGTCGCGAGCGACGGGCGCGTCAACAAGCGCGACTTCGTCGAATTCGCTGAGGTGCTGCCGCTGGTCGATATCGCGGTTTTCTCCGACGAAGACACCGACGACGCTCTCGCGCGGGGCGCCGAGTGGTCGAGGCGATTCGTGAACACGAGCATCGTGGTCACCCAGAACAAATACGGCGCCACGCTCTTTCGCCGGGGAGCGGCCACGGTGATCGGTGCTCCGCTGATCGGCGCGGTGGATCCGCTGGCCACCGTTGGGGCGGGTGACGTGTTCAGCGCGGCGCTGTCGGTCTCGTACGTCGCCAAGCGCGACCTCGGACTGGCCGTGGCTGACGCGAACGAGGCCGCGGCTGAGTTTCTGCAGCGCAGCGAGCTGGGCGCCGAGGCGCCGCTCGCGGCCCTCCGTTACTGACCCGCGCGCCGCTCCCACCCCGCCACGCGTACGCGCACGCTCGCGCCGCGGAGGTGGCCTTACGCTCGCCGCGCTCGCCGCGCTCGCCGCGCACGACTGCGCACGACTGCGCACGATGGCGGTGTGGCGAAGGGCGGGGCTGCGAGGGGGCAGCAGCTACCGCGGCCGGTGGTGCCGGCCCATCGGCACGATGAGCGGCGTACCGGTGACCGGGTCGGCGAGCCGCACCGAGTCGACCCCGAACACGTCGCGCACGAGCGCCTCGGTCACCACGTCACCCGGCGCCCCCTCGGCGACGATGCGCCCGTCTGACATGGCGATGAGGTGGTCGGTGTAGCGACACGCGAGGTTGAGGTCGTGCAGAACCATCACCACGGTGGTGCCGCAGGTTCGGTTGAGGTCGAGGAGAACATCCAGAACCTCGATCTGGTGACTCAGGTCGAGAAACGTTGTGGGCTCGTCGAGCAGCAGAATGCCGGTCTGCTGGGCGAGGGCCATGGCGATCCAGACCCGCTGCCGCTGGCCGCCCGAGAGCTCGTCAAGTGTGCGTTCGGCCAGGTCGGTGGTGCCGGTGGCGGCGAGCGCGTCGGCCACCGCCACATCGTCGCCCGCGTTCCAGCGCGCGAACCAGCCCTGGTGGGGGTAGCGCCCGCGCGCCACGAGGTCGCCCACCGTGATGCCGTCGGGCGCGGTGGGCGTCTGCGGAAGCAGCCCCACCATCGTGGCCACGTCTTTCGTCTTCAGGCTCTGGATGCTCTGCCCATCGAGCAGCACAGCCCCGGCGCTCGGCACCAGCAGCCTCGCCAGGCCGCGCAGCAGCGTGGATTTTCCGCACGCATTCGGCCCCACGATGGTGGTCACGGCGCCCGCCGGTATGGCCACGCTCAGCTCTGACACGATGAGCCGCCCGTCGTAACCAAGGCTCACCCCGTCGGCCGCGAGGGTGTGTTCGTCTGTCATGGGTCAGCCTCCCTGGCCGGAACGGTTCGTACGAGTGAGCAACCACAGCAGGTACGGCGCACCGACGATTCCGGTGACCACCCCCACGGGCAGTGAGGTGCCGGGCAGAGCGAACTGGGCCACGAGGTCGCTCGCGAGCACGATCACTCCGCCGAGCAGTGCCGCCGGAACAAGAGCGAGCCGACCCCCGCCGACGAGCCGACGCGCAATGGGCGACGCCACCAGCGCGACGAAACCGATGGGCCCCACGATCGACACGGCGACCGCCGCGAGCGCCACCGCGACCACGATGAGCACGAGACGCGAACGCTCGACCCGCACCCCGAGGGCCAGCGCCGAGTCATCGCCGAGCCGCAGCGCGTCGAGCGTAGGCGAGAGCGCGAGGGTGAGCGGAACCAGCACGACAACCGCCACAGCCAGCACGAGCACCTCCGACCACGTCGAATTGTTCAGGCTGCCGGTGAGCCACACGAGCGCCTGCTGCACATCGGTGATCTTGCCGCGGGTGAGCTGGTACGACGTGATACTGGTGCTCACGGCCGCCACACCGATACCCACAAGTACCAGCCGGTAGCCCGTGATGCCGTTGCGCCACGCGAGCAGGTAGATGACGGCCGCCGCGGCCAGCGCGCCGGCCAGCACGATACCCGACAGTGCGAACCCGCTGAGCCCGAGCAGCAGAATCGCGCTGATGCCGGTGGCACTCGCGCTCGACGTGATACCGATGATGTCGGGGCTCGCCAGCGGGTTACGCACGATCGCCTGAAACAGGGCCCCCGACAGCCCGAGGCACACGCCCACCAGCAGGCCGACGGATGCCCGGGGCAGCCGCACCTCGCCCACCACGAAGTTCGCCGAGCGAGACCCGTGGCCGGTCAGCGCACCGAACACCTCGGGCACGCTGAGGCTGAACGCGCCGAGGCACAGCGTCACCAGCACGAGCGCAATCACCACCGCGCCCAGCACCACGCCCACCCGCCCACCGCGGCCCGAGCCAGAACGTCGGCCACCGGCACCGCCGCCAGCGTGCCGTCGGCCGCGGCCCTTCTCCCCCGCCCTCACAGCGACCCCAGCCGCGTGCGGCGCACCAGCGCGATGAAGAACGGAGCCCCCACGAGCCCGATCACGATGCCCACCTGCAGCTCGCCCGGCAGCGCCACGACCCGCCCGATCACGTCAGCGCCGAGCAGCAGCACCGGCCCGAGCACCAGGGAGAACGGCAGGATGAACCGGTAGTCGGGCCCCGCGAAGTACCGCGCCACATGCGGCACGACGAGCCCCACGAAGACGAGGGGGCCGACGGCTGCGGTGGCCGATCCGCAGAGCAGAACGACCGCCACGGCACCGACCAGACGCGAGACGGCGACCTTCTGCCCGAGGCCCCGCGCGAGGTCGTCGCCGAGCGCCAAACCGTTGAGGGTTCGGCCGAGACCGAGGGCCAGCACCACGCCGACAAGGGCGAGCGGGGCGACCTGGGTGAGAACATCCGTGCCCCGGCCGGCGAGCGAACCGACCTGCCAGAAGCGCAGCGAGTCGAGGGCGGCGGTGTTGGTGAGCTGCACGGCCGTGATGACCGAACCGAGGGCAGCCGACACCGCGGCCCCGGCGAGCGCAAGCTTCACGGGCGTGGCGCCTTCGCGACCGCCCGAGGCGACCACGTAGACGAGAACGGAGGCCAGCGCCGCGCCCGCGAACGCGAACCAGAGGTATCCGCTCGGGCTGGTGACGCCGAAGACCGCGATGGCGACAACCGCGGCCAGCGCCGCCCCGAAGTTCACGCCCAGAATGCCGGGGTCGGCGAGCGGATTGCGGGTCAACCCCTGCATGACAGCGCCGCCGAGCGCGAGGCATCCCCCGGCCAACAGCCCGATCAGCGTGCGCGGAATGCGCTTGTCGACCACCACCAGCGCGTCGGTGTTGTTCGGGTCGTAGTGAGTGAGGGCGTTGAGCACGACGCCGGGGCTGAGGCTGCGCGCCCCCACCGCGAGGCTCAGCGCGCACACGACAACGAGCGCCACGACCGCAAGAGTGAAGAACACTGCTCGCCGCCGGGCGCTCGTGGGGCGGTGACCGCCTGCCATCTGCCGGTTCCGGATGCCCGGGGCCGTAGCCCTGCCGAACCTACTTCGCCGCGGCGGCGGCGAGTACGGGCACGTACTGGGTGAGCATCCACGGAATCGAGAGCACACTCGGCGCACTCGTGGCCATGACGAACGACTCGCCCACGATGGGCGCGAACCGACCGGCCTTCACGGCGGGCATCGCGGCGATGAGCGGGTCGGCCGTGAAAGCGTCGACGGCGGCCTGGTTCTCGAAGTACGCCACGAGCACGTCACTCGTGAGTTGGTTCACGTTCTCGAAGCTGACCGGAAAGTAGAAGCTGCCCGCGCTCGAGCCGTTGTCGACCTTCGCGACGCTGTCGCTGACCGTCATTCCGAGCTGAACGAGCAACTGCACGCGGGGGTCGCCCGCGGTGTACACGTTGAAGACGTCGGGGCTGTTGCTGGCGCCGTAGACGAACGACGTGCCCGCCAGAGCTGGGTTCGCGGCGGCCAGCGCCGAGACCTGGTCGTTGGTCGACTTCAGCAGGGCATCCGCCTCGGCTGTCTTGCCGAGCGCCTTGCCCACAATGGTGAGCTGGTCTTGCCAGGTGGTCGACCAGACCTTGTCGGGGTAGCCCACGACCGGGGCGATCTTGCTGAGGGTGTCGTACTGCTCCTGTGTGAGGCCGGAGTAGGGCGCGAGAATCACGTCGGGAGCCGCCTGGGCGATCTCCTCGATGGGGGGCTCACCGGTGTCGCCGCCGCTCAACATCAGGGGAGTCGTGCCGCCCAGCTTGGTGATCTGCTCGGCATCCCACGGCAGCACGCCGTCGGCGTTGCCGCCGTAGGTCATCTTCGGCATGGCGACCGGAACAACACCGAGGGCGAGCACGGCGTCTTGAGCCGACCAGCCCCAGACCGCCACGCGCGTGGGTGCCGCGGCGATCGTGGCGCTGCCGAGGGCGCTCGCCACCGTGACGGGGAAGGCATCGGATGCCCCGGCCGCCGCAGGTGAGCTCGACCCTGTCGTTGCGCTCGAGCTGCAGCCCGTGAGAACCAGAGCAGCGGCGGCGGTCAGGGCTGCGGCGGCACGTGCCATGCGGCCTCGGCGGCGGCGATGCGATGCGGAAGGAAGGGGTGCGGGGGTGGGCATGAAAGCTCCTCGTCGGGGTACCTGCGGTATTCGTACCGAGTTAGGTAATCCTACCCTTACCAACCGCGTGCGCGTCACATCAGCGCCGCACCGGGCCGCGCCCAGCGGCGGTCATTCTCGCGCGCCGATGCCCGCACCGAAAGGGCTGGTTCGAGGCCGACGCCCGCGCGTAGCGTGAAGCTCATGACCGATGCAGAGATCAACCGTCAGGCGACACCCGTGAAGCAGCGGGTGCTCATTCTCGGGGGCGGCTACGCCGGCCTCTACGTTGCCCTCGGGCTGCAGAAGCACCGCGGTGAGACCCCGGTGGAGATCATCGTGGTCGACCGGAATCCGTACATGACGTACCAACCACTGCTGCCAGAGGTTGCGGGCGGGCACGTCGCCGCGAGCGATGTGGCGATCTCACTGCGGCAGACGCTTCGGGGTTCGCGGGTCATCCGGGGCCAGCTGGCGGGGCTCGACATCGACACGAAGCAGGCGAGCATCGCAGACTTCGACGGCGGTGTGAGCGAGATCGACTACGACCACGTGGTGTTCGCGCTGGGGGCGGTGACACGGGTGTTCGACACGCCTGGGCTGAAAGAGAACGCGGTGGGGTTCAAGACGATCGAGGAGGCGGTGTACACGCACAACCGCGTTCTCGAGCAGGTGGCGCTGGCGGCGTCGTATTCGGTGTCGGGCGACGAGGATGCCCGGGCGAAAGCCCTCACGTTCGTCGTCGTCGGTGGCGGCTACACCGGGGTCGAAGCGCTGTCTGAGCTCAGCGACCTGTCGAAGATCGCGGTGGCGGCCAACCCCTCACTCGACGCCTCCGAGTTGCACTGGGTGCTCATCGAGGCGCTCGACCGTGTGGCGCCCGAAGTGGGCCCCGAACTCTCGAAGTGGAGCCTGCAGCAGCTGCGCGAGCGCGGAATAGACGTGCGCCTGAAGACCACCATCACCTCGGCCGAAAACGGCGACATCGTGCTCGACTCGGGCGAGACCATCCCGGCTAACACCATCATCTGGACAGCCGGGGTACAACCGAACCCCGCCCTCAACACCACGAACGCCCCGCGCGGGCCCAAGGGGCACGTCGTAGCGAACGTGCAACTGCAGGTGGTGCGCGACGACGGCACTCCGGTCGAGGGGGCGTGGGCCGTGGGCGACAACGCGCAGATCCCCGACCTGACGGCGACCACGCAGCCGGCGTACTATCCGCCGAACGCGCAGAATGCGTTGCGGCAGGGGGTGCTGCTCGCGCAGAACATTCTGGCGAGCATCCGGGGCGGTGAACTCACCGAGTATCGCCATGCCTCGCTCGGAACGGTGGCGGGGTACGGCGTGGGGCACGGGGCCGCGCTGATCAAGGGCGTGAAGCTGCGGGGGCTGCCGGCGTGGGCCGCTCACCGGGGGTACCACGGGCTCGTGATTCCGACGCTGAATCGCAAGGTGCGCGTGATCGCCGGGTGGCTCGTCGAGGCCGTCACCTCTCGCGAGACGGTGGCGCTGCCCGGCACAGAGCACCCGCGCCGCATCTTCGAGGAGTCGTTCGACGCCCTCAAGAAGCACTGAGCCCCTCTCCCCTCTTGAGCGCGGCACGGCGCGAAACGTGCGAGAGGGCAGGGGCAGAGGGGGGGCAGAGCGGAGGCAGGGGCAGGGCGGTGTCAGGCGTCGCCGAGCGAAAGCGGGGCATCCGGAGCCGACGAGACGTCGGTGCGGTGAAAGTTCAGGTGCGAGCGGCTCGCGGTGGGGCCGCGCTGGCCCTGGTAGCGCGAGCTGTACTGCTCTGAGCCGTACGGATGCTCGGCCGGCGAACTGAGCTGAAAGAAGCAGAGCTGGCCGATCTTCATTCCGGGCCAGAGCTTGATGGGCAGCGTGGCGACGTTCGACAGTTCGAGGGTGACGTGGCCCGAGAATCCGGGGTCGATGAAGCCGGCGGTCGAGTGGGTTAGCAGGCCCAGGCGACCGAGCGAGCTCTTGCCTTCGAGGCGGGCAGCGATGTCGTCGGGCAGGCTGACGCGCTCGAAAGTGGCGCCGAGCACGAACTCGCCGGGGTGCAGGATGAACGGCTCATCGGCTTTCGCTTCGATGAGGCGGGTCAGCTCCGGCTGGTCTTCGGCCGGGTCGATGAAGGGGTACTTGTGGTTGTCGAACAGGCGAAAGAAGCGGTCGAGGCGCACGTCGACGCTCGACGGCTGCACCATTGAGGGCTCGTATGGGCTCAGCCCGACCCGCCCGCTGTCGAGTTCGGCCCTGATGTCGCGGTCGGAGAGAAGCACGGCGCCAGCTTACCGGCGGGCGGGGCGCGGCGGGGCGGAGTCTGGCGCGCGGCGAGGCAGGGCGGGCGCTGGCGCGCTGCGGCTGCGGCTGCGGCTGCGGCTGCGGCTGCGGCTGCGGCGACTCTAGACACTCGACGGCGTGAGGCGCCTGACGCTCAGTACGACTGCGGCTGGGTGAAGAGCGAGTTCGGGTCGTACTGCTTCTTCAGCGCGGTGAGGCGGGCGAGGTTGGCTCCGAAGTACGCCGTGTCGGCGTCGGGAACGGTGGCATCGGCGTAGTTGACGTAGGCCCAGTTCTGCCAGTGCGCCGTCATGGCCGTGCGAAACGTGCGAACGTAGGCGTCGAAGGGGGCGGGGGCGGCTCCGACAGCGAACGTTGCGGTGTACTGCACGCTGAACAGCGCCGCGCGGTGCACAAACGCGGTGGCGGCAGGGTCGATGGTTGCCACGACGCCGCCGAGGGCATCCATCGAGATGCCGCCCTCGGTCATGCCCGACACCTTCTGTGCCGCCTCGACCTGGGCGATCAGGTCGCTGATGCCCGACGCGTCGAGGGTGACGTAGGCCATATTGGATGTTCCCGACGACGGCTCACGCGTCAGCTTGCCGTTCGGCCCGGTGTTGCACTGCGTGATGTCGACGCCCTGGCAGCCGGCCTCGATCATCATCGCGTCGAGGTAGCTGTGGGTGAACGACTTGTTCGCGTCGGGCGACGCGGTGACGCCGTTCACGAGCGGAGCCAGCTGCGCGGCGAGGGCGGCGTCGGTCTGGTCGCCGGTCCAGGTGCCCGACACCGACACACTCGGGTTGCCCTGGTGCGTCTCGCCGCCCAGCAGCTTGAGAGTCGACCACAGCCGATTGTCGGCGCTCGGGGCCCAGGTCTGCCAGGCGGAGATGACCTCGGCGGCGGCCGACCACGGCCATTCGACGTACCAGGTCGTGACGTCGGGCGCCTTCTGCGTGACGAAGGTGAGGCCCGTGACCACGCCCATCATGCCGCCTCCCCCGCCCTGGCTCGCCCAGAACAGGTCGGCGTCGTTCGTCGAACTGGCCTGGTGAACGGTGCCGTCGGCCGTGACGATCTCGACGCCGGTCAGCTGGTCGCAGGCGAGCCCGAACGAGCGCACCAGAACGCCCACGCCACCGCCGAGGGTGAGGCCGGTGACGCCCACCGTGGCGCACGAACCGCCCGCGATGGCCCGGCCTGCGGAGCCGAGGGTGTTGTAGACCTCGGCGAGGCTCGCGCCCGCACCCACCCGCGCGGTGGTTCCGCTGTCGCTGAGGGTGACGTCGGTGAGGGTGGTCGTGCTGATGATGAGCGACGGCGCGACATCGCTGCCCGCGGCCCCGCCGGCAGACCAGCCGACGTAGTTGTGACCGCCCGAGCGGAGTGCCACCGGAACCCGGTACTTCGTGGCGAACGCCAGCGCCGCCGCCACATCGGCCGCCGATGACGCCTCGAGAACGGCGAGCGGCTGGGCGTCGTCGAAACGGGGGTTCTCGGTGAGCTTGGCTGCGGCGTAGTCGGTGTCGGCCGGCAGCAGCAGGGTGCCCTTGACGGCGCTCTTCAGTTCGCCCCAGACCGGCGGGCCGAGCGGTGTCGGCGTGCTGGTGGGAACAGCCGGGCTCGCGGTGGGGTTGGGCGCCGGGCTCGAGCACGCCGCCAGAACACTGGCCGCGGCAACAGACGAGCCCGCTACGAGCAGAAAGTGCCGCCGTGAAAGTGTGTTCATGGCGCCAGTGTAGGGGAGCATCCGGTGCCCGCGGCCAGGCCTGGGCCCTGTACTTCGAGATCGCCCGGCACGCTACTCGGTGTAGAAGGTCGACGGGTTCAGGATGGCCTCGGCCTGCACGACCGGATACAGGTCGGGGTGTTCGACGATGTGCCCACCGGCGTCGCCGTGACGTGGGCCATGACACACGGCGGCCCGTATCCAGCGACGACGAGCCCTGCGCGCACCTCGGTGGGCAGCTCGGCCATCACCCGGTGGCTGCGGCCGGTCACGTACCAGAATGCGGGTGCCGGCGCGCTGACGCGGGCGGGGTAGCGCGGGCGGGGTGGCGCGGGCGGGGGCCGGCGTATTCGCAGCGGCAGCCTGCGCAGCCCCAGACGGTATAGTTGTGTCATGAACGTGGATGAGTACGCCACCGCCGCGGCGATCACGCCCCGGCGCGTGCGGGCGCTCATCACCCGCGGCGCACTCCCGGCCACCAAGGTCGGGCGCGGCTGGGTCATCGACGGCCCCGTTCAGCGCCCGTCGGGGCGGCGGCCTTTGTCACCGACGTCTCAGGATGCCCTGACCAACGCACTTCATCGACGCGGTCTTAGGGGGCTGACCGGGCAGCTGCGTGCGCGAACGGCCACTCGCATTCGCGAACTCCGCGCGAGCACCGATCCCTCCACCCTTCTCGTTGATTGGTGGGGCGGAAAAGCACCGGCCCAGGTGAACGGGAGAACAAATCTCGTCATGCACGCATTCAGGCAGAACAACGAGTTCATCACGAAGCGCGTGAACCATCGCCCGTCCGAGTACCTGCGCGACCCGGCAGACCTCGCCGATGTCGTCTCGACCGAACGCAGCATTCGGGGGCTCTCCCGCAAAGAGTTGGCCGACCTCGCGCGAGTCGACAGCAGCTTCGTCTTCGCGCTCGAGCAGGGGCGCGAGATCACGTCGCTCGGCGATCTGCGACGGGTATTGCGCGCGATCGACGTCGAGCCGTCTGCGCTGCCCAGCATCGACATGCCATGACAGCTGCACTCGACGCCTTTCTCGAAGGTCACTTTGTCGGCCAGTTTCGTGAAGACAACACAGGGGCCGTGAACTTCGTCTACGACGACGCCGCACCAGCCACCCCCCTCTCGCTCTCGTTGCCACGAGACAGACCGGCCACACGCTCAGCGGCCGGTCATTTTCTCGAAAACTTCCTGCCCGACCACTCCGCAACCCGCGCCCGCATGGCCGAGGTCTACGGGTCTCCAAGCGCGAACACCTTCGATCTGCTCGCTGAGAGTGGCGGCGACATCGCAGGTGGTCTCGTGCTTGTTCGGGAGGGAACCGGCATCAACACCGGTGAGCCCGAACTGAACCCGGCCACCGAGCGCGACATCGCCACCCGCATCGCGGCTCTGAAACGCGACCCGGATGCCTGGGTTCCCACTGACGCGCCGGCACGGTTCTCGCTGGGAGGCACCCAAGGCAAATTCGCCCTCGCCCTCGTCGACGACGATTGGTACTGGTCGAATGCGACCGTGCCATCGACCCACATCCTGAAGCCAGCCCGCCCTTCGTTTCGGGGTCTGGAACAGGCAGAGACCGCATCCCTCCGCTTGGCGAACGCTGTCGGCCTGCACGCACCGATGGCGTCAGTGCTGGCCGCAAAAGACCAGACCGCGTACCTGGTCGAGCGGTTCGACCGCGACACGACCCGACCTGTTGCGACGCGCATCCATGCCGAAGATCTCGCTCAGGCGAGCGCTACGTCACCCGACAAGAAGTACGACATGACGGCCACGCAGGCCCTCACGCTGCTCGCCACCGTCGACCGCGACAGTCGACTCGCCCACGCATTCGTCGAGCAGCTGGCGTTCAACACAATGCTGGGCAACGCCGACGCGCACGCCAAAAACTACTCGCTGCTGCTGCGCCCATCGGGCATCACGCTGTCACCGCTGTACGACGTCGTGCCGGTCGGTCTGTACCCGGAGTACCACCAAGACCTCGCGATGCACATCAGTGGTGCGAAACGCCCCCAGACAGTCGGCGCCGATCATTGGCGAAAGCTGGCCACCATGGCAGACCTCGAACCCGATGAGGTTCTGGCTCTCGTCACCGGCATCGCGGTCGGCATTGCCGAACATGCCGATGCTGCATACGAGGCGCTCGCGGATGACCAGCGGCGCTTTCTTCGTGAACAGCTGGTGCGCAACACCGAGAAGCTGACCGCAGCTGCACGCTGAACCGCCCCCGCGATGACCAGATGGAGCGAGTGACGGGAATCGAACCCGCGCTATCAGCTTGGGAAGCTGAAGTTCTGCCACTGAACTACACTCGCGTGGCCTGATCTGCACTTCAGGCTCTTCGATGTTAGCAACCAATTCGAGTCGACGCTCGACAGCAGGGGTGCACCAGTATGAGCATTACTCGCTTATGCTCGGTTTACCAACCCCGAACCTGAAGGCGATGTCGAATGGAACACCCCGTCCCTGAATTGCCGGAAGGCTACACAGAGTTGCTACAGACGCTCAAATCACAGATACGGGGCGCCCAGCTCACGGCTCAGCGGGTTGTGAACACCCAGCTCATCGAGCTGTACTGGTCGATTGGAAACATCATCCTGGTTCAGCAGGAGCGTGACGGCTGGGGCGCCGGAGTAGTGGCGCGGCTGGCCGCAGATCTGCGAAAAGAGTTTCCTCACATGACAGGAATCTCACGGAGCAATTTGAACTACATGAGGGCCCTGGCGGCGGCGTGGCCCGACCAGAAATCGATTTTCCAGCAGGCTGCTGGAAAATTGCCGTGGGGCCACATAATGCTCCTTCTTGACAAACTCGACGAGGGAACAGCGCGCGACTGGTACGCCGCCGAAGCAGTGAACCGCGGGTGGTCGCGAAACATGCTGCTGAACCAGATCAAGAACAAGACGCTCGAACGCTCGGGTGCCTCCCCCAACAACTTCGAGAGCAAGCTCGAATACGCCGACTCCGAACTCGCACAGCAGATCGCGAAAGACCCATACGTGTTCGACTTTCTCGATCTCGGCGCCGAAGCCGCCGAACGAGATCTTGAACGGGCGCTGACCGACCGCATCGTCGCGACCCTCCACGAGCTCGGCCAAGGCTTCGCGTTCGTGGGGCGTCAGGTACACTTCGACGTCGGAGGCGACGACTTCTTCCTCGATCTGCTGTTCTTTCACGTGGAGCAGATGCGTTACGTGGTCGTCGAGTTGAAGACGGGCAAGTTCGAGCCGGGTTTCGCCGGGCAACTCGGTTTCTACACCGCCCTCGTCGACGACCGGCTCCGTCGGCCAGCACACGCACCGACCGTCGGCATCCTCATCTGCGGGAGCCGAAACGATCACACCGTTCGCTACTCGCTCGGGAGCGCCGAGTCACCGATGGCGGTGTCGACCTACACGTACGATCTGCTTCCACCCGACGAGAAATCGGCACTCCCTGACGCGGCGACGTTCGCCGCCGCACTCGGCGAGGGCTGAGAGAGTCGAGCGCCGAGTCAGCGCCGCGGCGGCGGCGCCGCGCTCGCCCTGATGACGAGCGGAGGCCTCTCAGACGAGCGGGCCGGGCTCTCTTCGCCCTCGATCTGCAGAGCGAGCAGCGAGAACGCACGCTTGCCGAGGCTGCCGAAGTCCTGCATGGCCGTGGTGATGCCGGGCCGCCAGATTCGGGAAAGTGGATGATCGTCGAAGCCCACGACGCTCACATCGTCTGGCACCCGTCGACCGCTGTCGACGACACCCGCGATGACCCCCATTGCCACCTCGTCGTTGCCGCAGAACACCGCCGTGATGTCGGGGCGGGCGGCAAGGCCCAGGCCGATGCGCACACCGGAGTCGGCCGCCCACGAAGCCGAGATGATGGGGGGCGTCTCGGCGCCCGCTTCGGCGAGTGCCTTGCGCCAGCCGATCGTTCGGCCGTCTTCTTTTCGCGACGGCGGGATAGAGACGTGGTGCACGGTGGCGTGCCCAAGACCGAGCAGGTACCGGGTCATCTCGGCGCCCGCCGCCTCTTCATCGAGCACCGCCTGCGAAAGGCTGTCGTCGAGTTCGCCCGACACGGCGACGAGCGGGATGTCCCGCGGAAGCGACTTCAGAATCTGCACGCCGGCCGGGTCGAACTTCAGAACGATGATTCCGGCGAGCGGCTGGCCGAGCGCGAGACTGACCGCCCGATCGACTTCGGCGGCGTCGGAGAACTCGATCACAGAGATCACGACGAAGAAGCCGGCTTCGCGCGCGGCCACCTCGATGCCCTCGATGGTGGCCGAGTACCCGTAGATGGTCGTGTCGGAGGTCATCACGGCGATGATGGTCTGTTTTCCGCTCACGAGGGCACGGGCTGCGCTGTTGGGTCGGTAGCCCAGTTCGACGATTGCGCGCTGCACTCGTTCGCGCCGCTCGGCACTCACTTTTGCCGCGCCGGTCAGCACCCGTGAGACGGTGGGCACCGACACCCCTGCCACGCGCGCAACATCAGCGATGCTTGCGGGTTTGGCAAAGGTTCTCGACATGGTGGGGCCACTATACAAGTCGCCCTGTGCCGGAGTGAGGTCATCGGCGATCGCCTCGCTCACCGGCGTGCTCCCGTCGAGGCGAGCCTGTCGAGGTGAAGCGAATACACGGTCGGGCCAGGGCCATCCAGTGCGCCCAGCTTCAGGATGCCCTGACCTGCCGACAGCCGGATCGGTACGGTCAGCTCCGCCCGGTTCTCCCAGTCGTACGTGTGCCCGAACCACACCCTGACCGGCGGTTCGTCGTCGAGCCCGATGTCGAGAGACCTGTTGATGACGTCGGCGTTGTACAGGTGGCCGGTCGATTTGTCGGCGTTGCTGAAGACGATGGTGAGGCAGTACTCTCCCTCCAGACCCGCGGGGACGTCGACCTGTACCGTTCCGCCGGGTGAGGAGAGCGGCTCGAACGAAGGTGCGGCGAGGGTGATGGTCTGGGCATCCGGAACCGGGGTGATCGTCAGACCGAGCACGGTGGCGGGGCCGGCGGGATGCCGAACTGTCACCCGAGAAACTCCGAGCGGCAGGAACACGTCGCGGCCGCCAGCAGGCCTGCCCTCGATCTCGAACACGGCATCGACTGCGGCGGTGAGCCGGTAACGCCCGCGGGCGGCGACGGCCACGAAGAAGAGCAGGGCCGCATCAACATCATTGCCGACACCGACACCGATACCGGCACCAGCGGCCGGATCGGGAGTCGTGGCGTCGAGCACGTCGATGAACCGCTTTGCCGTCACGGCCGTGAGCCTGATGCGGTCGAGCGAAACATCGCTGGCCTCGAGGTGAACCCCGGCGAGGGCCGTCGAGAGAGTCACGGTGTGGCTGCCCCGGCTGAGCGTCACGCGGTGATCGACCCTGGCCGTGTAGGTTCTCGACAGGGTGGCGGGCAGCTGGATGAGCAGCGACTCAGCGTCGTCGATCGACAGTGCGAGCTGCGCGGCGATCGAGTCGGTGCCGTAGAAGAGTGCAAGTTCGTAGTCGCCTGCGGCGGCGACATCGATTGTGAATCGGGCCGAGCTCGTGGCTGCGGGCATCGAGCTGATGCCTGCGCGGCCCCAGCCGGTGTAGCCCTGCGGATCGTCGCCGTGGCGAGAGACCACACAGTCGACGAGCTCGGCGCCAGTGCTGTCGACGTCGACACTGTCGGCGGGAGAGCTGTCAGCATGGGGGCTGTCAGCATCGCCCACCCCGCGGCCCGACACGGTGTCGCGCTGAGCCAGCACCCGCACCCGGTACGCCGCGAGCGAGTCGGTGTTCGGGATGACCACTCGGAGCCGGTCATCAGAGACGTCTTCGATCGACTCAACGATCAGGTCGCCGCCCAGTGAGTCGCCCTGGTAGCCCGACCAGCCCAGGCGCTCGACCCGCAGCCGAACAGTCGCTGGCAGGCCCGCCGCCGCAAAACCGGTGAGTGTGACGGCGATGTCGCAGTCGGTGCCGCCGAGCAGCACGGTGACCACGCCCGCACTCACACCGGCACCAGCGCCCGCACCCACACCCGTATCGAGCGCCGCCAGCGCCCGCAGCGAATCGCGCACCGCCGGCTGCGGCACCTCGACCCGAAGCGTGTGCCCGGCCAGCTGCGCATACCAGCGCAGCAGCCACCAGCCCGAGTTGGCCTGGTTGGTTCCGACCGCGTGATCGTCGAGGTTGCCGGCCATGCTCCAGTACGCGAGATCGGCATCGACCTTCGTCGACTCGAACAGGTCGATCCACTGAATGAGCTGCCCGGGAACCGACATGTCGCGCCGGTTGCCGTACTCGTCGATGTTGATGGGCAGCGGGCCGAAACCGAGCTCCCGTTCGAGCGCACGGTAGTGCTCGTAGTGCGGCCGATAGACCTCGAGCGACGAGGGCTGCAGTTCGTGCCAGCTCATCACGTCGGGAAGCACATCGTTGGCGACACAGAATTCGAAGAAGTCGCGAACGCGTTCAGGAAAGTAGTGCGACTCGTTCGGCCCGGCAATGCGGGCATGGGCATCCAGCGCCCGAATCTCGTGCACGATGACCTGCCAGGCAGCGAGAAACGCCTCGCGTGCGCCGCCCTGCCAGTCGGTGTACCAGATCCAGTCGCCCTCATTGAAGGGCACCCAGACGAAGCGATCCGAGTCGGGGCGAGCAGCGACGATTCGCACCTGCGCACGAACGACCTCCCGAAAGTGCTCGAGGCCGAGGTCTTCGTACGGCCACTGCTCGAAGGCATCCTGCATGTAGACGACCATCTCCCGACCACCGGCGGCGAAGAACCCGTCGGCCAGGGCGACGGCGTCACCATTGGGGTGCTGTTTGCCTCCCGGCGCCTTCTGCGCCATGGTTCGGGGCCGCACGCCAGCGATCAGCGCGGCGCTCGGAACCCCGACATCAGCGAGGCCGTAGAGCATGCCCGTTGCACCGCCGTGCACCTCACCCGTGTCGCTCGCGAGATCGACGACGACGTTCTCGGTGCGCGGTTCGCGCGAGACGCGCAGAGTTCTGGCGCTCACCCCCTCGACATCGGCGAACAGGGTGAGGATGCCGGTGTGCGCGTTCCACTCGTGCTCCCACGGCTGCAGGCGGCGGGGAAAGACGGTCGACACCACCAGCGGGCCGCCGGCGAAGGCGGGCAGCGGTATCTCGATGCGCGCGTCGGCGCCCAACCGCTTCCACACCGTCAGCAGGCGCGAGTCGGTGTCGCCGAGCGCGAAGGCAACCCAGGGCGAATCCCACTGCTCGAGGCCCAGCGGCCACGTGGCGTGCGACACGGCGATCTCGTGCCGAACACGCTTGTGAGCGGCCACCGCTTCGGCCACCAGGGTCTGCTGCGGAATGCTCATGGTGTCGAGGTGTCCAGAGAGGTAGAACCGCCCCAGAATACCGGTGCACAAGGTGAACGCGATCTCTTCGTCGCTCATCGCGGGCTGCGGGTAGGCCCAGTTCGCCGCCTGTTCGGGCAGCATGCTGAGGGGCGCGGCCGCCGCGATGGGCGGGTAGGCGTGCGGATGCTGCTGGTCACTGGTCGACTGCAGCTGCAGCCGCGACAGCATGGCAAAGTCCATGCGCATCGCGCCCGAAGCGCAGTTCTCTATCGTGAGGGCGGGGTGCCGGTCGAGCACCGCGTCGAGCCACGCGAGGTGCGCCCGATTGTGCTGCAGAAGCCCCTCGCCGGCGCTGCTCGCCGACAGATCGGTGCCGGCCCCGGGGTTGATGTTGTAGTCGAGTTTGAAATAGCCGATGCCGAACTCGGCGACCAGCCGGTCGACGACCTCGTCGACGTGAGCGATCGCTGCCGGGTGGCGAAAATCGAGGTGGTATCGACCGTGCTCGACGACGCGCTGGCCGTGGCGGGAGAAGAACGCCTCCTCGGGAAGACCCGCGAGGGCAGCGCTGTGCACGCCCACAACCTCGGGTTCGAGCCAGATGCCCGGCACCATGTCTTTCGAGCGGATGTGCTCGACGACCTCGGCGAGCCCCCGGGGAAACCGCACTGTCGAGGGCTTCCACTCCCCCACGCTGTACCACCAGTCGCCCGAGTCGTCGTACCAGCCGGCGTCGATGCAGAAGACTTCGGCTCCGGCTTCTGCGGCCGCGTCGATCAGGGGCAGCAGCCGGGCGGTGGTCGGGTCGCCCATCAGCGTGTTCATATAGTCGTTGAAGACGACAGGCAGTGCCCGGGCATCCGGATGCCCACGCCTGGCCGCACGTCGATAGTCGGTCAGTGCCGCGAAGGCCGATTCGAGGTCGGTGCCTGCTGCGAGTGTCACGGGCACGGTGGTGAAGCTGTCGCCGGGCTCGAGTACGGCAAGCCACTGGTGGTCGTCGTCGGTGGGCCCGCTGAGGGCCAGGTAGCTGCCTTCGTGGTTCTCGCCGAGCTCGTAACGCCAACCGCCATTGTGCTCGATCTGCCAGGCCAAGGCGCCTCCACCGGCCGCGTCAAGAGCACCGGCGCCGACGCCAGCGCCAGCGCCGTCAACATTCGTTCTGTTTCGGGAGGCCAGAGCGCCCGTCGGCACGACCTGGCCAGACGACCACGATCCGCTCGACGCGAATGACAGGCAGCCCCGCGCATCGCTGTTCTCGTGCGACGCCAGTTCGAGTTCGACGAGGCCCGCCTGCTCGAGGCTCTCGGTCTGCCAGCGCGACTCGCCGATCCAGTCGCTCTTCGCCCACGAGAAGTCGAGGTCACGGGGCGCCGTCGCGAGATCGGTGCCGAGGCCCACCCGCAGGGCGAGCGACGTCACCGAACGCAGCACCCGCGCCTGGCCGCCGCCATTGGTCACCGTGACGACGACGCGAGCCGCCGCGGCGTGCAGCGGCACCTCGATGCTCGCCACCACAGACAGACCGGCCTCGAGCGGGTCGCCATCGCCCGTCCAACCCACGGCAGCACGCTGTTCGGCGAGTTCGACGCTCAGGATGCTCCACCCCGGTCGTTCGCTCACACTGTGGCCCACGTACCGCAGCCGCGAGCCCACCGCCGTACCCACGAGCCTCGGAGTCGAGGGCACGTGCCCGGCGTCGACGGTCAGTATCTCGACCAGCGGCTGGCCGCCGGCTACGTCGGCCGTCGCGCCGCGGAGGCCCCAGCGGGCGATGCGCAGAGGGGTATCGCCTGAGTGAACAAGAACGATCTCCAGCCGGTCGTTTCCGGTTTCGATTCGTACGTCGGGCATGAAGATCTCCAAAAGAAAGGGAAGGCGCGGATCAGGTGGGGGCGGTGTTACTTCACTGCGCCCGCCGTGATTCCCGAGACGATTCGTCGCTGGCCGATGATGAACACGACCAGCATCGGCAGACTCATCAGCACCACGTACGCGAAGATCAGGTTCCAGTTCTTGACGTACGTCGACGCGGAGGCCACAGAGAAGAGGTTCAGGGGCAGCGTCGAGGTGCCACTGCCGCCGAGCACGAAGAACGCGTAGAAGACTTCGTTCCACACCGAGAGCGTCACCAGAATGGTGGCCGTGGCGATCACCGGGCCGAGCAGCGGCAAGATGATGCGCACGTACACCTGCAACGGTTTGGCACCGTCGATGCGGGCCGCTTCTTCGAGTTCGACAGGGATGCTCCGAACGAACCCGGTCACGAAGAAGATCACCGTGGCCATGAACATGCCCATGTAGACACCGATCATGCCCACCGCGGTGCCGTTCAGGCCGATGTTCTTCAGCGTCAGCACGATCGTGATCACAGCGGGCGGCAGAACGATGCCGCTGATGCCGATCGAGTAGAGCACCGCGTTGAGCCGTGACGTGCGGCGCGCCAGCACCCACGAGGCGGCCGAGCCGAGAACCAGCACGCCGATGACGGCCGGGATAGTGACGAGCAGGCTGCCGAGAAGGCCCCCCACCACGTCACCGTCGGTGATGGCCTGTGTGTAGTTCTGCACGAGCTGAAACGTGTGCGGCAGGGTCAGGTCGGGCGATTGGGCTTCGCCGTCTGACTTCGCCGAGGTGATGAGCACCAGCCAGAGAGGGATGCCGATGACGATCAGCGTGATGATGACGACAGCGAGGGCGTGAACGCCCTTGAGCGTGGAACGGTGTGCGCGCGTCACAGTACGTCCTCCCTCTTTCTGAGATACCGGATGACCGGGAATGCGATGATCACGACGATCAGGAACAAGATGAGGCTCATCGTCGTGGCCTGGGCGTAGAGCCCCTGCCCGAAGGTTCGGTAGATGAAGATGTTGACGACCTCGGTGGTCTGGGCCGGCCCGCCGGCCGTGGCCGCCTGCACCACGTCGAACCCGTTCAGCGACCCCAGTAGGGCTGTCGCCACGTTGAACGTGAGGGCCGGGGCGAGCAACGGGAAGCGAACCGAGGTGAGCGTGCGCCACCACGAGGCGCCGTCGATTCGGGCGGCTTCGAGAACGTCTTCTGGCATCGTCTTGAGGCCAGCCAGGTAGATGAGCATGGTCAGCCCCATCCACTTCCACGACTGGATCAGCGCCACCACCACGATCGTCCAGGTGGTGTCACCGAGCCAGGGAATGGTCACGGCGCCGCCGGCGAACAGCCCGAGAATGCCGTTCAGGGCGCCCTCCGGCTTCAGCAGGGCCTGAAAGATGTACCCTACCGCCAACGGTGACAGCAGCACGGGCACGAAGAACAGCACGCGCGCCACTCGGTTCAGTCGAGTGTCGCGCTCGAGAAACAGAGCGAGCGCGAACCCGAACAGGTTCTGAAAGAGCGCCACGAGCACCGCGTAGACGAGCGTCACCCGAACGGCCTTCAGCAGCGACCCGTCAGACAGCAGAGACACGAAGTTGTCGATGCCGGCGAATGAGATACCGGAGTGGAACGCCGACCAGTTGGTGAAGGCGTAGACGAAGTTCAGAATCGTCGGAACGAAGAAGAAGATCGCCAGCACCGCGAACGCTGGAAACAAGAACCACGAAGGATACGAGCGTGCCTCGGCGACCTGGCGCCTGCCTCGCTTGGGCCGCTGGGGTGCCTGGCGGAGGCCCGGTGGCCGGGCTCCCCGCTCGGCGTCGGGGCGCGTGAGTGTGCTCATGGTTTTCGTTTCTCTCAGTGTTCGCGGTGCGGCATCCGGAGCGCGGCTAGAAGCCGGCAGCCCCTTGCGCCTTGGCGAGCTGTGCGAACTGGTTCTGCGTGGTCTCTGCCACCTGCACTGGCGTGACGGTGCCCTGGATCATGTTCGCCAGGTTGATGTAGAGGTCGGGGTTGGCGATCGCCTGCGACTGCATCGAGCCCACCGAATCGGCGAGCGAAGCCGAGATGGTCTTGGCGAGCTGCGGCACACCACTCGGGGTCGGAACCGACGGCTCGATCGACACCGAGTTCGACGCCGCGATGAAGTCGGCGTAGTCGGTCGTCATCCAGAAAGTCAGAAACTGCCGTGCGGCGGCCTCACGCTTGGGGTCGCCCGATTTGAAGGCCACGATGCCGTTCTTGTTGTCGGGAATCGAGGTCGCGGTGACGCCATCGGCTGAGATGGGAAACCAGCCCAGCTTCGCGTCGAGTTCGGCAGAGGTCGCCTTCAGCTGCAGCTGCTCGAGCAGGGCGTTCACCTGCAGAACGATGCCCGTCGATCCGGCGAGCAGGGCGGTGCTCTGGTCGTCGAACGTCGCAGTCTTGATGTCGGGGTTGAACAGACCCTGGTTGATCAGGGTGTTGTAGTTGTCGATCGCGGTCTGAACATCCGGGCTCGTGAACTGCTTCTTGTTGGTGTTGATGTCATCCCAGAGCCCGGCCTTGGCCTTCTCTGCGAGCTGCACCTGAACCCACCACTGAGTCGGCCACTGCGAACCGCCGGCCTCGAAGAACGGCGTCGTGCCGGTGGCCTTGATCTTCGACGCGTCGGCGACGAACTCGCTCCAGTTCTTCGGCGCTGCCGTGATGCCGGCCTTCGCGAACACGTCTTTGTTGTAGTAGACGCCCATCACAGAAGGTGACGTGACGAGGGCGGCGTAGCGGGTGTTGTCGAGGATGCCCGTCACATCTTTCAGCGCGGGGTCGAGCTTGTCGAGCCAGGGTGCGCCGTCGAGGCTGAGCAGGTTCGTCGAGGCCTGCAGCGCGGTGAGCTCGCTCGCGGTCGGCTGCCACGCGGCGAGGTCGGGCTTGTCACCCACGGCGACCTTTGTCAGAAGGCTCTGCTCGTACGGGTCAGGGTAGGTCACGCGCTTGATGGTCACACCGGTCTTGGCTTCGAAGGCCGTGATGACCTGATCGATCGGGCCCTTCACCGTGCCGCCGCCGAAGTTGAGGGTCACACCGGCCAGCGAACCAGTGGGGTCATTCCAGACGGCATCGCTGGTAGCGCTGCCGTTCGCGAGGTTTCCCGATGCGCAGCCGGTGAAGACGAGGGTTGCGCCGAGGGCGAGCCCGGCGGCTTTGACGAGCAAAGATTTTTTCATCGAAATTCATTTCTCTTGAAAGCGTTGTGCACGAAAGTGGCGCGGCGAAGTGCGCCGTCAGAGCTGTACGAGACGGTGGAGAAGGGTGATGCGTGGGCGCGGCGCGTGTGGCCGCGCCCAGTTCACGGTGTTGCGGGAAGAGTGTGCATAACTACCTCACTTCGTTGTGATGTGACCGCTGTGTGGTCAGGCTGAGCTGCTGGGTCAGTGCCGTGGCCTGACTTTTGAAAACGTTATCATGCGAACTGTGAAATCGCTATCATTTTTTCCCGCTGGCGCACCGGGGCGTTCAGATTCAACCGATCGGATGCCCAGCGCCGTGCCTTTCGGCTACACACCGCCGCCACCGGCTAGCGTTAGGGCAACACACCGGGAGCTCCCCGGCGAGAAAGAAGGCTGGCATGTTCGAGGCAGAGAACCTGCGTGACTGGATCGGCCTCTCGGTCGTCGACCAGAACGAAGACAAAGTCGGCTCGCTCGAGAGCATCTATTTCGACACCGCGACAGACCAGCCCTCGTTCGCGTCAGTGCACATCGGCATTCTCAACGGCCAGAAGCTCGTCTTCGTGCCGCTCGCCGGAGCAGTCGTCGCGCCCAAGTTCGTCAAAGTCATGTATGCCAAGAAACTCATCAAAGACGCCCCCTTCATTGCGACCGACGGCGAACTCGATGCGGCCAGCGAACCAGCCGTCTTCGCGCACTACGAGCTGCCCTACGAGACCGGTTCGGGCGGCGAGCGGCGCCTCGGGCGGCGCTGAGCGCCCTCGCCGCGCTACGCCCCCGCACCCACGCCCCGCCCCAGAAGGGCCCATTCGCGAAAGGAACCAGCCAATAGCCGGTCGCGGTGCCTCCGCCAACTTCGTCGAAGCCCTCGCGCGCGGGCTCGACGTCATCGGCGCGTTCGGCGATAGCCACACCAGCATGTCGCTCGCCGAGATCGCCGCAGCCACCAACCTCGCGCGCCCCACTACGCACCGCCTCCTGGCGACCCTGATCGAACTCGGCTTCGTACGGCAGAGCGGTTCGCTCTTCGAGCTGACCCCGCGCATACTCGACCTCGGCTACGCCTTCGTCAGCTCGCAAGGGCTCTGGCAGGTGGCCCGCCCGCACCTCGAAGCACTCGTCGGGCGCACCGGCGAGTCGTCGTCGATGGCCCAGCTGAGCGGAAGCGACATCGTCTACACCGCCCGCGTTGCCGTTCCGAAGATCATCGCCCTGCGGGTGGAGATCGGCACCCGGTTCCCGGCTCAGGTCACCTCGCAGGGCAAAGTTCTGCTCGCTGCGCTGGCTCCGGATGCCCTGCGGCGCACCCTCGCCGAACCCAGTTCATCACGCGTCGTCATCGCTGCCCGCGACCCCGCCGACCTGGCGCGCGAGCTCGACGGGGTTCGCGCCCGCGGCTGGGCTCTCGCCGACGAAGAACTGGCGCCCGGCGTCAGGTCGATCGCCGCCCCCGTCTCTGACAGCACCGGAACCGTACTCGCCGCCGTCAACGTCACCGTGCACGCCGCCGAGACCCCCACCGCCCTGCTCCTCGAGCGCCACCTCCCCGAGCTGCTCGCAACAGCTGCCGCCATCTCCGCAGACTGGGGCCGGCTGGATGCCCGCCCCTACGTCGAGGTGCCCGAGCACTGAGCCTTCATAGCCGAGTATCACTCGTGTTTCTGGCAAGATGGTGAAAACAAAACCCCGGCCGTGTGATCGGCCCTCCAGAGAGGGCTACAGGGACGCATCCGGGGTGTTCTTACTCATCATAAAGGGAGCCCGAAACGTGGTCAACCTCGCGACTTGGTCGTTCTACGCGCGGCACTTCGCAGAAGCGCGCCTCAGGCACTACCTCACCGAATGCGACGGTGACCATGACGCAGCAATGCAACTGTACGAATGGAACACCGCCATTTCTGCCGCGTTCTGGGAGTCACTGAGCTTTCTCGAGGTAGCTCTTCGCAACGCGGTTGACCGGCAGATGACCATCATTCATGCCAAGAAGAAGCGGCCCGGGCATTGGATCTTCGACGATGCGGCAGAACTCGGGCGAGACACGACGGGGGCAAATCGCCACAAACAGCCGTACAGCGACATCGCGACCGCGATGTTCCGGGTGCGCTCGAAGGTTGCATCCCTGGGTGTGGTGTAGTTTCTCGGGCTTGAGTGTCGCTTCGTCGACGTGATGAGCCATCGTGTGATGGTCAGTGAGAACCGATCAAAGCTACTCACAGAAAGACACAAACACACGATGGCTCTGGACAAGTCTGCCCTGCTCGAACTCCTCGCTCACCTCAAACTCACCGACGTGCCCGACCGGATCCGGACGGAGACCGAGACGCTGTATTAGCAGCTCATCGGCGCGGAAGCGACCGCGTTCATCGGGGCCGCCCCGCTCGAACGTACTGACACCCGTACCGCGCAACGAAACGGCACCCGACCGCGGACGTTAACGACGACCGCGGGGGATTCGAGTTTGTCTATCCCGAAGCTGCGCTAGGGGTCGTTCTTCCCCGCACTGCTTGAGCGCCGCCGCCGGGTGGATCAGGCGTTGTACGCGGTCGTGATGGAGGCGTACCTGCACGGCGTATCGACCCGGAAGGTCGACGACCTCGTCAAAGCGCTCGGCGCTGACACCGGCATTTCGAAGTCCGAGGTGTCGCGGATTTGGGCGGGTCTTGATCAGGAGATCGGGCAGTTCCGAAACCGTGGCCTCAACGCGTTGTCATACCCGTACGTGTTCCTCGATGCCACATATTGCAAAGCCCGCGTCAACCATCTGGTCGTGTCGCAGGCTGTCGTTGTCGCGTTCGGTGTCGCAGCTGACGGACGCCGGGAGGTCCTTGGCTTCGACGTCGGCGACAGCGAAAACGAGGCCTTCTGGACCGAGTTCCTGCGCACGTTGAAGGCCCGCGGGCTCGGTGGGGTGCGGCTGGTGATCTCTGACGCGCACTCCGGGTTGAAGAAAGCCATCGGGGTCGTGTTCCAGGGCGCGTCGTGGCAACGCTGCCGAGTGCATTTCATGCGCAACGTGCTCGCTGTCGTGCCACGGGCGTCGAAGAAGATGGTCGCCTCGATCATCCGGACCGCGTTCGCGCAACCCGACAAAGCACACGTCAACGCCCAGTTCGACGAGGTCGCCACGATGCTGGCGAAATCGCACCCGAAAGTCGCCAGCATGCTCCACGACGCCCGATCCGACCTGCTCGCTTTCGCCGACTTCCCGCCACGACACTGGCGACAGATCTGGTCAATCAACCCCATGGAACGCATGAACAAAGAGATCAAACGCCGCACCGACGTCGTCGGCGTGTTCCCGAACCCCGCCGCGTTGCTCCGCCTCGCCGGCGCCGTGCTCGTCGATCAACACGACAAATGGGAAGCCGGCGACCGCCGCTACCTATCCGAAGCCTCCATGGCCCAGCTCAACACCATCGACGACCCCATCGAACAGGAGGTTGCACTCCCCGAACTCATCGCCGCATAATCAAACAACTGAACCCCGCATGGTATCGAGAAACTCCACCACACAGCGGGACGTGACCTGGGCACCTGGCAGCCTGGCTAAGATTTCATCATCTGTCGCCATGGCGCGCTGAGGGGGCGAGACAGCGTCTATGACCAGGAATTTTCCGCGGGGGTCGTAAGCTCGTGCCCCGATTTGGGTGAGCCCGGTCAACGACGAGGTGGGATCGTCGAGGTACCCGATTTGGGAGGACCTGCAATGCTTGTGTAATCGATGCGCACGCCGAGCAGAACGTCGGGACGGGTCGCGGAGAAATGGTGTCCGAGCAAGACGGCCTATATTGCCAGCGGCTCGCGAAATAGGTCGGTTAGAAGAGGATCGAATTTCAAAAGCTGGTCTTCAAACTTGCGCCAACCATGTTTTTGAACAAAGTCTGCCTCATTCCTGGCGATCGGAACTAGCCACGCTATTACCGTCTGAAACGATCCGCCCGAGTAGGTCGCGAAAGCGTCAGGAAAATACACAGGAGATGCGGTGTAAAACGCCTCCATCGGTGAGTTTTTTACTAGCGGGCCAAGCGGGCCCACTACCTCGCCTCGAAGCAACGCGTGCTTGCTTCGAGCGACTGTGCTGACGACGTACTCAAGCACCGACAGTAACGAAACGTCCGCACTCCCAACATTTAGAGTGAGGATCAACTCTTCGTGAATTTCTTTACCAGACACGGATGAGTGCAAAGGCGTGTGGGATAGCCCCAGAGTGGCGAAGCTAGTCTGGCCATTCGACAACTCATATTTGGTAATTTGAACCGGTGCCTCGAGCGTAGGAATGTCAGTTTTCCAACCCCCGACCATCGTTCCGAGGTACTGCTCAAAATGATTCACGAGAGTGATCACTGGCCGCCAAATCTCGAATCATTGTTTCCCGCTGACCGGTTGCATTGCGGACATTCGAGCATAACGCCTTCGTTATAGTCGTCGATCACAGCGCTTCGAACAATGTCAGGCTCGAAGGTTCGGTTAGTCCAAGAGGGATTATGGGACATATCCCAGTCACGCGCGATCCCCGATTTTGGCGCTACATTAACCGTCGTGCCGCAGGATGGGCAAAACTTGCCACCCTGGGGGGCGTCAACCGCTTGGTCCCATGCGCCCTGAACCGTTTGGTCACGCCAACTCGATCGGGAGGCAAGCTGACCTCTCGCGTTCGTGCCGCTGATACTTTCGGGGTGGTCGAGAATCCACTCTTCCGCATGAGTTGCGGCGCCGTCAGAGAAAACTTCGAGCGAACCGGGTTTCGTTGGCCTGCCGAGGTGAAGATTGAACCCGGCTCAGGTCACCTCGCAGGGCAAAGTTCTGCTCGCTGCCCTGGCTCCGGATGCCCTGCGGCGCACCCTCGCCGAACCCAGTTCATCACGCGTCGTCATCGCTGCCCGCGACCCCGCCGACCTGGCGCGCGAGCTCGATGAGGTTCGCGCCCGCGGCTGGGCTCTCGCCGACGAAGAACTGGCGCCCGGCGTCAGGTCGATCGCCGCCCCCGTCTCTGACAGCACCGGAACCGTACCCGCCGCCGTCAACGTCACCGTGCACGCCGCCGAGACCCCCACCGCCCTGCTCCTCGAGCGCCACCTGCCCGAGCTGCTCGCAACAGCTGCCGCCATCTCCGCAGACTGGAGCCGGCTGGATGCCCACCCCTACGTCGAGGTGCTTGAGCGATAGCCGTTCAAACCTGGCTCGTCTGAAGCACGGTTGGTTCGATCGCGACCCGCACCGGAGCGGCAGAAAGCCTCGGGCGATTCACCGTCCGCCGCGCACATAACTACTCGAGCAACTCATTCGTCGTGTCAGGGAATCGGAAGTCCCTGTCTACGTCAACGTCACCGGTCGAGCCGAGATTGAATATCTCGACCCCTCGCTTCGATACATACGATGGCCGGCCGCGCAGAACGAGCAATCCGGTGTCGGTCGCATCGATCCAGTTCTCGACGAACGGATGATCGTCGGTCGCTGTCTCTTGAGCGTCGAGACTGTCCGTCGACTCATATCGCCACCAGCTACCGGCATCCCCGGCGACTTCCAACGCTTCCGGCTGGCTTAAGGTTTCGAAACCTCCGACGCGGTCTCGCCGGCGGATAACTATCAGAGAATTGCCGATGAGCTTGGCTGTTGCTAATTGGACAGATGGCACATATTTAAATTTGCGGTTCCAGTAGGGCCCATCCTCTGTCGGTCCTGAGACAGCATTCAGAACATCTACGAACGTGACGTCATCTGCAGACTCTCGCAGAATGATCTGCTCGATTAGGCCGAGACTGCCCCAGTGCGGTGTGGAAGTTTTATCCATCCGATCCCCCCTTCTGCTGCTCCGCTATCTCTCGTGCAGTTTTTCCCCTGTCACCTCTCCGTGCAGCCGACCCAAGCGAACCGGCAGGTCTACTTCCAGGGCTACCAGGTCTCCCTACCGACAACGTACGCCGACCGCACGTTCTATCGGACGATCACCGACGACGCGTTCTTGCTCACCGACCCCGTCACCGCTGAGATCGTGTTCTCATTCCCGCTGCCGATGGTCGCGCTGAATGTCCGAGGTCGATACGTCGCCTCGTACTCCATCCAGGGCGTCGACGTGACCCACCCGACGAAGCCCTGGACACTCAAGAAAGCGGAATATCAGACCCAATTCGCCCAACGCCAGATTGACCTCCCCGCAGTTCGCGGTCAGGCAGCACGGTAGCTGTGCACGAAGCCATGAGACCCAGCGTCCACGAAGCAATGAGATTCACTGTCCACGAAGTCACGAGATAACACACCAACTACATAGACCCCCAGTACCAAGAACGGCTACCCGCCACCCTACGACTGTTGGTGTCGGAATGAATGCGCGCCGAACAGTGTGACTGGAGGTTGATTTCCGGGATCTTTCCTCTAACCGTCACTTCTTTCGCCGCGTCGCCGATCATCAAGAACTACTAGGAGTAGGCCCACTGGTTTACTGTCGATCTCCATGACGGGGGGCCGATGCTTCCACGAAATAAAGTCGTTTGAATTCATCCATGCTGGGGGGTCCAGGTGAACGTCTAGCTCTGGCTACTTCGCGAGGATTTCTTCCTTTGAGCGAGCACGGATACCACCCCAAAGACCGCCCATGCCGTAATCGTAACCAACAAGGATCAGGTGCTTAGCGTCGGAATTCATTCGCCGAAACTCACGAATCCGAGTCCCCGAACGGTCGATCGGGCCTTGGGTAGCTCAGCGGACCATGACCAGTGGGGTATCGATAGCCTGAAATGATTCGCAAGTAACTCGTATGACGTCTCCTGACTGCATCTCGACCTGAAGCTGCTTCTCATTTGGTGAGTCCGTTACAGCAATTGAATTTATCGATACGCTGCGACCCCAAGGATATTCAACGGGAACAGCTAATGCTTTGACATTTTTTGCAAGTATCGATAGATGCAAATTCCCTGACTTTGCGGTTATCACTACTGTCCTCGTCGCCCAGGTTAGGACGATATCAATAAGGGTCGAATCGTGAAAATCGTCGAGCATCTATTTTCCAATCGGTAGGTGTGCGTCTGGGGAATCCGCGTTCACGGGGTTGCCGTCGATGTCCAGACGCTGGCCGTTGGGGTCATTCACGTGCGCGTGGCCGCCATCAGAAGAATTGGGATGCGACAACACTCGTTGTTCTCCCGTAATTGGATCAATATACGCTCCCTTACCATTCATCGGATCAGGGCCTCGGGCGAGCAGACCGGACTCCCTCGCGATCGCGTCGATTTCCGCGGGCGAGCGATCAGCGATCCGTGCGGGTTCGATTAGAGGGCTTGTTCCGCTCGCGTCGGCCGCGACGCTGACATCCGCCTCCAAGCCTGTCAGTCCGCCCACAGTGCCGGGTCCATCCGGGGTGGATTCGGCGGCGACAATTCCCAATTGGATGAAGATCGTCGCAACAAACGCATCTACCGCATTTTGCTGGTAGATCGAACACACCATCAACCCTTCCGCTTCACATTGTGAGTCGGTTTGGTTATCCCCTGCTGGATTATTAGCGAGCGACGGACTTGATGCGAAGACGGGTGCATTGCGGAATTGGACCACTGCACGAAAAGAGGACCCGTTCTTTGACTTGCTACCCGCGCTACCACCCGCAGCCGAGGGAGCTGGGTCGGCACGCCCAGCCGCGCTACCACCACTTGCGTCAGAGTTCGCCCAATTCACGTTAGTTCCGTGGGCGCCCACATGGTCTGCGGAATTGTCTCCTCCGTTCTGATCGGTGTTGCCCTGCCAGTCGTTATCGTTCTCTCCAACGGGTCTGAGGCCGGTGGGGTCGGCGAGGGTGACGGGACTGTTATGGGAGTAGTCGTACCCGTTGTTTTGTTGCGGCTGGAATGGCGAGAGCACCGAGTCGACGGTGAGGAATTTGCCGATCGTGGGGTCGTACGCGCGGGCCCCGACCTGGGTGAGCCCCGTCAACGATGAGGTGGGGTCATCGAGATAACGGTTCTGCGACGACCACGTAACGGCGGCGCCGCGGTTGTTACCGTACGGGTCCTGATACCGGTGGGTGCTCGTGCCGGTAGTGGCATCGGTTTCGAGGTCAGGGGTACCGTCTATATCGTTACCGAGCCAGAACAGGGCGCTGGTCGATGATCCTGCAGCACTGGTGCGTTCCGCAACAGGGGTACCGTTCAGCGAGTACGTACGCACCACCGACTGGGCTGCCGCGCCGGCCGCGACCCGGATCTGAGTGTCACCGAGATACAGGGTCGCACCGCTCGCGGGATCCTTTTGAAGCAGCAACGTACCCGACGCGTCGTACACATCAGTCAGTACCGATGACCCGACAGTGTCAGTCGCAACCTTCCCCGTGGGCGTGTACGTCAGCGCCTGGCCAGGCCGGGCGGTTGTGTCACCCCCAGCATCGTAACCGTAGACACTGTTCGTAGTCGTACCCGTAGTAGTGGCTGAAACCTTTGACACGGCATGTGGATGCGCCGCACCTGCGACAGGGTACGTGAACGCCTTGGCGGTGTCTGCGCCGGTACCGGAAGTTGCGTGATCGACGGCCGCGGTACGGTTCCCCGTAGCCGGATCAACCACGTAACTCTTCCAAAACGGCGCCGCACCCCCGACAGTAGTGCTCGTCGGGGCCGCAGCGCACGAAGCGCTCGTTGGCGTCCAGACAGCGGTGAGGTTCTGCAGATAATCGTACGTATAGCACTGAGTGTCGGATGCAGTGCCCGTGGTTTTGTCGGAGGTGACGTTCCCGGCGTTGTCATGGCTGTACACGCGCTGGGACTGCATCGCGTCGATGCCACCGGTGACGGTGTCGTCTGCGATGTTCGCGATCGCGCCGGTTGCGGGGTCATACCCGTATCCGGTGTATGCCGTGGTGGTGCCGTGTTTTTCGTATTGGGAGACTTGGCCAAGGGCGGTGTATGAGGTGAGACCGTAGGAGGTCAGGCCCCATGTGCCGAGGAGGTTGCCGAGACTGTCGTAGCTGTATTGAAGCGCTTCGTCGGTGATGCCACCGGCCGCGGGGTAGTCCTTTTCAGCGAGGGCGCCGTCTGGGTAGTAGTACATGTTGGTGCTGTACGTGGTGCCAGAGAATGCGGGCGCTCCGGTGGGGATGCTGATGGTTTCACCAGCGGGATCGCTGAGGCCGTCGTAGCCAGTGATGGTATCGGTGTACGCGAGGCCGGGGTGTCCGGCGGTAGAGCCGGTGTAGCTGGCCGAGCTTGCGAGTTGGCCTTTTCCTCCGGCGGCGGTGTCGTAGGTCCAGGAGGCTAGCTCGAGTCCTGTTGCGTCAGCAGCGTTTTGGTATTGCGCTATTTTGCGGTTGAGAGCGTCGTATGAGTACGCGAGAGTGATTCCCCGGCTGTCGGTCGTTGTCAGCGGGTAACCGGCGAGGGTGTAGGTGCTGTTCGTGGTGCCGGTGTCGGGGTCGACGGCTTGAGTTTGATGACCGAGAACATCGAATGTCCAGCCCCAGGCATTGGCGGCGGGGTCGGTCATCGAGGTCATGTTTCCACGGACGTCGTATCCGTAGCTGGTCGTCTCGGTAGTGCCGCTGATGGTGGGGGCGAGGTACTGCACGAGTTTTGTTTTCTCGCCGAGGGTGTTGGTGTATGTGCTAGTCGGGGTGCCTCCGGCGGGAGGTATGGTGTCGGTTCTGTCTGCTCCGGGGTAACTGACGCTGGTTCGGTACCGCTCGGTGAGGTTCTGGTTCAGCACAGTGGATGTTGCGCGGCCGGCACCGTCGTAGTTGGTGAGCACTTCAGAGGCGATGTTCTGCTCGCTGTAGCCCACGAACAACGAAGCGGACATGGTTGTCGTCGTTTCGTAGTACGGGTTGTTCGTCATGTAGACGCGGCCGGCGGGGTCATAGGCCGTGTCGGTGATGAGGGTTCCGCCGTAGGTCGCGGCTTGGGTTTGGATTTGTCGGCCGAGCCCGTCGTAGAGGGTGAATTGTTCTACGTTTTGTCCGGCTTTGATGGTTGTTGTCGAGACGGCGTTCGGTGAGCTTTGGGAGAGGGTGTACCCGTAACCAATGGACGGCGAGCCGGGGTTATCGGATTGCGACCAATTCGGCAGCCATACTTTGGTGCGATGCCCGAGGGGGTCGTAGACGGCAGTGGTGAGGTTTCCGTTCTGGTCGGTCGCGCTGGTTTCTGCGCCTCGAGACGGGTCGAGCGTTTCGGTGTTCGTCCAGCCGAGCGGGTTTGTTGTCACGACTGTGGTCAGCGCACCCGACCCGGCCGTTGCGGTTGCCGGGGTGTACGCCGTGGTGGTGGTGTGGCTCATGATGTCGGTCGTTGATGTGGCCCTGCCGAGTGTGTCGTAGGCCGCTTTCCCAGATTGGGTCCAAACGGCGGTAGCTGCCGTCGATCCGGCATACGAAGACACGACCTGCGTCGTCGTTGCGTCACCCTTCGCTGGAGCTACCGCCCAGGCGAGAGAGTCGTAGACGGTTCGGGTGTCGGAGATTGCGGCGGCCGGGTAGACGGCGGCGGCAACGTTGGCACAAGCAGTACCGATCTTGGCGGTTTCGTCGGGCAGACCGACCAGCCAGGCGGCGGTGTTCGCGGGTGTGTAGCTGGTCGTCGTGCAGGTGCTTCCTGCATCAGAGGTGGCAGTGTTGACCGCTACCGGCAGGCCGTAAGTGCTGTCGTAGCTTGTTGTTGTGTCGGTGGTGCGGTTGCCTCCGGTCGAGACGGGTTGGCTGAGCACGGATTCCTGCTGGCCCGTCATCCGAGCAGTGTTTGTGTTGTCGTTTGCAGTTACACCGCCGGCCCAGGGTGTATTGACGGTGTCGGAGATGGCGGCGCCGCCGACGCCGTTCAGGACTTTCACCTCGCGGGCACTGCCGGCGAACCATCTCGAATCTGCGAGGGTGCTGCTGCCGGTGACTTTCGCCGTCTTGGTTCCGCCGGATGCGGCAGCTCGGTCGCCGTCCATGCCTTGATAGAAGGTGTAGTCGGTTGCCGTGTTGCCGTTCCTAATTTCGACAGCGTTGTAGCCGGCGTACTGCGACCACGTTTTCTGAGCGTCGGGAGTGAGCGGTGACGTGTCGTATCGCCATGCCGGAGTTCCGGTGTAGACGTAGTCGGTTTCCTGTGGGCGATCATTGCCGCCACCGGTCTTCGGGTTGGAGATGACCGAGGTGACAACGTATTTGTGAAAAAGGTCCTCGGTTGTCGCGGCGGCGGGCACGACTTGAGGTGTCCACCATTGGGGGAAGCACCGACTGGTATTTGTCTGCGGCGATGCCTCTATGGCGGCCGCGCCAGAGGGGGTGCATTGCTGGGCCGAGTAGTTCACAGAAATGACGGCCCCAGCCGATGTCTGAATCGAGGCGATACGCCATTTGTCCAGAGGCGCGAGGCCATTGATCACCCACACCCGGTTCTGCATGGTTGTGCCGGCGAACGTGGTGGTGGGTTCTGCGAGTGAGGTTGCTCCGTCGTAACCGGTGTGGGCGACCTGGGTCAGCCAGAGAGCTGCATTGGTGAGATCGCCGGGGTCAGGGAAAGAGTGTCCGAGTGTCCACACGTCGACGTTCGTATAAGCACCTGATTTCAGGGCGCTGGTGGTGACGGTATTGAGCATTCCGGTGGTCCAGAATGTCGGCGAGAGAAGGTTCGGGCAGGTGGCGCCGTTGCAGAACTGGTCAAACGGTACGTCTGGATACGAGGTGGGGTGCGCCGCCGCGACGGCGGGCGATGTGATGGTCTCGGTTGTGCAGTTCGCATGCGTCGAGTCGGAACAGCGGCCGTACTGGTCGTATCCGTAGGCAACTTTGTCTGAAGCGGCGTTCGCTGCGTAGATCGTTGCTGACGTCATACCGTAGTCGATGTGGTCCAGCTGCCCACCACGTATGTAGGAGGTAGCGGCAGAACCGTTTTGGGCGTACTTGTTGGTCTCGGCGGCGTAGTAAAGCGCTTCGGCGTTACTGTGCACGTCGACGACGTAGTCGAGGTTCCACCGCCATGCCTGATTACAGGAGGAGGCGGCGAAGGTGGAGGCATGGCACGGTTCTCCGGCGTCATTGCCGAACACCGGAACGGTCCACGCAGAATTCGTTGTTGCTTTGCCGCTGGCCCAGCCGGGGAGCTGGTTCAGGCCGAAGAAGTACTGTGTGCCATCACGGGTGGTGAGTCGCCAGCAGTCGGTGTCGTACGTTCCGTTGGCGGCACAGCCCTGGCCGGTACCGACGAGGTGGTCGATGCGGGAACCGTCATCGGATTGGAGTTTCCACACCCCGGTAGAGGCATCTTTCACGAGTTGCCCAGTGTGTCCACCGAGCGAAAGTGTCGCGTTGTCGGTTTTCCAGCACAGGTCACCCGAGGTCGCGACAGCACCTGACGCACCGTTGTCTTGGGAACAGGAGACGTACGTGCGTTCGATGAACCCGCTGCCGCCAATCGACCAGCCGTCCCCGACCGCAGAAGGCTGGTTGTTGCTAGAACCGGTCTCACCGTCAACAGACTGCGAGTCGTATGTCAGGCCGATGCTCGGTGCGGGCCCGGCCGCTGCCGGTGGAACGGTCATGGGGTAAGACCAGGAGAAATCACCTGTCTGAGCCGACACATCCCACGACGACGCAGGCTTCAGCGATGTCGCCGAGAACGACCCTGTCCCGCTCGATGACACCGGGGCGGACATCGGGGTGAGCATCACAGCGGTCGAAGAAATCCGAGGGGTGAGAATGATCGCATTGTGATCGGTGTCGGGTGTTGCCGCGACGGCAGTTTCTGCATTCTGATCCCCGGGGGTCGCTCCGTCTGGGAGCTGCACCCATCGAGTTCGGGAAGCGAAGTCAGCTCCATACAATCCGGCCAGGACGCTGTTCGGGATGCGCACACCGACAGGTGCCGCGCCAGCGGCGTTGTCCGCGCGCACCAGTTTCAGCACCAAACCAGTGAGACCGTGTTTTGCTGCCGTGTTTTGGTCGAGCACGGTGGCTGTGACTGATTGCACGGAAGGCGTCAACGAATCGGTGACGGCTCTGGCGGTCGCCGACGTCGGCGCCACGGCTGCAGGCGCCGCAGGGGCGATGCTCAGCCCAGTCGATCCCAGCGGCGACCAGTCCCCGTTCGTCACTGCGGGCGTACCGCCGCCAGCTGCACGGGATGCGAGAAGCGTGGCAGAGGCCTTTGCCGGGGTCGAGACAGTGTAAGAGCCAGCGCTTGGCAGGGCAGACGCCGAGATGGGGGCGTTCGCCGATGACGAGGGCGGCTCAGCGGCGCTCAATGCGGGGGCGGAAGCGCCGGGCACCGCGATACCGATGAAGGGAGCCGGATGGGCAAACGCTTCTGCCGAAAGGGCACCGACCCCGGTCATCGTCACGGCCACCACCGCGATCGAGACCCCCAGCGCAGTCGGTCGCATGAACGGGCGTGTGCGGTGTGACATGGTGGTGCCTTTTCCTGGTCGAGGGTAACGGGTCACGGAAGCGGGTTCAGCCCGGCGAGTGAAGCCAGTTGGAAGCCGTCGAGCACACCTTGGAACGCCACCGGATTCGAGATTTCGCCATCCCATTGGTTGCCCGTGCTGCCGTCGGACACAGCCGACCCGACGACCAACGGCGAGGTTGCAGAGATTTCACTGGATGGAGGCACATGGCTGACGACAGACGTACTGTCTGCCGGAGTCGGACTAGCGCTGGTCAGCACCCTTACCTCCTGGTTGGTTGCATCCCAGATGCCCGTCACCATCGTCCAAGTGTTCGCAAGCGCGGGAGCTGTCACGGAGGCACAGTCCACAATGTCGATACCGGATTGCGTTCGCACACAGAAGCGCCAGTGCCCGCCGTTTGCTTTTTGGAGGTAGAACGCGGAGTTCGCGTTCGTTCCAGAACCGGATTCGCTCATCGCCGTGTAATTGCCACCGGCTAGGTTCGCGGCATCCAATTTCACCCACGCAGATACGGTGAAACTCTTCGTAGTGTCGATCGCCTGTGCCGGGGCCAATACTGCGGGGGATCCTGACGTGTTCGCGGTGACCGTCGGCGCTATGCCAGCCAGATAGCCCAGCACGATGCCGGTACCGAATCCCAGGCAGCCAACATCAGGGGCATCAAAGTGATGCCCGTTCGATGCAATGGAGCACTGGTAGAGCGGCAACGCTGGAACCCCAGCAGGAACAGCGGCAGAAGTGGGCCAGAAATACCCCATACTCACCCCGGTGACGCCGGTTCCTTCGCACGTCGACGACGTCGACGTCATATCGCCCGTAGACAACGGGCAGGAATAAAATTCCTGCATCCCCGTCACCGCTGCCGCCGAGGCCGCTAGGGGAACGTATTGTCCGAGCGCGACTTCGAAAGTGTAACCAGCCGGCGCGAACCCATCAGAGAACGCAGCATCGTCAACACCGTTGTAGTACCTCGCCAATTCGAGATACCCGGGCAAGGTCATCACGTGCCGTGCAAGCCCAGTCATCACGATGTGATCGGTCGACGTGACGTTTGTTCCGGCACCTATTTTCAGAACCTTCTGCGCAAAGAGAGACGTTCCTGTGGTGGTGTTCTTGTCTGCTACCGCTCCCACGATTGGCGTCGCGGTATTCATGGGCCACTGGTGGCCCTTTGCCGCGACAACGTTTCCCGCGTTCGGGTTCGAGGCCGACACGGCCGTGTCGGCATTCGCCAAGATCGTTTGACCCGCCGAGGATGTGGAGGCATTGCCTGCCAGATCGAAAGTAGCGACCCATAACGTCGACGTGTCAGCTCGCGGAGCGACAGTGATGAGTGGAGAAGTGCTGGACGAATCAGCACACGCGAAGCGGACACCCCCGACGGGGGCCCTTGTGCAGGTTGGGGCATTTCCCAGGGCTGGAAGCGGTGGGGTTGTGGCGGTCGAGGTATCGTTCGTCCACCAATAGGCAAACGTCGCGATGTGATCCGTTGGAGAGGATGTGAACTTGACGGTCATTGGCTGCCCGACCGTGTACGGTCCTGCAGAAACATCGCTGATCACCGGCACGGCGGGCGGGCTGTCAAGCGCATCGAAATAGCAGGGAGAGCTTGCCGGTCCCCAGTCGATGCCATCCTCGGATTGCGCATACCACGCATACCGGCCGGTGGGCAGGGTAACTGGCAGCTGCACGGACTGTGGAGCGCTTTGCGCTTGTGCAGGTGAGCCGTCGTACGGCCAACCCAGTGGGGCGAAAGTGTTCGCGCCCGTGTCGGTGTTCTTCAGGTAGAACGCGGTTCCGAGGTTCTGCTGATCCGGATCTGACACGTTTGCCTGCAAAACAATCGACTGGTTCCCATTCAGGTACGCCGGATTGTTAGGGTCGTTGCTGCACCCCCTAGGAGGGCTCGTGATCGACAATCCAGTCGGCGCATTCGGGTAGGAGTTGTAGGTGACGGTGAGCGAAGCTGCTGTGCCGAAATGCTTTCGTGTGCCCGGGTCGGACTCGTTCGCGGCGCGCAGACCGAGCTGGACATTCGGCCATCCCCCACTAGCCGCGCTGATCGCGGTCGGGAGGGCGTTGAATCCCACGTTTCCCGGAGCCGCGCACGAACTGCCGTCGTTTGTGGACTGAGTGTCCAACAGCGCGTCCCACGCGTTGGGCTCGCCGTTCCATGTGAACCCCGGCGCGTCGGCCCCGTTTCCGTATTGCCAGGCCTGGATCGCTGTGGAGGTGCAGACGTTCGACCAATAAACCGCGGTGTTGAATGCCGCGGCGAGAATATGTTTGCCAGAAAGAGGCGTGGTGTCGAACTGCCAGAACGCATGAGAGAGATAGTTCACGGGCGAGGGGCCGCCGTAACCGACGGCCTTTATGCCGCCAGAGTTTGCATTGCCGTTCAGGTACACCGTGTCAGGGAAGGCGCGGTCTGTGAACCAGTACGCCTGCGCCCCGGTGCCCCAATCTGGATCGACGTACAGCGGGTAGGTGATCTTCTGGGTATCTATGACGGCGCCGACATTCAGAGTCACATCGCTGCCGGTCGCCGCTTGGCTGACCGGGTGCGCTTCTTCCGCGCCGACGGGTCCATCGGGGCCAGAGTCCTTCACATTCGAGTCCCACCACACGGGGGCCGATGAGACCGTGTCCGAGTTGTCGGCCGCAGCAGAGGCGGTCTGTGGCTGGGCACCGTTCGGGGTTGCCGACAGTGTGTTGCCGGCACTCGGCGTGACCGTCGCGCCTTCGAGGCTGAGTTTCACCTGGTCAAGCTTCGGGTTCGCCGCCGCGTCGGGGGTCTTCACCACGAGCACCTCTGCCATACCCGCTGGAGTCGAACTCAACCGTAGGTCAACTCCGGGCAAGACGTTCGAATATAGGGCGTCATTGTCGGTCACAGTCGGTATCGGCAACGCCCCGTAGGGCCACTTCTCCGTCAACCACGCACCTGGGGTGACTTCCACCTTCGCCAGAAGATCGGTACCGCCCTCTGAAAACTGCACAGGGGAAGCGGCAGCTACTGGCGTCAACATTTTGTCTGGACCGTATGTGAGAGACGAATCGATGGGCACCCAACCGGCGTCCGTCTTTACACGAACCGGGAGCGTACTGGATTCAAGAGAAAACGACCCATTGGGCTCGACGGACACTTGTGAGGTGTCCGTCGTTTGCGAATCATCAGCAACCGGATGGTTGTACTTTCGTGCGATGGCTGCCGCAGCGATCGGGTCAGCGGCACGGTCACTATCTGGCCCGGTCGGCGTCACGGCGGCGGCAGTCGGAGTCGGTTCAGGTGTCTCCGTGGCGGGTTGCACGGTTGCGCTTACCGGGTTATCGGTCGGTAGAACCGTCGGCATGGCAGAGGCCATGCCAGCCACGCTCAGAGTCAGTGCGCCAATGATGGCAATGGAAGCAGTGGTCATGAAAACCGAACGACGAAAGCGCAACAGCACGTCCCCGACTGGCCGAAGTCAAACTTGGCCCCTAGATTTGGCGCCCCCAGGCAAAACCTAGGGCTCTCGGCAGATTCATAGCAACCCTTCTGTTCCACGCTTACGCCCGTTCGAACGCGATCCGCACTCGCTCCACCAGCCCCCTCGCCAACAATCACGCTGAATTTCACATCGGTGACGGTCGCAGTCGGAGACCAGAACCTGTGAGAAGTCTCATCTTTATGAACGGGTTTAGCGTTGAGCTGCGGCGACGCAGACCCATCTGAGGGCCGCCGATTCGGTTGTGCCGCGAGATGTCCAGCGACCGTTGACGAGAGACACGCCGAGGGGCATACTGAAGGTGTCCGCATGACGGACGTTTGTCCGTGAACAGATGTGGTGACGATGCCGAATCCAGTTTCCAGCCCTTCGGGCCCGCTCAAGGGGCTTATGGTGGCCGACTTCTCGAGGGTGCTGGCGGGGCCGTACTCCACGCAGATCATGGCCGACCTCGGCGCCACGGTAGTGAAGGTCGAGAGCCCCAAGGGCGACGAGACACGCGACTGGGCACCCCCCGAGCGCAACGGCGTCTCCACGTACTTTCTGGGCATCAACCGCAACAAGCGCGACGTGGTACTCGACTTCGGAAGCCCAGACGACCGCGCCCTCGCGCAAGAGCTCGCCGCCCGCGCCGACATCGTCATCGAGAATTTCAGGCCCGGCGGCCTGGCGAAGTTCGGCCTCGACTACGACACCGTTCGTGGCAGCAACCCGGCCGTGATCTACGCGTCGATCAGCGGTTTCGGTTCGCAGGGCGGTGCCGCACTGCCGGGCTACGACCTCATCGTGCAGGCGGCGTCGGGGCTGATGAGCCTCACGGGCGACGCCGACGGCACGGCGTACCGCAGCGGGGTGTCGGTGTTCGACATCATGACAGGCATGCAAGCCACTATCGGCATTCTCGCGGCGCTCAACCACCGCAACAGCACCGGCCAGGGCCAGCACGTCGAGGTGAACCTGCTGTCGACGGCACTCTCGGCCATGGCCAATCACAGCTCGACGTATGTCGCCGGCGGCCAAGTGCCGTTTCGCATGGGCAACTCGCACCCCAGCCTGTTTCCGTACGAACCGCTCGCTGCGAGCGACGGCGAGATCGTCATCGTCGCCGCGAACGATGCCCAGTTCGCCAAGCTGGCGACGGCCCTCGGCATCGGCGAGCTCGCGGCCGATCCGCTGTTCGCGAAGACCGAGCTGCGCAACCGAAACCGTGAGCAGCTGCGCCCGCACCTGCTGAAGGCCCTCGCCACCAAGACGGTGAGCGAGTGGTTCGACATTCTGACCGCGGCGGGCGTCGCCTGCGGGCCGATCAACACGATCGACGGCGGGGTGGCCCTCGCCGAGCGGCTCGGACTCCGACCCGTGGTGATGGTGGGAGACGGGGATGCCGCGGTTCCGATGATCAGAAACGCAATCGACTTCTCGCTCACACCTCCGGCCTATGTCAGCGCACCACCGGCCCTCGGTGCCGACAATGACGAGATCAGGGCGTGGCTGCAGGCTCCCCGAGACGCGAACACAGAGAACCGGAGCATCCAGTGACAGACCAGCCGACAGCATCCGCCCAGCCGGGCCAGCCCGCCCAGCCCACCTACCCCACCGGCATCGGCACCAGCGACCTCACCAGCATCTCCCTGCTGGGCCAGGACATCACCGGACTGCTCGGCGCCCTCACCTTCGGCGAACTCGCGTTCTGGCTGGTGGCGAAGCGCCGCCCCACGAAGGGCGAGGGCCGCGTGTTCGAGGCGGTGCTCGTGTCGCTGGCCGACCACGGCTTCACCCCCACGGCCATCGCCGCGCGGCTCACCTACTACAGCGCCCCCGACTCCATTCAGGGCGCTGTCGCAGCGGGTCTGCTCGGCGGCGGCTCACGGTTTCTGGGCGTGACCGAGAACACGGGGGTCTACCTCGACGAGATCGTACAGAGCCTCGGCGACGACACGAGCGGCTTCAGCGCCGACGCGTGGAACGACGTGGCGCGCCGGGCGCTCGAGCAGGCGAAGAGTGACGGGCTGCGCATACCCGGGCTCGGGCATCCGGTACACAAGACGGGAGACCCGCGCACACCCGTCATCATGCGCATAGCCCGCGAAGAGGGAACATTCGGGCCCCACCTCGAACTGTTCGCCGCCATCGGGCGGGTGCAGCAGGAGGTGTTGGGCAGGAACCTTCCGCTGAACGGGGCCGGGGTGGCCGGCGCCGCGCTGGCCGATCTGGGGCTGCCCGTAGCCATGCTGCGAGGTTTCGCGCTGCTCGCCCGCACGGCCGGGTTGCTCGGCCACATCGCCGAAGAGCAGGTCACGCCCATCGGCCCCGACGTGTACTTCTCTGTCGACCGCAATGCGGTGTACGTGCCGCCGGAAGGAGTCTGAGCATGGCAGAACTCGCCGCCGTACTGGCGACCACCCACCACCCGTTCTACCTCAAGGCCACCACCGCGCCGCCAGAAGACCGGATGGCCCAGGCCGACGAGTGGCAACGAAAGGTCGAGGCGTACCGCGAGACCCTCACGGCTGCGAAACCCGACATTCTCGTCATGGTGGGCGCCGACCACTTTCACCAGTTCTTCTCCGACAACTACCCCGCCTTTCTGATCGGCAAGCAACCGAAGTACGACGCCATCTTCTACAACGAGGAACGCGAGTTCGGTATCCCGAAGTATCTGCTCGACGGCCACGAAGACCTGTCGGGCTTCATGCTTCAGGGGCTGCTCGACCGCGGTTTCGACTTCGCGGTGAGCCACGAGCTGAAGCTCGACCACTCGATCATCTGCCCCATCATCACCACTAGGCCGGGCGCTGACCTGCCCGTGGTGCCGATCTACACGAACATCTTCGCGCCGCCGCTGCCGAGCCCGAAACGGTTCTACGACCTCGGCCGGGCCATTCGCAGCATCATCGATGAGTACCCCTCCGACCAGCGCATCGCCGCCGTGGGCAGCGGCCATCTCTCGCTCGAGCTCGGCGGCCCACGCCAGTTCGGCGAGACAGGGCCCGACCCGGTGTTCGACCGCAAAGCCATCGACTGGTTGGCCAGCGGCGACATCGACGCGATTCTCGAGAACGTGACCCACGAGAGCATGGCCGGCGCCGGCAATGCCACCCACGGCTTCATGGATCTCATCTTGATGATGGGCATCGCCGGCGCCATTCCGGCCGACTACGTCGACGAACTCGACCTCTTTCACACGCGCGAGATGTACATGACGTGGTACCCGAAAGGTGACCCCCGATGAGCAAGTACTACGTGAACAAGTTTCTCTACCAGGTCGACCGCGACCCGGCGCTGCTGGCCGCCTACAAGGCCGACCCCGCCAGCCTCGTCGAACGCTGGCAAGACGAGTACGGCCGATGGCTCGGCGCGAGCAACCGTGTCGAACAGACCACGTGGCTCTCGTTCACCGACGGCGAGCGCACGGCCCTCATCGAGCACGACTACGCCACGCTCTTCGAGCTCGGCGCCCACTTCTTTCTCACCCTCACCATCTTCATCGCTCTCTACAACGACGACTACGAGACGAAGGCCGGCCCGCTCGCCTTTCAGCGCGAGTACGCCGAGAAGCTGTCGCACTGGCTGGGCCGCGACTACCCCACGGTCGCCCTCTAGCTCTTCTTTCACCGCCCCAAGTCTTTCACCACCCCACGTTTTTCACCGCATCGCCGAAGGAGTCGAAAATGCCTGAACACACCACCCCCGAGTTGCCGACGGATGCCCGCCCCACCGTCTTTCGGCACGCGACCGTCGTCACCGTCGATGCCCAGAGACGCGTACTCCAGAATGCCGACGTTCTGGTGATCGGCACCGATATCGCCGCCATCGGAACAGGCCTCGCCGTGCCCGACGGCACCTTCGAGATCGACGCCACCGGCGGCATCGTGATGCCCGGCATGATCGACACCCATCGCCACATGTGGCAGACGGCCATGCGCGGGTACGGTGCCGACTGGACCCTGACGCAGTACTTCGTCTGGTACTACCTTGAGCACGGTAAGAGTTTTCGCCCCGAAGACGTGTACGCCGGCAACCGCTTGTCGGCGCTCGACGCGATTGATGCGGGGGTGACCACGACGGTCGACTGGTCGCATGGGCTCCGCACGATCGAACACGGCGAAGCCGCGCTGGAGGCTCTTCGGGCATCCAGTGGCCGCTTCGTACTGGCGTATGGCAACATCTTCGCGGGGCCGTGGGAGTGGTCGGCCGACCCCGACGTGGTGAACTTTTTGAAGAAAAACAACACGGGGGCCGAAGACCTGAAGTTTCAGCTGGCGTTCGACGTGACAGGCGACCCCGCATTTCCCGAGCGGGCGGCATTCGAGGCGGCCCGTGAGCTCGGTCTGCCCGTCACCACCCACGCTGGAGTATGGGGCGCGACGAACGACGACGGCATCAGGCTCATGCACGAGAACGGGTTCATGACCCCCGAGACCGTCTACGTGCACGCGGCAACGCTGACCGACGACTCGTACCAGCGCATCGCAGCCACCGGCGGTTCGGTCTCACTCTCGACCGAGAGCGAACTGAGCTGCGGGCAGGGCTACCCGCCGTCGTGGATCCTGCGCCAGCACGGCATTCCCGTGTCGCTGTCGGTCGACACCTCGGTCTGGTTCTCGAGCGACCTGTTCTCGGCGATGCGCTCGACCCTCGGGGCCGACCGCGGCTGGGAGCACATGCGCGCGCACGAGAAGGGCGACACCGTCACCCATTCGCACCTGCGGGCCGAGCACGTGGTCGACTGGGCCACCCGCGGCGGTGCCGAGAGCCTCGGCATGGGCTCGATCGTCGGGTCGCTCGAGGTGGGCAAACGGGCCGACATCGTGCTGATCAAGAACGACGCCTCGCCCACCATGTACCCGATTCTGAACCCGAGCGGCCACATCGCGCTACAGGCCGGGCGGGGCGACGTTCACACCGTCATGGTGAATGGGGTCATCGCCAAGTACGACGGCCGGCTGCTCGGCGACGAGCTCAGCTCGGTGAAGAAGCAGGTCGAGTCGACCGTCGAGTACCTGCAGGGCGAGCTGGGTGAGCCGGCGTGGACGCAGGGTATGAACCCGGATGCTCCCGAAGCGAAGATGCTCGACAACCCCTACACGTATACGCAGTACAAAGACTCGTCGACGCACCAGGCCGACGCGGAGAGGGCTGACGCGGAGGCGTGAGCGGGCGATTCCTGTCGTAGCCGGCTGACCTTCACCGAGGAAGGGGGCGCAGCTCGGCCACCCGCTGCCGCAACGGGCCGCCGAGATGACGACCCCGATTGAGCTCGCCCCGCTCAATCGCATGTGCGAACTCAACCATCGCCGTATTCGCGGGCGCCTGCTCGCCGTGGCGCGCCAGGGTGTCGACAACATAACCGTTGAGTTCGTCGACCTCGCTGTGGCGGTCTTTGATCCAGTCTTGCAGCACAGTTGATCGCGAGTGGCTGAGTACATAGTGAGCCAGCAACTCGTCGAGCACCGTTTCGACGAACGTTTCAGGGGTGGTCGCTGCCATGCCGAAGATGGGCCGGATGCTCGCCCCCTCGAGCTGCGCGGCCCGCACTGCCTCGTTTCCAGCCTCGAGCATCAGCCCCCGCATCAGCGGGTCTCTGGCGCAGTCGGCTATCGAGAGGTCGACGATGGCCGAGGGAACGAGTTCGGCCGCATTCAGGATGAGCTTCATCCACTTGGCCGACACAATGTCGTCGGTGACCTCTACCGTTCCCGCATGACGGAGTACGGCTGCGACGGCCTCTGCGTGCGGGGCAGCGTCTGGGTGCACGGGCCCCACCGCGAACCACGATCGTTCGTGACTGCTGTGCCGCTCGACGATGCCCGGCGTGTACATGGCCGACGTGATTTCGATGACGGCACCGAGGGCGCGGTTCGCGCCGAGAACCTCCGCGATGGTGTCGCCGGTCATCCCGTTCTGCACCCCCACCACCACACCGCCGTCGGCAACGTAGGGTTTGATGAGTTCGCACGCCCACCGCGTGTCGTAGGCCTTCACCAGAAGCAGCACGATGTCGAACTTCGAGCGCAACGTGGCCACCTCGCAGAGGTGCAGAATCGGAGGCCTGGTCACCGTCTCGTGACCTGCGAGCTGCACACGCACGCCGTCGAGCCTGATGGCCTCGACATTGGCGGGCCATTGGTCGATGAATGTGACATCGAGCCCGGCGCGGGCCACATCGACGCCGATGGCTGAGCCGTTGGCGCCGTTGCCGAGCACTGCGATCCGTGGCTGGGCGTTTTCAATTGTGTGCTCCATCGCACCTCCATTTGTACAGTCAGAATACACAATCGACAGTCAGGGCGTACGATATTAACGTCAGTTGAACTCATAGATGAGGTGCTCGGTGTCCCCAGCAAAATTCGCGGTCGTTGGCACCGGCGCTAACGGAGCCTCTATCGGCGCCGACCTTGTGCGCGCCGGGCTCGATGTCACGTTCATCGACCAGTGGCCGGCCCACGTAGAGGCGATGCGCGCCGATGGCCTCACCGTGCACCTGCCCGACAGAACCGAAGTCACCCCGGTGACGGCCTACCACTTGTGCCAGGTTGCAGAACTACGCGACACATTCGACGTGGTCTTCATCTCGGTCAAGTCATACGACACTCGCTGGGTGTGCGAATTGATCAAGCCGCTTCTGCAGCCCGACTCGGTGGTGGTGGGCCTGCAGAACGGCATGACCATCGACGACATCGCCGAGATCTGCGGCGAAGAACGAACCGTGGGGGCCGTACTCGGCATCGCCGCAAACATGTTCGAACCCGGGGTAGTGGTTCGTCAGTACGACAAATCCGAGACATGGATGACCGTGGGTTCGCCCGGCGCAGCCGCTGTGTCCGGCGTGGCTCTCGCGGCCGAGGCCCTCGGGCACGCGGCTATTGCGAGCGTCACCGACGACATTCGTGCAGCCAAGTGGATGAAGCTCATCGCCAACATTCCCGAGATGCTGCCCTCGGCTATCCTCGACGTTCCTCTTCTCACCGCGGTCTCATTCGATGGCATCCGGCCCGTGATGGATGCCGCCTCTCGCGAGGCCTACGCGGTGGCTTGTGCCCTCGGCATCACCATGGTTCCCATTTTCGGCATGACAGAGGCCGATGTCGACCCTGACGACGCCTACTCACTTCGCCTGCTCGACCAGGTTCTGGCCCATTATTCGAGGCCCGACACCCGCGTAGCTGTGCTGCAGGACTGGATGAAAGGCCGTCGCGCCGAACTCGACGCGTTCAGCGGGTACATCGTTCGGCGCGGCCACGAACTCGGCGTTCCCGTTCCCGTGAACGAGGGCATTCTGGCCATTGCCGAACGCATCGAGGCAGGCGAGCTGCGCCCCGATACCGCCAACGTGGCCGAACTCACCGCACTTCTTGACACGCGACCACCCACTACTGCGCAGGAGCAGAAATGACGAACCGTCTCACAGCAAAAACCATCATCGTCACCGGAGGGGGCTCGGGTATCGGGGCCGGCATCGCCCGCGGACTCGCCGCTGAAGGCGCCAACGTAGTTCTCGCCGACCTCGACCTCGAAGCAGCCCACAGCGTGGTCGACCAGATCACGACTGCGGGCGGCAGCGCGCTGGCCGTGCGGGTCGATGTATCCGACCGCGTAGCCGTCGCGGCCGGCATCGCCGCCACTGTCGAGAAGTACGGGCGCCTCGACGCCTACTTCAACAACGCAGGCATGAACTCCCCCATGAAGTTTCTCGAGATCACCGAGAGCAACTTCGAGCTGATCATGCGCATCAACGCCCTGGGAGTGCTCATCGGCACCCAAGAGGCAGCGAAGCAGTTTCTTGCGCAGGGCGGGGGCGGCAAGATCATCAACACCGCATCTATTGCGGGGCGCACGGCGTTCGCGAGTTTCGCGCCCTACAGCGCCTCGAAGGCCGCGGTCATCTCGCTCACCCAGGCGGGCGCCCGTTCGCTGGCCGGCGACGGAATCACCGTGAACGCCTTCGCACCGGGTGTGGTGGCCACCCCACTCTGGACCAAGCTCGACTCCGACCTCGAGAAGATGGGTGAGGGTGACGCCGGCTTCGACTCGATGGCTGCGGGAATTCTGCTCGGGCGCCCGGCCCAGCCCGAAGACATCGCCCCTACAGCCATCTTTCTGGCGTCGAGCGACTCCGACTACATCACGGGCCAGGTCATCGCCATCGAAGGCGGCATGATCCTGGTCTAGCGCGGCACGGGGTCGCCGAGCAGGGGTGCATCGAATTCGATGTGAGCCTTGATGGTTGTCTGCGGCGAGTGCGCCGACTCCAGCGCCTGCAGGGCGTCGGCGGCAGCAAAGACGTTGGTGATGAGCGGGCTGAGGTCGATCTTCGTGTTGGCCAAGAAGCGAAGCGTGGCCGGCCACAGCCCCTCTGAACCGATGACCCCCGTGATGGCGAGCTCTTTCGACTGGATGAGCCCGAGCTTGGCGGGAGCCGACCGGCCCACGTCGATGCCCACGTAGCAGACGCGCCCACGGTTGGCCACGTATTCGAGCGCCAGTGCCATGACCTCGGGGCGGCCGCTGCACTCGATCACCACATTCGCACCCCGACCGTTTGAGAGGTCGGCGATGAACTCGGCTGCGGCATCCGGATGCACGGTGTGGGCGGCCCCGAGCTTCGTTGCAGCGACGCGGCGGTCTTCTGACGGCTCGACGACCACCGTCACGGCGCCCAGAGCTGCAGCGCCAGCTGTCACCGCAAGCCCGATGGGCCCGGCTCCGAGAACGACGAGAATGTCGCTGGCGTTGACGTTGCCGACCTTCATCAGCGCAGAGTAGGCCACGCTGAAGGGCTCGACGAGGGCCGCATCGGCGAACGACAGGCCGCTCGGAACCTTGTGCAGCCAGGCCGGCTTGGCGACGAAGTACTCGGCTCCGGCGCCGGAGATGGAGAACCCGAAGTGGTCATCGCCGATCACGCACTCGCCCACCACCGTGTCGCCGACAGTGAACCCGGTCACGTCGGAGCCGAGCGCTGCGACCTGGCCCGACCACTCGTGACCCGGGATGATGGGGTAACTGAACGGAATGATGTAACGACCCTCCAGCAGGTCGATGTCGGAGTGGCAGACGCCCACCCGTCGGGCTGCGATGAGCACCTCGTCACGGGCGATCTCGGGTGTGGCCAGCTCGAGCACTTCGGGCTGGTCTTGCGCGGTGAACTGCAGGGCCTTCATTGACGTCAACTTCCTTGTTCTGATGTGCGGTGCTCAGTGCGCTTGCGCGTCACTTCGGCGATGGATGCCCAGTCGAGTGCGGCCTGACCGTCAGCGATGGCCTCTTCGAAGACCTCGCGGAGAGTGTCTGCGCTCGGCAGCACCACACCGGTCTCGCCGGCAGCATCGATGGCCAGCCTCAGGTCTTTGAACCCGAGTTCGGTCGTGAACCCAGCAGGGAGATAGCGGCGTTCGACCATGGCCTGGCCATACCCCGAGTAGACGGGGCCGGGAAACAGGCTGTCGGCGGCCAGCTCGACGAACCGGCCCGCGTCGATCTGGCGTGACTCGAGAATGGCGACCGACTCCGAGATCGACTGCAGGGCGTGGATGATCATGAAGTTCATGCCGATCTTCACGACGTTGGCGTCGCAGGGGTTTGTGCCGAAGTGCCAGGTTCTGCGGCCCAGATCGGTGAAGAAGGCAGTGGCGCGCTCGATGGCCGACGGCTCACCGGCGACGAGAATCGAGAGCGCACCGGCGGCGGCCACCGTCGAACGGCCGAGCACTGGGGCCGCGACGTAACTGACCCCGGCGGCCGCGTGCGCTGCGGCCAGCCGGTCGGCAGCATCCGCGCTGACCGTGGCCATGTTGACGTGCACGGAGCCCTCGGGCGCAGACGCGAGCACCTCTTCGGAGAAGACGTCGAAGACGGCCTGTTCATTCGACAGAATCGAGAACACCAGTGTTGTCGCGAATGCCTCGGCAACCGATGAAGCTGCTGTCGCGCCCTTCTCGACGAGGCGTTCGACAGGCGGAGCAGATCGGTTCCACACGACCACGTCGTGGCCCGCCCCGACGAGCACTGCGGCCATGGCTTCACCCATGGTTCCGAGCCCGACGAAGGCCACCTTCTGCGGCGTTTCCGCCATCTCAGGCGCCCGCTTCGCCGCGACCCGCTGCTGTGTTCAGGTTCGACTGGGAGTCACGAAGGGTCGAAAGAGGGCCTTCGACGGTGTAGTACCGTTTGCCTGCGACCAGCAGTTCTTCGGCTGGAAACTTCGTTATCACTTGGCAGCCGGTTGCGGTGACCACAACTTCTTCTTCGATACGCGCGGCTCCGATGCCATCGGCAGAGGGCCAGTAGGTTTCGAGCGCGAACACCATGCCCTCTTCGATGATCTCGGGGTTGTCGAGAGAGACCAGCCGAGAGAAGATGGGCTTCTCCCAGATAGACAGCCCCACGCCATGCCCGTACTGAAGGGCGAACGCCGCCTCCTCGTCGCCGAAACCGAACTCCTGGGCGGTCGGCCAGACCTGCACGATGTCTGCAGTCGTCGCGCCCGGCCGAACGAGCGCGATGGCCCGATCCATGTATTCGCGCGCTCGGGTGTAGGCGTCACGCTGACCCCTGCTTGCCGAGCCGACAGCGAACGTGCGGTAGTAGCAGGTGCGATACCCGTTGAAGCTGTGCAGAATGTCGAAGAAGGCTGGATCACCGGGGCGGATCAATCGGTCGGAGAACACATGCGGGTGGGGCGAGCAGCGTTCGCCGGAGATGGCGTTCACACCCTCGACATATTCAGAACCCAGGTCGTACAGCTTCTTCGAGACGAGGCCGACGCACTCGTTCTCGCGCACACCCGGTTTGAGGAACTCGTAGAGGTCTTCATAGGCCGCATCAACCATCGATGCCGCTGTGGTCAGCAGAGTGATCTCGTCGGCAGTCTTGATGCGGCGAGCCTCGAGAAACACTTGCTGACCGTCGACAACAGTGATGCCCGCTCGCTGCAGAGCGAAAAGAATAGGCAGCTCGATAACGTCGACACCCAGCGGCTCATCGACCACGCCGAACTTCTCGAGTTCGCGTTTGATCTTCGCCGCCACTTTGTCGGCGATCTCAGAGTCGGGGCTGAAGGCCCCCCGAAGCGTCGAGATTCCAGCGCGAGAGCCCGACTCCAGGCGCGGCCTGACCGCGCCATGATGCGGTGCGTGCGGGTCGGCATCGGCCTCTGCCGTGGTGGTGTCGAGCCACGGGTTGAACAGCGAGTGGTGCTTTGCTGCCGAGCCGAAATCCCACATGATCGGATCGGTGCGGCGGGTGAGCAGACTGAAACGAATGAGCTTGTCCATGGCCCAGGTGCCGATGTGGGTCGAAGTCATGTACCGGATGTTGGCGAAGTCGAAGGCGAGCACGGCACCCAATTCAGAGGTGTCGAGCTGAGCCTTCAGCCGCGCAAGCCTCTCCGAGCGGAGCCGATCGAAGTCGACCCGCTGCTCCCAGTCGACCGACATTGTTCCTCGCGTTGCAGTACTCATCTGAGCCCTTTCACCGAACATCACTGTTCGGATTGCGTTCCTCGCACTGATCGTTCAGCGACACTTACAATTCGAAAGCCGAGTCGCCTCATTTCGAGGGTTAAATGATCACAACATGTACAGTGGAGCTTGTCAAGCTGTTCATTGATACACCAAAATAGGTGAAGCAAACTGCTCCGATCCGCCCCAATCCGCCTCAGACCCGCTCTACCGAGCGAACAGGCGTAAACTCTCGACACGATCGCTACACGGCGCATCATCGTAAACCAGAACTGCACAGCGCGAGCTGCGCAGCGCATCAGACAGGGAGTTCATCATCGACGGTGATATCGGTCCAAAGCTCCGCGCGGCGCGAATGTCACAATCGCTCAGTCTGCGTACTGTGGCGTCGGCCGTGGGGGTGTCGGCCAGTCTGATTTCGCAGGTGGAGACAGGAAAGACCCGCCCCTCGGTGAGCACGCTCTATGCCCTCGTCAACTTTCTCGGCATCTCGTTCGATGAGCTCTTGAGCACAGGTGCGGCTGCAGTCGACGACCAGGTTCGAGGTTCAGCTCCGGTGTCGGCTGCACCGGGGATACGAATGCAGACCACAACGGCAGTTCAGACGAGCAGTGACAACCCGGTGCTCGAAATGGAGAATGGCGTGCGGTGGGAACGGCTTGCCACCGGCGCCGGGGGGCCCGTCGACCCGCTCTTGGTGACCTACCAACCTGGCGCATCGAGCTCGGTCGAGGGGCGGCTGATGCGGCACACCGGAGTCGAATACGCGTATCTGTTGTCGGGTGAACTGACGGTGCATCTCGAATTCGACACCTTCGTCATTCGGGCAGGCGATTCGCTCAACTTCGATTCGATTCGCCCCCACATGTATCTCAACAACGGCGTTGTTCCCGCTCAAGGGCTGTGGTTCGTCGTTGGGCGGCGGGGCGAGGCGGAGGGCCTTCCGCTCGCAGCTGTTGCGGCACCCAATCCCGACCACCTCACGTCAGCAGTCGATGTCCTGAAGGCTATGGACCGGCTGGCCTAGGCGAATACCCAGCACTACCCAGCACTACTCAGAGACGAGGAAGCATGAGCATCGACGCAGAGATCACCACGCTCGAGCAGCGGCGATTCGCCGCCATGCTCGAGGGCGACACCGAGGCACTCAGGGGGCTGTTTCACGACGACCTCGGTTATGGCCACTCGAATGGTACGCGCGAGACCAAAGAGAGCCTGCTCGCCAAGATCTCCGACGGCGTGCTCGACTACGCGCGCATCGACCACCCCATCAGCGAGATACTGCTGAGCGGCGACACCGCCGTGGTGGTGGGCGCCATGAGCGCGAGTGTACGAATCGCTGGAAACGCGGTGGAGCTGAACAGCAGCACGATCTCGGTGTGGGTGCGTTCAGGTGAGGCGTGGCAGTTGCTTGCCTTCCAGCCGACGCCTGTTGCGGCTGCTGTATGACCGGGCCCCGTGTCGCCGTGCTCGGAGCCGGAGCGAATGGTGCAGCAATCGGCGCCGACCTCACCCGGGCCGGAGTCGATGTGACACTCATTGAGCAGTGGCCGGCGCACGTGGAGGCCATGCGGGCCAACGGCGTCGAGGTGCGCACCCCGACGGGCACCACCATCACTCCGGTCACAGTGCTGCACCTCTGCGAGGTAGCCGAACTACGCCGCCCGTTCGACATCGTGTTCGTCGTCGTGAAGGCGTACGACACCCGCTGGGTCTGCGAACTCGTCAAGCCCCTGCTCACCCCCACGAGTCTCGTCGTCGGCCTGCAGAACGGCATGAGCCTCGACGACATGGCGGATGTGGTCGGCCACGAACGTACGCTGGGCGCCGTGATCGAGGTCGCCGCCAACATGTTCGAGCCCGGCATCGTCAATCAGCAGGCTCCTGCGTGGTTTGCGATCGGCAGTTTTCACCCATCGACCGAGGGTCGTGAGAACGAAGTTGCCGCCGTGCTCAGGCATGCCGGCGCCGTGGAGATCTCGCCAGACATCCGCTCGTCGAAGTGGATGAAGCTTGTGGTGAACGCCGCAGAGCTTGTACCCTCGGCGATTCTCGATCTGCCGTTGGCCGACGCCGAGAAGGTGCCCGGCATGCGCGATTTCATGGTCGAGACCGGCAAAGAGGCGGTCCGAACGGCGGTGGCTCTGGGCAGCCGTACCATTTCGATCTTCGGAATGGAGGATGCCGACGAAAGCGACCCCGATCGGTTCGCCGAAGCACTACTCGAGGTTGTACTCGACCGCTACACCCTGCCCGACACCATGACGACCGTGCTGCAAGACTGGCGAAAGGGGCGGCGGTGCGAGGTCGACGAGCTGAACGGCCTCGTTGCCGACGAGCAGCGCCAGCTCGGCGGCAGCGCGCCGAACAACGAACTCGTGGCCTCTCTCGCCCGGCGCATCGAACTCGGTGAGCTGTCGGCTTCGCCTGCGAATATTCGCCTTCTCGTTCCAACAATTGCAGAGGTATGACATGAGTCTCATCGGCAGCCACCACGTCGGCATCATCGTGAAGAACCTCGATCGCTCGATCTACTTCTATCACGACCTGCTCGGCCTCGAATTCGACAACGAACCGAGCCCCTGGTTCGATGGTGACGAACTCGCACGGGGGGTCGGAGTTCCCGGGGCCCGACTACGACAGGTATCGCTGCGCTCGCCCGATGGCGTGATTGTCGAGCTCATCGAATATGGCAACCGCCCCGCCGACAACGACCAACCGATTCAGCAGAACTACCTCGGCGCCATGCATCTGGCCTTCCGCGTCGATGATGCGCGCGCCACCCGGTCAGCTCTGGTTGCCAAGGGAGTCGACTTCCTCTCCGACGTCAACGTTGTCGATGAGGGCGTTCTCGCGGGCTGGCGCTGGGTGTATCTGCACGACCCCGACGGAATCCCCATCGAGCTGGTCGAGGTCGCCTACGTGAACCGCGAGGCGCGAGCGGCGGGCATCGCCGAGTACCTGGCGAACAGGCCCGCGCTCGACTCGCTGCTCTGAACGACTTCTCCGAACCGTCTCACCGAAGTACAGAACCACCTACACCGACGAAAGAAACGGACTATGGCACAGCTCACTACCTCACCCGGGCGCGCACTCATCGTGGGCGCCACCGGCATCATCGGCCAGACGGCCGGCCGGCAGCTCGCCGATCTCGGCTGGGAGGCCTTCGGCCTCTCCCGAAGCGGGGCGCTCTCTGTACCCGGTGTCACCTCGGTCACGGCCGACCTGCTCGACCCCGAATCGCTCGCCACCGCCCTGGCCGGCACCCGCCCCGACATCGTGTTCATCACCGCGTGGATGCGCAACGCCACCGAGGCCGAGAATATTCGGGTGAACAGCGCGATGGTGCGTAACGTGCTGGCCGCCCTCGAGCCCGAGAAGTCGGTGAAGCATGTGGCGCTGCTCACGGGCCTGAAGCACTATCTCGGCCCGTTCGACAACTACGCCACCGGCGTGATGGCCGACACTCCCTTTCACGAAGACGAGCCCCGCCTCGACTCACCGAACTTCTACTACGCCCAGGAAGACGAGCTTTTCGCCTCGGCGGAGAAGAACGGCTACACCTGGAGCGTGCACCGCGCCCACACCGTGTTCGGTTACGCGGTGGGCAACGCAATGAACATGGTGCTGACGCTTTCGGTGTACGCCACGATCTGTAAGGAGCTGGGCTTGGTTTTCACCTTCCCCGGCTCTGAGACCCAGTGGAACGGGGTCACCGATGTCACCGATGCCGACCTGTTGGGCGAACAGCTCATCTGGGCCAGCACGCACCCGGAGGGGCAGAACGAGGCCTTCAACATCGCCAACGGCGACGTGTTCCGCTGGCGCTGGCTCTGGCCGCGCCTCGCGAACATCTTCGGTGTGGAGTGGGCGGGATTCGAGGGCGAGCCTCGGCCGCTCGCCGACCAGATGGCGGGTATGGAAGACACCTGGAAGGGCATCGCCGACAGGTACGACCTCGTCGAGAGCGACCTCACCAAGCTCGCCTCGTGGTGGCACAGCGACGGCGACCTCGGTCGCAACATCGAATGCCTCACCGACATGAGCAAGAGCCGCAAGGCCGGCTTCCTGAATTTTCGTGCGACACCCGACAGCTTCACAGACAAGCTCGAGCGATACCGGGCGGCGCGCATCCTGCCCTGATTGCTCACCCCACGAACGATGAAGCCCCCGCGACCGGATGATCACGGGGGCTTCATCGTTCAGTGAGCGGTCACCCTCGAGCGTTGACCAGCACCTTCACCTGGTCACCGGTGGGCGACAGCAGCGTCTCGAAACCCTTGGCAACGATGTCATCCATCGCGATCTGCGCGCTGACCACCTTCTCGACCGGGTACCGACCACGGGAGATGAGGTCGATGATGCGGGGCCAGTCGGTAACGGGGTAGCACCACGTTCCGGTCAGCGTGATGTCGTGCTCTGAAAGCACCATGGGGTCGATGGAAGCAGCCTTCGTGTGCAGGCCCGTCTGCGAGATGCGGCCGGCCGAGCGCACGGCGGCAATGGCCGTCTGCAGCGCTCGTTCGTTACCCGAGCACTCGATGACGGCGTCGGCGCCGATGCCGCCGGTCAGGTCTTTGAGCCATTCGGCCACATTCACCTTCGACGGGTCGAGCACCTCCCCCACGTCGAGGCTTCGCGCGAGGGCCGCTCGGGTGGGGTTCAGCTCTGAGATGAAGACGTTTGCTCCGAGCGAACCCGCGTACAGCGCTGCGAGCGCGCCGATGGGGCCGGCCCCCGTGATGAGCACGGTGTCGCCCGGCCGCACCTGGGCCGTGTCGACTCCATAGGCCGCTACCGCGCCAGGCTCCACAAGGGCGCCCTGCAGTTCGCTCATCGAATCGGGGAGCACGCTGACATGAGTGGCGGGCACGACGGCGAGCTCGGCGATGCCGCCCGATTGGTAGCTGAGGCCCACGCACGCCATCGACTGGCAGAGGTGGTTGAGCCCGCGGCGGCAGTAGTAACAGCGGCCGCAGTACAGAAGCGGCATGACCGAGACCCGCTGGCCCACCGTGACGTTCGTCACACCGGCGCCCACCTCGACGACTTCTGCCGAGAATTCGTGGCCGAGCACTTGAGGAGCGGTAGTGCCAGTGAGCGGGTGCGGCGACGACGGGATGACGATCGGGCCCATGGCGTACTCGTGCAGGTCGGTACCGCAGATTCCGCACCAGTACGGTCGCAGCAGAACCTCCCCCGCCTCTGGCCGCGGGGCCGTCACGTCTTCGATGCGAATGTCGTGTGCTTTGTGAAAGACTGCTGCCTTCATTTTTCCATCACCGTTTTCGTCGAGTCGGTTTGTGTCGAGGCGCCCGGGTCGAACAGCACCTTGCCTTCGAGTTTGCCGGTGGCAAGCCGCTCGAGTTGGGCGGCCAGGTCATCGAGTGGCAGAACGCCCTCGAGCAGCTCTGTGCCGATGTTCGTCGTCGCCAAGACGTCGAGCGCCGGCCCCAGGTCGTCGCCGCACACGTGGGCCAGCGTTGTTCGCACCGTGATCTCGCGCATCACGAGCGCATGGATGTCGACGGGCTGCTGCGCCGACGGCAAGCCCACCTGCAGAATGGTTCCGCCGTTGCGCACAAGCGAGATGGCATTGTTCAGTTGCCCGGGTGCCCCGCTGGCTTCGATGACCACGTCGGCCCCGCGCGGGCCGACAGCGCCCAGAACCGCGGCCCGAGCATCCGGGCCCGCCGGTATGACGCGGGTGGCACCGAGCCTCAGCGCACGCTCAAGCCTGGTTCCCGGAAAGTCGATCACCGAGACATCGACTTCGGCCAGCGCGGTGACGCCGGCGAGCACGAACGAGCCGATGGCCCCCGCCCCGATGATGACCACGGTGTCGCCGTCGGTGGCGCCAGAGCGGCGGGCCGCGTGAAGGCCCACGGCCAGCGGCTGGGCGAGACCCGCACGATCGAGCGACAGGCCCGCGGGAATCTCGACGAGCGCCCGTTCGGGGCACGACACGTATTCCGCCATGCCGCCGTCGATGTTCAAGCCGAGCGTGTAGTACTTGAGGCAGAGATTGGTGCGCCCCTCGAGGCAGCGCGCGCAGTGCCCGCACGAGATTCCGGCGCCGCTGGCCACGAGGTCACCGACGGCGAATCGGCTGTCAGGCCCCGCCTCGACAATCTCACCGACGAATTCGTGACCGAGAATCATCGGGCCACTGTGGTGACTGACGGGGTGCTCGTGGCCGATGGGAAAGATGATCGGCCCGGCCTTCCATTCGGTGGCATCGGTGCCGCACATGCCGCTCCGCAGCACTTTGATGAGGGCTTCGCCCTCACCGCGTACCGGCGTCGGCACGTCGGCCACGCGAACATCGTGGTCACCGTAATAGATGGCTGCCTTCATTGGCATTTTCCTTTCGTTTGCAGACGCCGCTCTCACAATTGTTCTGCAGCGCGGCGCTTGCGACTACGTGCGACCGAGTAGACAATGGCCGCCACGAGGATGAGCAGGCCCTGGAAGACATACTGAAACACACTTCCGAGCCCGAGCACCGTGGTGGCGTTCAGAACCTGGGTGAGCAGCACCGCACCGAGCAGAGAGCCGATGAACGTACCGCGGCCACCCAAGAGACTGGTTCCGCCGAGAACGACGGCGGTGATGCTGGTGAGCGTGTAGCTCGGCCCCGCTGCTGGGTCGCCGATTCCGATCTGGGTCATCAGAATGACGGCACCCAGAAAGACAAAGAGTGACACGAGGATGTACCCCAGAATGACGGTTCGATTGATCGAGACACCGACGCTTCGTGCTGACTCCTCGTTCGAGCCCACCGCGCGAAGGTTCCAGCCCCAGCGGCGCTTGCGGAGAAAGTATTCGGCAACCAGTGCGATGACGACGAGAGCGATGAACGCAACGGGCACCGGGCCGACGGTAGACGAGAGATTCGTGACGAAGTCGGTGCTGATGTAGCCGCCCTGCGTGTCGCGAAGGAGAAAGGCGAAACCACCGAGGGCGATGTACAGGGTGAGCGTGGCGGCGATGGGCGTGAACTTCAGGTAGCGGATGAGAACACCGTTCACCAATCCCACGACAATGGCGGCCACGACCATCAGCGCCAGACCGAGCACGATGGTGCCGGTGGAGGCCCCGTCGTTGATGAAGTACGAGGCGATCACCACCAGGAACCCGGCCAGCGGGCCCACCGACAAGTCAATGCCGCCCAGCAGCAAGGCGATGGTCTGCCCCATGGCGATGGCGCCCAGGCCACAGGCCGTCATGAGCATCGAGAAGATATTGAAGCTGCCGAGGTACTGCGGGTTCTGGGTAAGCACATACGCGCCCAACAGAATGATCACGGCGACCAGCAAGGCCGATGGCGCATAGTCGCCCTGCAGAAACCGGCGCACCCCGGTGGAGCGTTTGACGGTCGATTTTCCGGTACCGACCTGAATCGACTGTGTGGTCGAACTCACGGCCGCCGAGACGATGATCTCTTCGGTGATCTGGTCTCCCGAGAGTGTCGCGACGACGTGCCCGCGCGACATGACAATGACCCGGTCGCAGAGACCCTCGAGTTCTTTGGCGTCGGAGGAGGCGATGATGACGGGAATGCCGCTCTCGGAGGCCTCGCGCAGAATGCGGTAGATCTCCACCCGGGCACCCACGTCGACGCCCTGCGTCGGCTCATCGGCAATCAGCAGTACCGGCTCAGAGAGCAGGGCGCGGGAGATGACGACCTTCTGCTGGTTTCCGCCCGAGAGGGCTCCGACCGGGGCATCAAGCGACGGCGCTTTCACCGACAGCTCGGTGAGCGAGGTCGACACGGCATCGAGCTCTTTCGAGCGACTCACGAGGTACGTCGACGTGAACTTCTTCAGCGCAGACACGGCGGCGTTCTCGCGAACGCTCAGCGACATCATGAGGCCTTCGCGGTGCCGGTCAGCCGGCATGAACGCGGCGCGGTGCAGCAGGTCGCGAGGCGTGTAGCTGGTGCCGCCGACGCTCACCTCGCCTTCGAAATTCTCAAGCCCCGCCAGCGCGCGCAACAGTTCGCTCTGCCCGTTGCCCACCACACCGGCGACGCCGATGATCTCGCCGCGGCGGCCGGCAATCGAGACGTCGACGAAGCCGGGGCCCGAAATGCTGGCGACGTCGAAGTTGACCTCGGTATCGAGGGGCAACAGGCTCTTGGGCGGGAACGTCGATTCGAGCTTTCGACCAACGATGAGGGCGAGAAGTTCGTCGTCAGTGATCTCGTCGACCACGGCGGTGCCGCGCACCCTGCCGTCGCGAAGAACCGTCACCCGGTCGGCGAGTTCGCGCACTTCGGCCAGGCGATGAGTGATGTAGACCACCGAGGTACCGGCGGCCACTGCTTCGCGCACCCGCCCGAACAGCAGGTCGACGGCCTCCCGCCCGAGCGGCGCTGTCGGCTCGTCGAGAATGAGCAGCCGAGGGTGTCGCGCGAACGCTTTGGCGATTTCGAGCAGATGCTTCTGAGCGAGAGTGAGTGTCTCGACGCGGTCTTTGAGGTGAGCATCCAGCCCCACCCCGTTGAGCAGCGCACGGGCCACCTCATCGTTCGAACCGTCAGCGAAGACCGAGTCGGGCAGCGCCACACGCAGGTTCTCTTCGACGGTCATGTCGCCGAGCACCGCGGGGTGCTGGTGCACAATGGCTACACCCAGGGTTCCAGCAAGCGTGGGGGTGAGGCTGTCGTACGATTCGCCATTCATCAGGATCGAGCCAGCGCTGGGGGGCGTGGAGCCCGAAGCGATGTTCATCAGGGTCGACTTGCCGGCGCCGTTCTCCCCGAGAATCGCATGCACCTCGCCCGGGCGAATCTCGACCGAAACGTCGGTGAGGGCCGCGACACCGGCGTAGAACTTCGAGATGTGCGACATTTCGAGAGTGGCGGAACGGGTCGCGGTTGTATCGTGCAAGGTGTTCACGGTGCGCCTTTGGGAGTCGTGGCCTAGAAAGTCAGGGTTGTGGATGGTCGAACAGAGGTGCTGTACTGAGCGGTACTACTTGCCCAGTGCGGCCTGATCGGTACCCGGCATCTGTGCCGAGAGGTAGACATCGCCCGGCAGAGAACGGTCGCACTTGACGCCGTTCGGCTGCTGGCTCACCGAGTCTTCGAAGATCGGGCCCTTGAACGAGTCGGCCGTCGGAATCGCTCCGCCGGTGGCCTTCGCCACGGCGTAGTCGACCGCGAGACGCACGTTGTCGTTACCCGTGGCCACCGTCATCAACTTGAAATCAGGGTTGGCTGCGTGATTGTCTTCCCAGAAGCAGCTCAGCGAGTTGCCGTCAGAGGTGGCCAGTGCGGGAATCGAGCGGCCGCTCTGCGGAAACAGGGGCAACGAGCTCACCAGAGTGGGGCCGAAGTCAGAGACGATCACGTCGATCTTGGGGTACTTCGCGATGTCTGCGGTCAGAAGCTGCTGGGTGAGGGTCGGGTCCCAGTTGGTGGGCTGGAACGGGGTCTCACCGATGAACGAGTACGACGTGCCGAGCACCTTCGTCATGGCGTTGTACTCATCGGTGCTCTGGCTGTTTCCGGCGGGGCCGCCGAGGAACAGGATGTTGCCACCCGACGGTACATTCTTCTGGATCCAGTTCGCCCAGTTCGTGCCATCGTTCGCGAAGTCGTCACCGATCCACTTGTCGTAGTTCGTACCGGCTGCTCCACCTGGGTCGACGCGGTAGGGCACCGTTACGACACCGGCGTTGTAGGCCGCCGTGAGAGCGGGCAGCATCGCCTTGCCGGCGTCGGGGAAGACCACCATGGCGTTGACGCCGCTCGAGACGAGGCCCTTGATGTCGGAGCTGGCCTTCTCTGTCGATCCCTGTCCGTCGGCGTACGAGAATTTGGTGACGCTCGGGCACAACTGCGCCTCTGCCTTACCCGACGCGGTGGTGACGAGCCGCCAGCTGTTGCCGCCGAAGCCATCGAGCAGTGCGAACGAAATGGGCTTCGTTCCACACCACGCCGGTGCCCCGTCGACATGGGTGACGGGGCCGGCGCTGGCGGTGTTTCCGCCACCGGCCGATGCTCCGCCTGCGGTGCCACACCCGGTGAGGATGAGGGCCGCTGCCACTGCCGCTGCGGCAATGGATGCAAATCTGGTGCGAGGTTTCATTTTGTTCCTCCAGTATGGGCGTGACGCCTCTGTCACGCTTCGACCCTGCGGCCGAAGATCGGGTGTTAGACCGCGTCTGCCGATGCAGCTGCGGGGGTGGTGTTTTCGAGAGAACTCGGTGCGGGCGGTGCTGCTGTGGGTGGTGGTGGTACCGAGGGCGTGCGCGAGAATCGAGCGAAGACGGCGCGCCAGTTGACGGTGTACAGCGAGACACCAACCGCGAGCGCAGCTGCCTGCACCAGGGTCTGGATGGCCGTTGAAACACCGAGCGTGATCACGAACTGCGTCAGCTGCTGCAAGAACACCGCAGCGATGAGGGTGGCGAGCGGAAATCCGCGACCGCCCAGCAACGATGTTCCGCCCAGTACCACGACGGCCACCGAGGGCAGCAAGAACTTGTCACCTTCGAAAGCCGACGGCTGGGCGGTGATGCCGGCGATCATGATTCCGGCAAGGCAGTACAGCAGTTGGGCCCAGACATAGGCAAGCGTCTGGTGGCTGCGCACGCGCAAGCCGATGGCCCGTGCCGCCTCGGGGTTCGCGCCCACTGCCTCGAACCGACGGCCGGCCACTGTCTTCTTCACAAGTACCGACACGACGATGAGCACTCCGAGGGCGAAGAACACCGCGTTGGGAATACCGAACGTCTGCCCGCCAGAGATGGTCTGCATGAGCTTGGTTGTGATGCGTGGGCGCCCACCCGATATAGCCAGGTCTGCGCCGTAGAGCAACGCATTCGTGCCGAGCGTGGCGATGATGGGGTTCAGCCGCAGGCTGCCGATCATCAGGCCGTTCGCAAACCCCGCCACTACGGCGAATACCAGGGCAAGAGCGATGGCTGGCAGCAACAGGGCATCGTTGCCGTCAGGGTTGTGAGTAACGATCACGGCCGTCAGCGAGATCATGCCGGGAACAGAAAGGTCGATGCCGCCCTGCTGCACAACCAACATCTGCCCGAGACCCGCTACCGCTAGAACGCAGGCGATGGGAAGCATCCCTGAGAGCGACGTGCCCGAGATACTCGACGGCGCGAGTACTCCGCTGATGAGAAAGAGAATCACGGTAGCGCTACCCACCGTGATCAAGCCCTTCGACACAGAGAAGCGGGCGCTCGTCAGTGCGGGTGCGTTTCGCGCCAGTGCGTCAACCATGATTTCTCCAGATTTCCATTCGCACAACGATGTTCGAGTGGGTGTTCAGCGTTACTTTACAAAAGTCTCATTGCGTTCACAAGGGGTTTCGAGAAACGCGATAAACTCGCTGTATCGAGTGAATTTTAAGCTTGGGTAAACACTCGACAGCGCATGGTCGGTTAGATGAGGATGCTCAGCGGATTCTCGATGCGCTTGACGAACGCCGCGAGCCACTGTGCCGCGAGCGCCCCGTCGAGCACACGGTGATCGGCCGACATCGTCACCGTCATCACCGTCGCCACCGCGAGCTCACCATCGACGACCACCGGGGTCGGCCGCGCCCGGCCCACGGCCAGAATGGCCGACTGGGGCGGGTTGATGATGGCAGAGAACTCGGTGACTCCGAACATGCCGAGGTTCGACACAGCGAAGCTGCCTCCCTCGAGCTCGTGCTGCTTCAGTCGGCCGGCACGCGCCCGTTCGGCGAGTTCGACGACGGCGCGCGCCACCTCCGTGAGCGGCATCCTCTCGACCGATCGCAGCACCGGGGTGACCAGTCCGCCCTCGATCGAGACCGCGACCGACATGTCGACGGTGTGGTAGCGGCGAATGGCCGCGTCGCTCCACGTCGCGTTGGCCTCGGGAACGTCGGTGAAGGCTGCCGCGGCGGCCTTCAGCACGAAGTCGTTCACCGACACCTTCACCGGCGAAGACGCGTTCACCCGGCCCCGTAGCTCGAGCAGGGCGTCGACCTTACAGTCGGCGACGAGGTAGAAGTGCGGCACCGTCGACTTGCTCTCGGTGAGTCGCCGCGCGATCGCGCGGCGCATGCCGGTGTGCGGGATGTCGGTGTAGCCCTCGTCTGACGATGAAGCGGTGGCGGGGGCCGCGGAGGCTGCGGGGGCCGCGGAGGCTGCGGGGGCCGCGGAGGCTGCGGGCGCCGCAGCAGGCGCAGCAGGCGCAGCAGCCACAGCGACCGCAGGAGCGCTGACGACAACCGCAGCAGCAGGCGCTTCGAGGCCGTCTATGTCGCGCCGCACGATGCGGCCACCCGGCCCAGAACCGTTGACCCGAGACAGATCGAGCCCGCGTTCCTTTGCGAGCCTTCGCACGATCGGGCTCACGAACACTCTCCCGCCGGCAGACGCGTCAGCAGACGAGGCGACAGGAGAACCCTGCACCGGGGAAGACTCCGACGGGGGCAACTCGGTCGGGGCATCCTGCAGCACGGGCGTTGCCGCCTCAGGCGCCGTCTCCGGCTCGGGGGCTTCGACGGTGGTCTCGTCGGGGGCCGCCGGAGCCGGGCTCACCTGTTCGCCCGCCACCCCGACCACGGCGATCGGGTCGCCGACGGCGATCGAGTCGCCCTCGAGCACGAGCAGCTCGAGCACAACCCCGCCGGTCTCTGCCGCGTACTCCACGACGGCCTTCTCGGTCTCCACCTCGGCGAACGGCGCACCCACTTCGATCTCGTCGCCGAGCTTCACCAGCCACGTTTGAATCGAGGCCTCTGTCGTGTTGGCCAAAACCTCGGGCATCCGGATGATCGTTGACATCACTTGCCTCCCATTGCCTGTCGTACGCGCTCAAGACCCGCTACGACCTCTTCGGTTCTGGCGATGGCAGCTCGCTCGAGCACCCGAGAGATGCTCGGGCTCGCCTCGCCGCCGGTGACACGCTCGATGGGCTGGTCGAGGTAGTCGAAGAACCGCCGCTGAATCTCATCGGCTAGCCATCCGCCATACGAGGTGCCCTGGGCACCCTGTTCGACGATCAGCACGGCATTCGTCTTCTTGATGCTCTCGCCCAGTGTCTCCCAGTCGAGGGATGCCCGGTCGAGCCAGCGCAGATCAATCACTTCAGCGTCGATTCCGGTCTGCTCCACCGCTTCGAGGGCGTGGCGCACCATCGACAGGTAGCTGATCACCGTCACATCGCTGCCCTGGCGACGCACTCCGGCCTTGCCGAACGGCAACTGGTAGTCGAGATCTCCGGCCGGAATCTCGTCGGCCTGGGCGTAGAGGTCGACGTGCTCGATGACGAGTACGGGGTCTTGCAGTGCAAGCGCCGCGTTCATCAGACCGATGTAGTCGGCGGCCGTCGACGGAGCGACGATGCGCCACCCCGGGCTGGTGGCGAAGATTCCCGCCGGGTCCATCAGGTGCTGCGAACCGTAGCCCGAGCCCATGGCGATCTTGGTGCGCAGCACCAGCGGCACCGGGTTGACCCCGCCGAACATGTGCCTGGCCTTGCCGATCTGGTTGAAAACCTGGTCGGCGGCCACCCACATGAAGTCGGGGTACATGAATTCCACGACCGGCCGGTACCGCCCGTCGAGCGCCATTCCGCCTCCCAGACCGGCAAAGGCATTTTCGGAGATGGGCGTGCCCAGTACGCGGTCGTCGAACTCCTTCTTGAGGTTCTTCGTGGCACCGTTCGTGCCGCCGGCGAGCTTGTGCACGTCTTCGCCGAGCACCACGATTCGGTCGTCCTGCTCCATGCGCCGGCGCATTACGCCAGACACAGCGTCGACGAACCTCGACTTGGTGAGGGCACCGGTGTAGTCGAGCGGATCGAGGGTGCGGGCATCCGCAAGCTCGCTGGTGTCGCCGCGCACACCCACGTTCACGAAGTCGGTGTCGGGCCACAGGTTGGGCTTGATGCGGCGTTTGCCTTCGGCCTCGGGGTCGGGCTCGACGAGTTCGGCGACCGCCGCCTTCATGGCGGCCTGCGCCTGGGCACGAACGCTCAGAACGCCGGCCTGGTCGATCTGGCCGAGCGTGATCATCTCCTTTGCCACCCGCTCGAGCGGGTCGCGCGCCCGCCATGATGCTTCTTCGTCTTTGCCGCGGTACCCGAACGCGCTTCCCGGGTAGGGGCCGTTCTGATGGAAGAACCGGTAGACCTCAGCCTCGATGACGGTCGGGCCGCCGCCCGAACGCATGATCTCTTCGGCCATGCCGGTGACGAGGTGCACGGCGAGCGGGTCCATTCCGTCGACGCGGAACGACGGGATGCCGAACCCCAGGCCGCGAGCCGAGAGCCGTGGCTCACCCGTCGACTCGGCAACGCTGGTCGAGACGGCGTAGCCGTTGTTCTCGATGAAGAAAGCGAACGGCAGCTTCCACGCCGACGCCAGGTTCATGGTCTCGAGCACGGAGCCGATATTGACGGCCCCATCTCCGAAGTAGCTGATGGTCAGGTCGGTGGTCTTCGCGTGCTTCTGGGCCCAGGCGTTGCCCGCGCCGAGCGGCACTCCGCCGCCGACGATGGCGTTCGTGCCGAGAGCTCCCGCTTCGAACCACTGCAGGTGCATGGATCCCCCGCGACCGGCGCAGTAGCCCTGCGCCAAACCGAGAATCTCAGCGAGTGTGCGCTGCAGCACTGCCTGAACGGGCTCGGTGACGAGGTTCGTGAGATCGAACGACGCGCCGGTGACGTGCGTGAGCGCCTTGGCGAGAAACTGATGGTGACCCCGGTGCGAGCCGTTGATGGCATCGGTCGAGCGCAGACCCACAATCGAGCCGACCGCGCCGCCCTCCTGGCCGATGCTCGAGTGAGCCGGTCCGTGCACGAGACTCTCGCCGGCGAGTTCGAGAACCGTCTCCTCGAAAGCCCGAATGAGGTGCAGCTCTGCCAGCATCGCCGCCAGCAGCTGCGGATCGGCAGCCTTCCAGTCGGCAGCCGTGGTGGTGACCTGAATCCACGGCTCGGCTGGATCCAATCGGCGCTGTTTGGGCATCGTGCCTCTCTCCATTGATGGGGCCTGCACACGCTGAGCGGCGCAGTACAGCAAGAATAGACACACATTGAATCCAATTACAACGTGGTTGCGCCCCAAATACTGGTTTTATGGTGATTTCTGGGTAACAATGGATCCAACAGCAGCATCTCGTTGCTCTAACCACATGACAAGGGAGTCACAGATGGCGCTGCCCGGCCTGCGTGGCACAGAACACATTGGCTTCACCGTGCCCGACCTCGACGAAGCCGACCGTTTCTTCGTCGACATCGTCGGTGCCGAACGGGTGTACTCGCTCGGCCCGTTCGCCCACGAGACGGGTGACTGGATGCTCGAGCACATGAATGTCGACCCCAGAACCGTCATGCGCCGCCTCACGTTCTACCGGGTCGGCACCGGCGCCAACTTCGAGGTATTCGAGTTCGATGCTGCCGACGGTGCGCGCCCCCAACCCCGCAACAGCGACATCGGCGGACACCACCTGGCGTTCTACGTCGACGACCTCGACGCGGCCGTCGACTATCTGAGGGCCAACGACATTCGTATTCTCGGCGAACCGACCGCCTCGGGCAATGCAAGCAGCGGCCAACGCTGGGTGTACTTTCTGAGCCCGTGGGGCATGCAGTTCGAACTGGTCAGCTTTCCCGACGGCAAGGCCTACGAGCGCGACTCGCCCGTTCTGCTCTGGCATCCCGCCCACCCGGCAGAATAGGTCGTGGAAAGAGAGCCATGCCCACAATCACACGAGACGGTATCGCAAGCGCCCGCATCGCGGATTCCCTTCGCGAGGCGATCCTTCGCGGCGAAATCGCGCCCGGCGAACGCATTCGCCAAGAGCAGGTCGCGGCCGACCACGACGCGAGCCGACTGCCGGTGCGCGAGGCGCTTCGCACGCTCGAATCCGAAGGTCTGGTCACCCTCGTCGCCAATACCGGCGCGTGGGTTTCGCACCTCAGCCTCAGCGAGTGCGACGAGTTGTACCAGATACGCGAACGCATCGAGCCGCTGCTACTCGGGTACAGCATCCCGAACCTCGACGAAACGACCATCGCCCGGCTCGACTCGCTGGCTGACGAAATGCAGAACGCGGCCGACGTGGCCCGGTTTCTGCACCTCGATAGAGAATTTCACCTCCTGAGTTACTCGGGGGCCAGCACCCTGCTGCTCGGCGACACCGTCAGCCGCCTGTGGAACCTGACGCAGCACTATCGCCGCGCCTACTCGATGCGGCTCGACCGCGACGGCAACCGAATTCTGCACGACGAACACCACATGCTCGTGCGTGCCATAGAACTGCGCGATGCGGATGACGCGGGCCGGGTGCTGCTCGGCCACATTCGGCGCACGCGGCTCGAGCTCGCTCGCCACCCCGACCTCTTCGAGCTGCGCTGACCGGCGCGCTCACCAACCCGTACCAGAGAAGGATTCCATGGCCATCGCAACTATCAACCCGGCAACCGGCGTCGTCGAGCAGACATTCGAGCCGCACGGGCCTGAAGAGATCGAGCGGCGCATCGCTCTCGCCGACGCGGCCTACCGAGCGCTTCGCCTCACCACCTTCGCCCAGCGGGCCGAATGGATGCGCGCCGCCGCAGACCTCATCGAGGCCGACGTCGACGACGTGGCGCGGTTGCTCACTCTCGAGATGGGCAAGCCTCTCGCGCAGGCACAAGGCGAGACACTGAAGTGCGCCAAGAACATGCGCTACTACGCCGACAATGCCGAAGGCTTTCTCGCGTACGAGGCGCTTGAGAACCCGGCCTCAGTCAATGCCTCAGCCGCCGGCGCCCACTACGAACCGCTCGGCGTGGTGCTGGCCGTCATGCCGTGGAACTACCCGCTCTGGCAGGTCGTTCGCTTCGCGGCACCCGCCCTCATGGCCGGCAACACCGGGCTGCTCAAGCACGCCTCGAACGTGCCCCAGTCGGCGCTCTACCTCGGCTCGCTCTTCGAACGCGCCGGGTTTCCCGACGGATCGTTCACCGCACTGCTGATCGGTTCACGTGAGGTGGAGGCTGTACTCGACGACTGGCGAGTGAAGGCCGTCACCCTCACCGGGTCGGAGCCGGCCGGGCGTTCGGTAGCCTCGATCGCCGGCCGCAACATCAAGAAGGCCGTGCTCGAATTGGGTGGCAGCGACCCGTTCGTCGTGATGCCGAGCGCCGATCTCGAGAAGGCCGTCGCCACGGCCGTCACTGCCCGCACCCAGAACAACGGCCAGTCGTGCATCGCCGGAAAGCGCTTCATCGTGCACACCGAGGTCTACGACGCGTTCGCCCGGCTGTTCACCGAGCAGATGGCCGCTCTTGTTGTGGGCGACCCGTTCGATGCAGCCACCCAGGTGGGCCCGCTCGCCACCGAGTCGGGGCGCGACGACCTGGCCGAGTTGGTCGACGATGCGAAGCTGCATGGCGCGAGCATCCTCACCGGCGGAACCACCCCCGACGGCCCCGGCTGGTTCTACCCGCCGACCGTCGTCGCCGATCTGCACGACGGCATGCGGCTCGTGCTCGAAGAGGCGTTCGGGCCCGTTGCCACGCTGTACAGGGCCGACAGCCGCGAAGAGGCCGCGCGCATTGCGAACCAGACCACGTTCGGGTTGAGTTCGGCGGTGTGGACGACCGACCCCGACGACGAGGAGTACTTCGTCAACGAGCTCGATGCGGGCGCAGTGTTCATCAACGGAATGACGGTGTCGTATCCGGAGCTGCCCTTCGGTGGCATCAAAGATTCGGGGTACGGGCGCGAGTTGGCTGCGGCGGGCATCCGGGAGTTCTGCAACCTGAAGACGGTGTGGAAGGCGTAGCGTCGGTCTGCGGTTGAGAGAGGCAGCCGCCGCTACAGCCTCGCGATACTTTCGATGTCTTCGAGGAACGCCTGCGCCACCTCTGCCGACACGGTAGCCCGGGTGGCGCCGATCGCGGCGAGGTAGTCGGCTGTGCTCGGCCCTGAGATCGCGGCCAGCTCGCGCTCGGGGTAGAGCGCCTTCTCGAGGGCGCTCTGCGAGGCTTTGCGGGCTGCGTACTCGATATCGGCGGGTGAAAAACCCTCTGTGCGTTCGACGAGCGCCCCGAGATCGATTCCGGCCAGGGCCTGGGCCGGAATGTAGCGCGCCCAAATCGACTCACGGGCATCCTCGTCGGGCAGGCCGATGGGAATCACATAGTCGAACCGGCCGTGCCGCAGAAACGCCGTGTCGAGCGACCGGATGAAGTTCGTCGCACACACCAGAAGCCGGTTCGGCTGGTCGCGGAACGTCGGGATGATCTTCAGCAGCTCATTCGTCACGCCCTGCATGGCCGACGGCGGTTCCCCGCCGCGTTGCACGGCAATCTCCTCGACCTCGTCGATGAACACCACTGCGTGTTCGAGGTCGGCGATCTTGGTGAACGTCTCACGCAGCGCCCCCGCGAGCCCGGCAGGGTCTGACGCGAGCCGCGACGGAAACACCTCGACGAACGACCATTCGAGCCGCGACGCGATGGCGCGGGCGAACGTGGTCTTGCCTGTTCCGGGCGGCCCGAACAGCACCACGGCGCTCGGCGGCACGACCCCGAACTGCTCGGCGAGGTCACTGTTCGCGAGAGGCATCACGAGGCGACGTTCGAGCAGTTCCTTCTCTTTCTGCATGCCGCCGATGGCCGTCCACAACCCGCGGGGCAGCACGCGGCCGCCCAGCTCCGACAGCGCGCTCAGCTCGTTGCGCTGCACGGGAATGCGCCGCTCGAGGTAGAGCAGGTTCTTTTTGGTCTCGAACCCCTGCTCGCTGAACGCATCGACCGGAACCGTGGTCTCAGGCAGCAGTACCGAGAGCTTCGACAGCCCGAGCGGCGCCATGCGTTTCTCGAGTGCGGCGAGCAGGGCTCCCCCGACCCCCTGACGCTGGTACGCGGGCGCGGTCGAGAGAAAGACGATCCAGCCCTGCGCGTGCGCGGCGCGACCGACTGCGGCTCCGATCACCACGTCGTCTAACACCGCAACCACCGCGTGGTCTTGCTGGCACGAGGCCAACACCTCGGGCAGGCTGTACACCGGCTCGGTCTGAGCTCGGCGCATGTCTTCCCAGAGGCGCAGAATACTGTCGATGTCGTCGGGGTGAAAGTCCCTGATTCGCACGTTGGTCACGGGATGGAAGCTATCAGCGTTTCTGGCGCGTCGACCAGAGCGAGACCGCAATGAGTACCGGCTGGCCGAGCAGCCTGAGCGCGCGCTTACGGTCGGTGTCGAGCCCGAACGCGTCGCGGTGATGGATGAGCTGGGCGATGTTGCCCGGGAACACCGCCGCAAAGAACCCCGCCGCAACCGCCCCGACGGCCTCGCGGTGGGTGCGGGCGAACAGCAGCGCGGCCCCCAGCGTGATCTCGGCCACCCCCGAGGCCAGCACGGTGGTGTCTTCGGGCAGCGGAACGAACTTCGGCACCTGCGCGCGAAAATCGTCACGCGCGAAGGTGAGGTGGCTCGTGCCCGCGAACACCAGGGCGCTGCCGAGCAGAATGCGGGCGAGCGTGCGCGAGGTCGATCGTGTCTTCGTGGTGGTCATGGCGGCATCCCATCGTTCGGCCGAAACTGCTTCGTCGTTCCATTCTCGTACGCCGTCGCGGTGTCGGGGCGCGCGGCAGAATGGGGGGATGCCTACTGCCGACGAACTACTGGGGGCCGGGGTCGCTCTGCGCCTGGCCGAGGTGATGGGGCGCGCGGTGCCGGGCAACGGGTTCGCAGCGACCTCGGCGAGCGTGGCCGAGTTGGGGCCGCTGAGCCTCCGCCAGCGCAGTGACCTGCTGAAAGACGCGTTGCTGAGCGACCTGCCGGGGTCGGCCGCCGCGCTCGACGCGGCGATCCGCAGCGCTCTGTCCGACGCCGCGTTCACCGGGTGGATGATCTGGCCGGTCACCGAGGCCGTCACCTCCCGCGCGCTCGAGGCCCGCACAGGGTTCGAGGGCGGGAGCAGGGGCGGCAGCGGCAGCGGCAGCAGCGCCGACGCAGACTCCACGTTCGACGCCGCGATGGTGCTGCTGGCCGACCTCACACCGCGTCTGACGGCGGAGTTCGCGATCAGGCCGCTGCTCGAAGCCGATCTGGGGCGGGCGCTGCCGATCATCCGGAGCTGGAGCCAGAGCCCGAACGAACACGTGCGCCGGCTCGCCAGCGAGGGTACGCGCGCTTTTCTCCCGTGGGCGAAAAGGGTGCAGGCGCTGCTCGCGCAACCCGAGAGCACGCTGCCCATCATCACCGCGCTCTACCGCGACGAGAGCGAGTACGTGCGCCGGTCGGTGGCAAACCACCTCAACGACCTGAGCCGACAGAACCCCGACCTGGCGGCGCGGGTGGCGGCGGAATGGATGCATTCGCCCGACCAGAACACGCCGAAACTGGTTCGGCACGCCATGCGCTCCCTCATCAAGAAGGGGCACCCGGCCGCCCTCGCACTGTTCGGGTTCGCTGAGGCGCACGGTGTCGAGGTCTCGGGTTTGACGCTCGGGGCTTCAGCGGTGGCGGTCGGCGGCGAGCTGCCCTTCACCGTGACCCTCACGAACCCGACGGCGGCGCCGGTGAAACTCGTGGTCGACTACATTGTTCACCACCGCAAGGCGAACGGCTCGCAGACCGCGAAGGTGTTCAAGCTGCAGGCTCTGACTCTGGATGCTCTGCAATCGGTCACCCTCACACGCCGCCACTCGTTCAAACGCATCACCACTCGCGTGTACCACTCGGGCGCGCACGCTATCGAGGTTCAGGTCAACGGATCCGCCTCCGGGCGCTCAGCCTTCACCCTCACCGCCGACTGACGCCGCGCGCCGCCCGCGCCGCCTCGCGCCGCACTGCGCGGCCCCGCGCCGCCCCGCGAGACGCTACGCGGTGAGCGCCGCGCGCAGCCGAGCGCTGGCGGTCTGCATGTGCTCGGTCATCGCGCGACCGACAGCGGCCGCGTCGCCCGAGACGAGCGCACGGTAGACGGCCTCGTGTTCGGCGAGCGCCGCCTCGGCCTGGGGGCGATCGCGCAGACCCCGTTCCACCCACACCCTCAGCAGTGCCCGGATGCTCTGCAGCAGGTTGTTCAGAACCTCATTGTCAGCCGCCACGGCGATCTCCACGTGAAAACGCACGTCGGCGTCGATGAAGGCTGTGAGATCACCCATCGAATCGCGCATGGTGTCGACGAACGATTTGAGGCGCGCGAGCTGGGGCGCCGTGAGCCGTTCGGCGGCGAGGAGGGCCGCGGTGACCTCGAGCGACGAACGCACCTCGATGAGCTCGCGGGTGCGGGTCTCGCCCACCATCAGGCCCCAGCTGAGAGATTCGGGCAGCAGCTCGGAGGCGCTGCCGCGGAGGTACGTACCCGAGCCTGGACGCACTTCGACAATGCCGAGAATCTCGAGGGCGGCGAGGGTTTCGCGCACGGCCGACCGGCCGATTTTCAGCGTCGCGGCGAGTTGACGCTCGGGCGGTAGCCGCGTGCCGGGCTCGATGTTGCCGCTGGTGAAGAATTCGAGCATCTGCCGGGCGATCTCGGGCACGGTATTGCCGGGAGCGAATCGGCCGAGCGCCTCACTGATGCGATCAGTGGACTCGTCGGAGTAGGCAGGCATAGCTCGAAGGCTATCAATTGCGGGGCGCCCAGCACGCCGTGCGAGGCTGACCCGGAAGCCAAATTCACTCCTTTTTGGTCAACCGGTTGACAGGTTGACCAATTTGTTTGCATACTGGTGTTCAGAACCGAGCCTGGCGAGAGCCAGCCACCCGACATCCGGCCGTGGGCGACGTTCGAAACAGTGTTGTTGCGAATCAGAACCCAGAAGGAGTCAAAGTGGACACCCCCCTTGTCACCCATTTAGAAGAATCAGCGCTCGAGAAATCAACCATTCGTAAGGTCGCCTTTCGGGTCGTACCGTTCGTCGCGTTGATGTTCTTCATCAACTACCTCGACCGCACGGCGGTCGGCTTCGCCGCACCGAACGGCATGAACACCGACCTCGGCCTCACCGCCGCGCAGTTCGGTTTCGCCTCTGGCGTGTTCTTCATCGGCTACATTTTGCTCGAAGTGCCCAGCAACGTGGCGCTGGTTCGCTTCGGCGCCCGCCGCTGGCTCGCCCGCATCATGGTCTCGTGGGGCATCGTCGCCGCCCTCTTCACCTGGGTGCAGAACTTCGAGCAGCTCACCGTTCTGCGCTTCCTGCTCGGCGTCGCTGAGGCCGGCTTCTTTCCCGGTGCGATTCTCTTTCTGAGCCTCTGGGTGCCGTCGAAGCACCGCAGCAAGATTCTGGCGCTCTTCTACATCGCCCAGCCCCTCACCTCCGTCATCGGGGCCCCGCTCGCCGGCGTGTTGCTGCAGACCCACGGCGTGTTCGGCCTCGAGGGCTGGCGTTTCATGTACCTCGTCGTGGCTATTCCGGCCATCGTGGTGGGCATCATCGCCTGGTTCTACCTGACCAGCCCGAAAGACGCCAAGTGGCTCACCGGCCCCGAACGCGAATGGCTGCTGACCAGCCTCGACGATGAGAACATCGCCAAAGAGAAGGCCGAAGCCGCCAAAGCCAAGGCAGGCGCCAAGAAAGCCAGCACCTTCAGCGCCCTCAAGATGGGCCGGGTCTGGATGCTCGCCTTCATCTACTTCGGATTCATCTACGGCCTCTATGCCCTGGCCTTCTTCCTGCCCACGATCATCGACGGGTTCCAGGCCACGGCCGGCGTCAAGTTCGACTTCATTCAGAAGGGCCTGATCACGGCCATCCCATACCTGCCGGCGGCCTTCGTGCTGTATTTCTGGTCGCGTGACGCCACGCGCCGTGGCGTGAAGACGTGGCACATCGCGATTCCCGCCCTGGTCGGTGGCGTGAGCATCCCGATCGCCCTGCTCGCCGGTTCACCCATCGCGACGATCGCCATCATCACCGTGACGGCCTGCGCGATCTTCGCTGCCCTGCCGAACTTCTGGACCGTTCCCACCCAATTCCTGACCGGCGTCGCCGCCGCGGCAGGCATCGCCCTCATCAACACCATCGGCAACCTCGCCGGCTTCTCGGCGCCGTTCATCACCGGCTGGGTGCACGACTGGACAGGTAGCTACATCGTGCCGATGTTCATCGTCGGTGGCTTCATGCTGCTCTCAGCCCTGCTCATGGTGCTCCTCGCCCGCAGTGGCCGCGTTCAGGCCTCTGGCCTCGTGAACCAGCCCGACCTGGCAGCGCAGCTGCACTGACACCCGGCTCACCCGCACAGAAAGAACGCTCATGACACGCCTGTTCAATGAACCGTCACAGTTCGCCGACGAACTCGTCAAAGGGTTCGTGGCGGCCAACAGCCAGTGGGTTCGCCCGGTCGCTGGCGGCGTCGTACGCCGCGCGCCCACCGTCGAGGGCCAGACGGCCGTCGTCGTGGGCGGCGGCTCTGGCCACTACCCCGCGTTCGGCGGAATCGTCGGCCCCGGGCTCGCCCACGGGGCCGCCATGGGCAACCTGTTCGCCTCCCCTTCTGCCCAGCAGGTTCACTCGGTCGCGGTGGCGGCCGAGAACCGCGGCGGCGTTCTGCTCACGTTCGGCAACTACGCCGGCGACGTGCTGAACTTCGCCACCGCCGAGGCACGGTTGAACTCCGAAGGCATCGTCACGCGCACGGTGGTCGTCACCGATGACATCTCGAGCGCGCCGGTGGGCCAGGAGCACAAGCGCCGGGGCATCGCCGGCGATCTCACCGTCTTCAAGGCCGCCGCCGCGGCTGCGGAGGCCGGCTATTCGCTCGACGAGGTCGTGCGCGTGGCAACCGAGGCGAACGACCGCACCCGCAGCATCGGCGTCGCCTTCTCGGGCTGCACCCTGCCCGGCCAGACCGAGCCGCTCTTCACTGTTCCTGCGGGCCGCATGGCGGTCGGCATGGGCATCCACGGAGAGCCCGGAATCGCCGAGACCGACGTGCCCACCGCGAACGAACTCGCCGAGCTTCTCGTGTCTAGTCTGCTTGCCGAGCTTCCCCCGAGCATCGCTACGGCTCAGGATGCCCGGGCCGCTGTCATTCTGAACGGACTCGGCTCCGTCAAATACGAAGAACTCTTCGTGGTCTACGGCCGCGTGGCCGAACTGCTCGAAGCGGCCGGAATCACCGTCGTGGAGCCCGAGGTCGGCGAACTCGTCACGAGCTTCGACATGGCCGGCGTCTCGCTCACCCTGTTCTGGCTGAACGACGAACTCGAGGGCTTCTGGCGCGCCGGAGCCGACACCCCCGCCTATAAGAAGGGGCGGGTCGGTTCACCAAGCAGCGCTTCCACTGCCGCTTCCACCGCCGACACACAGTCATTCGCCGAGGCCGACCGGCTGACGCTGGCGGCCGAGACCGCGGCGAGCCTGCCCACCGAACTGCCGGATTCGTCTGATGCCTCACGCGACGCCGCCCTGGCGATCGCCGACGCCATCGAAGCCATCGCCGAGGTGATCGACGAACACGCCGACGAGCTCGGCCGCATCGACGCCGTTGCCGGCGACGGCGACCACGGCATCGGAATGCAGCGCGGCTCCCGAGCCGCAGCCACCGCCGCCCGGTCGGCAGCGCTGAACGGTGCCGGTGCGCTCAGCGCACTTTCACTGGCGGGCGACGCCTGGGCCGACCGCGCCGGGGGAACCTCTGGCGCACTCTGGGGCCTCGCCCTGCAGAGCGTGGGCGCGGCCCTCGGCAACACGACCGAGGTGACCGGCAGCGCCGTGGCCACGGGTGTGAGCGACGCGGTTTCGGGCATCCAGTCGTTCGGTAAAGCCGTTGTGGGCGACAAGACGATGGTCGACGCCATGGTGCCGTTCACCGAACGGCTGAGCCGAGAGGTGAACGCAGGAGGCGACCTCGTGACGAGTTGGCGCGCCGCCGCCGAGGTCGCGACCGCTGCAGCCGCCGGCACGGCAGACCTGCTGCCGCGCATGGGCCGCGCCCGCCCGCACGCCGAGAAGAGCCTGGGCACGCCCGACGCCGGGGCGCACTCGTTCGCGCTCATCGTGGTGCGCGTCGGCGAGGTGCTGGCCAGCCGGCACTCCGAATTCGCCTGACCCGCCCACACCCCCGAACCTGACC
>NZ_QYRT01000079.1 GCF_004923255.1 Subtercola vilae | reverse complement strand
CGACCCACCTCCCGGAGGTCCCACAGCTTCGTAACGACGTCAGGGAGCATTCGCTCGGAGAACCGTCCAGACATATCGATCAACACCATCCACAGAGTAAGTGGTGCAATCACTGCTTGAATCCGCCCCTTTTCGTGAGCTGACCCCAAGCTAAGCATCCGGATCTTACTGCGGAAGTTTCATATCTTGGACAACAAGAAGTACCTTTCGGTACACGAGGAAGCATCCGTCTAGATCTCGTAGAAGGCGATCCCATGGCCCCAACTGCGATCTATGATCTAAAGACCGGATCCGCCGTGCTGACGAAGGCTCGCATCCAACAAATACGGGACAATTTGCCTGAGGCATTTCGAAACGTACCGATTTACGAGGTGAAACCGTGAATTCAGTCGAGAACGTCGGATGAAAACTACGGAATGGAAGCGTCTTGTACGCGCGTCCCTCAGCTCAACAGCTTCCCACGCGTTTCGCGGAAGACTCTGTTATGCAACCCCTCTGCTATACGTAGTACGAGGCGTCTCTGGGAGTTCTCGAGACGCCGACATCATTCTCATCGACAAAGTGGTGATGCCGCTATTCATCCCCACTGACTTTATCTATGGTGCTACCCGAGTGAAGAACAACCAGAGTTCGTTTATCTACCCAGAAGTAGATGACGTAGGGCAGATTATCCGACAGGCTTGGTCTGATTTGGGCGACGAAACGGCTTCGTTAGAGAACATGCTGGTGACGGGGCAAAACGATACGCGAGCTACCGTGGCCGAACGAGCTGCTTATGCTGCCTTGCTGCTTAGCCAACCACACCTTGCATCCGAAGTTATTCAGCGATCGTTAGCAGAAAAGCGGGACGATCTGCGTCCGTTCGTTCTCGAGAGCCTCCGCAGGATGCGGATCGTAGGCGAAGAGCTAGCACGAGACGATCTCCTTGGAGCGCGCAGAATTCTTGATCACTGGACCAGCGCCTCGCGCGCGCATCTCGGTCTTTCAGCGTCCGAGTGACGCACGGCACGAATCTTCAATACGAACCGCATACCGAGGACTTGTCATGGGAATTCTGAGACGTAAAAACAGTTCGACAGCTGACGCTCCTGGTATTGGGGTCAGCGCACGAAACGGAATAAGTGGTGCAATCACTGCTTGAATCCGCCGTAGTTCAAGCTCCCAATTCTCAAGCCCCCCGTGGTTGACCGACATCACTGAGCACAAAACTGCGGAAGGCAAGCTCTATCTCTGTGCGATCAAGGACGTCTGCTCGAACCGGATCGTCGGTTACTCGATTGATTCGCGGATGAAGTCCAGTCTGGCAGTCAACGCGCTAGAGAATGCTGTCGCCCGGCGTGGCGACGTCGCGGGCTGTGTGATTCATAGCGACAGAGGCTCACAATTTCGCAGCCGGAAATTCCTCCGCGCACTCGCCCGCTACGACTTGACCGGATCGATGGGACGGGTCGCCTCCTGCGGCGACAACGCCGCTATGGAATCGTTCTTCAGCCTGTTGCAGAAGAACGTCCTCGACCGCCGAACCTGGACCACCCGGGAACAGCTACGGATCGCGATCGTGACCTGGATCGAACGGACCTACCACCGCCGACGCAGACAGCCCCGCCTGGGCCGTTTGACGCCCATCGAATTCGAGGCCACCATGAACACGCCAGCCGCGTTGGCTGCGTGACTAGAAACTGTCACCTACTCGTGCAGCAGACCCTTCAGCTGCTCAGACCCATACAGATATCGACGGGCGTGGGACGCCTCTTCTCTTTGTTCACCTGGTCTGGGACCCGCATCGGTTCAGCTTGAGTTTCCACAGAAGTTCCAAACGTCCAAGGAATATGTGGCGCCAGTCGAAACAAATTGCATGATCACTCAGATGCCCCTAGCATTTGCATAATTTCTGCTACTGACGGCGTATAGGACTTGCGGTTCATCATCTTTAGTTGTCTCAGGTGCGACAATTCTGCAAGCGGTGACAGGTCGCCATCGATGACCATTGTTGACTCATAGGCGTACAACCTTTCCAACGACTTCAAGTTGCGTAGAGGCACCAGCGAAGCGACAGAACCGAGATTACTTATGTTGAGGAATGTAAGCCCTTCGCAGCTATGCAGAGACTCAAGCGAACTGATCGTCTTGCATGACTCAATCTGTATCTCTTTGATCTGATTGGGATGGAATGCCTCTAACTGGCTCATGTCCGCGAAGCGCCTCCCACCAAAGATGGAAAGGGACCGAAGCTTCGGGAAGAAGTCGAGGCCAGCTAGGGACTGGACTCGAGGCGACTGTTTGAATCTAAGTGACTCCAACCCAAGATGCACGCCAAGAGCTCGAAGATCTGGTTCTGAGTAAAGGAAAATAAATGCACTTTGCAAGTTCTCGACCTGCGACAAGCTATCCCTGATCAACGGCCAGTCCGCGGAAATGGACTGGATGAGAGGCAGACGGGCTAAATCCAATTTGACTTTTGTCGAGACTTCCACGCTCAAGTGCTCAAGCGAGGAGGCTAAGCGATAGACCGGAGACAGGTCCTCGGTCGTACGAGACAATATGAACAACTTCCGGATATTCAACCCGGCATGCAGAAAGTCCAAGTTGCGTTCGTTGTATCCAAGGGCATAGTTCAGAGCGACACTGTCGACATCGAACTCCTGAAGCGCCGACTCGATGTGTCTGTCCCAACTGCCCGAGACGATGAGCGTTCGACCCTCCAATCCGTAGTTGTCGATTGAAAAGTACTCGTTAGCGAACTCTGGCAGTTGTCGTTTCATGCTTTACCTACCACCTCCCACCCTCTAGTATCCCTCTGGCATCAAATCCAGCCGTGAGTCCCCTATGGGATTCACCACATTAAGGAGTTGGCCCTTGCCGCCCAGACTATCCACCTTCAGCTGCTCCGCAATTTCGCGAGCTGTCTTCCCGCCCGGTACCCCAAATCGTTCTGCGCCAGCTATGTCCTCGGCAGTAAATTTCCCTCTATTCACGTGTTCCTGCAGACGCCTGTCGATGTTGTTGGATTGACCTACGTAGACACCATCACGAGTTGTCACAACGTAGATCCCCTCGTTTGCTTCTGCTCATTCGAGCAGAAGGGTTGTTTAGGGATTAACGATCTCACCCGAGTCGACTGGGCTTCTTCCCGACTTTACGAAACGTAGAAGGACAAACCCAATTGCAGCAATGCACCCAAATACAAAACACGACCAAAACGGAGGGGGACTAATGGACAGTCCGGAACCGATCCCGAAAGTTAGGAGGGTAGTTGTAAGGAGAGCAGTACTGCCAACAATTATCAGTCTTGTTCGGCTATGCAGCACCCGGCTGAACCGAGATGTCAAAGCTACCGTGAGGCCGGTACAGAGACCTATGAAGATTCCCGCCGGAACAGTGAAAAACAAGAGAGACAGACTAAAAACGGCACGTGAGAGACTGAAATTTCCCGCGAATAAAATCAGCGTAATTTGGAAAAGTAGTCCGACGGTTGCGCCAAGAATAATTCCGAATATTACTGAAACTGTCGTGAACTTATCTTTTGTAACCATCGTCATCCCTTGTCGCCGTATTTCAACACAGCGTTCCTAAGATTTGCAGCTTGCGTCTGCCATTGCAAGGACGATGCTCCTGCCGTTACGCCAGCGGCTACAAGGGGGCGTTTGAGAATGCGGAGCTTGGCTGAGTATTTGCTCGCTTGGGAGCCACCCAATATTGTGCTCGGGGGCCGCAGATATTTTCGTTGAGCGCCACCGAATATTCCAGCTCGGAGCCACCCCTGGAGGGTCCCTCCGGCCAGCGACTTTCAGCGTTCTCGTCGTCGTGCTCGCGTCGACTGAAGACCGACACTGCCAAGGGCAAGCGCAGGCAACGCCTGCGTGCGGCAGCTCTTACCCGGCCCTCGTGCAGACGCCGCCCGTCAGCCGTGCACGCGATGCCCCGACCGCGAACCGGCGCACAAAAAACTGGCCGCTAAGCCTGCAAAGCTCTCGCTGATGCTGTGGCCCCCGACGGCAATACTGCTGGCCCCCAGAGCCGCGAATATTCAGAGTTCCCGCGCCGGCGGTGGCGCCGTCCCGTGCGGGAGGACGCTAGGAGAGTGCGCCGGGCCGCTGCCGGCTGATTAGCCAGTCGAGGAGTTTGTAGAGCGCCCCAACGGCGAGTAGGAGAACGATTACGCCCAGACCATTCGCTGCTACCTGCGCGAACCCGATCTTGGTGACGTTGACGAACGGGTACGGGTAGAACCCGGTGATCGCACCCTGCACCACGGTGAGGACAATAAACGCTAACGGCCAGATCCCCGCGAGCAGCAGCGCCTTCCACGTTATCCGCGGGTGGGGTCCGAAGAGCACCCAGCCGAGGATCGCAAACCCAGGAACGACGTAGTGAAGGCCGACGTTCGACACCGCTGCGATCCCGGTGAACGCAGCCAGAGGCGCGAGGATGAAGTGGTACAGGATGAGGGTGACGGTGATGCCAAACATCGAACCAATCCGCAGCACACGCAAGAAAGCTCCGTCACGGTCGGGGCGTACCGCGAGCATCACCGCGGCGATGCCAACGAAAATGTTCGATTCCACCGTGAAGTAACTGAAGAACTCGAACAGTCGCTGCCCGAGCGGAGCGTTCGAGGGACCGAAACCGATGTTGACATTCCCGATGACCAGAAGAAGCTGAGTTCCCACGGCAAGAACGACCATCACCGCTGTGAGCGCATGCCAAATGCGAGCTGCGGGGCGGCTGGGGAAAATTCCGATCACCCACGTAGATTACGGCCGGTGCAAACCGTGAACGAGTCACCACGCCGCCGCTAAGGCCATGATCCTCGCACCCACCGACGTCCTGCGCGGCGCTTCCTACCGACTCAGTCCATCTGGGCCGCCGCGATCGCAATCCCGTACGAACGCTCGGCTCTGTTCAGCGGATGCCGCCCAGCGCATTAGCGCAACGAGCACTCGTCATCCAGAAAGAACTGCAGCGACGCGATGCAGCGACGAACCCGACGCAACGTGTCTCACACCACCTGAATCCGCCCACGGGGCATTTTGCCGAATCGTGAGCCGACCCCTAGGCCTACAGCGGATTAGATCTAGCCCCACTCAATGCGTGGATAATTTGATCCTGCGGGATTGTCTGTTCTCGACACCACATTGAGAATCGCGAAGGGGTGAGTATTTGGGGCTCGCTGATCATCAGCATTCCC
>NZ_QYRT01000078.1 GCF_004923255.1 Subtercola vilae | reverse complement strand
GTCCGGCGGTGTCCTACTCTCCCACAAGGTCTCCCTTGCAGTACCATCGGCGCTGCGAGTCTTAGCTTCCGGGTTCGGAATGTTACCGGGCGTTTCCCTCGCGCTATGGCCGCCGAAACATTAGGGACATCCCTGGTGGGTGTGTCTGCATGTTCCGAAGGGTTTAGCTTCGATCATTTTCAGTTGTGACCCGACCGTATGTCGGGAACCACAGAGTGGACGCGAGTGTTTTTGTTGCGCAAAGAGTTGACCTTCCACCAACCCGTGAGGGTGGGTGGGGTGGTGTTGATGAAGTTATCGGCTTATTAGTACAGGTCAGCTCCACACCTCGTTAGTTGGTGCTTCCACATCCTGCCTATCAACCCAGTAGTCTCCTGGGAGCCTCTCACCACCGAAGTGGTATGGAAATCTCATCTCGAAGCCGGCTTCCCGCTTAGATGCTTTCAGCGGTTATCCGTTCCGAACGTAGCTAATCAGCGGTGCACTTGGCAGTACAACTGACACACCAGAGGTTCGTCCATCCCGGTCCTCTCGTACTAGGGATAGCTCTCCTCAAATTTCCTGCGCGCGCAGAGGATAGGGACCGAACTGTCTCACGACGTTCTAAACCCAGCTCGCGTACCGCTTTAATGGGCGAACAGCCCAACCCTTGGGACCTACTCCAGCCCCAGGATGCGACGAGCCGACATCGAGGTGCCAAACCATGCCGTCGATATGGACTCTTGGGCAAGATCAGCCTGTTATCCCCGAGGTACCTTTTATCCGTTGAGCGACAGCGCTTCCACAAGCCACTGCCGGATCACTAGTCCCGACTTTCGTCCCTGCTCGACTTGTCAGTCTCACAGTCAAGCTCCCTTGTGCACTTACACTCGCCACCTGATTGCCAACCAGGTTGAGGGAACCTTTGGGCGCCTCCGTTACTCTTTAGGAGGCAACCGCCCCAGTTAAACTACCCACCATGCACTGTCCCAGAACCGGATTACGGTTCGTAGTTAGATATCCAGAGTGACCAGAGTGGTATTTCAACAATGACTCCACCAGCACTAGCGTGCCCGCTTCACAGTCTCCCACCTATCCTACACAAGCCACACCGAACACCAATACAAAGCTATAGTAAAGGTCACGGGGTCTTTCCGTCCTTCTGCGCGTAACGAGCATCTTTACTCGTAGTGCAATTTCGCCGAGTTCGCGGTTGAGACAGCTGGGAAGTCGTTACGCCATTCGTGCAGGTCGGAACTTACCCGACAAGGAATTTCGCTACCTTAGGATGGTTATAGTTACCACCGCCGTTTACTGGGGCTTAAATTCTGGGCTTCGCCTTGCGGCTAACTCTTCCTCTTAACCTTCCAGCACCGGGCAGGCGTCAGTCCGTATACATCGTCTTGCGACTTGGCACGGACCTGTGTTTTTAGTAAACAGTCGCTTCCCACTGGTCTCTGCGGCCCTGCACCGCTCCCGGAGTAAATCCGTTCACAGCTCGGGCCCCCCTTCTCCCGAAGTTACGGGGGCATTTTGCCGAGTTCCTTAACCACGATTCTCTCGATCTCCTTAGTATTCTCTACCTGATCACCTGAGTCGGTTTGGGGTACGGGCACATGGAACCTCGCGCCGATGCTTTTCTTGGCAGCAGACGATCACTGATTTCCCCAACAAAGGGTACCCATCGAGTCTCAGCCTTCAATGAGGGGCGGATTTGCCTACCCCTCGGCCTACATTCTTAGACCGGGACAACCATCGCCCGGCTCAGCTACGTTCCTGCGTCACACCTGTTAATACGCTAACCGCACCACCATAGGGTCACGTGCTAGGCCAACCCCCTCGCCCCGAAGGGTCCGGTAAGAAGGATTCAGACGTTTAGCATCAGTGGATTAGCTTGGACGGTTCTTCTGCGGTACGGGAATATCGACCCGTTGTCCATCGACTACGCCTGTCGGCCTCGCCTTAGGTCCCGACTTACCCAGGGCGGATTAGCCTGGCCCTGGAAACCTTGATCTTTCGGAGGACGGGTTTCTCACCCGTCTTTCGCTACTCATGCCTGCATTCTCACTCGTGTGGCCTCCACGGCTGGTTTACACCGCCGCTTCACTGGCCACACGACGCTCTCCTACCCATCCATACGGCTGGACCACGAAGGCCTGCCAAAAATATAAATGCCACAACTTCGGTGGCGTGCTTGAGCCCCGTTACATTGTCGGCGCGGAATCACTTGACCAGTGAGCTATTACGCACTCTTTCAAGGGTGGCTGCTTCTAAGCCAACCTCCTGGTTGTCTATGCAACTCCACATCCTTTCCCACTTAGCACGCGCTTAGGGACCTTAGATGGTGGTCTGGGTTGTTTCCCTCTCGACGATGAAGCTTATCCCCCACCGTCTCACTGCTGCGCTCTCACTTACCGGCATTCGGAGTTTGGCTAACGTCAGTAACCTTTTAGGGCCCATCGGCTATCCAGTAGCTCTACCTCCGGCAAGAAACACGCAACGCTGCACCTAAATGCATTTCGGAGAGAACCAGCTATCACGAAGTTTGATTGGCCTTTCACCCCTATCCACAGCTCATCCCCTCCATTTTCAACTGAAGTGGGTTCGGTCCTCCACGACGTCTTACCGTCGCTTCAACCTGGCCATGGATAGATCACTTCGCTTCGGGTCTAGAACCAGCGACTCAAACGCTCTATTCGAACTCGCTTTCGCTACGCATTCCCCTCACGGGTTAAGCTCGCCACTGATCACTAACTCGCAGGCTCATTCTTCAAAAGGCACGCCGTCACACCAACAAAGGGCGCTCCGACGGCTTGTAAGCAAACGGTTTCAGGTACTATTTCACTCCCCTCCCGGGGTACTTTTCACCTTTCCCTCACGGTACTTGTTCACTATCGGTCATCTGGGAGTATTTAGGCTTATCAGGTGGTCCTGACAGATTCACGCGGGATTTCTCGGGCCCCGCGATACTTGGGATACTCATCAGACCATTACCACATTTCGACTACAGGGCTGGCACCTACTACGGCTGGGCTTTCAATCCCATTCATCTATATGACGCTGTAATCCTCACAGTACGGCAGTAACTGCAGACAAGTCCCACAACCCCGACCATGCAACGCCTGCCGGCTATCACACATGATCGGTTTAGCCTGTTCCGGTTTCGCTCGCCACTACTCACGGAATCACATGTTGTTTTCTCTTCCTGAGGGTACTGAGATGTTTCACTTCCCCTCGTTCCCTCTACCCGCCCTATATATTCAAGCGGGAGTCACCAGGTCACCTCACGGGCCTGGCGGGGTTTCCCCATTCGGAGACCCTCGGATCACAGCTCTATTATCAGCTCCCCGAGGCTTATCGCAGATTTATACGTCCTTCTTCGGCTCCAGATGCCAAGGCATTCACCGTTTGCTCTTAAAAACTTCATACAACAAAATCACACAACAAAGACCAATGTATGCCTGAAATAAATCAGACGAACATTGATTATCAGTCCACAAACAGACCCCAAAAGGAGCCAAAATTTGCGACTGAAGATGCTCGCGTCCACTGTGTAGTTCTCAAAATACGGGCGGTACCCCACACAACCAAAGACCCAAAAGCCCCTGACCGAAATAAGGTCCAAAACAAGTTACAGCCAACCCCCACACCCCCACAGACCAAAAGCCCGTGACGACGAAGAAGCTGCCCGGTCCCTCAGGACCCAACAGCGTGCACAACACGGCCACACCAAACCCTCTCTTCCAAACCAGCCCCGAAGAACCAGCCGTACTGACAGAACCTGATGCACTACGCGAATGTCAAATGTTCCACCCATGAGCGCCACCAACACCTAACTGGCGTTGAAATGACTGTCCATCCGACCCCGCTGTATACAGACGAGAGATGAAACGTGCTCCTTAGAAAGGAGGTGATCCAGCCGCACCTTCCGGTACGGCTACCTTGTTACGACTTAGTCCTAATCACCGATCCCACCTTCGACAGCTCCCTCCCACAAGGGGTTGGGCCACCGGCTTCGGGTGTTACCGACTTTCATGACTTGACGGGCGGTGTGTACAAGGCCCGGGAACGTATTCACCGCAGCGTTGCTGATCTGCGATTACTAGCGACTCCGACTTCATGAGGTCGAGTTGCAGACCTCAATCCGAACTGAGACCGGCTTTTTGGGATTCGCTCCACCTTACGGTATTGCAGCCCTTTGTACCGGCCATTGTAGCATGCGTGAAGCCCAAGACATAAGGGGCATGATGATTTGACGTCATCCCCACCTTCCTCCGAGTTGACCCCGGCAGTCTCCTATGAGTTCCCACCATAACGTGCTGGCAACATAGAACGAGGGTTGCGCTCGTTGCGGGACTTAACCCAACATCTCACGACACGAGCTGACGACAACCATGCACCACCTGTATACCGACCTTGCGGGGCCCACATTTCTGTGGCTTTCCGGTATATGTCAAGCCTTGGTAAGGTTCTTCGCGTTGCATCGAATTAATCCGCATGCTCCGCCGCTTGTGCGGGCCCCCGTCAATTCCTTTGAGTTTTAGCCTTGCGGCCGTACTCCCCAGGCGGGGAACTTAATGCGTTAGCTGCGACACAGAAACCGTGGAATGGCCCCTACATCTAGTTCCCAACGTTTACGGCATGGACTACCAGGGTATCTAATCCTGTTCGCTCCCCATGCTTTCGCTCCTCAGCGTCAGTTACGGCCCAGAGATCTGCCTTCGCCATCGGTGTTCCTCCTGATATCTGCGCATTCCACCGCTACACCAGGAATTCCAATCTCCCCTACCGCACTCTAGTCTGCCCGTACCCACTGCAGGCTGGAGGTTGAGCCTCCAGTTTTCACAGCAGACGCGACAAACCGCCTACGAGCTCTTTACGCCCAATAATTCCGGACAACGCTTGCACCCTACGTATTACCGCGGCTGCTGGCACGTAGTTAGCCGGTGCTTTTTCTGCAAGTACCGTCAAACCGAAGTTCTTCTTCCTTACTAAAAGAGGTTTACAACCCGAAGGCCGTCATCCCTCACGCGGCGTTGCTGCATCAGGCTTTCGCCCATTGTGCAATATTCCCCACTGCTGCCTCCCGTAGGAGTCTGGGCCGTGTCTCAGTCCCAGTGTGGCCGGTCACCCTCTCAGGCCGGCTACCCGTCGTAGGCTTGGTGAGCCATTACCTCACCAACAACCTGATAGGCCGCGAGTCCATCCTTGACCAAAAAATCTTTCCACCCCCA
>NZ_QYRT01000077.1 GCF_004923255.1 Subtercola vilae | reverse complement strand
CCAGCCCCCGACCCGCCCGCAGCCTCAGCGCTTCCCGCTCATCGCCCTGATCGCCCCACTCGTCATGGGCGTGGTGCTCTTCATCTTCACCAACTCTGTGCTGAGCGTGGTGTTCATCGCCCTGAGCCCACTGTTGATGATCGGTACCTACATCGACCACAAGATCACCACCCGGCGGCAGCTGCGCGACGCGATCCGCCAGTTCACGCTCTCGCTCGACGCCTTCGTGACCCGGCTGCACGATCGCCAGCGCATCCAGCGTGCCGTGCGGCTCGGCGAGACGCCCTCCGTCACCGACACCGTCGAGGCCGCGCACCGGCTCGACCCGCTGCTGTTCACCCACCGCCCCGAGCACGACGCCTTTCTCACCGTGCGGCTCGGAATCGGCCAGGCACACAGCCGCGACCGCGTGGGCCTGCCCACCGCGAACGACACGCTGCCCGAGTACTGGGCGCAGGTCGAAGAGGTGGCCGACCGCTTCTCGCGTATCGATGGGGTGCCCGTCGTAGTCGACCTCCGAAGCTCTGGCGCCCTCGGTGTGGCGGGGCCCACCGAAGCGCGTCAGGGCGTCAGCCGCGGCATCGTCGCGCAGCTCGCTGGTCTGCACTCCCCCGCCGAATTGGTCGTCTGCGCCCTCGTATCGCCCACCTCGCGCCCCACCTGGGAGTGGCTGCAGTGGCTGCCGCACACCTCCTCCCCGCACAGCCCGCTCGCCGGCGACCACCTCTCCGACAACCCCGGCAGCGGCCTGGCCCTTCTTGCCCGCCTCGAAGAACTGGTGGCCCAGCGCACCGACAACGCCGTCTCCCCGCGCGGAGCCCTCGAGACTCCGGGCCCCAAGTCGAAGAGAGAAGAGAAGCTGCCGGCCCTGACCCCGGCCGTCGTTCTCGTGATCGAAGACGACGCACCGGTCGACCGCGGCCGCCTCAACCGCTTGGTCGAGCGCGGCGCCGACGCGAACATCCACGTGCTCTGGTCGGCCCCCACCATCGCACAACTGCCCGCCGCCTGCCGCAGCTTCGTCAGCCTCGACGCCGACCCCGCGAACGCCACCGCCGGCCAGGTGCGCCTCGGCGAGCACACCTACCCTGTCGCCTGCGAAAGCCTCGACGCCCCCGCCGCGCACCGTTTCGCCAAGCAGCTCGCACCGGTCGTCGACGTGGGAGCCCCCATCGACGACGCCTCCGATCTCCCGCAGTCGGTCTCGTATCTGAGCCTCGCGGGCCCCGAACTCGCCGAGTCCCCGGATGCTGTACTCGACCGCTGGCGGGAGAGCAACTCCATCAGCCGTCGCGATGGCGGCCCGCACGTGCGTCGCCGCAGCGAAGGAACCCTTCGTGCGCTGGTCGGCCACACCGGTACTGAACCGTTCTATCTGGACATCCGCAGCCAGGGCCCGCATGCCCTCGTCGGCGGCACCACCGGCGCCGGCAAGAGCGAGTTTCTGCAGTCGTGGGTGCTCGGTATGGCCGCGGCGCACAGCCCCGACCGGGCGACCTTTCTGTTCGTCGACTACAAGGGCGGCGCCGCCTTCGCCGACTGCGTGGCGCTGCCGCACACCGTGGGGCTCGTCACCGACCTCTCGCCGCGCCTCGTGCGCCGGGCGCTCACGTCGTTGCGCGCCGAACTGCGCTACCGCGAGCACCTGCTGAACCGCAAGAAGGCCAAAGACCTGGCCTCGCTCGAGAAGACCGGCGACCCCGACACCCCACCGAGCCTGCTCATCGTGGTCGACGAGTTCGCCGCCCTCGTGAACGAGGTGCCCGAGTTCGTCGACGGTGTCGTCGACGTTGCCCAGCGCGGCCGTTCTCTCGGCCTGCACCTCATTCTGGCCACCCAGCGGCCCGCCGGCGTGATCAAAGACAACCTGCGCGCGAACACCAACCTCCGCATCGCGCTCCGCATGGCCGACGCCGACGACTCGACCGACATTCTTGGTATTCCCAGTGCGGCATATTTCGACCAGTCCATTCCCGGGCGGGGTGCGGCCAAGACCGGGCCCGGCCGTATCGCGTCGTTCCAGACGGGCTACGCGGGCGGATTCACGACGAGCGAACCGCCCACCCCGCGCATCGACATCGTCGAACTGAACTTCGGCTCGGGCGCTGCGTGGGAGGCCCCCGAGGGTGAAGCCGCTCCGCTCACCGACCAGGGCCCGAACGATATCACCCGCCTGGTGACCTCGATTCGCGGTGCGGCCGAGGTCGCGCGCATCCCGAACCCTCGCAAACCGTGGCTCGACGAGCTCGCACCGGTGTACGACTTCTCGCTGCTGCCGAACCCGCGCACCGATGAGCGCCTGCTGCTGGGCGTCATCGACGAGCCAGAGAACCAGGCCCAGCCGACCGTCTTCTACGAGCCCGACCGCGACGGCAACATGGCCGTCTACGGCACGGGCGGGTCTGGCAAGAGCGCAACGCTCCGAAGCATCGCGGTGGCCGCGGCCGTCACTCCCCGCGGCGGCCCAGTGCACGTCTACGGCGTCGATTTCGGCTCTGCCGGCCTCAGCATGCTCGAAGAACTGCCGCACGTGGGCGCCATCATCTCCGGCGACGACCACGAACGTGTCATTCGGTTGCTGCGCATGCTGCGTGACCTGGTGGATGATCGTTCCGCCCGCTACTCGGCCGTGCGAGCAGGCAGCATCGGCGAATACCGCCGCATGGCCGAGGCCCCCCTCGAACCGCGCATCCTGGTGCTCATCGACGGCATCGGAGCCTTTCGCGAACAGTACGAATTCGGCGGACACTCCGCCTGGTTCACCGTGTTCTCGCAGATCGCCACCGACGGCCGCCAGGTGGGCGTACACATCGTGGTCACGGGAGACCGGCCGAACGCGGTTCCGGCTTCGATCGGTTCGACCATCCAGCGCCGCATCGTGCTGCGTATGGCCAGCGACGATGACTACTCGCTCGTGAATGCGCCGAAAGACGCACTCAGTGCGGTGTCGCCTCCCGGGCGTGGGCTGATGGGCGGCAACGAGGTGCAGATAGCGGTGCTCGGGGGCGACTCGAACACGGCCATCCAGGCCCGCGAGATAACGAAACTCGCTGAGTCGATGCGTCGCCAGGGTGTCGTGCCCGCACTACCGATCAGGCGGCTGCCCGAAGCCATCGCACTGTCGCAGCTGCCGGCGACGGCGGCCGGTGGCGTGCCGACGCTGGGGCTCCGCGACGAAGACCTCGCGCCGTTCGGCGTGGCTACCCGGGGCGCCTTTCTCGTGGCCGGGTCGACGGGCAGCGGCCGTTCGACCGCGCTCGCCACGCTGGCCACGGCACTTCATCGAACCAGGCCCGGCACGAAGCTCGTGCACATCTCACCGCGACGCACCACGCTGACCCCGCTACCTCTCTGGGCCCTCACTCTGTCAGAGCCGGCCGAGCTCGCTGCGTTCGTCGACGACGTGCACAACCAGCTCGACGCGGGCACGCTCACGGCCGACGACTTCGTACTGTTCATCGAGAACATCGGGGAACTGAACGGTTCTCCGCTCGAAAACGACGTCGACCGGCTCGTGAAACGCGCGCTCCGCGACGACGTTTTCGTCATCGGCGAGAGCGAGACCTCCACCTGGTCGCAGGCGTGGACGTTGGCCGGCCCGTTCAAGAACTCGAAGCGCGGGCTGCTGCTCGTTCCCGGCGAGCTCGACGGTGACAGCCTGCTCGGCACCTCGCTCGGTCGCTTCAAGCGCGCAGAGTTTCCGCCCGGCCGTGGGTTCGTCGTGCAACAGGGCCGCGTCACAAAGGTTCAGCTGGCGCAGCCGTACGGCTGAGGGAGTCGATGGGGCTAATGGGGAGTTCTCCCCATCGACCAGAAGCCCCCGCGCCCATACTGTTGAAACGTGAGAGAAACCTCACGAGAATGTAGCGAAACCGGATCTCCCGGGTCGCGTGAACAAAGGAGAGCACAATGGCCGTATGGGGTCTCGACGTCGAGCAGGTTCGCTCACTCAGCAAGCAGCTCAACACCCAGTCGCAGCAGGTTCAGCAGATTCTGACCACGCTCACCAGCGCCCTGCAGAACGTGCAGTGGACGGGCCCCGACGCTGAAGGCTTCCGCAGCGAGTGGAACACCACCCACACCGCCGCGCTGAAGCAGGTCATCTCGGCTCTCGAAGACGCATCGCAGAAATCGGCCAAGAACGCGGCCGACCAGGAAGCCACGTCGAACGCGTAATTCGCGTCGCGAGGGGCCCTTTCGGGGGCCCCTCTTTCTTTTCCGCCGAAGGGCAGCACCACACTGAGGGGGTCGGCCGTGGCCGGAGGGTTCTACGGGGCAGACGTCGAGGCGCTCCGCCAGCTTTCGAAGCAGTTCGACCAGGCAGCGGCCGAGCTCAACCGCGTCACCTCCACGCTGACCTCCCACGTGAATCAGGCGCAGGCCTGGCAGGGTCCGGATGCCCAGCAGTTCCGTGCCGCCTGGAATGGTTCGCACACCAGAACCCTCGACCGAGCCGCGCGCGCCCTGCAGCTTGGCAGCACGGGGCTCGCGAAGAACGCCGACGAGCAGAACGCCGCGTCGACTGACTCGGCGCGCTCGGGCGGCGGCGGGGCATCCGGAGCCGGCGGGGCGGGCGGCTCGGGCGGCGGCGGGGCATCCGGAGCGCACGGAACCGTCACGCTTCCCGGCGGCGGGGTCGTGCCCTTCTCGATCACCGGCAAACCGGGCATCGGCCCCGACGGACTTACCCCCGGCACCGTCGCGTTCGGCGAGCACGGCAGGGTCGAAGGCAACGGAGCGCTCGGCGGCGGATCGGTCACGATTCGAAACGGTGGCTCAGCCGACGCGAACACCGTCTACGGCCCGAACGGCGCGGCCGAGCACACCGCCAAGGCGGGCTGGGGCTGGGGCGCCAACGAAGAGCTGCACGGCAACTTCAGAAACGGCGACCTCACTGGCACGGGGTCTGTGCAGCAGTTTCTCGGCGCGAAAGGCGACACCACCGCGCACGCCGGCGTCGACAGCAACGGCCAGTACACGGCGGGCGCGAAAGCCGACGGCATGGCCGGCTTCGAACAGAACGCCTCAGGCTCGCTGAAGGTCGGCCAGAGCAGCGTCGGCCTCGACGTGAAGGAGCTGGCCGGCGCCGCGCTGAACGGCAACGCGGGCGGTACCATCGGCCCCGAGGGCATGGGTGTGAACGCGGGCGGCGAAGCGTTCGCCGGCCTGAAAGGCGGGGTCGACGGAACCCTCAGCGTGGGAGGCGTCACCGACAAGATCGGCTACGAGGCGTACGCCGGCATCGGTGCGCACGCCAACTTCGACGGCCAGGCCACCTGGAACGACGTGCACCTCAAGATCGACGCCGGCGTGGCATTCGGCCTCGGTGGCGGCTTCTCGCAAGACATCTCCTTCAGCCCCAAAGACGCTGTCGCCTCGGTCGCCCACTCCTTCGGCTTCTGACCTGTCGGTCGGCGAGATGGCACACAGTACTTCTTCGGAGATCAGGCCGATCGATGGCGAGCGTCAGC
>NZ_QYRT01000076.1 GCF_004923255.1 Subtercola vilae | reverse complement strand
TCAAAGGCGTGTTCCACGTGATCTTGAGAATATCAGTGTGAGACACATTGTTGAGACAGGGGGCGGCGCGGGAATCCGTGGAATGCTCGAGGCTGCGAGGTGGTGTCCGCTGTTCTCGTTTAAGGATTCTTTGATGAGACTGCACGATCAGGCTCGGGGTGCTGATCCATGCGTCCGGAGCAGTGGAGTTCGTATCGCCGAACTCGACTTCGGAGTAGCGTCACCGGGGTGACGGGGAGCCGGGCGTGCGTGTGTGTGGGGGACGGCGGTCGAATCCTCCCAACGCCAGTACTGGGTTGAGCGCTCCTCGCCCACCAGGGGAGCCGACCCAACCAGTGCATGAGTCTGTCCGTGCGCATCCCGCGGTGCGCCACGTTTGATGTTTCGGACGTGTGCCACAGCCATAGCCCGACCGCAATCCCCTCCACAAGATGAGCGAAAGGTGTTCAGATTGGAAGCGCTAACCCCGCTGATGTCTGATGGCCTAAATCGAACAGGAAGAACCCGGAATGATCGCGATCACCTCCCCCTCCGAACCACTGGAAGTCACTCCTTTGTCGAGCAGCGAGTGGCTTGTCTCGGATGCTGCCCTGGCGAAGAACGAGGGGGTCGGGGTGGTGGCTTATGTCGAATCTCGATTCGGAATATTCGAGTTGCTCGAATTGGATAAACCAGCCGAGCGCAACTACTTCGACTCATTAGGAGCTGCGGTCGCCTCGATCGGGTATTCCACTTCTCGCGCCGCCTAAGCGCAGGCAAGCTGCTTCGCCCTCCACCTGCCTGGCAGGAGGGATCGGGGAGGTGAGCACCCGTGACGGGCCTCAAGTTTCCAGCTCAAGGCCGTTCGCGCTCCCGCGATCGCGCCTCAGGAACCCCAAAATGAGGCGGCAAGACACGGGGGCTATGAGACGACTTACCGAGATAGGCAAGCTACCTCGATATGCAAGGCACACGCCTGGTAAGACTCGGCCAGGTCGGGTGCCTTGAAAATCATTAGTTTTCCGAGGCGACCTGCACATGCGGTGGGGGACCGGCTTACGGGCGCGTGGCCGGATAGCTAGCGGCTGGCAGAATCAGTACATGGCCGAACCAGTTACGCGCGTAACCCTTCTTGAGGAATCGCTCTCCGAACAGATCCTTGCCAGCGTGCAGGTGAAGCGAATCACGTTACAGCCAAACGTGGCAGGCGGCCCGCACCACCACAACGGTCCCGTGTTCGGTGCGATTGAGGTTGGTTCAGTCGTCTTCCAGGTCGATGGAGGCCTGGAGACGGTTTTGCACGCGGGCGACGTGTTCTACGAGCCAGCCGCCGTTCTGATCGACCGGTTCGATGCAACCTCCGAGGGCGTCACTTTTTTGGGATATTTCCTATCTGGGCCCGACCAAAAACCTGAGCTAACGCCAGGGCCGCCCACGGTATGAGTTAATGCTTCATTGCTGCCCGGTAGAGGATTGTTTTCCGCACGGTGTGGTGAGCCGTAGGGTGGATGAATGAGCGAGATACATCTCACTGGTGAGCTCGTCTGCAAGACCGGCGAGGATGCGCTGATCGTGAGACGTCACTTGCCCGAGCACGTTCAGCGCACTCGGGCCGAGCCCGGATGCGTCTCATTCCGGGTTACCCCAACTGAAGATCCCTTGATTTGGTCGGTCGAGGAGAGCTTTACGGATCAACGCGTTTTCGAACTTCACCAGACGCGAGTCGCGGACAGTGAATGGGGTCGCGTCACTGCCGGGATAGAACGGCACTACGCAATCGAGGGCCTGCCGCGGTAGAGGATGGTTACCGTACGTATCGACACGCCATTTAGCGGTCACAGAACGCCGCCAAAGAGCAGCAAAGTCCACACGGATGGGCCGGGGCCGCCAGCCGTGATCATTCGGTGGGAGAACTCACGTGGTAGAGGATCTCGCCGTGGAGGATGGAGATCCAGCCATCTTCGTCTTCGGCCCACGCTTTCCACGCGTCGCTGATCTGCTGGAGATCAGCGTGCGTCGCAAGGTTGGTGTCGATGAGTTGGTGTGCGATCGCGGAGTTGAGGATGCGGTCGGCCCACATTCCTCCCCACCACGCTCGCTCGGCCGGCGCGGCGTAGCACCAGGTGCTTGAGGTGGCGGTGACCTCTTCCAAACCGGCGGCGTGCGCCCATGAGAGCAAGCGGCGTCCGGCGTCTGGTTCGCCGCCGTTGGCGCGTGCAGCCTTGCGATAGAGGTCGAGCCAGATGTCTAGCGTCGGGAGTTGTGGCCACCAGCAGAAGCCGGCGTAGTCGCTGTCGCGCACTGCGACGATGCCTCCGGGTTTTGTCACTCGCACCATCTCGCGCAGCGCTTTCACGGGGTCGGCTATGTGCTGCAGAACTTGATGTGCGTGTACGACGTCGAACGTATCGTCGTCAAAGTCGAGGCTGTGGATGTCGGCGATGCGGAAGTCGACGTTCGTCAGTCCGCGTTCGGTGATTGTCCGCCGGGTGAGATCGAGCTCATCGGGGCCTATCTCGGTCGCGGTGACGTTCCCGACCAGTTCGGCAAGGTCGGCCGTTATTGTGCCTGCCCCGGCGCCGATGTCGAGGAGTCGGTCCGTGGGCTTCAGCAGCGGGAGGAGATACGCGGCGGAGTTCGCTGCGGTGCGCGAGCGGTGTGACCGCAGAACGGACTCGTGGTAACCATGCGTGTAGATCGTCATTTGATACTCCTTCAAACCTTCGGACAGGCGCCACCCCAGCTTCGTGACCTGGTGCCCGAGGCGGAAGGCCGTAATCTTCCTAGGAGTGCCGCACCCAGTCGGCGGTTCAGGATTCCGAGGAGGTCGACTTGTCGAATGAGCTTGGTGAGTTCCTTCGCGCCCGGCGCGCCGACACTGGGCTAGAACCTCCCACAGGCAGCGGCGCGAACCGCCGACGTGTTGCCGGGCTGCGCCGTGAAGAAGTAGCGGCTGCCTCTGGAATCAGCGTCGACTACTACACCCGCCTCGAGCAAGGCCGCGAGGCCCACCCCAGCGACGCGGTGCTGGACGCACTCGCCCGAGTACTCCACCTGACCGCTGACGCAGCAGAGCATCTCTACCGCCTCCGCTTCACGGTCCCGTCATCTCGGAGCGGGCGCAGCGACAACATTGAACTCGCCCAACGCATGGCGACCCTGGTTGACGCCGTCCGACCGAACCCCGCGTACGCGCTTGACCGGCTGAGCAATATGCTCGCTGCGAACCCAGAAGGGCTAGCGCTCTACGACGGCTTCGCCGCTCTCCCAGCCGGAGCGAGGAATACCTGCCGTTACCTGATGACCGAAGACCGAGCGCGCGAAATATTTGTCGAATGGGAAGAAATCGCTCGAGGGGCCGTTGCCCACCTCCGCGCCGCTAACGCGGATAACCTCCACGATCCCGAGCTCGACGCGCTCGTCACCGAGCTGCGCGAACGAAGCCCACTGTTCAGCATGTGGTGGGACGAGCACATCGTCGAACGACGGCGCACATCGATCAAGCACCTCCGCACGCAAGGCGGCGAAATTATCGCTCGCCGCTACGAAGTGCTACACCTTCCAGACGAAAGAATACGCGTGACCATCTGGCTGCCAGGAACCTGACCAGCCGACCCACCGCACATCGCAATTACTTCGCCCGCCCCAACCGTCGGCCACGACCAACCGATTTGCGTGGTTTTTTTCAAGTGGGCAGGGTGAAACCGAAAATATTACAGATCCTCCTCAGGCCTCGGAAGTGTTCAGGGTTTCCAGACCATCAAGACGACTACGGCGGTGAGGCAGAAAGCGGCAAGGCCGGAACTTACTGCTGTGCGCGCGTAGGCAGATGTGAGCGCACCGCGGTCGGCGTGCTGAAGTGCAGGCACAGTGACAATGAGGGTTGTCAAGAGTGCGACGGCGTAAAAAATCAGGGATGCGAGCACCCAGGGTGTCGTGATGGTCAGGTTGTACTTGGGGTCGGACATCCCCATGACACCGAATCCGGTGATTACGACAATCAGTGACAGGTAGCTGAAGAGGCGGAGGCTCTTCGCGGCGGTCGCGGCCCGTGCGGTGTCTCCGGTTCGGAGTGTACGAAGCGCGGTCATCGGCATGATCGCGAGGGGGCCGACGATGAAGACGGTGGCCACGACGTGAAGGATACTGAAGATGGTTCCCATGATGAGGCTTCCCTAACTGGCGTTGGTGGTTGGGGTTATGTCGTGGCGAAGGTTTCGAGGAAGCGGCTATCGACGATGTAGACCACGCAGTGCATGCTGGGCTTGACCCCGGAGAGTGGACACGGGTTAAGCGGCGAGTTGGATCTCTGCGGCCTGGGATGAGTATTGCATCTCGAAGTCCACTGGGCTGACATGCCCGATCGAGGAGTGCCTTCGGTGCCGGTTGTAGCGGTCCTCAATCCACGCCGACACTTCCCGGATCGCACGGGCCCGGGTGGGCCAAACTCGGCGGTAGTAGAACTCTGTTTTCAGGGTCGCGAAGAAGCTTTCGGCCATGGCATTGTCCCAGCAAATACCGGTGTAACCCATCGACCGGGTGATGCCATTCATGGCAGCGAACTCGGTGATCTGAGCCGAAGCATATTGGGTGCCTCGGTCCGAGTGAAATATGACCGAGGCGGGCCTATCGCCCCGCAAAACGAGTGCCATTTGCAGGGCATCTTGGATCAGATCGGTGCGCATGTGCTCGGCGATCGCCCAGCCGATGACCCTGCGGCTGTGGGCGTCGATGACGGTGGCGAGGTAAACCCATCCTTCCCACGTTCTGAGATAGGTGATGTCGCCGACCCAAACCTGGTTCAGCGTGCCCGTGTCCCACTGCCGTTTCACGGCATCGACGGGGTAGGCGTCTTCGTGGTCGACGATGGTGGTCGTCTTCCATTTCTTCGGGCAGATTCCCGCCAATCCCAGGCGTTTCATGGTGCTGGCGACGGTTTTGCGGGAGATTATCTCCCCGTCCGCGCGCAGGTCGGCGAGGATCCGTGGGGCCCCGTAGGCCTCGTCGGAGTCGCCGTGGAAGAACGCGACTTTCCGCTCGATATGCACCCGCCGGACAGCTGCCGGGACGGCTCCCGGTCGATCCAGGCGTAGTAGCCCGACCGGGAAACCGCGAGCAGACGCACCATGCGCACAACACTGAAGTTGGTCCTCTCCGCCCGCATCAATTCGAACGCTTGCCGTTCGTATCCGATGCTTCCTGGGCGAAGAAGATGGACGCTTTTTTTAGGAACGCCCGATCGAGTTTCAGGTCCGCGACTTCTTTGCGCAGCCGTAGCAGCTCGGCCCGCTCAGACTCGGTGACTTCGGTCTGTCCGGTCTCGTTGCGGACCCTGAACGCGCTCACCCAACGACCCAAAGTGGCCTCGTTGATACCGAGCTCACGGGCGACGGTTGCGACGGCCCTACCTGTGGTGAGGACGAGCTTTACAGCCTCGTCTTTGTACTCAGGAGTGAACTCCCGACGGGATCTTGCCATGATGAACATTCTCTCTTGTGAGGTGTCCACCATCCGGGGGCAAGGCCATGCGTGGAAAGTGGACGAGGGCGTGGGTCACGAGCAAGGTTGAGGGTTGAGTTCGACAGCGGGATTCAAGATAGGACGGGTCTGCTGCACGAGTAGGTGACAGTTTGACGTGTCACCTACTCGTGCAGCAGACCCATTCACCGTCCCTGGGGGCTTGATGACCACGAACGACAAACGCACCACTCAACCGGAGATTCCCGCGCTCAAGGGGTGGAATGCGAATCTGAAGAATCCACTGGTTTGGGCGGCCTTATTGCTCGCA
>NZ_QYRT01000075.1 GCF_004923255.1 Subtercola vilae | reverse complement strand
GGGGTAGGCCAATAGAAGGTCATCGAGCGAGAGGCTTGGCTCAAGCAGACGCGCGGCTCGAATATCTCGCGAAAGAATCTGTGCCATGTCCATGTCATGTGCAGCTATTTTCGCAGCGTCATGGCCAAGAGAGTTCGACAACAATTCTTGGAACTGGGGCTCGGGTTCTCGGCGGACGCGAACCACCAGCGATTCGAGGAGGTTTAGGGCCGCTCCCATTCGACCCAGCTGATCCGCGTATGCGAATGCAGAGATCAGGTGGTTCGTGGGGCCATCCCATTGGCTGCGTCCAGGGAAACCACTATTTTGAAACACTGCGAGGGCGGCATAGAGGATCAGCTCATCGTCACTCGCGTTAGGGCTAGTCGACTGAGAGCCAATGTTAGCCATCATAAAGTGAGCGCCGTAGTCGTATCCTTCGGCAACGTGGTCGAGGAGCCCTCTGGCTGATGCGTTATCTCCATCGAGATGGCCGAGCCATTTGGTGGCAAAATCGGTCACGTTCAAGTCAGCTATGCGGTAATCAGTCATCGAGTTCCATTATTCCGTTTCGTGAGCTGCCCGATAGTAGCTCGATGAAGAGTTACCGTCGTAACGACGCGCGCTAGATTTCACAGCGCACCGGAAGGAACCCAATCATGGACGTGACTCTCACCATTCGCAGCGGAGAAGATGTGCGCCAATTGCAGGCGACCGGATCAGGCTACGAATCCGTCCGAGACCAGGTGACAGCCCAGGTTCCCGAGGGCTGGCAGATGTTGAGTTACCGAGTAGATCGCGCTGAGCTCGTTCGTGACTAGCGAAGACTTGCAGGAGTGCCTCGTCGCGAAATGCAAGGCGAAAGCAGCTGAGATGATCACCGTCGACATCAAAGGGCTACTTGTGGACTTTGCGATCTGCGATCGCCACCTCATCCAGGTTCGACGTGGCGACATGGTTACGGAATCGGCCGATCCAACTCGTGGCCTCATAGGCCTGGGCGAGAAGGGCGACGAAACCTAAAGATCAAAGAATCCTCACTTTCGAGAGTACAAGAGAAGTAGAGCGCCAGCTCTCTTTATCGAAAGTAGGAACTGATTATGAGGCAACGAATCGTCGTGGCACCACTTGTCGCCGGACTTCTGGTGCTCGGAGGAGCCGGTTGCGCGAGCACGGCCCCTCAAGCACCAGACGCGAGCAGTGCGCCCGCTGCGCCCACAGAGACACCAAGCAACTGGTGGAGCACCGCGAAGCCAACCACACTGCAGGATACCTACCAAGCAGCCCAGGCGACAGTGAGCCCAGGCGGCGACTACTCTCCCGAGGACGCAAGTAAGGCGAGTGAGCCAGCCACCATCGGCACCGACGGCACCATCTCCCTGTCAATTCACTTCGTGCTGGGCGAAGTCAAGCGCCGGGTGACCGAGGCGTATATCTCCAAAGAGGTCGATGGGTCACTCAAAGGGCCGGCCCTCAGCTGCGCGCCGGGAGCGAGTGCAACCACTGAGACCTTTGACTGCACGTCCATCTTCACGGACCCCACCTTCTCAACGGGTGTCTATTACGGCATCATCGAAACCGAGCCAGGTCTGGAATCACTTCAGGGCTACGGCAATCTCGAGGCAATCGCTCCGATCTATACGAAGCTGCCGAGCTGAACGAGCTCAAGACGCCCTGAGAGACGCCGAGACGTCTTCGAACGCTCGTAGTCGAGAGCCCTCAAAAGCTCGGAGAATCGAAGTGGGAGCGTCTGAGACCCCGTTATTTGCGTCGTCGTCGCTAGAACGAAAGAGCGCCTCGCAGGGACTCCGATCATCGGGGGAGAATTTAGGAGCCTGCGAGGCGCGGCAAACGAGTCAAGTCTGATGCATCGGCGGGGTCGGCGCCGGAATCAAAGAAGACGAGTTCGTCGAGATCGAGCTTGTCGCCAGCTCGACACTCGCGGACGACAAAGGAAATACCCTGACCGGGCGCAAATTGATCAGGGTATTTCTGGGGCATCCGAGTTGAAAGGAAACAGAAGTTTCTCGGGGTTAGCGAGTCCCGACTCTCGCCAGCTTGTTATGGCTCAGAAGTTGATCCACTGAGCCGGTGCCGCCACCAGGTCAGAATCACTGGTGACCTGAGCGAGGCATTCGGCGTTGTAGGACCCGCAGGTCACCTCGCCGAGGTGTTCGTCGCTACTGACCATTACCTGGTCGTCGAGCTTTGCAGCACTCACGTAATGCGTCCGACTTGCATTAACAACGTAAGAGAGCACCGCCCCCACCCCTGGGCGCGCAGCCTGACCGAAATCGTCACTAGTCAATGATTCCATCGTAGGCGCGTAGAGGCCATCAGTTGCGAGTGAGACCTGTTGCGGCTGTGCCAGAACGCTCAGATTGCCCTGAGCGTTTGAAGCATGCGCCGTTGAGCTTGCGAACGCCGCGACCGGGGGAGCCGCGAAAACAATCACCGCGAAGCTGACTACTGCGAAGCCGAGACCGAAACCCTTGCTGTTACTCATGACGTGTTCCCTTTCAAGAAACGGAGAAAAGCTGCTCGCTAATTCTCTCTACGTTTCTATTATAAGTAGTAACGTTTCATGATGTCTATTCTTTGCGCGACTCGTTTTTCGCTCGGGCCCGACGACCAGAGCTTGAGCTCATCAGTCCATCAAGATCCACGATGCGAATCACCGAATCCTGCTTGCCACCTTCCGTAGGAACAGTGGAATGCCAGTCAGCGGTCGGGTTCGCCGCCACCCGTCTGTAGATTTTTGGCCTCGGCATTCCGGTTTTTCGCTCCGCTTCGGTGATGCTGATGCCAACTGCATCTGGCGGTATCACACGGCCCTTCTTCTGAACAGCCGCGCGATCAGTGTTCTCCGCGGCAGCCTCTGCTTCCTTGATCATGTTGAATACTCGAGCCGGCGAGGTGCCGGTTCGCTTAGCGAGCACGGCCAGCGTGTTCTTAGGCTCTTCTCTTGCCCGCACCAGATCGCTCCGCATCGCTGAGCTCATCGGTTTGACAAGGGATGCCAGAAGTTCAATGCGAGCCAACAGAACTTGGTTGTCGAACTCTTCCGGAGGAAGCTTGTTCTTCCGGACATTCTCTTTGGCGAGCTTCATCGCAAGACGATCAACTACGGAGTCGATCTCTCGAGGAAGGCCGGGTGCGTCGGTCATATCGTCGTCTCCTGCAGCTCTGCGATCTTGTTCCTGATGTGGCGAACGCGGTGATATTCCATCCGAAGGAAGGCGGCTGTTTTCGATGCGTTGTTGTCGAATTCTTCCAGGGTTTCCCGAACTCGTTTCTCGACCGCGATTCGGTCCGGCGAGCCAGGGGCAGCCTCAACGCTAGATCGAACCAGTTCCTCCCATTCAGCTTCGGCAGCCTCATGCTCCTGCTGTTGTTCCAGCATCTCCTCCGCTCGACGAGCCTGTTCCCGGATCTCAGCCTCGACGCTCTCTCGCTCCACTTTGAAGGCAACATCTTCGGCGGCGATTTGCGCCGCTATTTCCTCACGCGACTCCTTGGGTACCTTAACCAGTAGCTGCGTCATCACATGGGTGACGAGCCACACCGACACTGGCATCATCGCAGCGACGAACGAGCCACCAACGGCCCGAATCATCGACGACTGATCGGTGATTGAAGATTCAGTCAAGACGTGAATCGAGTTGCCGGCCATGCTAATCGCTGTATACAAACCAACGAACAGCCAGGAGATCAGCGTCGACATTCCTCTACTGCGCTGGATCACTGCCGCGACGGAGAAGACGACTATGGATCCGTCTATTACTCCCGGCACGGCAATAGCTGCGGGGCCATCAAGCTTCGCCCATCCAGCCACTGCGAGCTGCGCCTCGAAGGATGCCCACATGCTGAGGACACCGATCGCCAGGACAAGAACGATTACCACCCACGCCAAGCCGGTCGAGTTCCGAGCATCAATCTGCGTGCCAGTCAAGAACTTAGGCAAACCCTTTGCCGGGTCAATCACCGCGTCGGTCAAGATCATCTCCTCAAGTGAACGTTACTACTTTTTATAGAATAGTTCCCGCTAGCACCACCTCATAGAAATGGGGATCCGCTTGATCAAGAGCAACCCCAATAGGGATCCAGATGGATATCCATCCGCCTATTGGGGTTGCTCTTGAGGAGGGATTACCTCGAGGTAATCCCTCCCGCTCCACCCACTTCATTCCAGACCACCCCGACAACTCGGACACCCCAGCAGAGCGGCGCAGTACTGACCAGCAGCACCGACGGTTGGACGTCCGCCCGAAACGGCATGCACCGTTCCGAAGGACATCCTTCCGTCTCACTCATCGAATCCAGATGGCATCCATCCGCAGCACCACCCAGGCACCAGTCCAAGTTGCACCGACTCAAGCCAGTAGTCAGTACGCAGTCGGGGGGCACTTCATCCGGTAACAATTCCTGTATTCACTCACTATCAAGTCGGACGCAACTGGACTCGCAACGCAGATTCACATCGGTGTTCATGCCGTATCAATTGGACACTTCAATCAGAAGCAACTCGGTGTCTAGGTGTGCTCACCTCGTACTCACGAGCCATGACGGATCGGTCTTCTGGTTCTATATACTCGATATAGATAGTTCAACAAAAAATGGAACAGTTTTTTATGGAATATCTATATAGTAAATAGAACGAGAAGAGAACCGCATGTCAGAGTCCACCGTGGTACCCCTGTCCACGCTCGATCCCCTGTTCGGTCCCTTGATGGCAGCAGCGACGGGTTCCGCGTGGTCCGTGACCTCCTCTGTAGTGGTGAAGGGAATTGCCAACGGAGTGCCCCCGACAGACATCCGAACCTGGCTTGTGAGTCGGGGAACAGGCTGGCGACCGCGTGGTGCAGTCGAATGGAATGCGCAGCATGGATTCGATGAGACGTCAGAGTCCGTAGGTAACGGTGCAGCCGTTTCCGTAGGACGTTCCCCGCTCGTTGAGCTTGTCAGTACGCACCTTCTCTGGGCTGACCTTGTTCGGCGTGGAATGAAGTGGGTGGAGCTCAGTTCTTCCTCTCTCTCGGCGAGCGACGACGAGAATCGGGAACGAGTTCGGCGGTCGCACACGATCACTGCCCACAAACTAATCGGAGGACTGCTGCAGGAGCTTCCTCACCCGGAGGTGACTGATCCCTGGGAGATCGGTAGGAAGGTCAACGTACGAGTGGCTCTCGCCGGCGTCGCTTTGCCATTGCTCGCCGACCCGGAGGGATGGGACACTGCAATACTCACTGAGCCGAGGCTTGCCATGATGACGGGTCGGAGCAACCGGACGGCACGCATACAACTTGCAACTTTGTGCGACCTGAAGATGCTGAACCGGACTAGGTCTGGTCGCGGGGTTAATGGGCGCTTCCGATTGCGGCCAGTAGCGAAGCCTGTTGACGACAGAGGCATGAACTACAGAGCGAGCGTTGATGCCTTAGTAAACGGAACTTCTGAACCGATTGCCAATGTTGTGCGATCGGTAATGCACCCGGCTTGGACCTACAGCGCAACGCTCGACCATCGGCACTGGCTACTACTCCTCGCCGATGTCGCGGGCCTTCCTGCTTCGCACTTTGGATTCAGGCGACCGGTGTGTTTTGTCAACTTGAAGCCGGCCATTTCAGCGCTAATTAACCGGCCAGTGCGGCACTGTTTCCGGCCAGTTGAGCACGGCGGCCTCAACGGCCAGTTTTTTGGGTCGTTAGGGCTATTTCATGAGGGCATGCTTCACGCGGTAGGACTCGCCGCGGAACTGGAGGAGCCGGCCGTGGTGGACGACGCGGTCGATGACGGCTGCGGCCATGTTGTCGTCGCCGAATACCGTTCCCCA
>NZ_QYRT01000074.1 GCF_004923255.1 Subtercola vilae | reverse complement strand
GATGCCCGCATGCTCGTATCCGTGGGAAATTCTCGCCTCAAGCGTCCAGCGATTTGCTCGGGCGAGAACCTGTCTCGTAGATCTTTGATCACTCGATCGCGCAGCAGCCCCCGAATGAGCAGCTGTGCGGGTTTGGGTCGACGGGTGTTGTTGAACGCGATCCGGTGCGCGGTCGTTGCCCGGTACGCCCATTGCCCGTTCTTGCCCCGGTTCAGCTCCCGACTGATCGTTGACGGTGAACGGCCCAGCCGTCCAGCGATCCGCCGGGCAGACACGCCTTGTGCGGTGAGGACCATGATCTCTTCCCGCTCGGCATACGTGAGCCGTAATCCCCGTCCTGGCTGCGCGGACGCGGGCCGGACGCCGCCGTGCTCCGCGATGAGTTTGAAAACCGCGGTGTGTTTCCAACCGATCCGTGAAGCGATGTTCTCGCCCCGGAAACCGTCCGCCCGCAGATCCCATAACTTGGCCGTCACCTCCGGGACCAGCCGCTCCGAAAACCTCGCCACATCTAAAACCACAACCATCCTCCAAATCTGCCAGATGGTGCGTTCACCCCTTGAACCTCCCTACGTTAGGCAGCGTTTTCTCGGTGGGCTGGCGTAGTTGAAGCTCCGAATTCCGTGTAGAAGATGACCGTAAGAGGATCCTCCAGTGCGCGCCCAGCGATCCGGCATCGACTGAATTCGTAGCCCGAGGCTGCCACCGGGATTCTTAGCTTGCCGGCCAGTCGCCGGACGGGCTTGGTGAGGTTAATCCGATCAATGATCGCTCACCACATCTGGGACTGCAGGTCCCGCAGGGATGGGGGCTTCGCAGCGGGGCTGTTCACCAAACGCGGTTGTGAATCCCGCCGCGTCGTGCGGATCATGACCCGCTGTGGGGGGGGGAGGGACCATCTCATCGACATCTAGTGTCGTCATCACGGCACCTTCACCGCCCGCCGTATCAGGCCAGAAACACCGAACTCGAGACAAACCCGGCGGCCCGGGCGAACCCCGGTTTGGGAGAACCTGACACTCCGATGGTCCCGTGCTCGACCGTCAAGGTTGTGACGCGCTGATCGCGATCAGCCCACCGATTCCGACGATGTAGAGCAAGAGCACAATGAACGAGTCGGTGCCCATGCCGAGGATTCGCTTCTCAGGCCTGAAGATCAGGCCGATGGCGTAGACGAGCGTGAGGAGGATCGCCAGCGCGGTGAGGTAGATGTCGCTTGCGTTGGCTTGGGGTAGTACTGCTCTCCCGGAGATCACGGTTGCGACGAGGAAGAGTACGGGCAGGAACGCGTTCCCGCCGAAGATGTCGCTGATCGCGAGGTCGTCGTCGTTTTGTTTGATCGACTGCAGCCCTGTCGATATCTCCGGCAATGATGTTGCCAGGGCGAGCACGGTGGCGCCAAACAGTACCCCTGATAGGCCGATTTGTCCGGAGGCTGCATCACCGGTGGTTTCCAGAGTGACGCCGGCGATCAGCGTGGCGATGGCGGCTGCGGCGAAGACCAGCACTGCCCGTCTGGTGCTGATGGTCTCGGTTTTGTCGTTCGTGGTTCCGGCGCTGCTGGAATGTGTTCGGTGGCCGCGCGTATGGGGGTGGCACCCGGTGCGTCGCCGCTTTTCTGCCACGGCAGCCGGTGGCTTGCTTGTTGTACGAGGAACAGGCCAATGATCCACAGTGCCGTTATCAGCACGACGTCGGGGGTGAGCCGGGCGAATTCGAGGCCCGCCGGGAGTTGGCTGCCAGCAATCACCACATCAAGAACGGCGATCACGACGAGCGCTTCAAGTACGAGTGTCAGCGACGCCGCGCGGTAGGTGAGTGGTTTGACGTTCCTCCCGCGCTTACCGAATGCGTCGGGCACGACGAGGACGACGGTTTGCAACGCGATGCCACCGAGGATGTTACCGACCGCGACATCAAGACTGCCCGATAGGGCGGCGCTGACGGTGATCGCGATCTCGGGAAGGTTCGTGGCAACCGCGAGAACGTTCAGTCCGCCGCGCGCGCTCCCCAGCTGAAGCCGAGAGTCCAGAACGTCCGTCATTTTCGACAGCTGGATGCCAGCGACCCAGTCCACACCCCCCCACAAAGACCAGAACCAGCAACCACAACGGAAGCTCACTCATGCGTGTAACCACCACCAAGCCGCGCCGGCCCGTGCAGGGCTGGCGCTTCGAGTCTCGGGTAAGGCCAACCGGGGAGGCCGCGAGGACTGGTTTTCAGCGAGGTCGAGCTCCGCTTCTTTTCTGAATTCGGGGCGGTCAGTGTTCGGCCTTGGGGTAGTTTCCGTGCCGGGTCCGAGCGTCACGGACGAGAGGGTTCTGGCCGTCTCGTTGGGCGCCGATGTAGGTGCCTTCGACGTCGGTGTCGGGGCCGTGTCCGTCGGATTCGGTATATTGTCCTGGCACTTCCCGGAGGTGCGCGGGCTCGGGTTGTCTTTGCGTGTAAGCGCCTTCGACATCATCGCGGGGCTCACCGCCATACGGGTCGGCATCGTTCTTGTGAGTTGAAGGGCACATTCCACCATCTCCTTTATTTGCGTTATCGCAAGTATTGCACTGCGCAACGCTGACGGGAAGGTGAATACTTACTTCATGAGCCAAGCGGATGCGGTCCAGGACACAAGGGTGATGATCGATGCGGCGCTCACTGCGGCAAACGTCATGATGCGGGTCGCTGCGAGATCGGTGCTGGAGGTCGAGGACCGGGTCACCACTCCTCAACTTCGCGTCCTGATGCTGATCGCCCTGAATGGACTGCAAAGCCTCGGATCGGTCGCCGCCGAGCTTGGCGTGCACGCCTCCAATGCCACCCGGACCTGTGAGAAGTTAGTGCAAGCCGGGCTGATCGCTCGCTCTGACGATCCGGCGGACCGAAGATTCATTCAGCTCGAGTTGACCTCGGACGGCGCAGGTCTCGTTGAGCAAGTCCTCCGCCACCGGCGCGAAGCCATGGCCGATGTCTTTGCTGCGATGTCACCCGGCGAACAGTCTGCGGTCACAGCGTCCCTTGAGATCTTCGCGCGCGCCGCCGGCGACGAGCCCAGCCGCGACGGCCGGTTCACCTTCACTTTGGAGCCTTGAAAAACGCAGAACGCAATCGTTGCGCAAGCGCAGTTGAATCGCCTAGCATGTAGTGCCGCCACGAACCGACGTGACAGGTAGCCGCGAAAGGAAACCTGCGTTCTCGTGACACTCGCCGACGGAGGCTTCACCGGCCCCTCGATCAACGACTTCTTCCCGCCCGCGCTGCTCTTCGCGGGCACCCCCTTCGAAATCAACAGGGTCATGCTGGTGCGATTCATCGCAACCGCCGCGATTGTGCTTGTCTTCTGGCTCGGAACACGACGCATGAAAATCGTCCCCGGCCGGTTCCAGAGCCTCGTCGAGATGGGGCTCGATTTTGTTCGGGTCAACATCGCAGAGGATCTTCTCGGCAAACGAGACGGGCGACGTTTCCTACCCCTGCTGACCACCATCTTCTTCATGGTGCTGTTCTTCAACCTCACCAGCGTGATACCTGGACTCAATATTGCAGGGACATCCGTCATCGGGGTGCCCCTGGTTTTAGCAGTTGTCAGCTACTGCACCTTCATCTACGCCGGTATCCGGCACAACGCACGCGGATTCTTCCGAAATGCACTCTTTCCGCCCGGGGTACCCTGGCCGCTGTACATCATCGTCACACCCATCGAGATCGTGTCCACTTTTGTTGTGCGTCCCATCACACTGCTCCTGCGGCTGCTGATGAACATGATCGTTGGACACCTCCTTCTTGTGTTGTTCTTCACCGGAACTCAGTGGCTGCTGTTCGAAGCCCCAGCCATGTACAAGGCACTCAGCGTCGGCACGCTCGTGTTCGGGTTCGCCTTCACCCTGATGGAAATCCTCGTCGCGGTGCTTCAGGCCTACATCTTCGCGCTCCTCACCGCTGTCTACATCCAACTCGCCGTCGCCGATGACCACTGATCTGGACCACGTCCGCCCCGACGACACCCCAGCCGAACCGGCGACGCCGGAGAAGGTCTGGAACTCGATGCTGGACGGGAATACGCGGTTCCTGACCGGAGTCCCCGAACACCCTCATCAAGACGTCGAGCGCCGCAACGAGCTCCGGAGCGTACAGATGCCGGTAGCTGCTCTGTTCGGTTGCAGCGATTCCCGGTTAGCGGCGGAGATCATCTTCGACCTCGGACTCGGTGATCTCTTCGTGATCCGCAATGCCGGACAGGTCATCGGGGATTCGGTCATCGGGTCGCTGGAATATGCAACAGAGATCCTGGGTGTACCGCTTATTGTGGTGCTCGGTCACGACGCGTGCGGCGCGGTCTCGGCGGCGATCACTGCGCAACGTGCCGGCGCGCCGCGGCTACCCCCGCACATCGAGCACCTCATTGAACCCATCCTCCCGGCCGTACGACGTGTTACCGACTCTCTTGATCCTGCACGCACAGGCGAGGAACCGTCACCCGTTGATGTCGGGCGGGAGCATCTGCGAGACACGGCGGCTGAACTGCTCAACCGGTCACCGTTGATCGCTCAGCGGGTCGCCGATGGCAGGCTGGGTATCCTTACCGCCAATTATCACCTTCACAACGGCCGCGTCACAGCTGACACGGTCCTCGGCTTCGGAGTGCGCAGCGCGCCCGCGACAGCGACAGCGACAGCGACAGCGACAGCGACAGCGTAGGAGTCTGCTGCACGGATAGGTGACAACCAAACTCTGGGCAAACCCGAGTGATCAGCGCCGGGTGCTTCATAGAAAGCTTCACCCCACATGGAACTAGCTGCTGGGGAGACCGGTTTAGCGCAGCTACTCAGACGCCCCCAACACTTCCATGATCTTCGCCACAGACGGTGTGTACGACTTGCGGTTCATCATCTTTAGCTGCCGCAGATGAGGCAAATCTGCGAGTGGGGACAGATCCCCATCGATAATCATCGTTGATTCATACGCATACAGCCTTTTTAGCAACTTCAGCGTTCGTAAGGGGGTCAATGAATCGATGGGACCCAGATTGCCTATGTTAAGAAATTCCAGGCCCTGGCACGCCTGTAACGCCTCGAGCGACCCAACCGACTTGCATGACTCAATCTGTATTTCTTTGATCAGATTGGGGGCAAGCTCGCGCAGCTGGCTCATGTCCGTGAAGGTTCTTGCCCCGTATATGCCGAGCGATGAAAGGCTTGGAAGAAATTCGATGCCTGACAAAGTGCGGATCTTGGGTATGTTATCTAACTCGAGTGATACCAGACCGAGATGCATGCCGATTGGGCGGAGATCTTCGCCGGCATAGCGAGAAATGACTGCGATGCGCAGATCTTCTACCTGAGCAACGCTGTCTTTGATGAGCGACCAGTCAACGCGAATGGTTTGAATTTGCGGCAGAAGAGCAAGATCTAATCTTGACCTGGTTGAAACCTCAATGCTGAGGTACTGAAGTGTTGATGCCAATCGATAGACCGGGGATATATCCACCGTTGTCCGAGACAGGATCGAAAGTTTCCGAATATTCAGCCCGGAATGCAAGAAATCCAGACTACGTTCGCTGTATCCCAGAGCATAATTCAGCGAGACGCTGTCAACATCGAACTCCGTCAGCGCGGCCTCGACTGCGCTGTTCCAAGGGCCCGAGACGCTCAGTGTGCGTCCTTGTAAAGCAGAATCATAGATCGTGAAATATTCGCCTACGAGCTCTGGGGGCTGTGGTTTCATCCCCGACCGCCTCCTGCGGGTCTTGAGTAACCTTCGGGCATCAAGCCTATCCGTGCATCACCAATCGGATTCACTCTATTGAGCATCTTGTTGTCAACACTCAGTGCATCTTTCTTGAGCTGCTCCGCGACTTCGCGAGCGGTCTTCCCGCCGGATATCCCAAACCGTTCTGGGGGCGTTTGAGAAAAAGGAGCTTGGCCTACGGCGGATTCAAGCAGTGATTGCACCACTTACTCTGTGGATGGTGTTGATCGATATGTCTGGACGGTTCTCCGAGCGAATGCTCCCTGACGTCGTTACGAAGCTGTGGGACCTCCGGGAGGTGG
>NZ_QYRT01000073.1 GCF_004923255.1 Subtercola vilae | reverse complement strand
CCCCGGAGGCGCCCCCACCCTCCGCGGTGCGGCCGCCACCCACCCGGTGCCCGGCTCGAAAACGCGGGCGTAGGGTTGGCTCATGAGTGGTGTGGGCGGCAGGGTTGGGCACGGCGGTGGTGGCGGTCGCGTGGCCCGCGGTGACGTAGACGCCCAGCGCGCGAGGAACGCGGAAGCCCCCGTGGTGGAGCATCTCCTGCAACGCATTGCCTCATTGTTCGCACCCTACAAGCCGCAGATCACCCTCACCGTGATTCTGGTGCTGATCGCCGCCGCGCTCTCGGTGGTGCCGCCGCTGCTCACGCAGCGCGCGTTCGACCAGGGCCTGTTCCCGCCCGGATCCGGCCCGAACGTGCCGGTTCTGGCCGAAATCGTCATCGTGATGATCGTGCTCTACGTCACTTCGACCCTGCTCGGGGTGTGGCAGACCTACCTCACGGCGACCGTCGGCAACAAGGTCATGGGCGCGATGCGGGTTCGGCTCTTCACGCACCTGCAGGCCATGGAACTCAGTTTCTTCACGAAGACCAAGACCGGGGTCATCCAGTCGCGTCTGCAGAACGACGTGGGCGGGGTGGCGGCTGTGCTCACCAACACCATCTCGAGCGTGCTCGGCAACACGGTGACGGTCATCGCCGCCTTCGTGGCGCTCATTCTGCTCAACTGGCAGCTCACCATCGTCGCCGTCATTCTCATGCCGATCCTGGTGATCGCGCAGCGGCGCGTGGGGCAGGTTCGTGCGCGCATCGCCACGAAGACGCAAGAGTCGCTGTCAGACATGACGGCGATCACCCAGGAGACGCTGAGTGTTTCGGGCATCCTGCTGTCGAAGAGTTTCAATCGCCAGAACACCGAGATCGCGCGGTACTCGAACGAGAACGACAACCAGGTGTACCTGCAGGTCAGGCAGCAGATGAGCGGCCAGTGGTTCTTCGCCATGGTGAGCATCTTCCTGTCGAGTATCCCCGCCATCGTCTACCTTGTCGCCGGTTTTCTGCTCGGCAACGGGGCAACCGACATCACCGCCGGAACCATCGTGGCCTTCACTACCGTGCAGGCCCGCCTGCTGTTTCCGCTTCTGGGGCTGCTGCGCGTGGCGCTCGACCTGCAGACCTCGGGCGCGTTGTTCGCCCGCATCTTCGAGTACATGGATCTGAAGCCGGCCATCGCCGACCGGCCCGATGCGGTGACCGTGGCCGCGCATCCCGCCGCCGGCCGGGTCACGTTCGACAACGTGGTGTTTCGTTATGCCGACGCCTCGCCCGCGACGCGGCCGACGCTCGGCGGTATCTCGTTCGACATCGAGCCGGGCCAGTTCGCTGCATTCGTCGGGCCCTCCGGTGCCGGTAAGACCACGATCTCGTACCTCATCCCGCGGTTCTATGAGGCGAGTGCGGGCCGTGTGCTCTTCGGCGGCGTCGACGTGCGGGGCCTCAGGCAGGAGTCACTCGTCGCCCACCTCGGCATTGTGAGCCAGGAGACGTACCTCTTTCATGCGACGATCGCCGACAATCTGCGGTATGCCAAACCCGAGGCCACGCTTGTCGAGCTCGAGGCGGCGGCGCGGCTCGCGAACATCCACGACCGCATCATGAGCTTCCACGGTGGCTACGACACCGTGGTGGGCGAGCGGGGCTACCGTCTCTCGGGCGGCGAGAAGCAGCGCATCGCCATCGCCCGCGTGCTGCTGAAGAACCCGGCCGTTCTGATTCTCGACGAGGCCACGAGCGCCCTCGACTCCATCTCCGAACGCGTCGTGCAGAGCGCCCTCGACACCGCGGCTCGCGGGCGCACCACCATCGCCATCGCCCACCGGCTCTCGACCGTGGTCGCTGCAGACGTCATCTTCGTCATCGACGACGGTCTCATCGTCGAGCGCGGCACGCACGCCGAACTGCTGGGCGCGGGCGGGGTGTACTCGACCCTCTACAGCGAGCAGGTTTCGGCGAGTTCGTTCTAATCCTGTTGCGCTGACCCCGCCGTTGCCTCGTCTGCTCGGGGCCTCCCCGACGCCCCGTAACCTCGCAACCGGCGCTGGTAAGTTTGAGGGGTGAAGTACGCAGAGACAGTTCTCGACCTCGTCGGCAACACCCCGCTGGTCAAGCTGAACAAAGTGACCGAGGGTATCGCCGCCACCGTTCTGGCGAAGATCGAATACCTGAACCCCGGCGGCTCGTCGAAAGACCGCATCGCCACCCGCATCATCGATGCGGCCGAGCGTGACGGCTTCTTGAAGCCCGGCGGCACCATCGTCGAACCGACCTCGGGCAACACCGGCGTCGGCCTGGCGCTCGTGGCGCAGCAGCGCGGCTACCGCTGCGTGTTCGTGCTGCCCGACAAGGTGGGCGAAGACAAGCGCAGCGTGCTGCTGGCGTACGGCGCCGAGATCGTGGTCACACCCACAGCGGTCGCCCCCGATCATCCTGACTCGTACTATTCGGTTTCTGATCGTCTTGCTCGTGAGATTCCCGGCGCATTCAAGCCCAACCAGTACTCGAACCCCAACGGCCCGCTCTCGCACTACGAGAGCACCGGCCCCGAGATCTGGCGCGACACCGACGGCCGCATCACGCACTTCGTGGCGGGCGTGGGCACCGGCGGTACCATCAGCGGTACCGGCAAGTACCTCAAAGAGGTGTCGGATGGCCGGGTTCAGGTCATCGGCGCCGACCCCGAGGGGTCGGTCTACTCCGGCGGCACAGGGCGCCCGTACCTCGTCGAGGGCGTCGGCGAAGACTTCTGGCCCGCGGCCTACGACCCCACCGTGGTCGACCAGATCATCGCCTCGAGCGACGCCGAGTCGTTCGAGATGACCCGGCGACTGGCCCGCGAAGAAGGCCTGCTCGTGGGCGGGTCGAGCGGCCTCGCCGTGTCGGTCGCCCTCAAGGCGGCGGCGAATCTGCCCGCCGACGCGATCGTCGTAGTCTTGCTGCCCGACAGCGGCCGCGGCTACCTCGGCAAGATCTTCAACGAGAAATGGATGCGCTCGTACGGTTTCAGCCCCGAGCTCACCGAGAGCACCGTACGCGACGTGCTCGGCCTGAAGAACGGCTCGCTGCCCGACCTCGTGCACGCGCATCCGACCGACACCGTGCATGACGCCATCGAGATCATGGCGAAGTACGGGGTTTCGCAGCTCCCGGTTCTGAGCGCAGAACCGCCCGTGGTCATGGGCGAGGTCGTCGGTTCGCTGAACGAGGAGTCGCTGCTCGAGCAGGTCTTCAGCGGTGCCGCCTCGATGCCCGACCATGTGGGGCCCTTCGCCAGTGCACCGTTCCCGCTCATCGGAATCAACGAGTCGGTGAGCGCGGCGCGCCAGGCGTTCACCGGGGCATCCGCCCTGCTCGTGACCGACGACGGCAAACCCGTCTCGGTGATCACCCGGCAAGACCTGCTCAGCTTCTTGAGCGAATAAGCACTTCTGCACCCCCTCACCTGCCCGCTTTCGTAACATACGAATACTCACGCGCCCCCGGGCGTTAGGAATGTCATGCCCCAGTCAGACGCACCAACACCCGCAGCCCAGCCTCAGCGCTTCGAGACCGCCGCCATCCACGCCGGCCAGGAGTTCGACCCCACTACGGGTGCGATCATCCCGCCCATCTACCAGACCTCCACCTTCGTACAAGACGGCATCGGCGGCTTTCGCAACGGCTACGAATACACTCGCGGCGGCAACCCCACCCGCACCTCGCTCGAAACCCTGCTCGCCGCGCTCGAAGGCGCAGCGCACGGGTACTCGTTCTCCTCCGGCCTCGCCGCCGAAGACGCACTGCTGCGCGCCGTGCTCGAGCCGGGCGACCACGTCGTGCTCGGCAACGACGTGTATGGCGGAACGCACCGCCTGATCAACACCATCCACAGCAAGTCGGGCATCACCAACGACACCGTCGAGATGATGGACCTCGACGCCGTTCGCGTGGCCGTGGCCGCTGGCAACACCAAGATCCTCTGGCTTGAAACACCGAGCAACCCGCTCATGAAGATCAGTGACATCGCCGCGCTCGCCGAAATCGGTCACGCTGCCGGCGCCCTCGTCGTCGTCGACAACACCTTCGCCTCGCCCTACCTGCAGCAGCCCCTCGCCCTCGGCGCCGACGTCGTGGTGCACTCGACCACGAAATACCTCGGGGGCCACTCCGACGTGCTCGGCGGCGCCATCGTGCTGAACGATGAAGAACTTGCTGCCAAAGTAGGGTTTCAACAGTTCGCCGCGGGTGCCGTCTCGGGCCCGATGGATGCCTGGCTCACCGTTCGCGGCATCAAAACCCTCGCCGTGCGAATGGACAGGCACAGCGCCAACGCGCAGGCCATCGCTGAACACCTGGTCGGGCATCCGGCAATCGAGCGCATCTTCTACCCCGGCCTCGAGTCGCACCCGGGCCACGCGCTCGCTGCGACGCAGATGTCGGGCTTCGGCGGAATGCTCTCGCTGAGCTTCGTGGCCGGGCCGGCTGCGGCTCGCACATTCGCCGAATCGACCACGCTCTTTCAGCTGGCTGAGTCGCTCGGTGGCGTCGAGTCGCTCGTGGGATACCCCACCGAGATGACCCATGCATCGGTACGCGGTACCAAGCTCGAGGTTCCAGAGAACCTCATTCGCCTCTCGGTGGGCATCGAGAATGTGAACGACCTGATCGCCGACCTCGACCAGGCGCTGCCGAGTAGCTGAGGCCCGGCTTGGGCCGCTGATTATGGCGGCTCTTTTGGGCGGCTCTGCGGGCTAGAGGTCTGCAGAGCCGTACATCGGCGAGTTATAGATCGGCGGAGCCGTACGAGGTCTCATCGGGATTCGCGCCCTCGGCTTCGCTGTCGGCGGCGTCATCTTTCGCGAGAGTCGTGTCTGAGTCCTCTTTATAGAAGATCTGCTTCTCGTCGCGCTCGTTCTCGGCGTCTTCGGCCGACTCGCCCTCTTCGTCAGCCCGCGTGCGTGCGGTGAACGCTTCTTGGCCCGGAACATCGCGTGCGTCTTCAGGAAACTCGCTTGCCAGAAAACCGGGAATGTCGCCCATGGTGACGCCTTTCGATCATGTGCGCTGAGTGCGCTGAGTGCGCTGTTGCACGTGCTTCACGCTAGGCGGCGCCGCGCGGCTGGGCAAGGGGCTCGCTGTGGCCGAGTGTAGGTGGGCGCTAGTTCGGAGGTGCTACTCGCGGGTGAGCCAGGTCGCCGCACCCAGCAGCGGTGCCTCGTCGAGCAGCTTCGACGGACGCAACTCGATCGCCACTGCGAACTCGGGGTCGGCCTCGGCGATGCCTGCCCTGAAGGGCTGCTCGAGAAGATCCCACGAGCGGGAGATCGAACCGCCCGCCACCAGCACGCTTGCCTCGAACTCTGCGAGCCACGGGCCGAGCGCCGCACCGAGAGCGTGCATTGCGCCGTCGAGAACGACCCGGGCATCCGGCTCGCCAGCACGCGCACGCTCGGCAATGGTCTTCACTTCGACGCTGGTTGCCGTGCGGCGCTCGTACGCGGCGATGATCGCGCGCGTCGAGACAGCGTCTTCGAGGGGAGCGCCGTCGATCTGCAGCAGGTGAACGGTTCCGTTGGTCGGAACGTCTGCGCGGTGAGCGATCGGTTCGCCGCGGTCGAGAAAGGTGGAGCCGACCCCGGTTCCGAGGGTGATGCAGACCGCGCGGTTGTGGCCGCGGGCTTCGCCGAACATCCACTCGCCGATGCCGTATGCCGCTGCGTCGTGCAGAAAACGCACTCTCTCGGGTGCTGTGCCCAGCCTCTGTGCGAGCTCATGGCGCAGATCGACATTCGCGAGGTGTTCGAATTTCGCGACGTTCACGAAGGTACCGATTCCGCGCTCGAAATCGAACGGGTCGGGCATCGCGATGCCCCACCGTGTGTTCTCGATGTCGCCGAGCTCGCGGCACGCGTCGGCCCAGCCCGCAAGAATCTCCTCCGCGGGGCCGTGCGGGTCGATGTCGCGGCCGGAGGTCTGCGTGATGGTGGCCATGCCGTTCGCGAGTTCGACTGCGGCGGCGGTGATATGGCTGCCGCCGATGTCGATCACGTGAACGAGGTCGGCGGTTGATTCGGTGGTCACGGGATGATCGTTCCTTCGCTCGGGCGGGCCACGACGATTTTACTGGGCGGGGTGGTCGAAAAGTTTTTTGAGATTCTTTTCTGGTGGGGGTCGATTTGGGTCCTATTTGTTGAGTGAATGTCAGTGGTTGGTGGTTGACTTGGGTCATGAACGAATCGCCCACCATCCCGCCTGCTGCTGACGGGGCTGCCTTTGACGAGGTGGTTGGTGTTGTGGCGGGGTGGTGTGGGGCTGCCGCGCCCTTCGGGCTTGCCGATGAAGCGTTGTTGTCTCGGATCGCAGACGCAGAGAAGCTGGGCCGGTTAGTGGACGGGTTGCGTGTGC
>NZ_QYRT01000072.1 GCF_004923255.1 Subtercola vilae | reverse complement strand
GGTACGGCTTTTGCCCGGATCTGGCCGCCCCAGCCCGCCGCAAAGGTACGAGTTCTGAACGGCTGGGACGGCCAGATCCGGGCAAAAGCCGTACCTGTAGCGACGGAGCCGGTTACTCACAGGGCGCCGACACGTCGCGGTGGAGAGTTGGAGGGTGCGCAACATCCCACCGCTTCCCCCCTCATTGGAATCGACGCCCGAAGTGTTTCGAGCCATCGGCTTCGAGTGTTGCCGGGCGAGATAACGACACTACGAGGACTCCCCCTCGTCACACCCGCTCGCCTGTGGTGCGACCTTGCGGGCAGCCTCAGTGTGCCCGACCTTGTCGCGGCGGCAGACCACATCGTCGCACAGAAGGCCCAGCTCTCGAGCATCGATGATCTGACCCGTGTGATTGGTCGGCTGACTCGCCTTCGAGGTCGGGGCGCAGCAAGAGATGCCCTCGCACAGGTCGACGGATGGGCTGAATCTGCGCCTGAGTCCCTCGTTCGTGTTGCAATGGCTGCGTCAGGCCTGCCCAGGCCCGATGTCAATGTTCCGCTCTACACGAGCTCGGGCGAATTCGTGGCTCGACCAGATCTGCGCTTCCCGCACCATCGTGTGTGCGTTGAGTACGAGGGTGACGGGCACAGAACCTCGCAGCGGCAGTGGCGCATCGACATCACCCGTACACGACGCCTCGAAGATCACGGCGAACGAGTGTTTCGCATGAGCGCCCTCGACCTGCGAAACCTCGGGCGGGCGCTCGACGATATGGCCGGTGTCCTGAGGTCTCGCTCCGCAGCCGCCCTCTGCGAGCGCTCATCGCCGTTCCCGAGGTTCGCGGCCTGCCTCCGATCGTCGCCGAAGCCGTCGTTCAGTCGCTTCGCGCCACCGATCCCGCTCGGTTCAGCCGTTGAGGTACGGGTTTTGCCCGCTTTCGGTACTCCCAGACGGGCAAAGTCCGTACCCCAACGCCAACGCGCGGGGCGGGAGGGGGCCGGGACGGGACGGCGGCGACGGGACGGGATGGGGGTTAGCGGCCGGAGCCGCCGTGCACGACGGCGTCGGAGTCGGCGTCGAGGCCGAACGCGGTGTGAACGACACGGAGCGCGTCGTTCACGGTGTCGGCGCGGGTGACGACCGAGATGCGAATCTCGCTGGTGGAGATCATCTCGATGTTGATGCCGGCCTCGTACAGCGCGGTGAACAGCTTGGCCGAGACGCCCGCATTGGTGCGCATTCCAGCGCCGACCAGGGCGAGCTTGCCGATCTGGTCGTCGTACTGCAGGCTCGCGAAGCCCACGTCGGTCTGCTCGGCGGTCAGCGTGGTGAGAACCGTCTGGCCGTCAGACTTCGGCAGCGTGAACGAGATATCGGTGAGGCCAGTGGCCGCAGCCGACACGTTCTGCACGATCATGTCGATGTTGGCGCCGGTCTTCGCGACGATGTTGAAGATCTGGGCGGCCTTGCCCGGGATGTCGGGAACACCCACAACGGTGATCTTGGCTTCGCTGAGGTCGGTGGCGACACCTGCGATCAGTGGCTCTTCCACGGGTCTCTCCCTGTTTTGTTCATCGGTAGCGTTGTAGACGATCGTGCCCTCGTTGTTGTTGAACGACGAACGAACGTGAAGGGTGACGCCGTGGCGGCGGGCATATTCCACGGCGCGAATGTACAGAACCTTGGCACCGTTGGCGGCAAGCTCGAGCATCTCCTCGCTGGTGATGCGCTCGATCTTGCGCGCCTTGGGCACGACGCGAGGGTCGGCGGTGAAGATGCCGTCGACGTCGGTGTAGATCTCGCAGATGTCAGCGTGCAGCGCCGCCGCGAGCGCCACCGCGGTGGTGTCGGAGCCGCCGCGACCGAGGGTGGTGATGTCACCTGTTCCACGGTTGAAACCCTGAAAACCGGCGACGATGGCGATGGCCCCCTCGTCGAGGGCGTCTCGCACCCGGCCCGGAGTGACGTCGACGATGCGGGCCTGGCCGTGCCGGGCATCCGTGATCATGCCGGCCTGGCTGCCCGTGAACGAGCGTGCGTCGTGACCCATGCTCTTGATGGCCATGGCGAGCAGGGCCATGGAGATTCGTTCGCCCGCGGTGAGCAGCATGTCGAGCTCGCGGGGCGCGGGAATGGGGGTGACCTGGTGGGCGAGGTCGAGCAATTCGTCGGTGGAGTCACCCATGGCGCTCACGGCGACGACGACTTCGTTGCCCGCTTTGCGCGTCTCGACGATGCGCTTTGCCACGCGTTTGATGCTCTCGGCGTCGGCGACGGATGATCCGCCGTACTTTTGCACGATCAAGCTCACGAAGGCACTCCTGGGGTCGCAGCCGGGTGGCCCGCAGCGCGTTCTGCCGCAGCGGGAAGTCGATTTCTGATTCTAGTTGGATGCGCTGGGAGGTCTGTGCCCTGCGCATCTTGTTTAAGTGATGATTGCTCAGTAAAGTGTGCGCATGATGTACCTGTGGAAGAAGTCGCGCGGCCGTGTTGCTGGGGTGAGAGCTGTGCCGGTGCCGGTGTGGGTGCCGGTGTCGCGGCTCGGGATGGTCTGCGCCGTCCTGGCGGTGGCCGGGCTTGTTGTGGGCATTCCCTCAGTGACCGGCGTGGGTGCGGCGGGCGCGGTGGCAGCGCCGGGTGACGCGACGACGATTGCGCTCGGGGGAATTCCTTCGGCGTTGGCCGTCGACCCGGTCAGCCACGAGGTCTACGCCACAGACCAGTCGTCGAACGTCGTGCGGCGCTTCGACGGCCGCACTCCGGGCGGCCCGGTGTCGACTATCGCCGTGGGTGACGGTCCGATGGCGATTGCGATCGACGCCGGTGCACGTGAGGTGTTCGTGGCTGACACTGCGCTCGGCACGGTGTCGGTGTTCAGTGCCGATGTCGCGGCTCCGACGGCGCAGCTGATTGCGAGCATCCCGTCACCGAGCGCCATAGCGATCGACCCGGAGACGCACGTGGTCTACGTGACGAGTTCGACGGGTAACACCGTCAACGCGTTCGACGGTACGGCCGTGTCGCCGGTGCTCACGACGGTGGCCGTGGGTTCGATGCCCGAGGGAGTGACGATCGACAGCGAGACGCACGAGGTGTTCGTTGCGAACTCCGCCGACAACACGGTGTCGCGTTTTCGGGGCGCCACCACGGAGTTGCGGGGCGGGGCGGCTGCTGTCGACCTGAGCACGATGTCGACGATCGCGGTCGGTGACGGGCCGATGGGCGTCGCGATCGACGAGTCGAACAAGGCTGTCTTCGTGACCGATCTGCGGGCGGGGTGGGTTTCGAAGTTCGACGGAGCGGCCGCTGCGCCGACCGTGACGAACCTCATCGTGGGGCGGGGGCCGTCGGGCATCGTCGTCGACCAGACGTCGCACAGTGCGTTCGCGAGCAACTCGCTCGACGTGTCGGTGTCGCAGTTCGACACGACGTCGGAGATTCCGCCGGTGCTGACGCTGCCGACGGGCAAGGCTCCGAAGGGCATCGGGGTCGACGAGTCGACGGGTACCGTCTTCACGGCCAACCGGCTGGGCGCTTCGGTGAGCAGCCTGAGGCCCGGGGTTCCGGTGGCCGCGGCCATCACGTCTGCGGCTCCCCTGGCGGCGACGATCGGCGTGCCGTACAGCTACACCGTGACCACGAGCGGCAACCCGGTGCCGACGGTCTTCTTCGGCGGCACGGCTCCCGCTGGGCTCACGTGGAACGCTGCGACGCAGACCCTCGCCGGCACGCCCACGGTGGTCGGCGATTCGACCATCTCCATTGAGGCGAAGAACTTTGCATCGACGTCGGTTGCCCTCACGTACCCGTTCGTTGTGAACCCTCCCGCGCCCGCGTTGGCCGCGTCGGGCACGCTGCCGAACGCTACGGTTGGTACCGCCTACCGGTACGAGATCCTTGCGGCGGGCAGCTCGCCCGCGACATGTGCGGTGACCTCGGGTCGGCTCCCCGCGGGTCTCAGCCTGGGCGCGGCGACCTGCCTGATCACAGGCACAGCGACCGCGGCAGGCAGTGTTGACTTCTTCGTGACGGCGACGGGGGCCGGCGGCGCTGCCAGCGGCAACTATTCGATCGTGGTCACGCCGAGTGGCACGGGTGGTGGGTGCACAGCCTCGGGTGAGAGCGGCGCGGGGTCTGGCAGCGGTGCCGGGTTTGGCGGGAGTACGGATCGCCCGAAGTGCTGAGTCGTCGCGCGCTTGCGGGTGGGCAGTGAGGGCGCTCTCCGATGAGGGAGGGTGGCGGAGGGGGCGGCTCGCACGCCGGCGATCCCAGCGGAGGGGGCAGCTCGTAGGCGGCCGATCTCAGCGGCGTCGAGCGCTGAGCGCGGCTTGAGGGCGCTGGCCCGCCGTCTTTCGCACGAGCGTTTCGAGAACGTCGAAGCCAGCGCGGTCGAGCTCTGCGCTGATCGCGTCTACCGACCACCGATAGGCCGGGGCGACCGCGTGCGCAAATTTCTCGACCTCCGGGCCCTCGAAGAACCCGACGAGCAGTGCGCCTCCGGGCTTGATCACACGGTCGAACTCACGCAGAGGCACTTGGATCGCGCGGGGCTCGTAGTGGATCAGCGAGTACCACGACAGTATTCCGCCGACCGAATGGGTGTCTGCCTCGATGGAGTCGAGACTTTCGATTGCGAAGTTCGCCGCGGAAAATGCTGTTGCGGCGTGAGCGATGAACTCAGGCACGCGATCGATGCCTCGAGCAGACACTCCGAGTTGAGTGAGAAAGTTCGTCCACTGACCCGGGCCGCACCCTGCATCGATGAGGTCACCATCAACGTCGAGGGCCCACGTGGACACAATCTGGAGGTCTGATGGATGAACGGAACTCATCGAGCCCAGCCGGTCTATGTACTCGGTTGCCCTGGCGGAGTAGGCGGCAAGACTCGCTTCGTCGGGCATGCCCTCGAGTCTAGGCAGACCGGGTGCGAAAAGGTGCCCGATCGGTCGGCGCGCGGGTCAGGGCGGCGGTTGAGCGAGGGCAGGGTCAGGCGCGCGGCTGGGCGAGGGCGATGAGTTGCAGGTCGGAGCCGCGCGGGCCGAGGAGGCAGAAGCCGAGCGGGAGGGTGCCGACGCGGCCGTAGGGGATGGTCAGGGCGGGGAGGCCGGAGAGCGACGCCAGGCTGGTGAGGCGCAGGGTGGCGGTTCGCACGCGGTCGATCTCGGCGGGAGAGGCGGTGGTTGAGGGGGCGGCACTCGAGGTGGTGGGCAGGGCCAGCGCCGAGCCGAGGGGAATGGCGGCCTCGAGAGTGGCGGTGGCTCGAGCGAGGGTGGCGCGGGCATCCTGAGCCTGGGAGTCGGTGATCTGCGCGGCGATGCGAAAGCGCTCGGCGATGGCCGGATCGAGGGCGCCGGGGTTCGCCGTGACGAAGTCGCCGTCTTCGGCCCAAGCCTCGAACTGCTGCACAATGCGAAAGGCGGTGAACCATGCGTCGAGGGCGGCGGGGTCGAGGGAGGTCGAGGCGGCGTTGGGGGCGACGGATGCTCCGGAGTTCAGAGCGAGGGCGCGCAGAGCGGCGCCGAACGAGAGCTGCGTGTTGTCGTCGGCGAGGGCGGTGAGGGCCGGGTCGGTGAGGATGGTCGTGATGGGGGTCGAAGCAGCGGCAGGCGCAACGACGTGCGGCAATCCGGCGTGCGACAACCCGGCGTGCGGCGACCCGGCCAGCAAGTCGCTATCGATGGGATGGAGGGACACGTCGGCCGCGGCGGGTGCGGGTGATGCGGGCGTTCCGGTGGCGAGGAGGGCGACGGCGCCGGCGTGGAGGATGCGCAGGTCGCGCGCCAGCACTCCGACCGTGTCGAAGCTCGGGGCGAGGCCGACCAGGCCCGCGCGGGAGACGGCGTTGTGGGTTGTGCGGAGCCCGAACAGGCCGGTGTAGGAGCCGGGAACGCGGATGGAGCCGGCGGTGTCGGTTCCGAGGGCGAGGTCGGCGAGGCCCAGAGCGACGGCCGAGGCGGGGCCGCTCGTTGAGCCACCCGTGATGTGGCCGGGGGCAGCGGGATTCGGCGGGGTGCCGAAGTGGAGGTTGGTGCCGGCGATCGAGAAGGCGAGTTCGTCGGTCTGGGCGAGGCCCGTGATTTCCGCGCCAGCGGTGATGAGAGCCTGAACGGCCGCAGAGGTGACCGTTTCGGGCCTGCGGGTGGCGGCGAAGCTGGGGTTGCCGGCTCCGATGACCTCGCCAGCGATGGCGAAGAGGTCTTTGACGGCGACCCGGATGCCCGCCAGTGCCCCCACGTGCTTCGAACCTGAGGCGTAGGGCTGCGACTCGATGAGCGGCCGGCGCTTCTCGGGAGTGGCCCAGATAGCGCGCTCCTCCTCCCCCGTGAGCAAGTGGGTGCTGAACTGCACACCCGGAACGATGGAAACGTGCGCCACGGTTACGGCCCAGGCGCTGCTGGTGTCGGCGCGCTGCCAGAGCTGGGTCTGCGAACCGGTGCCGCCGTCGCGACGAACGGATTCGGCGATGATGACGGCCGAGTTCTCGTCGAGCGTGCGCAGGTGCACCCGGCGGAGAAAGCGCTGCGGAACAGGCGGGCGGGTGGCGCGGAAGGCGGCGATAGCGTCGTGGCCGATGAGGGCGGAGCCGCCCTCGCTCCGCACAGTGTCGGGGCCGGCGGCGAAGAGCACGTCGAGCTCGGCGATGTCGTTCGTCATGAGGGCGCGCTCGTAACGCCAGAAGGCGGCGAGGAGGGTGGGATCGCCGAGCCACCAGAGGGGTGCGGGGTGGGTG
>NZ_QYRT01000071.1 GCF_004923255.1 Subtercola vilae | reverse complement strand
CTCCCGCTACTTCTGGGGATTACGCCTCTACCTGCTCTGCGCACCCGACGGGATGCCCGTGATCTGGGGACTTGCGAACCCCAAGATCGGCGAACGCGAAGTTACTGAAGCGCTCTTCAGACACGACCACCACCTCATCCGGCAAGGACAAGTCATCGTCGCCGACAAAGGCTTCGCGAGCCGCGACTTCGAAGCCTTCATCACTGACGACCTCGGCGCGACTCTGATCCGGCCTGATCGGAAGGACGAGAAGCCCCGGTTCGGGAAACTCGGCGGGATTCGCCAATGGGTCGAGTCCGTATTCGACACGATGAAAGGCCAGCTCACCCTTGAAGATCATGGTGGCCGCACAATCCCAGGGGTTTACTCCCGCGTCGCGGCCCGGCTACTCGCCCTGGCCGCGGGAATCTGGCACAACTGGCTCATCGGAGCCCCAATCAAACGATCCCTCATCGCCTACGACCATTAGGACTCACTCATCTAGGAGGCGCTGGGACACTCTCGCGTGGCCGCACGCAGCACGGGGATTCTTCCTCTTCCGTGAGCGCATTCCCGCCCTGCTCCGACAACAGGGCCTATGAACCCTACTGGCGCAATCACTGCTCAAATCCGCCGTGTTATTTCTTCCCAATCGTGAGTCGACCCGTGAGTGCTCGACCGCTGCACGACCACCGCCGTCTGGAAATTAGTCATCCCCTTGGCACGTCATGCTCACCTTGCTGGTCTACGATCTTCGTATCTGGATTCCCGTCAGGTCGGTCGCCTGCGGCGCACTGCTCAACAGCAGCACCAGAGCACCACAGTTTGACGCTGCTGCAATGCAGCTGGCTGATCTTGAAATTTGACCGCGACGACGACGCTTTCTGCCCAACTCGAGCACACGAGGAGCATCAATGAGCACGGACGACCAGACCAACACATGCAGTTTCCACATGGCTGGCGCGCTGCCGGCCGGCGGTGATCACCTCGGCGGTACATTCGGTCAGTCGCCGAGCCTTGACAGCTGGTACCCGCAGCGCCTGCGGGTCGAACTCCTCCATCGGAACGGCGTCGACGCAGACCCGCTCGGCGCGGACTTCGACTACGCGGCTGCCTTCGCCACGATCGACCTCGAGGCGCTCAAGGCGGACATCAAGCGTCTGCTCACCACATCGGTCGATTGGTGGCCGGCGGACTACGGCAACTACGGCCCACAGATGATCCGAATGGCGTGGCATGCTGCCGGCACGTACCGCATTGCCGACGGCCGTGGCGGAGCGGGCACCGCGATGCAGCGGTTCGCACCAATCGGCAGCTGGTGGGACAACGGCAACACCGACAAATCACGACGGCTCCTGCAGCCAGTTAAGCACCAGTACGGTAACGCGTTGTCCTGGGCCGACCTGATGGTATTGACCGGTAATTGCTCCCTTGAGCTGATGGGCCTGCCGACGTACGGTTTCGGTGGTGGACGGCTCGATGCGTGGGAACCGGACGATGGCACTTGGTGGGGTCCGGAGGTCTGGAACCCGCACGCGGTCGCTAGCCCTGACGAGATGGTGAGCCGCGACGAACGCTGGCATGGTCAGAACGGAGACGCGGACTACGACCTGCAGAGCCCGCTGGCCGCATCGCACCAGGCGCTCATCTACGTCAACCCCGAGGGGCCGTACGCGAACGGCGACCCGATGGGTTCAGCACGCGACATCCGCATCACGTTCACTCGGATGGCGATGAACGACGAGGAGACAGTGGCATTGATCGCCGGTGGCCACGCATTCGGCAAGAGTCACGGCCAGGTTCCCGCATCTGACATCGGACCATCACCTGAGACAGCCCCGATCGAGTCGATGGGGCTCGGCTGGCACAACCCGGTCGGCACCGGCAACGCCGAGTACACCTCGACCAACGGTATCGAGGGCAGCTGGACTCCAAACCCGACACAGTGGGACAACACCTACCTCGAGAACCTGTTCGCGTACGACTACGAGCAGACAAGAAGCCCGGCCGGCGCTCTGCAGTGGACACCGACCGACCCGGAGGCGCCGAAGACCCCGGACGCCCACGTGCTCGGCCAGATGAACCCACTCATGATGATGACCTCGGACATCGCACTCAAGGTCGACCCGGAGTATCGGGCAGTGTGCGAGCGGTTCCTGGCCGACTTTGACCTGTTCACTCTCGCGTTCTCGAGGGCCTGGTATAAGCTCACGCACCGCGACATGGGGCCGAAGGACCGGTACCTCGGTCCCGAGGTCAGAATCGCCGACGACCTGCTCTGGCAGGACCCGCTCCCGGAGACAGCAGGAGCCGCACTCGACGAGGCCGACGTGGCAGCGCTCAAGGAAGCCGTCCTCGAGACAGGGCTGTCCGTGTCCGACCTCGTGTATACGGCGTTCTCCGCAGCCTCAACCTACCGCGACAGCGACAAGCGCGGGGGCGCGAACGGTGCCCGCCTTGCCCTGTCGCCTCAGAAGGACTGGGCGGTCAACCGACGCACCGTCCCAATCATCGACACGCTGCGGAACGTGCAGGCGGCTTTCACGGCGACGTCGGGCGGGCGGCAGGTGTCTCTTGCCGACCTGATCGTCCTCGCCGGCAGCGCCGCCGTGGAGCAGGCAGCACGGGCGGCAGGAGCTGACGCCAGAGTGCCGTTCACACCAGGCCGTGTCGACACCACTCAGGAACTCACTGACATCGAGATGTTCGAGTGGCTGCGACCCGTCGCGGACGGGTTCCGCAATTTCGTATCCGAGCGCTTCGACCAGTTCGCTCCGGGCGTCGCACCCGAGGCGGCGTTCCTCGACAAAGCGAACCTCTTCACGCTCACCGCACCGGAGTGGACCGTCCTGACCGCCGGGCTGCGCGTGCTCGGCGCCAACTGGGACGGATCCGACGTGGGTGTACTCACCGATCGCGTCGGAATCCTGACGACGGACTTCCTCGCGCATCTGACCGACACTGACCTGGTGTGGACGAAAGACGACGAGACCGCGACGATCTTCACTGGTCGTGTCCAGGCGACCGGCGAAGCTCGCTGGAGGGCCTCCCGGAACGACCTGGTATTCGGCTCGAATGCGCAACTGAGGTCGATCGCCGACGCCTACGCGAGCAGCGACGGGCAAGAGCGGTTCGTCCGCGACTTCATACGCGTCTGGTCGAAGGTCATGATGCTCGACCGCTACGACGTCAAGGGCCACAAACGGTACGGTGCAATGACCGCCTGACCCCGCAGGTCGCGTCCCAACGAGCTTCGATGGCTCGGCATCCGAGCGAGCATGTCACGCGGCTGGATGCTGGAGTGAATGTCGATACTCTTTTCGACATCCTCCGCGCGGAGGGAACGGCGCCTCCTATCATAGTTGGGAGGTTCAATCGGTCAACGCACCGTCTGACAGTTTTGGAGGATGTTTATGACGTTTGTGGTGCACGGTTTTCGGTGCGGTTGGTCCCTGAGGTAACGGCCCGGTTGCGGGACCTCCGGGCGGCGGGGTTTGGAGGGGACAAGATTGCGCCCCAGCTCGGCTGGATGCCTATGTCAAGTTGCTTCACTACCGGTGCGCTGACCATTTGAACCTCCAGCCCTACGGATATGAGACGATCTGTGTCTATGAATTGTGTGCTGCCTCTGGCCCCTGAGCCCATTGCTGCCTTCTCCGGTGTAACGGGGCTTAGGTCTATGGGATGACAGGCTCGCCTCGGGAATAGTGAAGTCTAGGCCGTCCGGTTCCCGCCGCACTTACACGGTTTCACCCTCCTGAAAGGTACTCCTTGGTCTTTACGCCACTCGTCAGATCTGCGGTTGTCATGGCGGCTGTTCTGCTCCTCGCGGGGTGCGCCAACTCGTCCTCACCGACGGGCGCGGCGACCAGCACACCCGATGCGACCGGAGCCGCGTCCACCTGTGTCGCCGACCCGGCAGCGGTCGTTGCCCGCACGAACGCACTGCCGACCACGCCGATGCCTGCCAATCTGAGGGCGACCATCGACGCGGCTGCGCAGTCGGGGTTCGCCAGCTCGTCCGCACCCGGCGCAATCGTCGCCGTGCAGTCGAAAGACGGTCTGTTCCTGAAGGCGTACGGCGTCGCTGACCCGGCAACCGGCGTGCCGATGACTACGGACATGTATCAGCGTGTCGGGTCGATCACCAAACCGTTCACCGCGACGCTCATCCTGCAACTCGAAGCAGCCGGAAAACTCAGCCTTGATGACCCCATCTCGAAGTACGTACCAGGCGTCGCCGACGGCCACAACATTACGCTCCGGATGCTCGGCGACATGACCAGCGGGCTCGCGAGCTACACACTCGACCCGGCGTGGCAGAAGGCCTTCTTCGCAGAGCCGGAGAAGGTGTGGGATCCGAACGAGCTGGTCTCGATCGGCCTGGCCCTGCCTCCCCTCTTCGCACCGGGAACGAGCTTCAACTACTCGAATACGAACACAGTGCTGCTCGGCAAGGTGATCGAGAGGGTCACTGGCCAGAGCTACCAGGATGTACTGCAGCAGAAGATCTTGACCCCGCTAAGGCTCGATCACACGATCTTTCCCGCCGGTTCGGCGGACTACCCGGCACCGCACGCGCAGGGTTTCACGCTGCAGGGCAACACCGCGACGGTCGAGCACCCCGAGAACACCACCGCCTGGAACCCCTCGTGGGGCTGGTCCGCTGGCGAATTAATCTCGAGCGCGGCAGACCTCACCACGTTCGTGCGAGCGATGGGCACCGGGAACGGCCTGCTCCCGGCCCAGCAGCAGCTCGAGCGTCTCACCTCGTCACCCGGAGCCGCCGGCTACGGATTCGGCTGGGGATGCTCCGGAGGCTGGGTTGGGCACGGCGGCGAAGTACCCGGGTACAACACCTCGATGTTCTACGACACGATAAGTGACACTACGGTGATCATCATGGTCAACAGTGACATTCCGAACGGTGGATGCTCCGACTCCGTCACTTTGGAGGGCAACCCGAGTGAGTTACCCTGCGCAGCTCCGGCGACGCGCGTGTTCGTCTCCGTCTCGGCTGCCCTCGGTCATTCCTTCTCCCCGCCGCCCAAGCACTAGCGAGTGACGGTGACCGATCGCGGAGAGATCGGGGTGGTCGCACCGACCACCCCGACCCGGGTTCGCTCGGGAAGACCGGGATCGTTGCGACTGGCCCTTGTCGTGATCATGATCAGCATGCTCTTGATGGGGATCGTTCAGCTGACGGTGGGTGCCGGAACACCCGACAATTTGGCGGCGGTCGCGGTATTCACCGGCACCTTCTGGATCTGGGCTGCCGCTGGCATCGTCGCATGGTGGCGTCGGCCGGGTAACGCGACCGGCGCATTGATCGTCTTCGGCGCTTTGAGTGTCTTTGTCGGGGGTCTCATCAACCTTCAGGTAGACGGGCTCGTCGCCCTCAGCGTGATCTTCGCGACAACGATATTGGCGGTAGCGGTGCATCTGCTGCACGCCTTCCCGTCGGGCAAGCTGCGCGGGCGGCTGTCGGTCGCAACGGTGGTTGCTGGTTACGTCGTGGCGATCGGCTTGCAGGCGGCGCTCTATCTACTTGTCGACGACCCACGTGCGTTCGATGCCGTCAAGGCAGTGCAAGCCTCACTCGGGCTCGTCGTAATGATTGTCACGGCCATCGTTTTGATCGTTCGCTTGCGGGCGGCAGACCAGGTACATCGCAGGTCGCTGCTTCCACTTTTCCTCTACGGCAGCATTGCCGTCGTTCTGATTTCGCTGACACCGCAGGTGCTTCGATCTTTCGGCGCTGGGTCTTTCCTCATCGGCACCATCCAGCTCGCACTCTCAGCTGGGCTGCCGATCGCTTTTCTTATCGGCGTGCTGCGGGGCGGCTTCGCCCGTACGGGTGAAATCGAGGCCCTGAGTGCCTGGCTCGGGCTGTCGGGGGCTACTCGGTCGGCAGTCGCGCAGGCCCTGGCCAGCACCCTGGGGGACAACTCACTGCGGGTTTACTACTGGTCGGAACAACGATCGCTGTACGTCGACGACTTCGGTGCGCCGGTTTTGGCGGCCCACACCGACCCCAACCGGTCGCGGCTTGAGGTGCGGGTGGATTCTCGACTCGTCGGCGCCATCAACTACGACAACCGGATGATCGAAAACGAGCACGACGTACGCCAAGCCGGTGACGTGCTGGCGATCGCCGTCGACCGCGAGCGGCTAGCCGCAGAGCTGCTCGCCAGTAACGAAGCGCTCCTCCAGTCGAGGCTCCGTCTGGTGGAGACAGCCGACCGGGAGCGCACGAGAATCGCTCGGGATCTGCATGACGGCCTTCAGGTGCAGCTCGTGCTGCTCGGACTCGAGGCGCAGCAGATCGGGACGGCTCCCGGCGTTGCGGAATCGACGCGGGCAGCTTCGACAAAACTTCGCCAGCGTATCGATGGTGCGGCGGCAGACCTCCGGCGGCTCGTGCACAACGTACTCCCGGCAGCGCTCGTCGAGCGCGGCCTGTCTGCTGCGGCAGAAGACCTCGTCGACCGGGTGGCGATTCCGGCAACCCTGGAGGCCGTTGTCGATGACGATTCCCTGGCGTCTGCGACGACCCACACCGCCTACTTCATTGTGGCCGAAGCGCTCACTAATGCCGTCAAACACTCGCAGGCGACCCTGGTACAGGTTCGGATCTGCCAAGTGAAGAACCGGCTGCTCATTGAAGTCGCCGACGATGGAGTGGGTGGCGCAAGTCTCGACTCCGGAACCGGCCTCAAGGGCCTCTCTGACCGCGTCGATGTTCTCGGCGGCACATTCTCACTCGAATCACCCCTGAACCGGGGAACCATCATGAAAGTTGACTTGCCATGCGCGTCGTGATCGGTGAAGACGAGGTTCTGCTGCGGGAGGGCCTCCGGCAGCTTCTCGAAGCAGACGGGTTCGAGGTAGAGGCTGCTGTCGGTACGGCTGTCGAGCTCGAGAACGAGGTCGAACTACACCGGCCCGACCTCGTGATCACCGACATCCGAATGCCCCCGACCCGCACCGACGAAGGGCTGCTCGCTGCCATCCGCATCAGAAAGCGCCACCCGGCGATCGCCGTGGTCGTGCTGTCGCAGCACGTACAACGCCGGTACGCCACCGAACTACTTGACCAAAACAGCGGAGGCATCGGTTACCTGCTCAAGCAGCGCATCGCCGACGTGACGACTTTCACTGCGGACCTCCGGCGGGTAGCGGCCGGCGGCACTGCCCTCGACCCCGATGTTATCTCTGTGCTGGTGAGCCGGGCGAGCAGGGCGAACGGCGTGGTGGGGACCCTCACGCCGCGGCAGCTGGAAGTCGTCGGGTTGATGGCCGAGGGCCGAAGCAACGCGGGCATCGCGAGCCAGCTACACCTCAGCGAAAAGGCGGTCGTGCAGCACGCCTCGAACATCTACGACGCACTCGCGCTGCCGGTCGACGCCGATGATCACCGGCGGGTGCTGGCGGTCATCCGGTTTCTCTCCGCTGCCAGCAGTACCCGGCGCGGCGACTGAGAGCGGTCCGGCACTGATACTTGCGCGGCCGCCAGCAGGGCTGCCGTTTAGAAACCAACCTCGGACGTTTGCGACCACGGCTGCGGAACGTATCGCCGCGATCTTGGAAACGAGGATCTTCACGAGGTGACGTCCCCGTGAGTGGTGTGGTTTCGGGTTCTTGAGCGTTGCGTCCGCGACGTGCAGAGCCACCGTGCGATGGTCAGTGAGAACCGTTCGCAGTTCCTCACAGAAAGACACAAGCACACGATGGCCATGGACCAGTCTGCCCTGCTCGACCTTCTCGGCGAGCTGAAACTCACCGACGTCACCGACCGGATTCGGGTCGCGACCGAGACGCTTTACCAGGAGCTGATCGATGCGGAAGCGACCGCGTTCATCGGCG
>NZ_QYRT01000070.1 GCF_004923255.1 Subtercola vilae | reverse complement strand
GCCACCACCTACCGCTACCTGGGCATGAGCACCGACCAAGAAACACCTGCCACGAACAACAACTCCCTCTAGCCAATGGTCCAGCCGCTACTTGTCGGTCTAGGACAGCTTCAGGAGTACCGGGCCTAGTGGGTGCGGCATCTCTGCCAGCTTGCACCGGGCAGGTTCGCCGCGATCGCCTCAACCAAGCCCTGATGGGCGTCGGAAGTAACAAGCCGCACTCCGGTCAGGCCGCGGGCCACGAGGTCCGCGAAGAAGCTGTTCCACGCAGCCCCCGTCTCTGACGTCGCGACGCGGAGGCCGAGTACCTCGCGGCGCCCGTCAGCGTTGACTCCGGTCGCGACGAGCACAACAGCGTTGATGACCCGCCCGCCTTCACGGACTTTCATCGTCAACGCGTCGGCCGCGACGAACGTGAACGGGCCCGCGTCGCCGAGGGGCCGGTGCCGGAACTGCTCGACGTGCTCGTCGAGCTCCGCTGCCATCCGCGACACCTGCGACTTCGACAACGAGTGAATCCCCAACGTTTTGACCAGCTTGTCCATCCGGCGGGTGCTGACGCCGGCGAGGTAGCAGTCCGCGATCACGGTGATCATCGCCGCTTCGGCGCGTTTCCGGCGTTCGAGGAGCCATTCCGGGAAGTACGTGCCCTGTCGGAGTTTCGGAACGGCGACGTCGATCGTCCCGACCCTGGTATCGAGGTCGCGGTGCCGGTACCCGTTGCGTTGCGCCGTACGGTCGGGGCTGGGTTTGCCCCACTCGGCACCGACGACCGCGTCGGCATCGGCGGAGAGGAGGGCGTTGATCATGGTTTGCAGCAGGCTGCGCATCAGATCCGGAGACGCGTCCCCCAGGGCTTCGCGGAGCAGGCCGGCAGGGTCGACAATATGTGGAGCGGTCATCGTGATGATGCCTTTCGAGTGGAGGTAAGAGACTTCTCGAAGGAACACACGGTGACCGCGCTTTCGTCGCGAACGACAAGCCGGGCCACCGGGCTACACCACCTTATGGGGCACTACTTCCCGGCCGCGGCGGGCAGGTCGTCACTGACTGGTTGCGCGCTTACCCGGACGTTCAGGTCGTGTGCCGTGACGGCTCAGCCGCATACGCACAGGCCATCAAAGATGCCCTGCCTCACGCAGTACAGGTCACTGACCGGTGGCACCTGTGGCACGGACTGGCCGAGGCCGCGGGTAAGGAGATCGCGGCGCATTCAGCGTGCTGGGCCGCCGCGACCGGGCTACAAGACGGGCCGCGAGCCGCGAGCACGGCCAACCGCTGGACGCAGGTACATGACCTGCTCGAGGCCGGTGTTGGGTTACTAGACTGCTCCCGCCGGCTGAATCTCTCCCTGAACACGATCAAACGGTACGCCCGCGCGCCCGAACCACAGCGGTTGCAACGAGTCCCGCAGTACCGGCCCACGCTGGTCGACCCGTACCGTCAGCACCTACGCACCCGACGTGAAAAGGACCCGGGCGTTGCTGACACACGCCTGCTGGCCGAGATACGAGAACTGGGCTACACCGGTAGCCAGAACCTGTTGGTGCGGTACCTGAACCAGGGTCGCCACCTTGATGACCACTCCCACTTGTCGCCACGCCGCGCGACGCGGCTGTTGCTGACCCGACCCGACCGGCTCACCCCTTCCCAGCAGGAACGACTCACCCAGGTGAGCGGAGCATGCCCGGAAACCGCCGCGGTGCACCGACTCGTCGCCACCTTCGCAGCCCTGCTGACCCCCACAGACGACAACGCCGCCAAACTCAATGCGTGGATCCAGGCCGCTCAAGTAGCCGACCTGCCACACGTTCATTCCTTCGCCCGTGGCCTCAAAAAAGACCACCCGGCCGTGACGGCAGCGGTCACGATGCCACATCACAACGGTCGAACCGAAGGTGTAAACACCCGTACGAAAATGCTCAAACGACAAATGTACGGCCGAGCCAGCTTCACGCTCCTCCGCCACCGCATCCTGCTCGGCTAACACCACCACCGAAAGTGCGCCAGAGCCGTTACTGTTACAGACCCGTCTGATTGAGGAACACCTCCAACTTGTCGGGCTGGAGGCCGGTAATGGCCTGCAACGCATCCTTGGAAATGCCACCATCAGCAACAAGGTCTTTGAACTCGTCCGCGGGATTCAATATCTCTCCGATATGTTTCTCTTGGGCTTGTCCTGTTCGACAAGTTTGGTCCGGCGTGAGCAACAGACAAACGGCGGAGAAGGGGTCAGATCCGGGGTCCGCGTCGTGGTGCTTGAGCGGGGTCTGAGTCGTAGGGGACGGTCGCCTCTGTCGTGAGGTTCTGTACGGTTCGCGGCTCGGCCGGCGCAGGCTGCTGGTCGGCGGTGGGTCTCGTGAGCTGGAGTTTTGCGAGGCGTTCTTGGAGTGCAGCGGATTGTGATGGTTGAAGTTGTTTCAGCGCGGCCGCGGCGTGTCGGTACGCGTCGGTGTGGCGTTGGGGCCCGAGCGGATCTCTGGGGGTGCGGATCTGTTCTTGGTCCCGGTACGCCAGGACGGTGCGAACGTTCCGGGCCCACACATCGTCGCCGGCGCCTGGTGTGGGTTCTGGGCGGAGGGCGCCGAGCCAGGGTTCCGGTGCCGTGTGTGCCTGGTCGTAGAGCTGGTCGACGCGGGCGGTGATCAGTTCGCCCTGGTCGATGATCCACCGGCCAACCTCGGTCTCGGCACGGGCACCCACGGGCGGGAGGGTGAGCCACCCGGGCAGCCCGGACGGGGCCGGTTCGGCTATGCCTTCGCCAAGCCGGTGGTGGTACACCTTCGCCAGCGACCGCACACCGTCGTCGCCTTGCGGGTTGGCCGCGGCGGCGGTGAGGCGTTCGGTGACGTCCACCCGGGCGACTTCGAGGTCACCCATCCGGTGCGCCAGATGTGTCCACGCCGCGTCGTCGATGATCTGTTCCACGGCCGCGTCGTGAAGGACGGTGCGGAGGGTTTGTTCCATCCGGGGGAGGAGGCCCGGGTCAAGGATCCGGGTGCGGGCGTCTTCGTAGCGGGGTACGAGCGCGGCGAGGCTTTCCGAGTGCTCGAGGATCTGCTGCAGCTGCTCGTGCGCGGAGTACTCCGCGCCTTCCCTAGCGAGCACCTTCACCAGGCCGTCGTGGATGGAGTTACGGAGGGTGTCAGGGGCGTGCAGATCGACTTCGAGGACATCGTCGATGACGGTGTACATCCGGTTCGATTCCCGGCCCCGGGTCGCTGCGACGTAGAGCTGTTCGCGGGCGGTCGCTTCCGGATCGATCAGGATATGAGACGTGTCAACAGTCATGCCCTGGACTCGGTTGATCGTCGCGGCGTAACCGAGTTCCACATCGGTACTGACGTACTCGGCAGGTAACGTCAGCACGCCGCCGTGGCGGAGGTGTTTCACTTTCAGCTCGCCGTGGTGCACGGAAAGGACCTGCCAGAGGTCACCGTTCGCGACGAAGTCTTTGCCCCGATTCGCGTTCAGCCGGCGCTCGTTCTGCCGAGTCACGACGATGTCACCGGCCCCGGCTTTGTTCCCGTCGTGCAGGATCACACCACGCGCTTTCACAGCGCCTTGGCCGATCAGGTCAAGGCGGGCCTGCGCGTTCAACGCCGCGACTTCATCATTGATACCGGCGACCATGATCGATTGCTTCCCCGCAGCCCGGTCACGAGCCCATCCGTCATAGATTTCCTCGAGCATGCTCTGCCGGAGCCCGCCGCGGGTGCGATCTTCTTCGATGTAGAACCCCAACCCCGTACTGTCACCGACCCTGAGTTTCAGTGACGCGGCGGCTTCTTCCTTCGACGCGAACCGGTGTACCTCGTCCAGGTAGGAAGCGCCTGCCCGGTTCTGGATCAGCCGTAACGCACCCCCGGACTCGACCGCGGCGAGCTGCGCCGGGTCGCCTAGCAACCGGACCGCAGCGCCGTGCTTCACCGCGAGCTGCAGGAGTTCCTCGAGCAGGGGAGTGGACGCCATCCCAGCCTCGTCGACCAGGAGGATCGTGTTCTCATCGATCCGGTACTTGTCGTCCAGCTTCTGCTCGGCGGTACCGTTTTTGTGAACGTCGATGAGTTTGTGGGCGGTATCGGCTGGCACACCAATATCTTTCGCAAGCACCGTCGACGCGACCGCCGTCGGCGCCAACGCGAGCACCCGGCCACCATCCGCTGTCACGGTGCGGGCGAACAGCCGCATCGTCGTCGTTTTCCCTGTCCCCGCTGGCCCCACCCCGACCTCGATGCGGTGCCCGCCGGTCGCGAACCTGCGGGCCAGTTCGACCTGCGACGCATCCAACGGAAACCGGGACGCCGCGTTCGTTTTGGCAACCGTTTCCCGGAGTGCGTCCTCGCTAGCCACGAACCCCGCCCGCGTCGACGCCGCAGCGACCAGGTCATCTTCGACCTTCAAAATATGTGTCGACGTGAACCGGGTGGTGTCGTGCACCTCATAGATCGACGTCCCGTCGGTGCGGCGCATAACAGCCGGTACCGGGTTCAGCTCCGGTGCCCGCAACCCGACAGAGAGCTGCACCGCCGTGTCGGTCAAGGCCACCGTGAGCTGTTCAACATCCGTGGTGCGGACGATGTTGCCGTACGCCCTTGCGACCCGTAACGCTTCGGCTTGCAAGTGCGACATCCGCCACGTCGACCGGCTGTTCTCCACCGTGGCCAGGATCCCCGCCGAAAGCTCCGGGACCGTCCGGGCCGCGAGCTCCTCCTCCGCCGCCGTCAACTCCCTCGGCCGGGTCACGTTCACACTCAACAGGGCAACCCCACGCTCACCGATCACCGTCGCCGCGGCGGCCCGCCACCCGGCGCGAAGCTCGGTCAGGCTTTCCGGTTTCGCTTTCGCCTGCCGCGTCGACAAGGTCGCTTCCTGCGCCATGCTGATCTGCGCTGCTCGCGCCGGCGTGTGACCATGCGACGCCACATACGCGGTCAACAGTTCCTCGTACGCGTCCTCGATCGCCGCACGCCGCGACGAGAACGAATCGCGAAGCTGTTTCGGGACCCCATCGATCTCACGGACGGGACGCTTGTTCCGGCCCCGTACCTCGTCGGTGAACGTGACCCCGAGCCGGTCACGGAGTTCCTTCTCGATCAGGGTGTTGTACCGCTCCGACGCCGACACCCCGAGCGCGTGCAGCACCCGCCCATCAAGAGAACGCCACTTCCCATCCTCGCCCTGCACCTTGGTGGACACCGCAACATGGGTGTGCAAGTTCGGGTCCCCGGTGCGGGAGTCGCGGTGCTCGAACGCCGTCGCGACCAGACCCTTCGTGTTCAACTGCGCCGCCCCACCCGCACCCACCCGGGTCAGTGCCGCTTCTTTCTCCAACCACGAAACCGTCGACGACCACGCCGCGGTGTGCGCCGCATGAACCTCCGCGGACGTGTGCGCATCCCCGAGCGCCCAGAGCACCGACACGCTCTTCACCGGGGTGAACACCAAGTCATACCCGGCGACAGGTTGCCGGGCCGCTTTGCCTTTCTTCGCCAGAAACCCGGACACCTCCGCATCCGTCGGCGCCCGGTCCAGGCTGCCCTGCAACGCCTCGGACGCGACGCCCCAGCGCAGCAGATCGCGTTCTACCCCGACCTCAGGGTTCCTGCCGGCCTCGGTCCGGAACGTGTCATACGCGGCCGCGATCGCGGCATCCCAGCCGTCGTCGGTCTGCTCCGTGGTCATGAACCGGCGACCCAACCGGGCCGCCTGGATCGCATCCGCGGCCGGCATACCGGCGCCTACGTTCTCTGCAACGATCCGGTCGGCGTCCGGGTGCAAACCTTCACCGAACAGGGCCAGCATCTGCCTCTCGGACACCTGACCTTCCACCCCCAGACTGGTCAGGCCGTTACCGACCCACACCCCGGGCGGGTTACCTTCCGCGGTGTAATACGCTGTCAGATCCTCACCCCGGGCACGGGTCTGATCCCCGGCAGCGACCTGGCGGGTGAGGTAGGTGTACCCGTTCCCGGCATGGAGAACGTGCACGGTCATCATGCGCGCGTCTCCCGTCCCATGAGCACAGAATAGCCGGTGAAACCGGCCCAGACACTATTAGTGCAAGAGGTGTGGTGTTTCTAGCAGTTGTTTGACGGTTTCTCTGCTTTCCGATGTTGTTTCGGATGCTCTAACTTTCTGGGCTGCTGGGTTACGGTGAAAATTCGGTAAGACTTCGATGAAGGAGATGATGGGTGTGGCAGCAGTGACAGGTAAGAAGGTTTCGGCCAGAGACCGTGCCCGGCAGGCGATCGCGGGCGGCCTCGCCCACGAGCTCGCGGCGCAAGAAGAAGCCGAACGTGCCAGGCTGGCCGAACGGGAACGTGTCTCGAGAGCCAGAGAGACCGCGACGACGGCGTACTTCGAAGCTGAGGACCGCCGCGACGCGCTTGTCGCTGAACTAGCCGCTCTGGATCTTGACCGGGCTGGCGCGATCAAAGAACTCGACACCCTGGGGCTGAAAACTGACACCATCGCCACGGTGCTCAGCATCACCGAGACCGAGATCCGGCGACTCAGGAAACTCAGCCCCACCACGCCAGAGACCGCGCCGGTCGACGGTGCGGCGCATAATGAGAACAACAACCCGGAACAGTAGGCACCGGAACACGCCAACGCCCACCAACACTCGCCCCCGAACTTTGAGGGGTGATGTTGGTGGGCGTTAGGTTTCTAAGGGTTAGAACAGGCGCGGGTGTTCCGGGTCTGTTCCCGAGAGAGCGGCGCTCATCAGGGCCGGGTCCCAGCCGTGCTCGAGGACCGTTTGGCGCAGAGCGCGGGAGCGTTCCGCGCGAAGAGCGCGAGGCAGGCCGCGCCACCGCCACGCGGTGGCGCCGTTCACGGTTCGGCCTTTCTGCTCACGGTCGAGCATGTTCTTCCGGTGGTCGCCCTCCCACACATGCGACCTGGCCAGGTCAATGTCGGCGTGCACGCACAACGGAATGTCGCAGTCGTGCAGCAACAACACGTCCCGAGGTAACGCGAGACCGGTCAGCAGCTCGTAGGAGTACCGCTGCGGGCGGACAGCGCGTTGCTTGCCGCCTCGTTGAACCCAGAACCTGCCGTAGCCGTCGTCGGAGACAGCACCGACCCACAACCAACAATCGTTGTCGGCGGGACCTTTGATCACGTGTGACCAGAACCTTTCCTGCTCGCTGATCAGCACGCCAGCTCGCTACCGGTGCGCGCCGGCGCCCACTGCGGGGTGGTGCCGGCGGCGCCCGATGGCCCGCCCGATGATGACCACCCAGACAACTGCGGTCAGCACCAACGCGACGATGGTGGGCGCGTCGACCAGGTGCTGGCAGAGGCCGATCGTCCAGATCCCCGCGACGATCCACATCATCTTTCGTGCGATGGTCTGAATGAACCGGAGCCGGAACCTGGCCCCGATCATGAAGACAAAGAACACCGAGACCCCGGCCGCTACCGTGGCAACAAAAGCATCGAACATTTCAGATTCCTTTCATCATGCAATGATTCGAGACGACGTTCGCCGCCCAGCGTGCCGAGGCTATGGCGTGATCGTTTCTGGTTCCGGGTCTACGCTCGCGGCGGGTTTCGGCCGCCAGATGACGCCGTACTTATGGGGCTTGTCGATCTTTTCAAGCCCCCAGGTCTTGAACTGCTCGATGTAAAGGTTCTGCACTTTCTCGTTCGCGGCTTTCCCGTAAATGCTAATCCCGGCCGCAGTCGCGGCGGCCTGCAGCGGGACGCTCATCGCGTCGCGGAGCTCCTCACCACAGTGACAGCCCACCGTCTTGACCACGTGATTACTGAACTCCCACCACCCATGATCCGGACGGTCCATCAGCGTGATGACAGCCTTCCGTTTCTCGCTCATATAGATGCGGCGGTCGCTGCGGTGCGCATCGAACACCTGCACAACTACGGTGACCGCGACGACGGCCAGCAGCATGACGCTGGCGCCTATGACAAAATCGGCGAACATCAGCCGCGGATCCCAGTCCTCGATCAACCCGATCATGAGCAACCAGATGGCTCCGGCAACGAGAGGAGCGAGCATCGCCACACGCATGAACCTGGCCCCCTTGGTAAACCACCATCCGACACGGATGTAATCCCACGCTCGAGGTTCGACACAGCCGAGGCTGGGTCTGTCAAGATTTTGGTGTAACTAGTTGTTTTTGGTTAGTTGCGTCCGACGCTGAGTCGGCCGTTGAAGGTGATCTCGAAGGCGTTGAGTGCTGCTTTCCAGCGTTGGGTCCAACGGGCGCGGC
>NZ_QYRT01000007.1 GCF_004923255.1 Subtercola vilae | reverse complement strand
TCCCTAATGTTTCGGCGGCCATAGCGCGAGGGAAACGCCCGGTAACATTCCGAACCCGGAAGCTAAGACTCGCAGCGCCGATGGTACTGCAAGGGAGACCTTGTGGGAGAGTAGGACACCGCCGGACTCCTTCTAGAAACACCAGGAAAGCCCAACAACCCCCACAAACGGTTGCTGGGCTTTCCTGCATTTAACGACCCCCGTCAGCAGCCAGACAGGCGCTGACAGCAGCTGACAGCGTTGCGACAGCGCTGCTGCTGCACACTCGTCTCAGACGCGTTTCACACCGCGCATCTGCAGAGGAGATCACAATGCCAGCAGCAATCGAGGCCCACGGCCTCATCAAGCGCTTCGGTAAGACCACCGCGCTCGACGGAATCGACATCACGGTCGAGGAGGGGCGCGTTCTCGGCGTACTCGGCCCGAACGGCGCAGGTAAGACGACAGCGGTGCGCATTCTCGCAACCCTGTTGAAGCCAGATGGCGGCACGGCCACCGTGTCGGGGCTCGACGTCGTGCACCAGGCGACGGCCGTGCGCCGCAAGATCGGCCTGACGGGCCAGTTCGCCAGTGTGGACGAAGACCTCACTGGCATGCAGAACCTGGTGATGATCGGCCAGCTGCTCGACCTGTCGACGCGGCAGGCGAAGGTGCGGGCAGCCGAGTTGCTGGCCGAATTCGATCTCACAGATGCTGCCGGCCGGCTCGCGAAAACGTACTCGGGTGGCATGCGACGACGGCTCGATCTCTCGGCTTCGCTCATTGGTCGGCCAGCTGTCGTGTACCTCGACGAGCCGACGACGGGGCTCGATCCGGCCAAGCGCGACGACGTGTGGGACATGATCCGCGTGCTCGTGAAGCAGGGCACGACCATCTTGTTGACGACGCAGTACCTCGAAGAGGCTGATGCGCTGGCCAATGAGATCACCGTCATCGACCACGGCTCGATCATCGCGCACGACACTCCCCAAGGCCTGAAGCGACAGGTCGGGGGCCAGACCCTCGAGGTGCGGCCGACCGATGTGACATCACTGCCGCGCGTTCGCGAGCTGCTTGTGCGATACGGCACGCGAGAACCGGAGCAACCGGCCCCGGACCTGCTCTCGGTGTCGGTCGCCAGCGAATCGGCCATGACCACGGTAGTCGCAGCCCTCGCCGCCGAGAACATCTCGGTGTCGGAGCTGTCGCTGCGGCTGCCGAGCCTTGACGAGGTCTTCTACTCGCTCACCGGCCAGACCAAAAAAGACGAGACCCCGAACGGAGCGGCCGCCTGATGATTCGCGACTCTCTCATCCTCGCCAAACGCACCATCACGAAGATGTTCCGAAACCCGGAGCAGTTCATCGATGTCACGGTGCAGCCCATCATCATGACGGTGTTGTTCGTCTTCATCTTCGGTGGGGCCATTGCCGGTTCGACCGACAAATACGTTCAGTTCGCCCTGCCCGGCATCATCGTGCAGACCATCATGTTCACATCGCTGACCATCGGCGTGAACTTGAACACCGACATTCAGAAGGGCATCTTCGACCGGTTCCGGTCGCTGCCTATCGCCCGATCGGCGCCGCTGTTCGGTGCCGTGCTCGGGGACATCGTGCGCCACTCGATCGCCATCACGGTGACGTTGGTCTTCGGTCGCATCATCGGTTTCGAGTTCACGACGCCGTGGTGGCACGTGGCGATCGCAGTGCTGTTGATCATCGCTTTCGCGGTCAGCCTCTGCTGGGTTTCGGTGCTGATCGGCATGCTCGCCCGCAGTGCAGGGGCCGTGCAGGGCCTGTCGTTTCTCATCGTCTTTCCGCTGACGTTCGGATCGTCGACATTCGTGCCGGCATCCACTCTTCCGACGTGGCTACAGGGGTGGGTGGCCATCAACCCGGTGACGCACGTCATCGAATCGATGCGTGGCCTGCTGACGGGGTCGACGGGTGTGGTGGGAGACACCACCACCGGCCAGATCCTCTGGGTGATCACGTCATGTGTGGTGCTGGTCGGCGTCTTCTTCCCTCTCGCAACCTGGGCCTACCGCAAGAAGATCTGAGATCAGGCCAGCAGGTCGTTCAGCGCTTCGAGCGAACTCGGGCGTTCGGGTACAGATGTACTCGGGCGCCCGATTTCTGCGCGGTCGGCTGCGACAGCGATCTCGATGATGTCGGGGTTGGTCGCGTCGTACGCGCCGATGATGGTGGTGGCGAAGTCGACCGCGCGCACAGCCATCCGTACATCGCCCCTGGCCAGAGCGAGCAGGCCTACGCCGATCGCGACGCCGCCGATGATCGGCTGGTCACGGCTCTTGAGGGCACTCGCCGCCGCAGCTCGCAGATGATGTTCGGCCGCCTCGGTGTCGCCCCGTTCGCGGGCAATCGCCGCCTTCGCCGTCTCGAGTACCGCAACCGTCTGCAGGGGCGCTCTGGCCTGTTCGATGAAACCCTCGACAGCGATGACACGTTGCTGTGCCGAATGCATGTCACGAAGCGATACGTCAAGCCGCAGCCCGTTGATCTGAGCCTGCAGGATGGCCCGCGGGTCGCCTTCGGCCTCGGTCTCGGCAACTGACGCTGTGATGCGCGCGCGGGCTTCGTCGATGCGCCCCAGCCGCCACAGCAATTGAATGCTCAGCCCCTGTTCGCGTGCGAAGTCGGGGCTCGACGTGATGACCTGCATGATGTCGGTCGATGAGTCGGCAAGGGTGAGCGCTCGCTCGAGATCGCCCTCGAGGGTCACCCATTCGGCGAGCATCCGTTCGGCCATGGCGGTGCCCCACAGATCGCCGACCTCGGCGAACAGGCGAAGAGCGACTTCTGCCTCGGCACCGAGTTCGGCGATCTCACCGCGGTTCTGGGCTGCCGCTGCACTCATCACGTGCAACATAGCGGTCGGCCACGGATCGAGGCCGAGTTCTTCGCCGCGGGGCAATCGAACAGAGGTGAACCAGTCGGGATTGCCGGCGACCTCAGCGAACGCCAGCAGGCCGGGTGCGAGCAATTGCAGCATCTCGTGGCTTCCGGCCCGCAGTTCGACACCCTTCAGCGGAGCACGCAGCTGCCGCAGCTTCTCGCCCAACAGGGCCAGGTCGAACTCATCCGTGTCGTTGCCGGTGAAGTCTTCGAGCAACGGATGCACGAGCGAAAGTATCTTCGCCTCGTCACCCTCGACACCCGCCGCCTGGCTCGCAGCAATGCCGAGCCACGTTGCCGCTTCTTCGTTCCTGTCGCGCAGCACCCAGTACCACGCCGATGAGATGGTGAGTCGAACAACGATCTGGGGCGCCGGAACCCCCGCTGCGAACCGCAGGGCGGCGGCCAGGTTGTCTTCTTCGTCGTCGAACCAGGCTATTGCCTGCATGATGCCCGGGCCCCGCAGTCGTCGGTCGACCTCGGCGGCGCGCTGCATCATGTACCGGGCCTGCGCGGTTCTGGCCTCGGCCAGGGCGCCCTCTGCGGCCACTCGTTCGAGGCCGTATTCGCGAATGGTCTCGAGTTGGCGAAAACGCCCCCGCGAACGCTGCAGCAGCGAGCGGTCGACGAGCGAGTCGAAGACGGCCGCGCTGGGCAATTCGAGGGCCTCGGCGAGCGCGCGCGCCTCGGCGACCCCGACGCCGGCGGGAAAGACAGACAGCCCGAGCAGAGCGCGGCGCTCGCCTTCGTCGAGCAGGCTCCAGCTCCAGTCGATCATCGCGCGGAGGGTCTGGTGCCGGGGCATCGCTGTACGGTACCCGCCGGTCAGCAGGGTGAACCGATCGTCGAGGCCGGTGAGCACCTCGGCGGGTTCCATGGTGCGAAGCTTGGCTGCCGCAAGTTCGATCGCGAGCGGCAACCCGTCGAGACGAGCGCAGATGCGACCCGCCATGCTCACTTCGTCGCCCTCGAGCGGGCGACCCCGGGCCGAAAGGGCCCGCTGGCAGAACAGTTCGACCGCGGCGAAGGCCAGAAGTTCTTCGGGGTTCGACGCTCGGATCACGGCGTCGGTGGGATGCGGCAGTGATCCGAGGCCTACGAACGCCTCGCCCGGAACCCCGAGAGGCTCCCGGCTCGTCGCGAGAATTCGCAGGCGCGGCAGGGCCGACAGCAGATCTTGCGACAGCGCCGCCGCCGCATCGATGACGTGCTCGCAGTTGTCGAGCACGAGCAGAACATCTCGACCGGCCAACGCCTCGAGAATACGGGTGCGGCTCGAGTCGCCGCTGGTTTCTACAGTGCGGATTTCTCGGCCGGTGGCCGTGAGTACCGACCCCACGACTTCGCTCGGGCCCACCGGTGCCAGCTCGACCAAAATGGTGTTGCCGCTCTGGTTGGCTGCGGTCTCGAGGGCGAGGCGCGTCTTGCCTGCCCCTCCGGTTCCGATGAGTGTGACCAATCGATTGGTCTTCAGCTGGTCGGCTATCGTCGCGAGCTCGAGCTCGCGGCCGACGAGACTGGTGAGTTGTGCCGGTAGTGCGGCGCTCGGCTCGGGCGCGGCGCGGCGGCCGACCAACTCAACGGCTCGGGCGTGATCGCTGCTCAGATCGCGCAGGAACCAGTCGAAGTTCTGCGAGGGAATCCAGGGTTCACCGGCCCAGAGTTCGAGTGCTCGAGCGAGCAGAGCGACCGCGTCGCCGCTCCGTTCGGCGGTGGTGACCAGGTCGGAGAAGGCGAGTGCGTCGACGTCAGTGCGTGCAACGGCCAGGCGGTAACCGCCCGTGGTCGACTCGATCGACGACGGGGGGAGCTGCGAGCGCAGGCGCGACACGATCGACTGGAGTGCTGCCCGCGTGTTCTCGGGGGCATCCGACCCCCACACGTCTTCGGCGATCGAGCGATAGCTCACCGAGGTGCCCGCGTCGACGGCGAGGCGAAAAAGCACGGCGAGCTGCATGGCGCCCGAGACGGGGATGACGCGGCCGTCGTGCTCGAGACGGAGGCCCCCCAGCAGTGCGATTCTCACTCGCCAACTCTAGTGCGGGGTGCCGCCCAGGGGTGCCGTGGAGCTGCGGGCCACGAGCCGGGTGGCGACGAGCGTCGTGCCAGTGGTGTCGTGGCCGCCGACAATCTCGGCAATCAGTTTGTCGATGCAGAGTCGGCCCACCGCGACGAAGTCTTGGTGAATCGTGGTCAGCGGCGGCCAGAAGGCGCCTGACTCCTCGGTGTCGTCGAAGCCCACGACACTGATTGACGCGGGAATCTCTCTGCCGGCCTCGTGAATGGCCATCATCGCGCCGAGTGCCATTTGGTCGTTCGCGGCGAAGATGGCGGTGACCTCGGGTCGGGCGACCAGAGACTGGGCGAGTTCGTACCCCGACGTGGTGCTCCAGTCGCCGATGAGCACGGGTGGCGGAACGATGTTCGCGGCCTCGAGGGTCGCGCGCCACGACTGGGTTCGGCGAGCGGCCGAGAACGACGAGGGCGGCCCGGAGATGTGCCAGACCTGTGGATGACCGAGATCGAGCAGGTGCTGGGTGGCGAGTTGCGCGCCTTGGTACTGGTCGGTGTCGACCACGGTATAGCGTTCGCCGGCGTCGGAGTCGACGATGACCACGGGCAGCCCGGCGGGAAGCACGATCTCGGCGGAGTCGAGCACGTGCGCCTCGATGACGATGACCACGCCGTCGACGGCCTGCTCGCTGAGCCGCACGAAGGCGTCGCTCACCGCACCCTGGCTCGGGTGCAGGATGGGGATGAGAGTGGTGGCATAGCCCTCGTCGGCGGCGGCCATCGCGATGGCGTCGAGGGTCTTTCGATTGCCGAAGGTCGAGAGCGAGAACATGATGACGCCGATCGAGCCCGACCGACCGGTGCGCAGCGCCCGCGCGGCGACGTTGGGCCGGTAGCCGAGCGTCTTCATCGCGTCGAGCACGCGGTCGCGCGTCGTGGCATCGACATTGCTGTGGCCGTTCGCCACGCGCGAGACCGTCTGGCCCGACACTCCGGCGAGTTTGGCGACGTCGGCCATCGAAACGGAACGCTCAATACTCTTTCGGGCTCGCAGCGCATCACTCGAATCGGTGGGCGGGTTCACGGGCATCCTTTCGCTCTGAACACATTGTTGCATGTTCACGTAAACATGATATGGTCGGTCGAGTTCATGTTGACGTGAACATAGACCGCAGGGCTGTGGCAACACAGAACTGCCCAGCCCAGTGAGGGACGATGTCGTCGCTGCAGTTGTCATCTCCGCCCGTCATGCGACGCACCAAGCGCCAATGGACGGGCTGGATGTTCGTTCTCCCGTTTCTGCTGGTCTTCGCGCTCGTATTGGTGGCGCCGGTCATCTACGCGGTCTACCTCAGCCTCTTTCGCGATCAGCTGGTCGGTGGCAATGCCTTCGTCGGGTTCGCCAATTACGTCGAGGCTCTGACCGACCCTAACTTCTGGGATTCGCTCGGGCGGGTTGTGCTGTTTCTGGTCGTGCAGGTTCCGATCATGCTCCTCATCGCTCTCGCTGCGGCGCTGGCGCTCGACAGTGCCCGACTGCACGCGGCCTCGTTCTTTCGCATCGCGATCTTTCTGCCCTACGCGGTGCCCGCTGTTGTGGCCGTGCTGATGTGGGGCTTCATCTACGGCACTCAGTTCGGGCTCGTGGGCAGCTTCGACAAGTTCTTCGGAATCGCGTTCGACCCGCTGGCGCCGAACGTCGTGCTCGCGGCAATCGGCAACATCAACACCTGGGAGTTCACGGGCTACAACATGCTGCTGTTCTATGCGGCGCTTCGGGTGATCTCGGGAGACCTGTACGAGGCCGCAGAGCTCGACGGGGCCCGCGCGTTCCAGGTGATCAGGAGCATCAAGCTGCCGGCGCTGCGCCCAGCGATCGTCATCGCCGTCATCTTCTCGATCATCGGCAGCTTTCAGCTCTTCAATGAACCGAACATCCTCAAGTCGCTGGCACCCAACTCGATCAGCACGTTCTTCACGCCGAACATGTACGCCTACAACCTGTCGTTCGCCGGCCAGCAGTACAACTACTCGGCCACCATCGCCATCATCATGGGCGTTCTCACAGCCGTCATCGCCTATATCGTGCAGCTGCGCGGTTCACGAAAGGAGCTGTGACGATGTCGTCAGTCTCACGCACAAAGGGCGGCGCAACGTACCGCCGCAAGTCGACGATTCTCACCATCGTCATGGGGTTGCTGCTCGTCTACAGCCTGCTGCCGTTGTTCTGGCTGTTCGTCAACTCGACCAAGACCCAGGCCAGCCTGCTGAGCTCGTTCGGTCTGTGGTTCAGCGGCCCCTTCGCCCTCTTCGACAACATCGGCCAGACACTCACCTACAACAACGGCATCTTCGTGCACTGGTTCGGCAACACGCTGCTCTACGTCGTGATCGGTGCGGGCGGGGCGACGTTTCTCGCGCTGCTCGGCGGGTATGGCCTCGCCAAGTTCAACTTTCCGGGCAAGAAGTTCGTGTTCGCGCTCATTCTCGGGGCCGTGGCTATCCCGGGTACCGCGCTGGCAGTGCCGACCTTTCTGATGTTCAGCCAACTCGGGCTCACGAATACCGTGTGGGCGGTCATCCTGCCCTCCCTGATCAGCCCGTTCGGTCTGTACCTGATCTGGACGTACGCCTCTGATGCCATACCGAGCGAACTGCTCGAAGCGGCACGCATCGACGGCGCGAGCGAGATGCGCACGTTTTTCACGATCGCAATTCGACTGCTGACGCCCGGCCTCGTGACCGTGCTGCTCTTCACGATCGTGGCGACCTGGAACAACTACTTTCTGCCCCTGATCATGCTGAGCGACCCGACGCTCTACCCGCTCACCGTGGGTCTGAACCAGTGGAACGCGCAAGCAAGTGGTGTGGCCGCGCAGCCGATCTACAACCTGGTTATCACCGGTTCGCTTCTCACGATCGTTCCCATCGTCGTTGCTTTTCTCTTTCTGCAGCGGTTCTGGCAGTCGGGCCTCAGTGCCGGCAGCGTCAAAGAATGACCCCGAATCTCATCCCTCGCACCACAGCCTCAGTACCCACGATGAAGTGAAAGGAACACCATGAAAATCACACGCACACGTTCTCTGCCGGTCGGGAGGGTCGCCGCGCTCGCGACAGTGGGCATTCTGCTCGCCGGAGCCCTTGCAGCCTGTTCGGGTTCGACGCCGACGGCCAGCAGCTCGGCCAACGCCGACCAGATCGCTGCCGCGTTGCAGCAGAAGTCGACCATCACCTACTGGAGCTGGACTCCGCAGGCCAAAGACCAGGTCGCTGCATTCGAGGCGCAGTACCCGAACGTCACGGTCAACCTCGTCAACGCCGGCACCGGCAACGACGAATACACGAAACTGCAGAACGCGATCAAGGCGGGTTCGGGTGCTCCGGATGTGGCGCAGATCGAGTACTACGCGATGCCGCAGTTCGAACTCTCGAAGTCGCTCACCGACCTCAGCTCGTATGGCTTCTCGTCGCTTCAGAGTTCGTATTCGCCGTCGACCTGGACAGCGGTCACCGGGGGATCGGCCATCTACGCGCTGCCGCAGGACTCGGGCCCCATGGCCCTGTTCTACAACAAAGCCATCTTCGACCAGTACGGGCTGACGGTTCCCACGACGTGGGACGAGTACATCGCTGACGCCGCCAAGCTGCACGCCGCCGACCCGACGAAATACATCACCAACGACGCGGGTGACGCCGGCCTCACCACCAGTCTCATCTGGCAGGCCGGTGGCAAGCCATACGTCTCGTCGGGTAACTCAGTGACCGTCAATCTGCAGGATGCCGGTTCGAAGAAGTACGCCGACATGTGGAACCAGCTCGTGGAGCCGGGTCTTGTCTCGAGCACCCCCTCGTGGAGTGACGCGTGGTGGAAGTCTCTGAGCGACGGCTCGATCGCCTCACTCGTGACCGGTGCCTGGATGCCCGGCAACCTCGAGACCGGTGCGCTCGGCAGTGCAGGCAACTGGCGCGTGGCCCCTCTGCCCACCTACGACGGCACCGCGGCCACCGCCCAGAACGGCGGCGGCGGACAGGCTGTTCTGGCCCAGAGCAAGAACCAGCTCGTTGCGGCAGGATTTCTGCAGTGGCTGAACTCGGGCCCCGGCGTCAGCGTGTTCTTGAAGGGTGGCGGTTTTCCCTCCACCACCGCACAGCTCAACGACCCCACCTTCCTGGCAGACGCACCCACCTACTTCGGTGGCCAGCTGATCAACAAGGTGCTGCTCGACGCGTCGAACTCCGTCGTTCCCGGGTGGCAGTACCTGCCGTTCCAGACCTATGCCAACAGTGTCTTCAGCGACACGGTCGGCCAGTCGTATGCCAACAAGTCAGACCTGAACAAGGGTCTGGCGGCCTGGCAGGAGTCGAGCGTCAGCTACGGAGCCCAGCAGGGCTTCGCGGTCAACAAGTAACACCAACACCCCGCGCGCGCGTGAGAATCTGAAGGACAACCGTGTCGACATTTGAAATCGGAGCAGAGCACTTTCTGCTCAACGGTTCGCCTTACCGGGTGATGGCCGGGGCGCTGCACTACTTTCGTGTGCACCCCGACCAGTGGGCCGATCGTATTCACAAGGCCCGCTTGATGGGCCTGAACACGATCGAGACCTACATTCCCTGGAATGCACATTCTCCACGCCGCGGGGAGTTCCGCGCCGACGGGCAGCTCGACGTCGTCGCGTTTCTCGAACTGGTGGCCGCAGAGGGTATGCACGCCATCGTCCGGCCAGGCCCCTACATCTGTGCCGAATGGGACAACGGAGGGCTGCCCGCGTGGTTGTTCGAGGGTGTGGGGGTGGGCATCCGGAGCAGCGAGCCGCAGTACATGGCCGAGGTCACCCGCTATCTCGAGCAGGTACTGCCGCTGATTGCGCCCCTGCAGATCGACAGGGGCGGCCCGGTGATCTTGGTGCAGATCGAGAATGAGTACGGTGCCTACGGCAGCGACACGGCCTACCTCACGGAGCTCGTGCGGTTGAACCGTGCGGGCGGCATCACGGTTCCGCTCACCACGATCGACCAGCCGACCACCCAGATGCTCGAGAATGGGCGCGTCGACGGCGCGCTCATGACCGCCTCGTTCGGCTCGCGCAGCAGGGAACGGCTGGCGACGCTTCGCGCCCACCAGAGCACGGGGCCGCTGATGTGCGGGGAGTACTGGAACGGCTGGTTCGACTTCTGGGGCGGCTATCACCACACAACATCGGCCGACGAGACGGCGGCCGATCTGCGCGAACTTCTGGCGACAGGTGCGTCGTTCAGTCTCTACATGTTTCACGGCGGCACGAACTTCGGGTTCACGAATGGCGCGAACGACAAGGGCGTGTACCAGCCGACGGTCACCTCGTACGACTACGACGCTCCACTGGCCGAGAACGGCGATGCCACGGCGAAGTACTATGCCATGAAGCAGGCGATCTCCGAGTTTCACGCGGTACCCGAAGAGTCTCCCGGTCCGCCGGTCGAGGCGCCCATCTTCGCTGTCGACCTCGACTGGTCGGTGAGTCTTCACGATGTGGCCGAAACGGCGCCGACGTGGCACCATTTCGAGCACCTGCCGACGGCAGACGAGGTGCAGAGCTTCGACGGGTTCACCCTCTACCGCGCGGCCCTGGCACCGGGCGACTCACGGATGCTGCGGGTCGAAGAAGTGCGCGACCGCGCGACCGTGTTCGTCGATCGCGTCGCCGTGGGAACGCTGAGCCGCGCCGCGCAGGAGCGACTTCTGGCGCTGCCGGGCGGCGCGGCCGGGTGGTTGCAGCTCCTGGTCGAAGACCAGGGCAGAGTCAACTACGGGCCACGCATCGGCGAAGCCAAGGGGCTGATCGGCAGCGTCAGCATGAATGGGCAGGCGCTGCTGGAGTGGGATGTTCTCACCCTCGCCTCGCGTGACCTCGACGCGCTCGTTGCTACGCTCACCGGTCGCGGCGAACCTCTCGGCGCGCTCGACGCGGTGGCCGGCCCCGCATTCGTCGGAGGCTCGTTCACCCTCGACGCGCCGACCGACCTCTACCTGAACCTCGACGGCTGGTCGAAGGGCTCGGTCTGGGTGAACGGCTTCAACATCGGTCGATACTGGAGCGCGGGCCCACAGCGCGCGCTGTATGTGCCCCGGGGGGCGCTCGTGGGCGGACGCAACGATATCGTGGTGTTCGAGATCCATGCCGCGGCGTCACCGCGCGTCGGTTTTGTCGGGGGGCCGCAATTGGGCCCCTCCGACGTGTGACAGAACCGCTGAACCGCTGAACCGCTGAACCCCTGAACCCTTGAACCCGCTGCACCTGTCAGAAAGTCAGAGCCACCATGCCTTACAGCGCTGCCCCCGACCGCTACGACCGCGCCACCTACAACCGAGTCGGGCGAAGCGGCCTTCAACTGCCCACGGTGTCGCTCGGCCTCTGGAACAACTTCGGTGACGACAAGCCACTCGAGAACCAGCGGGCGATCATTCGCCGGGCATTCGATCTCGGTGTGACCCACATCGACATCGCCAACAACTACGGGCCGCCTCCCGGCTCGGCCGAGACGAACTTCGGCCGCGTGTTCGCCGAAGACCTGCGCCCGTACCGCGATGAACTCATCATCTCGAGCAAAGCGGGCTACGACATGTGGTCGGGCCCGTACCAAGACGGCGGTTCGCGAAAGTACCTGCTCTCGTCGCTCGACGCGTCGTTGAAGCGCACGGGGCTCGACTACTTCGACATCTTCTACTCGCATCGCCCCGACCCTGAGACTCCGATCGAAGAGACCATGGGCGCGCTGGCCACGGCGGTTCAGTCGGGCAAGGCGCTGTACGTGGGCATCTCGAACTACAACCCCGAGCAGACCAGAGCGGCCGCGGCCGCGCTCGCAGACCTGGGAGTGCCGCTGAGCATCCACCAGCCGCGGTATTCGCTGTTCGACAGAACCGTCGAGAACGGCCTGCTGCCCGTACTCGACGAGGTCGGTGCCGGCGCCATTGTCTTCTCGCCTCTCGCGCAGGGGCTGCTCACCGACCGCTACATCGCCGGTGTGGTACCTGACGGATCACGTGCGTCGGAGGGGCGCTGGCTGAAGCCGGGCGCGATCGGGGAAACCTACCTGGCACGGGTGCGCGGCCTCACTGCGATCGCCGAGTCGCGCGGGCAGACCCTGGCGCAGCTGGCGTTGACCTGGGTGCTGCGTCACCCGCAGGTCGCTTCGGCGCTCATCGGCGCCTCGAGCGTGAAGCAGCTCGAGGGTAACATTCGGGCCCGCGATGCAGCGCCGCTCACCGCCGACGAGATCGCCGCGATCGACGAGTTCGCGGTGCACGGTACGCAACTGCGGTGACCAGGCAGTCGTTTCTGCGTATCCGCCTGCCGGTGCTGGGAAATCTCAGCCCGGGCGAGACCCTTCCCGAGATCGTGGTGGGCCTCGTCATGGTGGTGGGCATCACCTCGACCGCTCGGCTCGACGCGATCAACACCGACGAGGGTGTGCAGAGCCTGCTCACCGTCGCGTTCTCGACGGCGGTCGCCTGGGCCATCATCGACGCGGCGCTGTACCTGATGAACGCGCTGTTTCAACGTGGGCGGTGGGATCTGGCGGCGCACACCCTCCGCGAATCGCCGCTGACGCCCGAGCAGCGCCGGTCGGTGGTTCGGGATGCCCTCGACTCGTCGCTCGACGACATCACGGGCCCGGCACCGGCCTCGACGATGTACGACGAGATCGCGCGGATCGTGCCCACCGAACGGTTTCCCGAGAGGTTGAAGGCGGCTGACTTTCGTGCGGCGGCAGCGATCGTCGTGGTGGTGCTCGTCTCGACGTTTCCGCCGATCATCCCGTTTCTGCTCCCCCTCGACCCCGACACTGCACTCGACGTTTCGAACGGGGTGGGCATCGCCTCGCTGTTCCTGGTCGGCGTGTGGTGGGCACCGTACACCCGCATCAAGGCGGGCGTCGCCGGGGTGGCGCTGGCTCTCATCGGCAGCGCCATGGTGGGCATCACCGTGATTCTCGAGGTGACGTGAGCCGGCCGGCTGCGGGCGACCGGTCAGCTTCAGGTTGCCGGTCAGCTCCAGGCGCGGGCGCTGCGGGCGGCCCAGTACTCGGCGGGCGGCTCGGCGAGGCTGGCGAGGTCGTCGGCGCTGACGCGGGGGAGACGGGCCGCCAGGTTCTCCCGCAGCTGCTCTGCCGTGACGGCGCCGGTCAGCACGATGTCGGGCCATGGCTGGGCGAACGCCGCGCCGATGGCGAGCCCGGCGAGCGGTTGCGCGGCGCGCTCGGCGAGGGCCAGGGCATCCGGTTCGCCGCCGCGAAGGGTCAGCCGGCCGTTGGCGAGCACCTCTTTCACCACCACCAGCCACCCGGCGTCTTTTGCCCGCGCCAAGGCGGGGCCGGCTGACGGTTCGCGCAGGTTCCAGGTGGTCTGCACCGCCGAGAACGGCGAGCCGGGCAGGGCGAGCGCGGCGTCGATGACCGTCGCCTGGCCGGGGCCGCTCGTCGAGAACCCGACGCGCACGCCGCCGGCCGCGATCTGCCGCAGACGCTCGAGCAGCGCATCATCGCCGAGGGCAGGGCTGTCGGTTGTGAGCGAGTGGATGAGGTACACGTCGGGCGGCCCGCCGAGCGCGGCGAGGGATTCGGGCCACTGGCGCTCGAGCATCCGGAGGCTGTGCTCCTTGCGTTCGTGCGTCTGGGCGTTCATCTGCCACTCGCCGATGTACTCGTAGCCCCACTTCGAGCCGAGGGTCAGTTCGGCTCGGCGCTCGGGATGCCCGGCGAGCCATGAGCCCAGAAACTGTTCGGCCAGCCCGTACGAGCGGGCCGCATCGACGTACCGGATGCCCTGCTGCCACGCCGCGTCGAGCACGGTATGGGCGCGGGCCCGCATCGCATCGACCGAGCGGTCTGCACTCTCACCGAGGTCGTCGCCGCGCCCCACGGTGATGTAGGCCGGGCGACCGAGGGCGGCCAGCCCCAGGCCGAGCCGCGCCCCGGTGCCGTTCTTCTGGCTGTTGCTCACTCGGTGCCTCACGATTGGATTGCACTGACTCGGCTGAGTCACCTCAACCTATCTCGATTGGAGCAGGGCCGGCTCAGTAGGTGTAGAAGCCCTCGCCGGTGGCCGTGCCGAGTTTGCCCTTGTCGATGTAGTCGGTCTTCAGCAGAGCGGCAAACTTCTGCGAGCGCGGATCGGGGCTCGACGAGGCGATGTTGTACGCCGTGGTGAGGCCCACGACGTCGTAGATCTGAAACGGGCCGGCGGGGGCGCCGGTGGCGATGCGCCAGGTCTTGTCGATGGTTTCGACGTCGGCGATGCCGTCGACGAGCAGCTGTGCGGCGGCATTCAGCAGCGGCACGAGCAGCGAGTTCAATACGTACCCCGCCTTCTCCTTCTTGATCTCGATGGGCACGAGCCCGCTGCCGGTGGCGAAGGCGACGACGGCTGCATAGACGGCCGGATCGGTGTCTGTGGTGCCCATCACCTCTGCCGTGTTGTTGCGCCACACCTGGTTGGCGTAGTGCAGGGCGAGAAAACGGTCGGGGCGGCCGGTGAAGCCTTTGAGGTCGCTCGGCAGCAGTGTTGACGAGTTGGTGGCGAAGATGGTCTTCGCGGGGGCGAGCTGCGCGAGTTTCGTGTAGAGGTCTTGTTTGAGGGCGAGAAGCTCGGGAACCGCCTCGATGACGAGGTCGGCATCGGCGACCGCATCGGCGAGGTCGGCGGTGAGGTGCAGGTTGGCGAGGGCGCGCTCGGCCTGCTCGTCGGTAGCGTTCACGGCCGGGTCGCGGCGGTAGACCTCGGCCAGCTTGGCGAAGCGCTCGCGGGCGTGTTGCAGAACGTCGTCGCTGATGTCGTAGGCGGTCACGGGGTAGCCGAGGAACGCGGCCTGGAAGGCGATCTGCGAGCCGAGCACGCCGGTTCCGAGAACGGTGATGTTTCTGAGGTCTGACATGGTTCTTCTCCTTCAGTCGGGTGTCGTGCCGTAGATGCTGCGTAGCCAGATGCTCGACAGCACGTCGAGCGACCTGGCCTGGTCGATGCGGGGTGCGTCGCCGCTCAGCGAGGCCGAGAGCACGCGCTCGTTCATCAGGTTCAGCGCCACGGCCAGGTCGTGCGCGTCGATTCCGTCGGGTGCGGCGCCCCGGGCGCGCTCGGCCAGAATGATTTCTGTGGAGTAGTCGGCCCACGACTGCATCGAAGTCGCCCAGAGCGCGTGCACGTCGGCGTTGCGCATCCGGGCCGTCATGGCCGCATTCGATACAGCTCTGTGGGCAGAGAACACTTCGATGAACGCCTCGATCGAGCGCCGCCAGGTGGCGGCCGGTTCGAGCTCGAAGTCGCGGGGCAGTGCGGCCACGCGGTGGCGCACCTCGGCAATGACCGTGTCGAGCAGGGCCAGCAGAACCTCGTCTTTCGACGAGAAGTAGAAGTAGAACGTGGGCCGGGAGATGCCGGCACCGGCCGCGAGGTCTTCGATGGAGATGTCGTCGAACGAGCGCTCGCCGAGCAGTTTCTCGGCCGTGGCGAGCAGAGCGAGTTGCCTGTCGTCGCCCGAGAGGCGAGCGGTTCTGCTTCTGCGGTGAGCCATACAGCAATCCTATCTCCGTTTGTCGACACACTGTTGAGTAGTCGACATCGTGTCGATACACTGGCGCTATGACAGAACACGTTGACGTGTTGATCGTGGGTGGCGGCCTCAGCGGTGTTGGCGCGGCCAGCCGCCTGAAGCGCGAACTCCCGTCGAAATCCTTTCTCCTTCTCGAATCGCGAAGCGCGGTGGGCGGCACCTGGGATCTTTTTCGCTACCCCGGCGTCAGAAGCGACTCCGACATGTACACACTCGGTTACTCGTTTCGACCGTGGACCAACGCCAAAGCCATTGCCGACGGCGACTCGATTCGCGAGTACATCATCGAGACCGTCGCCGACGAGGGCCTGCAGCCGAACCTGCGGCTGAATCACCGCGTCATCTCTGCGGAGTGGTCGAGCGAGACCGCTCTCTGGAGCGTGACGGCCCTTCGCACCTCCGCCGGCGAATACCGGGGCCATCCGGATGCCCGGGGCGGCGACACCGTCACGTTCACCTGCTCGTTCCTCTCGGTCTGCTCGGGCTACTACCGCTACGACGAAGGGTTCACCCCGGTCATCCCGGGCAGCGAGCACTTCGAGGGCCGCATCGTGCACCCGCAGCACTGGCCCGCCGACCTCGACTATGCCGGAAAGCGCGTGGTGATCGTCGGCAGCGGCGCCACCGCCGTGACGCTCGTGCCGTCGATGGCGAAGACGGCGGCGCACGTGACGATGCTGCAACGCTCGCCCACCTACATTGCTCCCGTGCCATCACGCGACCACACGGCAGACCGGCTGCGTGGCAGGCTTCCCGCGAAGCTGGCGTACGACGTCGTTCGGCTGAAGAACATCGGCTATTCGATGTTCACGTACCAGCTGAGCCGGCGCCGCCCCGAGACGATGAAGTCGATTCTGCGAAAGTCGGCGGTCGCGAAGCTGCCGAGCGGGTTCGACGTCGACACGCACCTCGCGCCGAGCTACAACCCATGGGACCAGCGGCTCTGCGCGATTCCTGACGGTGACCTGTACCGCGCCATCAGCCGGGGGGCCGCCGACATCGTGACCGACCGGGTGGCGGAGATCACGGCCACGGGCATCCGGCTCGCCTCAGGCGACACGCTCGACGCCGACGTGATCGTGACGGCGACGGGGCTGAACCTGCTCGTCATGGGCGGTATGACGCTGAGCGTCGACGGTCGGCCGATCGACGTGTCGAACACGCTCACGTACAAGGGCATGATGCTGGCGGGAGTGCCGAACTTCTCGCTGACCATCGGCTACACCAACGCATCGTGGACCCTCAAGGCCGACCTGGTGGCGGCCTACGTGGTGCGGCTGTTGAAATACCTGAAACGGCACGGCTACCAGAGTGTGACGCCGGTGGCCACAGCGGCGGCGCTGTCGGGCGAGCTGGTCTCGCTGATCGATCTGCAGGCGGGGTATGTGCTGAGAAGCGCTGACCAGCTGCCGAAGCAGGGCGAGTCGTCGCCGTGGCGGCTGCATCAGAACTACCTGCGCGACTACGGGCTGCTGCGTTTGGGCCCGCTGACCGACGCGGTGCGGTTCGGCCGCCGAGGTGACCGGCCGGTCGGGCAGGCGCCCGGCGCTTCATCGCTCGCCGATGCCGCCCCCCTCAGCGGCCCGGTCGCGCTCGGCCCGCGTGCAGGGCATCGGCTCACCGGCGCGCTGCCCGCCGAAGATCCGCTCGCGCTGCCCGGCACCGCCTACGTCGCCGTCGACGGTACGCGCCTGCGCTACCGCCGAACCGGCAGCGGCTCACCGATTCTGCTGCTGCACGGCATTGGCCAGAGCCTCGACGACTGGAACGAACAGCACGACCGCCTCTCGGCCGCCCACACCGTGATCAGTCTCGACCTGCCGGGTTTCGGCTACTCCGAACGGCGGCGCGGCCCGGCGACCCTCACGAGGCTCGCGGGCATTCTGCCCGGCTTTCTCGATGCGCTCGGGGTTGACGGGGCGACACCGGTGATCGGTAACTCGCTCGGCGGAGCCGTCGCGATGAGCTTCGCGGTCGGGCATCCAGAGCGCGTATCGTCGCTCGTGCTCGCCGACAGCGCGGGCTTCGGCTCCGAGGTCACGATGGTGCTGCGGATGCTCGCGGTCAAGCCCCTCGGCCGACTGCTGATGCGGCCGAACTACGCCAACTCGACGCGCACGGTTCAGGCCGTGTTCTACGACAAGCGGGTGGCGACCGATGCGCGCATCGCCCATTCGTTCGTGCTCTCGGGGCGCCCGGCGCACGCGCAGACCATGCTCGAGGTGGCGCATGACCTCGGAACCATTCGGGGTGTGCGGCCGGCGTGGCGGGAGGCGCTTGTGGCGAAGCTGTCGGCGCTCGACATTCCCACCCTTCTGGTGTGGGGCGACCATGACCACATTCTGCCCTTCAGTCACCTCGCTGCCGCGGCGACAGCACTGCCGAATGCCCAGACGCATGTGTTCGAGAAGACCGGCCACATGCCGCAGATCGAGCGCGCCGACGAGTTCGCTTCGCTGGTGGAGGAGTTCGTGCGGCAGTCTCCGTGACCGTCTAGCATCGGGTCATGTGCACTCGAATCTTCTGGAATGACAACGACGTTGCGAAAGTGACCTCACGCTGCATGGATTGGGCTGTCGACGATGAGCCGCAACTCTGGTTCATGCCGAGGGGAACCGAGCGCACCGGTGGTACTCAAGCCGGAGCGGCGGCGTGGCGCTCGACCTATTCGAGCGTGGCGACCAGCATGTGGGGCGTGGGCAGCTCTGACGGCATGAACGAGAAGGGTCTCGCAGCGCACGCCCTCTTTCTCTACGGCGTTCAGCCGCCGACCGACACCGGGCGCGGCACCGTCACCATCGCGCTCTGGGTGCAGTACGTGCTCGACAACTTCTCGACCGTGGCCGAGGTCATTGCGCACATCGATGAAATCGAGCTGCTCGCGCCGCCTATCCGTGGTCAGTATGTGGGGGCCCACCTCGCCCTCGAAGACCCCTCGGGCGACTCGGCGATCATCGAGCCGGTGAACGGTGAGATGGTGGTGCACCACGGCCGTGAGTTCACGGTGATGGCCAACTCGCCCACCTACGACGAGCAGCTCACCAACCTCGCTCGCTTCGCCCCGTTCGGCGGCGATCTGCGCCCGCCCGGTGACATCACCTCAGATGACCGTTTCGTGCGGGCCAGCTACTTCAGGCACTACCTGCCCGAGCCCGCGAGCACAGCCGAGGCCGTCGCCGGGGTCTTCGGGCTCTCGCAGAACGTGGCCGTGCCCATCGGTGCCCCCTACGACGATGGCGGCGTCTACCCCACGTGGTGGCACACCGTGAGCGACGTGACCCACCTCACCTACTACTTCTGGTCGACGCGCAGCCCCAGCGCCATCTGGGTCGACCTGGCTGCGCTCGCCGACGGCACCGAGGTGCTCGCGCTCGACCCGCGCGACGGCGCCCTGGTGGGCAACGTGACCGACGCGCTGCGGGCCGATTCGCTCGTCTACTGAGCAGGGCCGCCGCCGCGCGCGACGGTTGCGTTAATTCTCTGCCGCGGTTGCCGCAACTGGGTGACGCACGCCTCTTCGACCGACGAGAATAAGTGAATGAGCGAAGACGAACTTCTCGAGCCCGTCGACACCCCCGACACCGCCGAGACCCCTCAGCCTGTCGACAATACCTTCAGTGGCGAGCTCTACCCGGCCCGCCCGCCGAGGTTGCGGCCCCGAGCCAACCTGAGAGCGAGCCGTATTCAGCGCTCGTTCTCTGACCCGCGTTCGGCTGACGCCACGAACGCGTCGTACATCGAATGGCTCATTCGCCAGTCGATGCTGCGCGACGCCCAGGTACTGTCTCGCGGCCTGTCGGGGCAGCCGAGTATGTGGCGTAACCCCTACGCGAAGCCGGATGCCCGGCGCGCCATTCGCACTGCATCGGTGTGGTTCACGGCGTACCCCATCTCGCTCATCACCGAGCCGGGCAAATCGTATCTGGCTGCCCTCGGCGACGAGCGCCTCTGGGACGCGTTCGAGGCCATCGGAATCTCTGCCGTGCACACCGGCCCCGTGAAGCGGGCCGGCGGCATCACGGGCTGGCAGCAGACCGCGAGTGTCGACGGCCACTTCGACCGCATCAGCACCCAGATCGACCCCGCCTTCGGCTCTGAAGACGAGTTTCGCGCGCTCTCCGACGTGGCCGAGCAGCACGGCGGCAGTGTGATCGATGACATCGTTCCCGGCCACACCGGCAAGGGTGCCGACTTCCGGCTCGCCGAAATGGCGTACAAAGATTACCCGGGTATCTACCACATGGTCGAGATTCCCGAAGAAGACTGGGCGCTGCTACCCGAGGTGCCCGCCGGGCGCGACTCGGTGAACCTGAATGCCGAGACCGAGAAGCAGCTCGCCGAGCAGGGCTACATCATCGGCCAGCTGCAGCGGGTAATCTTCTACCAGCCGGGCACCAAAGAGACCAACTGGAGCGCAACCGCCCCGGTGTTGGGCGTCGACGGCATCACGCGCCGCTGGGTGTACCTGCACTACTTCAAGCAGGGCCAGCCGTCGATCAACTGGCTCGACCCCACGTTCGCCGGCATGCGCCTGGTCATCGGCGACGCACTCCACTCGCTGGGCGACCTCGGTTCGAGCGCCCTGCGTCTCGACGCGAACGGTTTTCTCGGTGTGGAGAAGAGCGCCAGCGGCAGCCCCGGGTGGTCAGAGGGGCATCCGCTCTCAGAAGCAGCGAATCACCTCATCGCCGGCATGGTGCGAAAGGTGGGCGGCTTCTCTTTTCAGGAGCTGAACCTCACCATCGAAGACATTCGCGACACCGGCCGTGTGGGCGCCGACCTCTCGTACGACTTCATCAACCGGCCGGCGTACCACCACGCCCTGGCGATGGGCGACACCGAGTTTCTGCGGCTGACGCTGCGCACCTCGCTCGAGCTCGGCGTCGACCCCGCCAGCCTCGTGCACGCGCTGCAGAACCACGACGAACTCACCTACGAACTGCTGCACTGGGAGACGCTTCACCGCGCCGACCTGTACCCCTTTCGCTACGAAGAGATCACGGGTGCGAAGCTCGCCGAGACCATTCGGGCCGACCTGCTGGGCGCCATCACGGGCGACGCGGCCGACTACAACCGCGTGTTCACGACGAACGGCATCGCCTGCACCACGGCCTCGATGATCGCCGCCACGCAGGGCCTCACCACGCTCGACGCCATCACCGATGAGCATGTCGAGAACATCCGGCTCGCCCACCTGCTGCTGGTCATGTTCAATGCCTGGCAGCCCGGCGTTCTCGCGCTGTCGGCGTGGGATCTGCTCGGCATGCTGCCGGTGCCGGCGAGCGAGGTGAGCGACCTGATCGCCGAGGGCGACACCCGCTGGATCGAGCGCGGCGCGCACGACCTGATGAACGTGTTCCCTGCGGCCACCGCGTCGAGTTCTGGCATGCCCCGCGGCCGTTCGCTCTACGGGTCACTGCCCGAACAGCTGGCCGACGACAACTCGTTCGCGAGCAGTGTGAAGAAGATTCTCGCCCTGCGTTCTGCGTCGGCTCTCGACATCGGCAGCCAGGTCGATATTCCGAATGTGGCCCACCCCGGCATGCTGGTCATGGTGCACCGCCTCGACGAGGGCGACGCCACACTGATCGACCCGCCGCTGCAGGTCACCGTGCTGAACTTCAGCGGCGAACACATCGAGGGAACCGTTCGCTCACCCGCTCTGGCATCCCGACGCACCGTCACCGACGCCACAACGGGCGACGAGATCGGGCGGGTGGATGACTTGCAGAGCTTCGCCGTCAGCCTGCCGCCCTACGGTGGCCTGTTCTTGCTGATCGGCGCCGAGATCGACACCATGACGGGCGCCATCTCGATCGTGTGAGTGGTGTTCGCTGAGTACCCCATTTTGGATGGGTGCGGGCGGGGCTCTTGACGGGGTGGGGGCGGTGACTATATGCTCGCAGGAATCCAAGAGAGCGCTCTCACAGCACGAAAGAGAGCGCTCTCACACCAAGCCACGCACAAAGGAGTGATCGTGAAACTCTCACGACGAACGAAAGGGTTCGCTGCCGTCGCAAGCGCCGCAGCCTTCGCCCTACTCGCCACCGGATGCTCGGGGGGCAGCTCATCGGCCAGCAGCTCGGGCAGCTCGACCGACCCGATCACGCTCACCGTGACCACCTTCGGCACCATGGGCTACGACGACCTCTACAAGCAGTACGAGGCAGCCCACCCGAACATCACCATCAAGGCCACGAACATCGACACCGGCGACAACGCCAAGACCGACTGGCAGACCAAAGAGGCCGCGGGCGCCGGGCTGCCCGACGTGCAGGCGGTCGAAGAGGGCTGGCTGAGCGCGGTCATGCAGGTCTCCGACCAGTTCAACGACCTCAGCCAGTACGGCGCGAACGACATCAAAGACCGCTGGGTCGACTGGAAGCTGAAGCAGGCCACCGACAGCAAAGGCCGCCTCATCGGGTACGGCTCCGACATCGGCCCCGAAGGTCTCTGCTACAACCGCACTGACTTCGCTGCAGCCGGGCTCCCCACCGATCGCGACCAGGTCGCCGCTCTCTTCGGTGGCGACACCGCCACGTGGGACAAGTACTTCGCCGTCGGTCAGCAGTACAAGGCCGCCACCGGCAAGGCTTTCTACGACCAGTCGGGCTTCCTCTGGAACGCTATGGTGAACCAGCAGAAAGAGGGCTACTACAAGACCGACGGCACCCTGAACGTCGACGGTAACGCCGACCTCAAGACGCTGTGGACCAAGCTGTCGGCGGCCACGGCCTCCGGTCTCTCGGCCAACCAGACCGCCTGGGACTGGGGCAAAGGCAAAGCCTTCACCGATGGAACGTTCTCGACCTTCGTCTGCCCCGGCTGGATGCTCGGGGTCGTGAAGGGGCAGGTGACCGCGGCTGGCGGCGACGCCACCACCGGCTGGGATTTCGCCAATGTGTTCCCCGGCGGCGCGGCGAACTGGGGCGGTAGCTTCCTCACCGTTCCCACGCAGTCGAAGCACCCGCAGCAGGCGGCCGACCTCGCCGCTTTTCTCACCAACGCTCAGTCTGAGGCGGCCGCGTTCGGCGTCGCAGGTGCTTTTCCGAGCGTGACGGCTGCCCAGAGCGACCCGGCAGTGACAGGAACGAATGCACTGTCGACGTTCTTCAACAACGCTCCGGTGGGCACGATCCTCGCTGCCCGCGCCAAGGGTGTCGTGGCCCAGTACAAGGGGCCCGACGACTCGGTGATCCAGTCGCAGGTGTTCGGCCCGGCCATCCAGCAGATCGATTCGGGTAAAGCCGATGGGTCGACGGCCTGGAACAACGCCATCACGCTGCTGAACCAGCTTGTGGTCAATAAGTAGATGACTGCCACCCTCACGCCCCGGCCGGCCCAGACGTCGCCCGAGAAGAAGGCTCCCCAGAAGAAGGTGCGGCTCCCGCTGAAGTACCGGCTCAACCGGTTCGATGTGAAAGCTTCTCCCTATCTCTACGTGGCACCGTTCTTCATTCTGTTCGGGCTCGTAGGCCTGTTTCCGCTCGGCTACACCTTCGTGGTGTCGCTGAACAAGTGGAACCTGCTCACCGGGCCGGCCGGGTTCGTGGGGCTCGACAACTACGTGACCGAGTTGAACGACCCGTTCTTCTGGAACTCGTTGTTCAACACGCTCAGCATCTTTCTGCTCTCGGCAGTACCCCAGCTCATCGGGGCCGTGCTCATTGCCGCGGTGCTCGACCAGAACATCAGGGCGAAGACGTTCTGGCGCATGAGCGTGCTGATTCCGTATGTGGTCACGCCCGTCGCGGTGACGCTCATCTTCTCGAGCGCGTTCGACGAGAAGTACGGCCTCATTAACAACCTTCTGACGTCATTCCACCTCGACCCGGTGATGTGGAAGACAGAGACACTGCCGTCGCACGTGGCGATTGCGTCGATGGTGAACTGGCGCTGGACGGGCTACAACGCGCTGATTCTGCTGGCCGCGATGCAGGCGGTTCCGCGTGACATCTACGAGTCGGCGGCGCTCGACGGGGCGGGCGCCGTGCGGCGGTTCTTCTCGATGACACTGCCGAGCATCCGGCCCACCATGATCTTCGTGATCATCACAGCCACGGTGGGCGGCCTGCAGATCTTCACAGAGCCGAAGCTGTTCAACCCCACCACGGCAACTCCCGGCGGGCCGCAGCGGCAGTACCAGACCACCGTGCTGTACCTCTGGGATCTGGCCTTCAACCGGCAGAACTTCGGCAAGGCCTCGGCCGTGGCGTGGCTGCTGTTTCTGATCATCGTGCTCTTCGGCGTGCTCAACTTTCTGATCTCCCGGCGCATCGCCTCAACCGAGGCGAGGGTGTCGAAACGCAGAATGGCCCGTCGGCTCACCGAATACAACCGGAACAAGATCTCATGACCACACTCACAGAACCCCGGCCCGACACACACCCGTCGCCCGGTCGGGGCGCACAATCGAAAGCCCGCAAACCGCTCGGCATCGACAAACGCCCCGGCTTTCTCACCTACGGGCTGCTGATCGTCTTCTTCATCGCCGGCACGTACCCGCTCTACTGGTCGGTCATCGCCGGGTCGAGCCCGAGCTCGGTGCTCACCGACACCTGGCCGCCCCTGTTTCCCGGCGGGCTGTTCTGGCAGAACATCTCAGCCGTGTTCGACACCGTGCCGTTCTGGATGTCGCTGCTGAACAGCGTCATCGTCTCGAGTGTCATCACCGTCTCAGTGGTCTTCTTCTCCACCCTGGCGGGGTACAGCTTCGCGAAGCTCAAGTTTCGTGGCCGCGAAGGTCTGCTCGTGTTCGTGATCGCGACGCTCGCGGTGCCCACTCAGCTCGGCATCATCCCGCTGTTCATGGTCATGAAGCAGTTCGGCTGGACAGGAACGCTCGGCGCTGTCATCGTACCCACGCTCGTCACGGCATTCGGCGTGTTCTTCATGCGGCAGTACCTGGTCGACGTGATTCCCGACGAACTCATCGAAGCCGCGCGCGTCGACGGTGCGAGCATGCTGAAGACCTTCTGGCACGTCGGCGTTCCCGCCGCGCGCCCGGCCATGGCGATTCTCGGTCTGTTCACCTTCATGACCGCGTGGACCGACTACCTCTGGCCGCTGCTCGTGGTGCCGCAGAACCCCACGCTGCAGGTGGCGCTCAGCCAGCTGCAGTCGGCGAAGTACGTCGACTATTCCATCGTGCTCGCGGGTGCTGTGCTCGCGACCATTCCGCTGCTGGTGCTCTTCGTGATCGCCGGGCGCCACCTCGTCTCCGGCATCATGGCCGGGGCGGTGAAAGGCTGACATGACCGACCTGACCACGTATCCCTGGCCGGCCGACTTCATCTGGGGCTCGGCAACGGCGGCGGCACAGGTCGAGGGCGCGGCGCACCTCGACGGTCGCGAAGACTCCATCTGGGATCACTTCGCTCAGCAGCAGGGAGCCATCACGGGCGGCGACACACCCGAAGTCGCCGTCGACCACTATCACCGGATGCCGGCAGACGTTCAGCTCATGAAGCAACTCGGTTTGGGGTCGTACCGCTTCTCCACGAGCTGGGCCCGGGTGAAGCCGGGCGACCGCGCGGTCAACCCGCGAGGCGTCGACTTCTACTCACGCCTCGTCGACGAGTTGCTGGGGGCGGGCATCCTGCCGTGGCTGACGCTCTATCACTGGGATCTGCCGCAGGCACTCGAAGAGAAGGGTGGCTGGGCGAACCGTGACACCGCGCTGCGGTTCGTCGACTACGCCGAGGTCGTCTACGATGCGCTCGGCGACCGGGTCGACCACTGGACGACCTTCAACGAGCCGCTCTGCTCGGCGCTCATCGGCTACACCTCGGGCGAGCACGCGCCGGGCCGGCTCGACCCGCGCGCGGGGCTCGCGGCCACCCACCACCAGCACCTCGCCCACGGGCTGGCGGTGTCGCGGCTGCGCCAGCTCGGGGCGGCGAAAGTGCGCGCCGGCGCTCAGCCCGACCGCATCGGCATCACGCTGAACCTCACCACTGCTATTCCGAACGACCCCGCCGACCCGGTCGACGTCGAGGCGGCCCGCCGTATCGATGCGCTCTGGAACCGCATGTACCTCGATCCGCTGCTGCGCGGAGCGTACCCCGTCGACCTGCTTCAGCATGTTCGTGAATACGGCCTCGAAGACCACATTCAGCCGGGGGATCTTGCGGCCATCGCGGCACCGATCGACTTTCTCGGGGTGAACCACTATCACGATGACAATGTCAGCGGGCATCCGGAGACCGTCGACGTGGTGACGAGTGTGGCACCCACCGCGCGCGAGAAACGCTCGCCGTTCGTGGGGTCTGAGTACGTGACATTCCCGTCGCGACAGCTCCCGCGCACCGCCATGGACTGGGAGGTGCACCCCGACGGCCTTCGGCGCCTGCTCGTTCGGCTCGGCGGCGAATACTCGAACCTGCCGCCGCTGTACGTGACCGAGAACGGCGCGGCCTATGACGATGTGGTGGCGCCCGACGGCGGGGTGCATGACGCTGAACGCACGGCCTACGTTCTGGCGCACATCGATGCGGTGGGCCAGGCCATCGCAGAGGGTGCCGATGTGCGGGGCTACTTCGTGTGGTCGCTGCTCGACAACTTCGAGTGGGCATGGGGGTACGACAAGCGGTTCGGCATCGTGCGGGTCGACTACCAGACCCAGAAGAGAACGGTCAAAGACAGCGGGCTGGCATATGCGGCTCTGATCGAGCGCGTCAGAGCGAACATCTACACTGAGACCCACTGAAGAAACGAGAGATCGAGCGTGAGCACAGAGCGTTCCGTCGACGAACCGGGCCACCCGCCGGTACCGACGCTCGAGATGGTGGCGGCCGCGGCCGGGGTGTCGCGCGCCACGGTGTCGCGCGTGGTGAACGCATCGCCGCGGGTCACCGAGAGCGTGGTGGCCGCCGTGAACGACGCCATCGCCCGCCTCAACTACGTGCCCAACCGAGCTGCCCGTTCGCTGGCCAGCCGGCGCACCCAGGTCATTGCGCTGGTGGTGCCAGAGACGACGGCCAAGCTGTTCAGCGACCCGTTCTTCGCCAGCGTCATCCAGGGCATCGCGATGGCGCTCGCCGACACCGACTTCACGCTCAACATGCTCATCTCCTCAGAGACCCGCTCGGAGAAGACCCGGCGGTACCTGCTCGGCGGCAACGTCGACGGGGCCATCGTGGTCTCGCACCACAGCGGGGATCACTCATATGCCCAGCTCGGCCAGTCGTTGCCCATCGTGTTCGGCGGTCGGCCGCTGCTCGCCTCGGAGAGCGGCAGCTATTTCGTCGACGTCGACAACGCGGCGGGGGCTGCGGTGGCCACTGAGCACCTCGCTTCGCGTGGCAGCCGGCACATCGCCACCATTGCGGGCCCGCAGGACATGCCGCCGGGCCTTGACCGACTTGCCGGCTGGCGGCACGCGCTGGCGCTCCGGGGGCTCGACGATTCACTCTGGGAGGTGGGCGACTTCACGCCCGAGTCGGGTGCCGAGGCCATGCGCCGCCTGCTGGCCCGCGGCAGACCCATCGACGGGCTATTCGCTGCGAACGATCAGATGGCCGCGGGAGCGTACTCGGTCATCCACGAGCACGGTTTGAGCATCCCGGGCGACATCAGGGTTGCGGGGTTCGACAACAACTACTTCGGCTCGACCGCGGTGCCGGCCCTCACCACTATCGACCAGCCGTCGGCAGAACTCGGGGCCAAGATGGCCGAGGTGCTGGTGAAGCTCATCGAGAGACAGTCGGTCGAGCGGGTGACGCTCATGTCGACGCGGCTCGTCGAGCGCGCGTCGACGGCGCCCTGACGATGAGTACGCCGACAATCACGATCGCGCCGCCGATCAGTTCGGTGAGCGTGGGGATCTCGCCCAGCCAGACGAATGCGATGAGCACTGCCACCGGGGGTACCAGGTAGAGCAATGATGTCGAAGTGACCACCGGCAGGTGCGCCACCGCGTACCCCCACAGAACGAAGCCGAGTGCCGATGGAAACAGGCCGAGGTAGAGCGCAGCGAACCGTGACGGCGTGTCGGAGGCCACGATCGCGGCCCAGCCGAGAGGCACGAACGGCAGGGTCATCACGGTGCCTGCCACCATGGCGTACGTCGCCACCTCGAGGCCCGAATACCGCTTCAAGAGCGGCCGGGTGAGCGGGTGGTAGATGCCCTGCACGACCATGGCTCCGACCACGATCCACACCGAAGCCGAGACGCTGAGGCCCGAGCGTGCGAGGCAGACGAGCAGCACACCGCCGATGGCAACGAGGCTGCCCACCACCTTCAGAACGCCCAGGCTCTCGCCGAACGCGGCAACCGCGATGGCGGCCGAGACCAGAGGCGCCGCGGCGACGATGATGCTCGCCGTGCCGGCCGGCACCTCGAGCTCACCCCAGTTCAGCAGCAGCTGGTAGGCGGTCATGCCGAAGAAGGCGCAGGCCACGATGAGCGGCAGGTCTCGGGGTCGGGGCAGCCGTACGCCGAGAAACGGCGAGACAGCCAGCAGGGCGAGGGCCGCGACCACGAGCCGGGCGAACGAGAGCCCGACGACCCCGAGTTGGGGAGCTGCGACCTGGATGGCAGGGAATGCGCTCGCCCACAGAACGACCACGGCGAGGCCGGAGAGGAGAACGCGGGGCGGTGCCATGTACTGAGTCTGGGGCATCCATTTGCAAACGTCTATTTACTTGTAGTTCGCTTCGGCGTAAGGATTGGTGTGTGTTAGATATCCGCAAGCTGACCATGCTGGCCGAACTCGACGAGCTCGGAACAATCGCTGCGGTGGCGCGTTCGCTGCGGCTGACGGCGCCGGGGATCTCGATGCAGCTTGCCGCCCTCGAGCGCGAGGTGGGTGTGAAACTCACTGAGCGGCAGGGTCGGCGCGTCGTCGTGACGCCGGCGGGCAGGCTGTTGTCGTGGCACGCGCGCGAGATCGGAGACAGGCTCGCGGTGGCCGAGAGCGAGGCCGTGGCGCTGCGGGAGGGGGCGGTGGGCACGTATCGGGTGGCCGCGTTTCCGACGGCGGCCCGGTCGTATGTGGCCGAGGCGTGGGCGGGGGTGCTGGGGCTGGGTGACGTGGTGGGTGCGGGTGCGGGTGGGGCAGCTGCGGCGGGTGCGCGCGGGCGCGGGCTCAGGCTCGGACTCAGGCTCACCGAACTGGAGCCAGGCCCGGCGTTGAAGGCCCTTGCCGCAGGTGAGGTCGAGGTGGCGGTCACGCACTCCTACTCGAACATGGCGCCGCGGGCGCAGCCCGGCCTGGTTGCGACCTCGTTGCTCGCCGAGCCCGTGCTGTTGGCGACGCGCGAAAGCGGGGCGATGGCTCAGGATGCCCGGTCGGCCGTTGACCTGGCCGACTTCGCCGACGCCGACTGGGTGCTTCCGCACCGCGAGTGGACGTGTTTTGAGATGGTGCAGCGCGCCTGCGGTCTGGCCGGGTTCGAGCCGCGCTGCATCGCCGAGGCCACCGACTACAGCGTGCAACTCGCCCTCGTAGCTGCCGGCGCGGGGGTGGCACTCGTTCCCCGATCGGGCGCGCTCCAGATGCCCGAAGGGGTTGTGTTGCGCCCGCTGAGTGTGCCCGTCACGCGGCATCATTTCGCGGTCATCCGGCGGGGGTCGATGGCCGACTCCGGGCTCGCGCGAGTGCTGCAGCTGCTGGGGTCGGCCGCGAAGAACGTGGGGGGCGACAGCGGCGCCGGAAGTTTTTCGGGCGCCGATCTCACGTTCGGGCATCCGGAAGCGTCTACCCAGTGATGAACACGAAAAAACCGTTCGAGAAGGTGGTGGCCGAGCACGGCCCCACGGTGTTGCGGGTGTGCCGGGCGGTGCTGGGCGAACACGACGCCGACGATGCCTGGTCTGAGACGTTCCTCGCCGCGATGCGGGCCTACCCCGAACTGCCGGCCGACGCGAACGTTCAGGCGTGGCTCGTGACGATCGCGCACCGCAAGGCGATCGACGTGACGCGGTTGCGCCTGCGCGCGGCGGTGCCGGTGGGGGATGTACCCGAGCGGGCGTCGACGCTCGGGGTTCCCGGTGCCCTCGACCATGAGCTGCAGGATGCCCTCGGCGGGCTGCCCGACAAGCAGCGTCGCGCGGTGGCTCTGCACTACCTCGGCGGGTTGGCGTACGCCGAGGTGGCCGAGCTGCTGGGTGGCACGGCGGATGCGTCGCGGCGGGCGGCGGCTGACGGAATGCGGGCGCTGCGGTTGGCCTATGCGATACCTGAGAGAACTGGAGCAGGGAAATGATGAGTGTGCTGACGTCTTCTTCTGAGGCCGAGGGTGAGGCCATCGTTCTGGCTTCGCTCGTCGAGGGCACCGCCCCCGCGGCCGACGACCTCGAGGCCCTGCATCGCCGCCTCGAACTCGCCGCCGACCGCGACCGGATGCTCGACCTCGCCTACACGACCGTCGACTCTCCCGTGGGTTCGCTGCTCCTGGCGGCGACCGAGAAAGGTCTGCTGCGGGTGGCGTTCGCCGTCGAAGACCACGACCGTGTGCTCGACGTGCTGGCCGCGACCGTGAGCGGGCGCATCCTGCGGGCTCCGCGCCGGCTCGACCGTGTGGCTTTCGAGCTCGACGAGTACTTCGCCAGGGGCAGGCGGTCGTTCGATGTGGCGCTCGACCTGTCGCTGTCGAGTGGGTTTCGGCAGGTGGTGCAGCGGCACCTGCCGCTGATCGCCTACGGGCACACGGAGACCTACAAACAGGTCGCCGAGGTGGTGGGCAACCCGCGGGCCGTGCGGGCGGTGGGGTCGGCGTGTGCGACGAATCCGCTGCCGATCGTGGTGCCGTGCCACCGGGTGCTGCGTACTGATGGCGGGCTGGGCGGGTACATCGGAGGGCTCGAAGCGAAGACGGCGCTGCTGGCGCTCGAGGGGGTGGGGGCGCGATGACATCGCTGTTCGAGCTGGGGGACTTCGGCGAGGTTGGCGGGCCTGAGACAGGGCCGCGCGAGGTGGCGCCGGGGGCGTGGCATCTGCCGGGGTGGTTGACGCTGGCGCAGCAGAACTGGGTGGCCGCGAGGTTCTCGGAGTGGGCATCCGGACCCGTGCCCCCGGCTGCCGCGAAAGTGCGCGGGCACGAGATGTCGGTCAAGACCGTGTGCCTCGGCTGGCACTGGCAGCCGTACCGGTACACGCGCGACGCCACGAATGTGAACGGGTCGCGGGTGTTGCCGTTTCCAGAGTGGATGCTGCAGCTGGGCCGCCGCGCACTCGTCGCCGCGACGGGTGACGCGCACGCTGGTGATGCGTATACGCCCGACACGGCGCTCGTGAACTTCTACGACGACGCCGCGCACATGGGCATGCACCAAGACAAAGATGAGCGTTCGCTTGCTCCTGTTGTGTCGCTGTCGGTGGGTGACAGTTGTCGTTTTCGGTTCGGCAACCCGGATGCCCGTACGAAGCCCTACGTCGACCTCACGCTCGCGTCGGGTGACCTGTTCGTGTTCGGCGGGGCGTCGCGGTTGGCGTTTCACGGGGTTACCCGCATGTTGCCCGGCACGGCGCCGGAGGGCTGCGGGTTGCCCTCGGGGCGCATCAACATCACGATGCGGGAGACGGGGTTGGGGTGAGGTGATCGGTGGCGGCGCCTGGTTGTTGCTCGCGGAGTGGAATTTGAGCTATATTCCCTGAATGACGAATTCTCAGAAGGCGCGGTTACTGAAGCCTGCCGTGATGGTTGGCGTGGCGGCGCTTGTGGTGCTCGGGGTGGCGGGGTCGGCCAGTGCGGCGACGAAGGGTGTGGTGACGGCGGTCATTCCTAACGGGGCGACGTCGATCGGTTCGGCTCCCCACTTCATGGCAGTGGATTCTGTTCACAATCGTGCATACGTCACGAACTATGGGAGCAATACCGTGTCAGTCATCGACACCACGGGTGCCGGTTCGACTGTGACCGGTTTGATCCCTCACGGGGTGACCTCCGGCATCGGCGTAAGTCCGTGGGGTGTCGCCGTAGACGAGGCTCACAACAGGGCCTACGTGTCTAATTCCTCCGATGGCATTGTGTCCGTGATCGACACGACGGGCGCAGGTACAAGCGTCTCGGCCGTAATCCCGAATGGCAGCGCGAGCATAGGCAGGGGCCCCGAAGCGATCGCTATCGACGCAGCACACAACCGTGCGTACGTTACCAACTTCTTTGACGGCACCGTCTCGGTTATTGACACGACCGGGCAGGGAACCACCGTTGCTGGAGTAATCACGCACGCTTCAGGCATCGGCGCAGAGCCCGGCGGGGTCGCTGTTGATGCAGCTCACAATCGTGCGTATGTGACCAATTACAGCGATGGCACCGTCTCCGTTCTCGATACCACGGGTGCCGGCACCACCGTTCTGGCAACAATTTCGAGAGGCGCCCCGGGCACTCCAGGCATTGGAAACGGTGCATGGGGAATCGCGGTCGACGGCGTGCATAGTCGGGCTTACGTGGCCAACAGTATTGACAACACGGTGTCGGTCATCGACACCACGGGAGCCGGCACCACTGTCATGGCGGTGATTCCGAACGGCGCGAATAGCATTGGCAGCCGTCCCACCAACGTCGCCATCGATGACGCGCAGGGGTTTGCGTATGTTTCGAATGATTTTGACGGAACCGTCTCTGTCATCGACACGTCGGGTAGCGGCGCAACCGTCAGATCGGTCGTTCTGCACGGAACGACGAGTGGCGCGATGGGTCTTGCCATCGACACGGCTCATCGGCGCACCTATGTTGCCAATGATGGCAGCGGAACGGTGTCGCTGTTCCAGGTGAACGTCAGTCCGACCTTCACGACGGCTCCGGGTGCGCTCGCCGGGGGAACGGTGGGAACGTCTTACGTGCCGCAGACGGTGGCGGCCACGGGGTTCCCTGCGCCGACGTTCAGCCTGTCGAGTGGAGCGTTGCCGCCGGGGCTGAAGATTGAGACGACGGGGGTGATTTCGGGTCAGCCGACGGCTGCAGGAACGTTCACGTTCGCGGTGGCCGCGAGCAATGGCGTCGATCCTGACGTGACAGAGACGTTCAGCATCACCATCGCGGCGGCCGCGACCACGACCACGACGCCCACGCCGACACCCGGCACGGGTGCGGCGGGCGGGGGAGCGACAGGCGGCGGAACTGGTGCTGGTGCTGGCGGCGGGGGTGGAGCATCCGGAACAGGGACCGGAGGCGGAAGCTCGAGCGGCTCGGCGTCGGCGCAGCTGGCACACACGGGTCTTGATGCGAGCGGGCTGGCTCCGGTGGGCGAGGGTGCTGCGGCGCTGATACTCGCGGGGGCTGCCGTGCTCGGTATGCGGCTGCGGCTGCGTACGCGTCGATCGAACGGCTGTTAGGCGCCGGGCCGCGAGGCCGGGTGAAAAGCGCCGAGCCGTAAGGCTGGTTGAGGAGCTTCGTAGCGCTCAGCATTCGAACGCTGCGAGACGGCCCGTTGCGGGCGAGGTGGCCTGTTCGGGCTGGCCACCTCGCCCGCGGCTGGTGGTATCGAGAGATCTGGTTGTCCTCGGCAACGGGCCAGCCGGGGCGGGGGTCAGCCCTCGTTGGAGGGGATGGTGGAGAGGTCGCCGAAGGTGATCTGTACCTCCGCGGTGTTGCTGGCGACGTTCACGGCGCTGTCGGTGGAGGCAGCGTCGAAGAGGAAGGTTCCGGGCTGGTTGGTCCAGACGCTGGTGATGGTGAGCGCGAGGGTGCAGTCGGCCTGCAGGTTGGTGGGGGTCGCGCCGCCACTTGCTGCCGCCGCCGGGGCCGCGATGGCGAGCGTGACGAGGGGCGTGCTCCACGCGGCCGCCCGAAGCACGGAACGCCTGGCGAGAAACTGGTCGGCACCACTATCGCTCATGAGGTCATCATGGCAGCGAACAGTGTGCGCAGCGAGCGTTCTACAACGCGTCGAGGCGGGCGGCCACGTCGGCCGGAAAGCCCCCGCTCGACACCGGACTCCACCGCGCAATCGTCACCCTGATCAGCGACTTGTTCTGCAGCACCATGGCCGCGCGGTACTCTGCCCAGTCGGGGTGCTCGCCGGAAATGCTGCGGAAGTACTCGACCAGACCATCGGCCGCCTCGGGCATGTTCAGCACCTCTGCGGTGCCGTCGACCTGGATCCAGGCCCCATCCCACTCGTCTGACAGCACGAGCACCGACACATGCTCGTCGCGCTCGGCGTTGCGCGTTTTCGCCCGGCCCGGGTAGGTGGAGATGACGATGCGCCCGTCTGGGTCGACCCCGCCCGAGACCGGCGACATCTGCGGGCGGCCGTCGGCACGCGTGGTGGCGATGAGCATCTTGTGCCGCGGTCGCACGAAGTCGAGCATGCCGTCGCGGTCGACGCTGGTGTTGGAGGAAATCGTTCGGGCCATGCCCTCACGCTACCGCGCCTCAGCGAACCCGCGCACCCGCGATCCACACCCCACGAATCGCGCGCGTCGCCGCAATGTCGACCGTGGGATCACCCTCGACGAGCACCAGGTCGGCCCGCAGCCCGGGCGTCACCGCCCCGCGATCACGGAGGTCGAACATCCGCGCCGGCAGCACGGTCGCCCCACGCAGCGCCTCGACCGGCGAGAGCCCCGCCTCGACGAGCAGCCCGAGTTCGTCGTGCAGCGACTCCCCGTGCGCGATGCCGAACGGCGACCCGGGCGCCGAGTTCGAGTCGGTTCCGACGAGCACCGCGACCCCGGCCTCGTGCAACGCCGTCACCGACGCCACCGCGTGCGCGAAGTCGACGACTCCGCGATGCGTCACGAGGTCACCGGATGCCCCGCCAGCCTTCTCCGCCACACCCCGCATCATCACAAGCGTCGGAACGCTGACCAGCCCTTTCGCCGCAACCTCGGTGACGAGCGCCGCGGGCAGCCCGGCATCGAGCGCAACGTGGGTGAGAACATCCACCCAGGCCGTCGCCGCCAGCTGGGCCGCAGCCACCGTGGTGACGTGCGCGTACGCCCGCAGGCGATTGGTGTGCGCGGCGATGACCAGCGCATCGATGGTCGGCCCGTCGAGCGCAGCCGCTCCCATCGCCGCCGGGTCTTCGGCGATGATCTTGATGTAGTCGACCCCATCGGCCACGCGCGCCGCCACGAACCGCTCGGCATCGCCCGGCCCGGTGACAACCGAGTCACGAGCGAACCCCATGCGCGTGGTCTGCATGCCACCCGGTGCCGACGCCGGCAGCCCCGCCGTGCGAATGGTCGGGGCATCCGGCACGGCCCGCAGCCCGGCGATCAGCTCCATCGACGGCGCACCCATGTCGAGCATGGTGGTCACTCCCCATGTGGATGCCCGCTCGAGGTCACCCGCCCCGAACAGGTGCACGTGCGAGTCGATGAGCCCCGGCATCAGCGTGCCGCCGCCCCCGTCGACGACCACGTCACCGTCGCCCTCACCACCCGCGTCGGCCGTCACCGACACGATCACCTCGCCGCCGATCACCACCGTGCTCAGTTCGCTCAGCCCGTCACCCGTGAACACCCGCACGTTCACGATCGTCGTCACGCCCGAACCCACAACAGCACCCCATTCCGAATCGGCACCCACGCCCGCAGCCCTCAGCGCTCGGTCAACTGCAGCACGGCCTCTTCGGCCGCCACCCACGCGAGCATCGCGCACTTCACGCGCGCGATGTACCGCGAGGTTCCGCCGAGCACCACCGCGTCGCCGAGCAGCTCTTCGTCGGGCTCGATGGTGCCCTTCGACCGCATGGCCACGCGAAACGCGTCGATTCGCTCGGTCAGCCCGGCAACGGGCAGCCCGGGCACGAGGTCTGACAGCAGTGACGCCGACGCCTGCGAGATAGCGCAGCCGTGCCCTTCCCAGCCGAGGGAGGTGATGACCCCCGTAACCTCGTCGAGGTGCAGTTGCAGTGTGATCTCGTCACCGCACGTGGGGTTCAGCTGGTGCGACTGCGCGTCGGCCGCCGCAGCCAGGCCGAAACCGTGGCGCTCGCGGGCGTGGTCGAGAATGACCTGCTGATACAGGCCCTGCAGCTCGGTCGAGCTCATGCGTGTGCTCCAAAGAACGTGACGGTCTCGGCGACTCCGGCGAGAAACTCGTCGACCTCGTCGGTGGTGGTGTAGAGATACGTGCTCGCCCGCGTCGTCGACACAACGCCGAACCGGCGGTGCAGCGGCTGCGCGCAGTGGTGTCCGACCCGCACCGCGATGCCCCGATCATCCAGAAACTGGCCCACATCATGCGAATGGATGCCCGCCACATCGAAACTCGCCAGCCCCACCCGTTCGTGGCCGACACCCGGCCCGAGCACCCGCACCCCGTCGATGGCAGCCAGCCCTTCGACGAGCCGCCGCCCCAGCTCTGCTTCGTGGGCCGCGATGCGCCCCAGCCCCACCGCGGTGAGGTAGTCGACGGCGGCGCCGAGCGCGATCGACTGCGACACCTTCTGCGTGCCCGCCTCGAAGCGTTGCGGTGCGGGCAGGTATTCGGCGCCCTGCATGGTGACCGTGGTGATCATCGAGCCACCGGTGAGAAAGGGCGGCAGCGCGTTCAGTAGTTCGCGGCGGCCGTAGAGAACGCCGATTCCGGTGGGCGCGAGCATCTTGTGGCCCGAGAACACGGCGAAGTCGACGCCCAGCGAGACGACGTCGAGCGAAAGGTGCGGGGCAGACTGGCACGCGTCGAGCAGCACCAGGGCGCCCACGGCGTGCGCGAGCCCCACGAGCTCGGCGACCGGGTTGATGGTGCCGAGCACGTTCGACACGTGCGTGAACGCGAGCACTTTGGTGCGCGAGCCGATGATCGCCGCCGCCTCGTCGAGCCGCAGGGTACCGTCGTCGGCGAGCGGAATGTAGCGCAGCGTCGCACCCGTGCGCGCCGCGAGTTCCTGCCAGGGCAGCAGGTTCGCGTGGTGTTCCATCTCGGTGACGACGATCTCGTCGCCCTCGCCGAGCGCGAACCGCGCAGCAGCAGCGCCCCCGCGGCCGAGGCTCGCGTTGCCCATCGCGTAGGCGACGAGGTTGATGCCTTCGGTGGCGTTCGACGTCCACACGATCTCGTCGTCACGGGCCCCCACGAAGCGGGCGACCGTCGTGCGGGCGTCTTCGAACCGTTCGGTCGCGAGCGCCGCGAGCGTGTGCGCCCCACGGTGCACGGCCGCGTTCTCGTGCAGGTAGTACTCGCGCTCGGCGTCGAGCACGCTCAGCGGTTTCTGGCTCGTGGCGCCCGAGTCGAGGTAGACGAGTGGATGCCCGTTGACCCGTTCACCGAGCACCGGAAAGTCGAGTCGCAACCGGTCGACCTCAGCCGGGCTGAGCGAGTCGACGAGTGAAGTGGTGGTCATAGACCGATCCTCTTTTCTTTCGCCTTTTCATCCTAGGCGCGCCTGCTGCACACGCGGCGTGTGTGACAGGCGCCGGCGCAGTGTCCGGGGTGGCTGCGCAGCGCTGCTGAGTTCAGTCGAGCGCGTCGGCTGTCGGGTCGGGCGCAGTTGCATCATCCAGGGCCGATCCGCCGATGGGCTGGCCGTCCCAGTACGTCGTGACCCACCCCGCGTCGGGCGAGCCTTCGAGCACAACCACGGCCGTGTTCGAGAGTTCGTGCGCGCGGCTGAAGTCGGCATCGATGTTGGCCGACGCGAACGAACTCCAGGCCCGAATGGCGGCGCCGTGGCTCACCACCGCGACGGTCGCGGTTTCTGGATGCCCGGCCGCCGCTTCCCCGATGGCAGCCCCGTACCGCCCGTAGAACTCGTGGCCGTCTTCGCCGCCCGGAATCCGCCCATCGAAGCTCTGCCACCACGAGAAGATCGTGCCCATGTACTGGTGAATCGCCTCGGTGTCGGTGCGCGACTCAAGCGACCCGGCCGAGATCTCCTGCAGCCCGTCGAGCTGGCGCACTTCGAGCCCACGGGCGTTCGCGAGCGGAGCCGCGGTCTCGTGCGTGCGCTTCATGCTCGACACGTAGATCGCATCGATGGGCTGAGACGACAGCGCCTCGGGCACGGCAGCCGCCTGGCGCCGGCCCAGTTCGGTGAGCCCGGGCCCCGGGATCACCGTTCCGAGGGCCCCGTTCACGTTGTCGATGGTCTGGCCGTGGCGTATGAGAAGAAGTCGCATCCCTCCCAGCCTACGTGCTCGAGCAGGTGGTGCCAGAGCTCAGCTGTCGTTCTCGCCCGAGCTGAATTCTCCTGCAGCAATCGCATCGGCGTAGGTTCGGATGTCGGGGCCGGGCTCGAAGTCGATGAAGCGGTCTTTCAGCCATGCGAACAGGGCCGAATAGACCTCGTCTGACGGCTGCCCCGCCCTCTCCTCACCCATTCCCCTCCCGTCCCCCTCCCGTCCCCGATCGACTCGACGAGAAATGGGTGGGTGGGGTAGGTAAGGTGAGGTGAGGTGCGGCTCAGGCGGGGCCGTGGGGCGGAGGCACGAGCCGCCGCCAGGCGGTGACGAGCATCTCGGTGAGCAGCTGGCTGCGGCTTGCGATCTCGCCGTTGCGGCGAGCGACCGAGCGCAGGTCGGCCACGCTGCCGCGCACGGTGAGGGCCTCAGCTTCGATCCACGCCTCGAGTGACACAGCGCGCCCCACATATTCGCCGTCGATCTCGAAATCCTGCGGGGCGTCGACGCTCACCGAGACGCTTGCTGCGCGACTGTGCTGAACGAACTCGCCCATGACGGGTTCGGCGCCGGTGGCCGCGGCCCGGGCATCCGCGCGCCGAGGCAGCGCCGCCGTGTTGGTGCGTACGAACCAGCCGATGGCCGCGTGCCAGCCGCGTGCACCGCGGGGCCGCAGCAGCACCACGTCGAGCTCGCCGTCGTCGATGAGTGCGCCGGGGATCATCCGGATGCCCGCCGGCAGCACCCCCGCATTGCCGATCACGAGCGTGTGCGCCGTACCCACGGCCGCGCGGCCGCCGTCGAGCGTGTAACTCAAGCCGAATTGGCGGTTGCGCGTGAACGATTGCACGATCGCCGCGATGTACCCCACCCAGCCGAAAGCGCTTTTGCCGCGCGAGCTGGTGTTCGCCACCATCTGCGCGTCGACACCCATGCCCGTCATCACCAGGAACGCGGCGCTCACCGTCTCACCACCCTGAAGCAGGGCATCGACCCGCCCCACATCGACGGTTCGCAGCTCGTCGCTGAACGCGGCCAGCAGCGCACGCCGAGGGCTGCCGAGCGGAAGGCCGAGGGCGCGCGCGAAGAGGTTCGTCGTTCCCACCGGCAGGATGCCGAGCGGCACCTGCTGGTGCCGCAGAGCCTGAGCGACCGCACTCACTGTGCCGTCACCGCCCGCGGCAATCACCACATCGGGCGACGCCTGCAGCAGCCGGAGCGCCTGGCCCTCACCGGCGTCGTCGACCGTGGTAGCGGCCCAGAAGCTCGGGCCCCACGACAGCTCTGCCTCCACCGATTCGACCAGCGACCGCAGCCGCCGAACATCGACCTTCGTGGGGTTGTAGACGATGGCGGCGCGCGGTCGCGGTAACGCGGGGGGAGTCATGAGTGGGAGCCGGTCAGCGACAGGTCAGCAGGAGGGGAGCGGGATGCAGTCGGAAGAAAGGCGGTAGCAGGCGCGTCGCCGGGTCAGGCGGTGATGCCGCTGGAGTCGAGCGAGTTCGCCACAATGGTCAGGCCCTTCAGGCCCGGCATCTTGGCGATGTGTGCGTCGATGGCGTTGATGGCCTTACGGCCTTCGGGGCCGCCGAAGATGTGGCCCATCACGTGCTTGACCTCGGTCTGATCCATGATGGTCGACCCCACCGGGCCCCAGAACTTGCCGAGAGCGAAGCGAGCGAACTTCTGCGCGAACACGCTCTTACCGAGGCGTTCGCGGGCCTGCGTGGCATAGAACGCCACGTGGCGTGCCTCCTGCATGGCGATGCGCTTCAGCAGTTCAGCCAGAACGGGGTGGCCTTCGATCTCGGCGAGACGCTTGTAGGCGGCGACGGCCGACCACTCGTTCGCGGCGCCCCAGATCATGTGCACGGCGATGAAGTCTTTGCCCACGAGGTTCGACAGAACCGACTGCTTCACCGGGTCGATGCGGTCTTTCCAGCCGAGCTTCAGTCTCTTCGACTTGAGTTCGTCGAACTCGAGGGTGATGTCGTGCATGCGCAGCACGTCTGCCAGGGCTTCGCCGTGCCAGAACTCTTCACGGTTCCACATGGTCATGAAGCCGGTCACATCGGTGTCGCGGTGCGACGGGGTGACGAGCATGTCACGCATGTAGCAGACGGTGTGATATTCGACATCCGCCATATAGCGAATGACGCGCAGGGTGTCGTCGGGCAGGGGATTGGTTTTGAAGGTCTCGAAATCGAGGTCTTCCCACGCGACGTTCTTTGACGTTTTGGTGTAGTTGTCGATGTCGAAGGCCATGAGCGTTTGAGGGCGTCGCCAGCGGCGAAACGCGTCTCATCCTCCTGTTTCTCTACGGGCCAGAGTGTTCTGACGAACGGTCTATACGTATTCTGCTGTGATTTGCTGAAAATTTGCACAAGTCAAGACAACCTGCACCATCGTGCAGGTACTTCGACGAGCGACTACTTGTCGACCCAGACCCGCCGCCGGGTCTCGGGCCGGGGTGCTGTGGCCCCCCAGATGCGTCGCCAGTGCGCCGCCGCGGGGGAGTTCTGTTCGTCTGTCGGCAGGGAATTCTCCGCTTCTGAACGAAGTGCGCCGTACCAGCCACTGCTCTCTTCGGCGAGGCCGAGGGTAATGGCCTTGACGATCTTCGCTGTGACAGAAGTTGATTCGTCGCCGGCATCGATCTGGATTGGTCGCCCGAACGTCACCGTCACCACGGGGCGGCCCGCCTCGGGCGTGCGTCGCCACGGTGGCAGCGCGCGAAAGGTGCCCCCGAGCGTCACCGGCACGAGCGTGACCCCGGTCTGGATGCCCAGCTGTGCGGCCCCCCGATCGAACTGCGTCAGCGAGCCGTCGTCTGAGCGGGTCTTCTCGGCGAACAGCACCACGCTGACACCGCGCCCGAGCAGCTCGGTGAGGCGCGCACCCGAGCGCAGCCGCAGCAGCTTCTCGGCCACCCCGGCCGCCCCGATCGCGGGCTGAACGCCCACCACGACGGTGCGGATCGCGCTGTGGCGTTCGCGGCCGACACCGGCCCGGGGCGCGCCCGCCAGTGCCTGCTGGATGAGCGGGGCATCCAGCTCGCTCGGATGGTTCGCCACGAAGATGAACGGCCCCGGCAGCTCGGCGATGTACTCGAGCCCCCGGATGACCGGCTTCACCCCGAGGCGCAGGCTGAGTGCGCTCACCATCAGCTGACCTCGGAGAGGCTCACGGGAGCGCCGTGCACGTACGTGATCGACGGGTCGAGGCCCACCGAGTCTGAGGCCATCTCGAGCGCATCGGCCAGCGTCGAAGCGGCTTTGAACCCCATACGACGGGTGGAGGCGTGGTCGCCGCCCACGAAGATGACGTCGCCCAGGTGCTCGATGGCGGGCGCCGCCGAGTACCAGGCGTGAAACGGGTGCAGCGCGTGGTGCGCGTAGCTTGTCTGGTAGAGGTGCCGATACCACGTGTCTTCGGCGAACTTCTCTTCGTACTCGGCCGCGATGACGCCCGGGTCGGTGCTCTGGCTCAGCACTTCGGCGAAGAAGTCGCTGTAGGCGGGGTGGTAGAGCGGGTGGAACCACGGCGTCAGCGGGTGGTAGATGATCGCTGTTCCGCCGCGGCGCACCACGGGGTCGGCGGTGGGGCCGTGAAAGACCTGCCCGAGGGCGAGGGTCGCTGCGGTCACCGGGTTCAGTGCGGTGCCCACCTGGCCGGGGTTCGGAATACCGAAGATGGCCACGTCGGCCGCCTGGTCGACCTGGCCCAGCTGCTGCTGCGCGAGAAATGACTGGGTGATCGGATGCACAGAACTGGGCTTGCCCGCCACCACGCTGGTCACACCGAAGCCCACGCCCGCCACCTGGGCGAGCCCGAGCCTGGCGCGCGACGGCAGTACGCGCGTAGCGGCCTGCAGCCCGGCTGAGAGCGCACGCTCGGCGAGGGTCCACTCGCGTTCGCGCTTGCTGAGAAATGCGGTGACCGGGCCGGTCGGCTCGGGCGTCAGCGTCACATCGATGGTGAAGACCTGGGCGGTGCCGCCCACAGCGTTGACGAGGTTCTCGAACGGGTCGAGACCGGGGGCAGTGGCCTGGGCCGAAACCAGGGCGCGCGAGGTGCGGGCGCCGGCCAGCTTCGTGGCCACCGAGGCGGCGCCCTCGTTGCCCACGGCGGTGGCGAGGCGCACCGAGATGACCAGATCGCTCGAGACGACACGGCCGTTCACCTCGAGGGGGGTGCCGTCGGGCATGCGGCCCACCTCCACGAGGTTTGCGGCGTCTTCGGCGTCATGGCTCTGCAGGTGATCGGGGTAGAACGAGGCGAACACGCGCTCGCCCACGAGGCGTTGCAGGTCGTTCGCGGTGAGGCGGCGGCGAAGGCCGGTGGCGGCGATCAGTTCGAGGTCGTCGACCCCGGCGGCGGCGGCCCGCTCGAGTACGTGTTCGATGACGCGCTGCCGAACATCCGGGGCCGTACGGCTCGTGACCGGCTGCGAGAGGTCTTCGAACACCACGGTGACCCGCGAGCCGCGTTTCAGCAGGGCGGCGAGTGGTTCGCTGTCGACCGGCGAGTTCAGCGCCTTCTCGATTTCGGCGTCGAGCGACCGGATGCCCGCCAGAGGCTCAGGCGGGTACAGCACATTCGTGCCCGTTGGCATGCGCTCGAGCAGTACTTTCTCGCCCTGGAATACAACGAGAGGAGGTGTCTGGGCGTCGACACTCAGAACGAAGCCGGGTCTGCTCATGAATTGGTCTCTTTCGCGCTGGGCACTGCCGTGCTCGGGTTCTGTGCTGAGGGCTGTGCGGGCTGTGCGGGTACTGGCGGTGCAGACAGCCGTGCGGGCAGCCGGGGAGCCCGCAGCAGTTCGCTCACGGTGTCGATGCGGCTGTGGTTGTGGTCTGTCCACTGGTGAATGCGCCAGTGTTTGGTGCTCGCGTGCGAGAACAGCGCCGCGTCGGGGTTGACGGCCTGAGGGTTACCCACGAGTTCGAGCCAGGCGCGGTCGGCATGGCTGTCGCCGTACGCGTACGACTTCGAGAGGTCGATGCCTTCGCGTTCGGCGTAGAGGCGCAACCAGGCTGCGCGGGCCTCGTCGACGAGCGGGGGCTTCGAGAGATAGCCGGTCCAGATGCCGTTCTGCGAGTGCATCGTGCTGGCGACGACCTCGTCGAAAAGCGAGCTGAACGGTTCGGCGAGCACGTCGATCGCGCCGGTGACCAGAATCGTGCGGTGGCCGGCCTCTTTGTGCTTGCGAATCTGGCGGATGGCCTCGGGCCGCATGCGCTGCAGCAGAACGTCGCCCACGGTGTCGTGGATGAGCTCCCGAAGGGCCGCCTCATCGACGCCCTCGTAGCGGCGCACGAAGGTGCGGATGAACTCGCCACGGTCGCGGCGGTCGGCCGCCAGGTAACGGGGGAGCGAACTCACCAGGTTCGCGATCTCGCCCGGCCATTTCGACTTGTCGAGGCTCGCGAGCCGCACCCAGAGGTACTGCTCGATGACGTTCGACGCGAGCACGGTGCCCTCGAGGTCGAAGATGGCTGCGGCATTCTCGTTGTGCGGCAGCGGCTTCTCGCCGCGGGCCTTGGCCCGGGGGCGCGAGCTGAAGGTGCGCATCAGGGTCGTGACGGCCGGGAAGTGCACCTCCTGCAGATAGTGGTCCCAGTCGATCTCGGTGGCGTCGAAGCCGAATCGTTCGCGCTCACCGGCCGGCAGCGTGTTGTTCAGCGCCGCCGTCTTGCTGTCGTCGTAGATGATCTCGGCCTGCGTGTAGTTCTGGTACAGGTCGCTGTAGGCGCGCAGCAGATCGAGGTCACTCTGCCGGGCAGAGGCGGCCCGCTGCAGGTTGCGGGTGGTCGCGGTCGAGGGCAGGCGCAGCAGCGTGCGCTGCAGCAGCTTGTTCGTGCGCTCGCCGGTGCGCAACGTGCGATTGATGGCGCGGGGGCCAGGGAAGGCCCAGTAGGGCGCACGGATGTGGCCGCCCTGGTCATCCGGAATCGGGTTGGCCCGAAAGTACTTGAGCACGTTCTCGTAGATGTCGCGAAAGGTCAGCGGATTGCGGCCACCCGAGCTGAGGTGGTAGTACTGCGGGTCGCCGACGGCCGGCGGGTTCGCTGAGACGCCGAGCGTGGCGTTCACCACGATGTCGACAGGGATGATGTCGAGGATGCTGTCGGGCAGGCCCGGAAACTCGGGCACCAGGCCACGGCCGTAGGCGATGATCAGCGGGTCGGCGACCTTGAAGCCGTCGATCCAGCCGGGAAACGGATGCCGCAGGGCGCTCTCGATGATGGCTGGTCGAACCACAGACAACCGGTGCCCGTTGCCGGCCCACAGCTGCTCGGCGACGCGCTCGCTCATCGACTTCGTGAACGAGTACACGTCGGCCCAGCCGACACTCTGCGCACGGATTCGCCCGTAGTCGACGAGACGCTTCGTCACCCACTCGCTCCGGCCAACCTCGGCGGCGACGGCCACAGCGTGCGGGCCCACCTTGCCGTTGTCGAGGCGCGCCTGGGCGATCAGTTTGCGGAGCACCTCGGGCCGGCGGGAGGATGCCTCGACCTGGGCGCGGGCGGCCACGGCCGCCTCCATCTCGGTGCGCCAGTCGATGGTGTGGTTGAGACTGGCCTCGACGGCGGTGCCTTTGTTGATGCCGCCGACGTACGCCGTCGACACGTGCACCACGTGCGGGTCACTACCGGTGCGGAGCAGGGCTTCGTAGAGCCCGACGGCTCCGCCCACGTTGGTCTTGAAGGCTTCATCGATGGGCGGGTCGAACGACACGGTCGACGCGCTGTGGATGAGCACGTCGAGGTCGTCGGGCAGCGATGCCACCGACCCCATGCTCGATTCGACGACGGAGATGCGCTCGGTCATCGAGCGGTCGACCTCGTCTTGCCCCACGCGCTCGCGCCACTTCGAGAAGACGGGTTTACGCAGCAGGCTCTTCAGGCGCGCCTGGCCGGTGAGCGACCCCTTCGGCCTGATCAGCAGCGTCATGCGCGTGCTGGGGTAGTCGGCAAGCAGCTTCTCGAGAATGGCCTGGCCCACAAAGCCGGTCGCCCCGGTGAGCATGATGTGCTGCCCTTCGAGGGGTGAGAAGTCGCCGAGCGGCGAGCCCACGAGCTCGCTCACGCGGTGGCCTTCGTGTGGTCGGCCGTGACCAGCCGAACACCGAGGCGCCGCGCCTGGCGCTTCATCAGATCGAGGCCGGCGAGGCCGGGCAACGTGTCGACGACGCGGTCGACGCCCAGGGCGTCAGCGCGCCCGGAGGCATCGCCGAACAGGTAGGTCATCATGAATCGCGTCTCCTGGGTTGGTTGTTCGCTGGTACCCGTCGGCGCCCACGATTTTCGAAGCGACGACCGTGTGAGCTTTCGAGCCGACACCGATTCTTCCAGTCTGCGGAGCGTTTCGCCTTCGAAAAAGCGTAAATGACGCTCGCGCAGCACCTGAAACCGGCCGAGAATCTCGGTGAGGGCGACGTTCGGGTCTTTCTTGATGATCTGGCTGTAGGCCGCCCGGTTCACCAGCTCGTCGATGTACGAGCGCGTCACGGTACCCGCGATGACGTCTTCGCCGATGAGATTCGCCCGAATGGCGGTGATGATGGGCGAGATTCGGTCAGCGAACTCCCGCACGAATCGCACCACGGCCAGGCGCGCCCGGTTCTTCGCCGGAACGAAGTTCTCGTGCGCTTTCAGAATGCGGTCGTAGGCGTCGGCGATCCAGTACTTCTCGAACGCCCACGTTGCAAGAAACGCGGTGAGGCGCGCATCTTTGTGCGAGGGGGTGACGAGCACGTCGCGCATGTGGTGCATGGTGAACTGCTCGAGATCGCGCAGATACGCCAGTGCACGCAGGGTCGCGGGTTTCAACGGATGCTCGGCGAAGGCCCCGAGCGGCAGGGTCGCCTCGTGGCTTCCGGCCGCCGTTCGGGTGTATTCGCGAATGTCGAAGTCTCCTCCGCCGGTCGGCGCCGAGATGCGTGGGGTCACGGGGTGGGTCGAATCAGTCATGCAGCCCTCCAGGGCCGATCGGGGCGGCGGTAGTTCGGCGTGAACTTACACGGTTGTTCGTCGCCGTGTCGTATCGTGATTGCCATGGTTACGGCAATGGTCACAGGCGGCACTTCAGGCATCGGGGCGGCGTTCGCGCGCGCACTGGCGAAACGGGGTGACAGTCTCGTGCTCGTGGCCCGCGACCAGGCTCGGCTCGACGAGACGGCGTCGTCGCTCGCCACCGAGTTCGGCATCGCCGTCGAGACGGTCTCTGCCGACCTGTCGAACCGCGACGACGTGGTGCGCGTTGCCGCGCTGCTCGAGCGCGAGACCAACCCCATCGAGATTCTGGTGAACAACGCCGGCTTCGGCGTGCACACGGCTCTGCTGGCGATCGACACCACTCCGCACGAACGGGCGTTCGACGTGATGTGCCGCACGGTGCTCATGCTGGGCGCTTCGGCGGGCCGCACCATGCGTACCAGGGGCGCGGGCACCATCATCAACGTGTCGAGTACTTCGGGATACATCACCATGGGCAGCTACTCGGCGATCAAGGCCTGGGTGACCTCGTACACCGAGGGCCTGGCGGTGGAGCTTCGGGGCAGCGGGGTGCAGGTCACGGCGCTCTGCCCCGGCTGGGTGCACACCGAGTTCCATTCCCGTGCGGGCATACGAGAGTCGTCGATCCCGGGGTTTCTGTGGATCGACGTCGACAGGCTGGTCGATGACGCTCTCAGGGATGCGGAAAAGGGCAAGGTCATCTCCATTCCGTCTGCGCGGTTCAAATTTCTGATGTTCTTCGCACGTCATCTGCCGCGCACCACGATCCGTGCCATCTCGGGGCGCATCTCGTCGAGTCGCTCCCACTAGTGCCGACTTTTCGCTAGTCGATAGTATCGCTACGGTCTGCGTTTCGGTTCCGCCGGGAGTTTGAGTACGCTGGGCAGGTGGAGTTCGGCAATCGCTATACCTCACGGGCCCAAGCAGGAGCCCGTTTCGTGGCTCAGCGCCTGCTGCTGAAGCCCGTCATCTGGTCGATGGTGCGTGTGCACATCAGTAATCGCAAGCTGGTCAACGAGGTGCACGGGGCCTACATCGTGGTGGCGAACCATTCGAGCCACCTCGACGCCCCTCTCATTCTCGGGGCCATGCCCAGCCGGTTGTCGCGGTATCTCGCGGCTGCCGCAGCGGCCGACTACTTCTTCGACGTGTGGTGGCGAAAGGGCCTCACCGCCCTCTTCTTCAACGCCTTCCCGGTCGACCGCAGCGCCAACTCGCGCTCGAACGGCTTCACCGGCAAGCTGCTGAAGCGCGGTGTTCCGCTGCTGGTGTTCCCCGAGGGAACCCGGTCGAAAGACGGCACCATCGCGCCCTTCAAGGCGGGTGCGGCGGCGCTCTGCATCAAGGCGGGCATTCCGTGCATCCCGATCGCCCTGGTGGGTGCCACCGAGGCGATGCCGCGCGGGCGCAACTGGCCGGTACCCGGCCGCCCCGATGTCTACGTCGAATTCGGCCGCCCCTTGCGGGCCGCCGAGGGCGAGAGCGTCGACAGCTTCAACGATCGCATCGAAACGGTCATCCGTTCGATGCACGCCGAGCAGAAGGCCATCGCCGACGCTGCTCGAGCCGAACGAACCGGTACGAACGTGCACGATCACCCCACACTCGGCGAGGCCGACGAACACCGCGAAGGAGCCGCATGACCGACGTCAAGCACATGAAATGGTGGGGCTGGGGCGTTGAAGGTGTGGGTTTCCACCACGAAGACAAGCCCGGTTTCGCGCCCTTCGTCGTCAACGCCGTGGGTATCGACGTGTGGAAGGAGCCGGTGCCGCCCATCGACTTCGCCGAAGTGAATGTGCCCGAAAGCGTCGCGTCTGACGAGTTCTTCGCGGCACTGACCACCATCGTGGGGCCCGAGTACGCCACCACGGACGGCCTCGAGCGCGTCGTGCACACGTACGGCAAGAGCATCCGCGACCTCATCCGGCTGCGCGACAACGTTCTGCCCCGCGTTCCCGACGTGGTGGTCTACCCGGCCGACGAGAGCGCAGTGCAGCGCATCATGGCGCTCGCCGTGGCCGAAGACGCGGTCATCATTCCGTTCGGCGGCGGCAGTAACATCGTGGGCAGCCTCGAGCCCGTTCCCACCGAGACCCGCACGATCATCTCGCTCGACATGGGCCGCATGTCACGCGTGCTCGACATCGACGAGTACTCGAACCTCGCCACCATTCAGGCCGGCGTGCTCGGGCCCGACATGGAAGAGCAGCTGAACGCGCGCGGCTGGACACTCGGTCACTTCCCCGACAGCTTCACGCACTCCACCCTCGGCGGCTGGATCGCCACCCGCTCGTCGGGTATGCAGAGCGACAAGTACGGCGACATCGCCGACATGACCAAGGGCCTCCGCGTAGTTCAGCCGGGCAAGCTGCTGGTCGTTCGCCCCATCCCCGCTTCGGCCACCGGCCCCAGCGTGCGTGAGGCGATTCTCGGCAGCGAAGGTCGCCTGGGCATCATCACCGAAGCGACCGTTCAGGTGCACCGGCTGCCCGCCAAGCGCGAAGTGCTCGGCTATCTCTTCAAGAACTGGGATTCGGCGCTCGCTGCCATGCACGACATCGCCACGAGCGATGCTGCTCCCTCGATCACCCGGGTATCGGATGCCCGCGAGACCGCTTTCTCGTTCTCGACCTCGAAGGCGAGCCACGGCATCAGCGGCCAAGTGCAGAAGGCGCTCTTCGCCTTTCTGCAGAAGCGCGGCTGGAACCTCGACGAGGTGTGCCTGTCGTTCATCGGGTACGAGGGCACCGCGTCGAACGTGTCGCACCAGAAGTCGGTCGTGGGCGACGTGCTGAAGAAGCACGGCGCCATCACGCTCGGCAAGGGCCCCGGCGCGCTCTACGACCAGAAGAAGTTCGACACCCCGTACCTCCGCGACTTCCTGCTCGATCGCGGTGCCGCGGCCGACGTGTCAGAGACCGCAGCGCCGTGGGCGAAGCTCAAGCCGCTCTACGACAACGTGTTCGCCGCCGCCAACAAGGCGTATGCCGAAATCGGCATGAAGGGGTGGATCATGTGCCACCTCTCGCACTCGATGCACTCGGGAGCCTGCCTCTACTTCACCTTCGCGTTCACGCACGACGGCGTCGACCCGATCGCGCAGTACGACGTAGTGAAGTCGGCCATCCAGCAGGCCTTCATCGACAACGGCGGAACCCTCTCGCACCACCACAGCGTGGGTGTTGAGCACGCTCGCTGGATCGAAGACGACATCTCGACCGCAGGCGCCGACCTCGTGCAGGGAATGTTCACCACGGTCGACCCCGGCAAGAACCTGAACCCGGGCAAGATTCTGACGCGGGAGTGATTTGGGCACGAGCGTGATGCCGGGGCCGTGCGCGGCCCCGGGTTCGAAGCGGCCGGCGGTTTCGGAGTGAATGACACCGAAACCAGCATCCTGTCGGCGACTCTCGACATTCTGCGCACCAAAGGGCCGGCCGCGGTCAACGTCGAAGCTGTGGCGTTGGCGTCGGGGCTGGCGAAGACAACCATCTATCGCCGGTTCGAGAACCGCAAGGCACTGCTCGAGGCGGCGATTCTCTCGGTGGTGCTGAACCCTGTGCCGCCGCCTGACACCTCGGTCGAAGACCAGTTGCGTTGGGTCATCGGGCAGACACACGACGGGGTCGAGAACATTCTCGGCTCCGGCGGGGTCTCGGCCATCGTGGCGAACCAGGATGCCCAGTTCATGATGCTCATCCGTGAGATGCTCGTGCCTTGGGTGGAACTGGTGCGCGCGGTACTCGAGCGCGGTGTGGCGACGGGATCGCTGCGCGCAGACATCGACGTCGAAGTGGCCCTGCACTTCATTCTGGGCTCGTCGCTCGGCGAATTCATTCGCACGGGCACCATGTCAGCCGATTGGACAGAGCGGGTCTTCGGCATGCTCTGGAGTTCGGTGCGCCCGGAAGCGTAGTCGCAGTGAGGTGCCGGTGACATACCGGCGAGGTACGTCAGCAGGGTGCCGCTGCCGCGGCCCCCGCCGAGCGGTGGGCGCCGGTCTACTCGACTTCGTCGAACACTGACGCAGTCGGGCCCGCGGCTTCGGCACTGCCGATCTCGGGCAGATTCAGCCCGGCCCGCTTCAGAATCTCGGTGGTCATCAGAATCGGCCGGTGGTCTGAGAGGCCACGGCCCAGGGTTTCGACCAGTTGAACGTCGAAGCCGCGGGAGAGCAGAAAGTCGAAGTGGTAGGCGATCGACTTCGTGTAGAAGTATGTGGGGCCGTCACTGAGGTTCAGCGAGAAGCCGGCGCGCTCGGCCTGGCGGATGAGTGGCCCGCGTAGCAGCGGGTAGTTGAAGTCACCGGTCATCAGCGTGGGGCTGCCGTTGCTGAGCGCCGCGAGGTGGTCGAGCGCCTGGCCGATCTGGCGGCGGCGCAACAGGTTCGTCGCCGAGAGCGGCGAGGCGTGAAACGATGCCAGCTGAATGTCTTGGCCCGACACGAGGTCGACGAAGCGGGTGGTGAGCAGGCGTTCGATGGCCGGCTGCAGCACGCGGTCGTGAATCGACTTGCGAAGAGTGAACGCGTGCGACTCGAGCGCGGTGAAGCGGTCGGGCCGGTAGTAGATCGCAAGGCCGAGGGAGTTCTTGTACGTGGCGCTGGCGAGCTTCAGCTCACCGATCTGCTGCGGCATACGTACGCCGTCGCCCTCTTGGAGGCAGAGCACATCAACGGGGTTACGCTCAACGAGGGCAAGCAGTTCAGTGGTTGCTGCGTGCTTGCGCAGGTTGTAGCTCATGATCTTCAGTTCAAGCCGCCCAACGGTTGTTCCCCTGCCAATTGTCGACTCTCAGTCTAACCAGCCTCGCTGGAGGGGAGATGCGAGTACCGAACGTCGCACAACAGTTCATTCGGAGTTTGGGCCCGGGCGGTTTGGTCGGGCTCAGGAGCGCGCCGGTAGTCTCGGTTCATGCGGCAGATCGAGGTGCAGGTGGCTCACCTGTTCGTGTCGCCGCTTCACCGGTATGAGGGGCGCCCGTCTGATGGGCCCGTGCCGCTTCCCGCAGGAGGCGCGGAAGGTGGCGTGGCCGAGATCGCGCTGCGCGCGCACCTCGGGGTGGTGGGAGACCGGTACTTCGGGCGGGAGGCGCACCGCAGTGCATCCGTGACCGTTATGGCGATGGAGTCGCTCGAAGCCGTCGAACGCGAACTGCAGGTGGGGCATGCTCTCGACCCGTTCGCTACCCGGCGCACAGTATTTCTGCGCGGAGCTGACGTCGACGCGTTGGCCCGCACTCGGTTCAGCCTCGACACGGGCGCGGGCGAGGTCGTGTTTCAGGGCAACCGGCCGGCGAACCCGTGCGCCTGGATGAACGTCGCTCTTGCCGAGGGCGCGCACCGGGCACTGCGGGGCCGCGGGGGTGTGCGGTGCGAGCCGCTCGCCGACGGGAACCTCACGCTGGGCCCGGCCGTTCTGCGCGTCTACGACGAGCCCTAGCCTGCCCTGCCCGACCCGCGCAAGCCTCGCTTGGCAGGGTTGACTCGGCCTCCTGCCCGGCGAAAAGTGGAGCTGCACTCAATCGAGTGAAACAGCGCGACGCGGCGCGAGCCAGCGCACCCAGCGGGAGGAACAGCAGTGACACGGTTCGGATACACCCTCATGACCGAGCAGAGCGGCCCCAAAGACCTCGTGAACTATGCCGTCGACGCTGAGAATGCGGGCTTCGACTTCGAGGTGTCGAGCGACCACTACAGCCCGTGGCTCACCAGCCAGGGCCACGCCCCCTATGCCTGGAGCGTGCTCGGTGCGGTGGCGCAGGCCACCAACCGGGTGGAGCTTGTGACGTACGTGACGTGCCCGAGCATCCGGTACCACCCCGCGATCATTGCGCAGAAGGCGGCAACGCTGCAACTGCTGGCCGACGGGCGGTTCATCCTGGGCCTCGGTGCGGGCGAGAACCTGAACGAGCACGTGGTGGGCGAGGGCTGGCCCATGGTGGATGCCCGGCAAGACATGCTCGAAGAAGCGGTGCAGATCATTCGTGAGCTGCACCGCGGCGAACTCGTCACCTGGGAGGGCGAGTACTTCAGGGTCGACTCCGCGCGCATCTGGGATCTGCCCGACGGCGGGGTGCCCATCGGGCTGGCCGTCTCGGGCGAGAAATCGATCGCCCGGTTCGCGCCGCTCGGCGATCACCTCATCTCGACCGAGCCCGAAGCAGAACTGCTGGCGGGCTGGGCGGATGCCCGGGGTGCGGGTGCTTCGCCCTCGCGCTCGATCGGCCAGATTCCCATCTGCTGGGGGCCCGACAAGGCTGAGGCGATCACGCTCGCGCACGACCAGTTCCGCTGGTTCGGCGGCGGTTGGAGCGTCAATGCCGACCTGCCCACCACCGCGGGGTTCGCAGGTGCCAGCCAGTTCGTGCGCGAAGAAGATGTGGCCGCGAGTATCGCGTGCGGGCCCGACCTCGACGAGCTCGCCGAGAGCGTGAAGCCGTTCATCGAAGCCGGCTTCAGCGATATCGCGCTGGTGCAGGTGGGCGACTATCGTCAGCAGGAGTTTCTCGACACGGTCGCGGAGCCCCTGCTAGAGAGGTTGCGCGCGCTGTAGCGCTTGCGCTTGCGCTACTGCACAACAGGCCTGCCCGTACCGCCCGAACTGCCCGAACTGCCCGACCGACTGAGAGAGGCCACCCATGGCCAGCACGCCCGCATCCGCTCCGACCGTCAGCACCGTCGACCTCAGCGGGCAGGCGCTGCCCGGCATGAGCCCGGGGCTGAACGGGGTGCTCGCCGTGCCGGCCGGTGACGGGCCGTGGCCCGCGGTGGTGATGGTGCACGAGGCGTTCGGTCTGACCGACGTGATGAAGCGCCAGGTCGACCGCATGGCGGCAGCCGGATTTCTCGTTCTGATGCCCGACCTCTTCGTCGATGGCGGCCCGAGGCGCTGCCTGCGCGCCACGTTCACCGCGATCTCCGCCGGGCACGGGCGCGTGTTCGTCGATGTCGAGGCGGCGCGGGCGTACCTGGTCGGTCGTGGCGACTGCACGGGCAAGGTGGGGGTACTGGGGTTCTGCATGGGTGGCGGGTTCGCGTTGGTGGCGGCATCCGGTCACGGATTCGACGCGGCGTCGTCGAACTACGGCCGCCTGCCGTCAGAGCTCGACGAAGCGTTCAGTGGCGCCTGCCCCATCGTCGGCAGCTACGGCGGGCGAGACAACTCGCTGCGCGGGGCGGCGGCCAAGCTCGACGCTGCGCTGACGACGCGCGATGTTCCGCATGATGTGAAGGAGTACCCCACCGCCGGGCACTCGTTTCTGAACGATGCTCCCACCGGGCCGAAGATCTTTCGGCCGCTGTTCTCGGCCATTCTGGGCGCCGGCCCCGATCCGGAGGCGGCCGCCGACGCGTGGAAGCGCATCGACGCGTTCTTCAGAGAGCATCTAGCGTCGGGCGCCGCGTGACGCCACGCCTCAGACGCCGCCGAAGCGTTCGGTGCGCACGCGCTCGGCGGGATGCCCGAGCTCAACCAGCCACCCCGCGATCTGCTCGACGAACCCGTTCGGCCCGCAGACATAGGTGAGAGGGTTCCCGGCGACCGGCAACGACAGCGTCTCCAGCTCGGCGCGAGTGAGTCGCCCGACCGAGCGGTCAGCGCCCGATGGCGCCTCGCGCGTGTAAACGAAGTCGATCGTCATGCTGGTGTCTGCCAGTGCGGCCGGCCGTCTCAACTCGTCGCCGTAGAACACGTACTCCGGAGCTCGCACCGAGTACAGCAGCCGCATGGGCGACGGATGCCCGGCCGGGCCCGCCCCGGCGACGGCCGCCCCATGGGTTCGCAGCATCGACATCAGCGGAACAACTCCCGACCCACCCGCGATGAGCTGAACCGGCTCGCTCTGCGACGGCTCCCACACGAAATACCCGCCCACCGGGCCGCGCACCTCGAGATGGTCTCCCAGCTCGAGGCCGCGAACCAGGTACGGCGACACCTCGCCGTCGTCGAGTTCTTCAACTGACAGCTCCACGAGTGTCGACCCGCCTGGTGCACCCGACGTGCTCGTGGCGCCAGCCCCGCCCATCGCATCCGCAGCCCCAGCCGCCGGCGCAGCCCCAGCCGCCGGCGCAGCCCCCGACGCGATCGAGTACTCCCGCGAGGCCTGGTACCCGTCGGGCGCCGTCACCCGCACATCGACGTGCTGACCGGCCAGATGCCCAGGCCACCCTGCGATCTCGAAGGTGAGCGTGCGCGCTGTGGCGGTCTCGTCATGCGCTTCGACCAGCTTCGCGACCTGCCAGTCAACCACCCTGGCTCACCTCACGAATAGCGTTCTTCTTTCCACGGGTCGCCCACGTCGTGGTACCCGTAGTTCTCCCAGAACCCGAGCTGGTGGTGGTTCATCAGCGTGATGTTCTTCACCCACTTGGCGCTCTTCCACAGGTACAGGTGTGGAATCAGCAAGCGCGCCGGGCCGCCGTGTGCAGGAGCCAGGTCTTCGCCGTCGAACTGGAACGCGATCCACGCCTGCCCGTTCACGAGGTCAGCGGTGCGAATGTTCGTGGTGTACCCGCCGTAACACGACGCCATGGCGTATTCGGTCGACGTGTCGACACCGTCGAACAGCCGGTCGAGCGACACGCCGCGCCACCCCATTCCGAACTGCGACCAGCGCGTGACGCAGTGCAGATCGACGGTGATGTCGTCGATGGGCTGTGCCATGAGGGTCTGCCAGTTCCACGCCTTCAGGTCGCCGTTCGCGGCCCTGATCGAAAACGCCCAGTCAGAGAGCTCGATCGTCGGCGTCGGCCCGGCAGACAGCACCGGAAAATCTGTGACCTCGTACTGCCCCGGTGGCAGCATCGGATTCTTGTCGCGCCGACGCCCGACGAACCCGGGAGAGAAGATGCCCATAAACTCAATCTATCGAATAGAGGGGTTGGTGTGACGCTTTTTCTGCCCGGCCCCGGTGAGCCGAACGATGTCGATGGTGTCAATGACCTCTTCGACGGTGATGACCAGCGAGTTGCCCGGCGACGCGGTTCCCGCGTGCTGCGGGCCTCACTCGTTCTGGCGATCGTCATCGCCATCGTCGTGCCCGGCGGCGCGGTGGCCTACGGAATCTTCCACCAGCGCATCACCGACCAGCTCGCCGTCTGGCAGTACACGCCCACCGCCGAGGTCGCGCAGATGGCCGCCGACTCCGGCATGAACGATGAGGGTCGCTTCTACTTCTACGCCAGCGCGCCCACCGTCGAGAGCGCGGCCGACTTCTCCTCGGTGTGCGGTTCGAGTACCGACGATTTCGTTTTGCTCGGCTGCTACACCGGCTCGAGCATCCATGTCTTCAATGTGACGGATGCCCGCCTTGCCGGCGTTCGAAACGTCACAGCTGCCCATGAAATGTTGCACGCGGTCTATGCGCGTCTGTCAGATGACGACAGAACCAGCCTCGACGCGTTGCTCGAGGCCCAGTACCAGCAGGTCAAAGACGACCCCGATCTGGCGGCGCGTATGAAGAGTTACGCCACCAGCGAGCCGGGTGAGCGTGACAACGAACTGCACTCCATCTTCGGCACCGAGCTGGCGAGCCTGTCGCCAAACCTCGAGGCGCACTACACGAAGTACTTCTCCGACCGCGCCAAGGTGGTGGCCGACAATGCGGCGTTCCAGGCCGTGTTCACCCAGGTTCAGAACCAGGAGAAGGCGCTCGCGGCCCAGCTGACGGCCGCCGGTGACGCGGTCGACTCTGAGAGCACGGCGTACTCGGCGGCGATGAGCGCGCTGAACGCCGACATTGCGTCGTTCAATACCAAGGCCGATGACGGCGCGTTCAGCTCGCAATCGACGTTCACAGCCGCGCGCAATGCTCTCACCGCCCGGGGTGACGCGCTCACGGCGCGATACCAGGCCATCCAGGCCGACATCGCGCACTACGACGACCTGCGCAAGCAGCTGGAGGCGGTCGACTCTCAGGCCTCCGAGCTGAACCGCAGTATCGACAGCAGTCTGCAGACGCCGGCGCCCACCGCGGGGTAGCTGCGGCGGCCCCGCTGGTTGCTGACCGTGCCTGGCAGCCGACCCCGCCAGTCGCTACGAGCCGCGAACCTGCTCGTACGCGGCCAGGGCGCGCTTGCGCGACTCGCCGAGGTCGACCATCGGTTCGGGGTAGGCCGGGGTTCCGGCCTCTGGTACAAAATGGTTGATGTACTCGCCTGCAGGGTCGAACTTCTTGGCCTGCAGCTCGGGGTTGAAGACGCGGAAGTAGGGTGCGGCATCCACTCCCGAACCCGCCACCCACTGCCAGTTCATGGTGTTGCTGGCGAGGTCGGCATCGACCAGCGTGTCCCAGAACCAGGCCTCACCCACCCGCCAGTCGATGAGCAGGTTCTTCACCAGGAACGACGCCGCGACCATGCGGATACGGTTGTGCATCACGCCGGTCTGCCAGAGTTCACGCATGCCGGCGTCGACGAGTGGGATGCCCGTGAGTCCCTGCTGCCACGCGTGCAGCACCTCTGGTTCGGGTTTCGCCCACGGGAAGGCGTTGAACGCCGGGCGCATGTTCTCGGTGGTGATCGACGGAAAATGGTAGAGCAGGTGGTACGCGAACTCGCGCCAGCCCACCTCGCGGAGGTACGCGGCCGCGCCGCCCGCACCGGACACACCGCCGCGCATCGTGTGCCACAGCTGAAACGGGCTGATCTCGCCGAATCGCAACCGTGGCGACATGCGCGAGGTGGCGTCGACGGCCGGCTTGTCACGGTCGTCGACGTAGTCGCCGAGGCCGCTGTGCTCGAACGCATCGATCTGGTCGTGCGCCGCCTTCTCGCCCGGAACCCACGCCTCGCGGAGCCCCCCGGCCCAATCGGGCTTCGTCGGCAACAGCTGCCACGATGCGATGTCTTCGCTTGCGAGCGGCCCGCCGAACGGCGTGACGTCGCCGCGCTCGGGCGCCGACAGCGGCTCACGCGGCGGCTTCGCACCGAGACACGCGCGCCAGAACGGCGTGAAGACGCGGTAGGGCGCGCCCTGCCCGGTCTGCAGTGTCCACGGTTCGAAGAGAACGTTCGCCTGAAAACTGCGGGCTTCGACGCCCTGCTCCTTCAGGCTCGACTTGATTCCCGAGTCGATCTCGCGCTCGGCCAGGGCATAACGCCGGTTCCAGAACACGGCGCCCGCGCCGGTCTCTGCGAGCAGCTCTGCGATTACCTCGGTGGCCGGGCCCCGGCGGAACGTGAGGGTGAGGCCCCGGGCATCCAGTTCGCCCGCCAGCGCCAGAAGGCTGTGGTGCAACCACCACTTCGACGCGGCACCCAGCGGCCGAACGCCCGCACTCACCTCGTCGAAGACGTAGACAGCGACGATGGGTTCGCCCCGCCGAACGGCTGCGTCGAGGGCCGGATGATCGGCCACCCGCAGATCGTCGCGAAACCAGACGACGCTTGCCGACCCCATCAGGCGCCCGGAGTCTCTACGACACAGTCGTCGTTGCCGCCGGTGATGCCGATGCGCAGTTTGTCGCAGAGGGCCGTGAGCTCTGCCAATTCGTCGGCGCTCAGCGCTGACGTCATCTGCCCCGTGATGGAGCGGCCGTGGATGCGCGCGGCATCCCGGTACAGAGTGAACCCGTGATCGGTGAGGGTGACGATGGTGCCGCGGCCGTCGGCGGGGTCGACCGCCTTGGACACGATCGACCGGTTCGCCAACCGGTCGACGAGGCGCGAGACGCTCGGTTGCGTGAGCAGCGTGCGGCTGTTGAGGTCACGAATGCGCATGCGCCGCTGCGGCTGAATCGAGAGCGTGTAGAGCACGTCGTACTCGGTCAGCGAGATACCGTGGGCGGGGAAGTCATCAGACAGGGTTCGCATCACCGTCACTTGAGCCCGAAACAGGGCCTCCCACGCCGAGACGGGCGAGACAGAAGGGGCGGTTCGGGGCGCCGATGCGTCAGCCATGCGTATCCTTTCGTACGCCTACAGGTTAGGCCGAGAGGCGTGCGTGCCGCGCGGGTTAACGGACAAGACCCGGTCGTAGAGGCTAACGACCGGGTCTTTCCCTTGCACCAAGAGTGTCCTGCAATCACATTCCGCGCTTCGCTGCCACAGCAAACAACTAACGCTCTAGAACTATATAACGGTTTCGTAACGGGCCGCTAGTTATCAAACTGTTATCTTTCAAAGTTTTTCGTATCAGTCTGCTGTGGAGCCTTCGCGGCAGCTCCCGCAGGCTCGAGTTTCCCCAGAACGTCGCCCATCGTCTGGCTCGGCGACGTTCTGGGGAAAGTCGCCCCCGACTAACGCGCCGTGATGGTTCTGGGGGTGCTCGGGTTCGCCGCCTTCGTCGATCAGTGGGTTCGGTCGGTTTTCTGAGGCACGAGAAGTGATGCCGAATGCGGGCCTTTCTCGGCCTCGTCAAGCATCACCTGAGCGACCGCTTGGCGAGGGGTGAATGCAGGGAAGAAGCGCCGGCGTACCGAGCTGAGGGGGAGGGCCTCGTAGTGCGGGGCGGGTCTGTCGTTCAGGGGCCCCGAATGGATCACGGTGTGCTGTGCATCGAGAATCAGGCAGTCGGCGGTGGTCTTGTCATCGTATTCGGCGCCGAATCCCGCTTTGAGAAGCCGGTGGGTGAGGCGACCGACGGCTGTCGCCGAACGACCTGTTCCGATGGCTCCGAGCCAGACCACGTGGTGAGGGCGGGCGGCGAGAACGGCGCGTGCGCCCGCGGTGAGAGTGCCTGCTTGCTTCTTCGATCGCAGCCCGAGGCCGGAGAGCACGATGCTGGCCGGGGTGATTGCCGCGGCGATGGAAGCAGCGTCGTGCACGTCTCCCGTGTGTACGGTCAGTCGTGCCGACGTCGAGTGGCTGTAGCGCGCGGCATCCCGAACGATAGCGTGAACCTCGTGCCCACGTGCGAGTGCACCATCGACGAGATGCTGGCCGGTTGCGCCGCTGGCCCCGAGCACGACGATTCGCAGCAGCGGTGTCGTGGCGCTCATGAGACGCTGCCGAGCACGTCGAGTGCGGCTGCGTGAACGCCAGGGGCGGCGATCAGAATGGTGTCGGCGCCGGGGGCCCAGGGGCCACCGTCGATGGTGCTGACGGTTCCGCCGGCCTCCGTCGTGAGAAGTACGCCTGCTGCGACGCCGGGGAGGTTCGGTTCGTACTGCCAGAAGGCGTCGCTGTGACCGGCGGCGACGAGCAGAATCGGGAAGGTCGACGGCACCTGTGCCCGCACGGCGAGCGCAGAGCCGAGCATCGCTGTGATGGATTCCCCGATGCGCCGGTACGTGTCGGCTTGCCCGGCTTCTGCTTGCCCGGTGCTGACGACGGCGATGTCGAGACCGTTCTTGGCGGAGACCCGCAGGGGTACGTCATTCACGAACGCACCGCCGTCGAGCACGGCGGTGAAGGTGAGGTCGCCGACGGGCTGCCGGATGACCGTGAGAACCGGCACGTTGTCACGAACGAGAGCGATCGAGACGCACCATTCCGAGAGGCCGTGCACATGGTTAACGTTTCCTTCGACAGTGTCGACGACCCACCATTCTCCGTCGGGGAGCGAGGAGGTCTCGTTCTGCTCATCGCTGAAGCGGGCATCCGGCCGCGCCTGCTCCAGCGCCGCCCGGAGGCCTGCCGCCGCCGCCTCTTCGTTGGCCCGTGCGGCAGTGAGCATGCTCTGCCGGTCAGTCGGCCTGATGCTCGGCGAGTACAGGGCGAGAAGGCGCTCGCCCGCCTTGTGTGCGATCTCTTCTACCTGGCTGACGAGATCGACATCGGCCGGGGAGGCGTAAGCGGTGAATCGTGACGACATGTGCTTCTCCTTGTATGTGGTGTGATTCGACCGTACAAAGTCACAACACTTCAATCCAGTTCATGTTTGGTAGCTGACAAGTTAGTCTTCTGCATGTGGATTTGAATCTGTTGGTGGCGCTCGATGCCCTGATCGAACATGAGAGTGTGCAGGGGGCCGCGGCTGCGGTGCACCTGACGCCTCCCGCAATGAGTCATGCCCTGCGCCGTCTTCGGCAGGCCACCGGCGACGATGTGTTGGTGCGCAACGGCCGCGCGATGGTGCCGACTCCCCGTGCTCTGCACCTGCGAGACGAGGTGCGAGAACTCGTCACGCGTGCGGAGTCAGTGCTGTCTCCGCCTCGCTCGCTCGACCTCGCGCGGCTCGAGCGCAACTTCACCGTTCGCGGCAACGAAGCCCTGATTGCGGCGCTGGCTCCCCCGTTGCTCGCTGAGGTTGCCGGCGCGGCCCCCGGTGTGACGCTTGTCTTCCTGGGTGAACAGACCGTTGACGGGCACGACATGGCCCGCGGGGTCTCCGACCTTGAGATCAGTGGAGCCGCCCACCCATCCCCAGCCATTCGGTCGACAACGGTGGGAACCGATCAGCTCGCGGTGGTGATGCGTGCCGGGCATCCGCTGACCGCGCTCGACGCGCTGAGTATCGAGCACTTCGCAGCGGCAGTTCACGTCGTCATCTCCAGACGGGGGCGGTTGCGCGGGCCCATCGACGAGGCTCTGGCCGTGCACGATCTGCAGAGAAAGGTGATCGCTGCGCTCCCGTCAACCGCCGTCGCGCTCGAGGTGGTGCGAAACAGCGACGCGATCACGGTGGTCGCGAGTCGGCTCGTGCGGGGGAGCGATTCGTTTGCACGCCGACTGCTGCCCCTTGCGCTCGAACCGTTGCCAGCTGTGGTCAGTTGGCATCGACGGCACGACTCAGACCTCGCTCATCAGTGGCTTCGCGCCCAGGCGAGCAGCATCCTCGCGGGGCTTCTCGACTGAGTCTCGGTCGTTAACGCGGCTCTGTGGCCTCTCGCTTTTCAGTCGTAGATGACATCAAGCCCTCGGCGATTGAGCTCGGCGAGCCCGTCCCGCATCGCCTGCAACTGTTCGGGGGAGTGACCCACCCACTCCTCGAGTTCGCCGACGATCTGCACGGGCTGCCGGGTGCGGTACGACCGGGTCGGGTTGTCGGGAAACTTCTTGTCGGTCACGTTGGGATCGTCTTCGAGGTCACCGGTGGGTTCGACCACGTAGATGCGCTCTGCCCCCTCGCCCTGGGCGAGTTCAGCGCCCCACGCTGCTGCATCCAGGGTCGCCGTCGAGTTGCCCCAGAACGTCGCTCGCCGTCTGGTTCGGCGACGTTCTGGGGAAAGTCGCCCTCTCGGCGCAGGACCTACCGCCGCCGGGGCTTTCGCGGTTCGACCCGGGGTTCGCGTGCGCTCGGTGAGAGCGGCGTCCTGCGAGAATCGGTTCGTGACCGTGCCTGATGAAGTTGTGCCGCATTCGACGGCTGCGGCGGTGCTTCTTCGCCGGGGCAGGCGTCTGGAATGGTTCACCCTGGGCTGGAACATCGTCGGAGTGATTGTTCTGGCGGTGCTCGTCTTTTCTTCCTCGTCGATTGCGCTCGCGGGGTTCGGGCTCGACAGCTTCATCGAGATCGGCGCGTCGACGGTCGTGCTCTGGGAGCTGGCCGGCGTTGGTGAGCGTCGACGGCAGCGGGCGCTGCGACTGATCGGCGGCGCCTTCGTCTTGCTGGCGGTGTATCTGCTGATCCAGTCGGTCGTGGCGCTGGCGACGGCTCATCATGCCTCAGCCAGCGTTGGCGGAATCGTGTGGACCGGGGTGACCGCCGCCGTCATGTTCACTCTTGCGGCTGCGAAAGGTCGTACTGGGCGAGAGCTTCGCAATCCGGTGTTGCAGAGCGAAGGGCGGGTGACGTTCGTCGACGGACTACTGGCCGTCGCGGTTCTCGTGGGAATTCTGCTGAATCTGATGCTCGGGTGGTGGTGGGCAGACCCGGTGGCGGGGCTGGTGATCGTTTACTACGCCGCCCGCGAAGCCATCCAGATCTTCAGTCCGACCCCCTGACTACTTCACCATCACTTCGGCTCGATCGGCTCGATCGGCTCAATCGACTCGGGCCGAGCCGTCTGCAGGGCGGATGCCTGGCGGCAGAGTGTCGCTGCTTCGGTTTCGAACAGCAGGGCCGCGTCGATTCCCGTCGCGGCGAGGTGCCCACCGAGCTCCAGGCTGATGATGCCGTGCAACCGTGTCCACGAGAGAACGGCCAACATCAGCACACTCTCTGAGTACTGTGCGAGGCCCGACCGTTCGGCCCACTCGGTGATTGCTTCGGACATCGGCAGCCTTCGGGCGGGCGATTCGAGCGGCACGACACGATTGTCGCGGGTGGTCACGGCATCCAGCGCCTCGACGATCACGGCCATGCTTCGCGAAGCTGCCGGCACGGTGCGCTCAACGGCGAAGTCTTTGCCTGATCCGACGCTGGTCTGAAAGATCAGTCGGTAGGCGTTCGGATGCTCCACCGCCCACGTTCGGCTGCCATGAAGAACGGCGATCAAATGATCGTGCGCTGACCCCGTGGCCTGCTCGATCGCAACAAGCGCATCTGCCAATTCGTTGTACGCGTCGACAACCAGGTCTGCCAACAGCGCGTCTCGGTTTGCGAAGTACCGGTACACCGCCGCTGGCGACATCGACATTTCGCGCACGATACCGCTGAGCGACACCGCATCGGGGCCGCCGGCGCTGATCTGCTTCATGGCGAGCTCTTTGATCTCACGCACCGTTTGTGCACGGCGCTCGTCTCGTCGTGTCGGTTTGGCGGCTGGGGTGCTCATGGAGGCTCGCTTTCTCGGGTGCATTGACAGAGTAACACCCCATCACTAAAGTGAAGACCACTAACAATGTGACACAATAACGCAATGTACCGCAACGGTGATCATGCCCTCCGCACCGGCGCTCTTCATCCAATCGACCCGAAAGAAGCCTCATGACCTCCTCCGCTGCGCCGCTTCCCACAATGAGCTCCCGCGTCATCCTTCCCGGCATCGTCGAACCGAACGATCTGCAGGTCGTGACCGCTCCACTCCCCGCACCGACGGGCAGTCAGCTTCTCGTTCAGGTCGAGGCGACGGGAATCTCGTTCGCAGAACAGGCCATGCGAAAGGGGCGGTATTTCGGCCAGCCCGCGTTTCCGTTCGTTCCTGGTTACGACCTTGTCGGCCGAGTACGAGCCGTCGGCCCCGACGGCGACCGTCAGATGATCGGTCGGCGAGTTGCGTCGATGACCAAGACCGGTGCGTGGGCCGAGTACGTCGTCGTCTCCGCTCGTGACACGGTGGTGGTGCCCGACGGCATCAGCCCCGAAGATGCCGAGACAGTTGTTGTGAACGGTGTCACCGCGTGGCAGATGTTGCACAGAGCCGCGAAGGTGAAGCCGGGGCAGACGATTCTGGTCTTCGGCGCGAACGGCGGTGTCGGTGGCATTCTCATTCAGCTCGCCCAGCACCATGGCGTCAGAGTCATCGGCGCGGCGTCTCCTCGCCACCACGAGGCTCTGCGAGCGGCCGGGGTTGTTCCCGTCGACTATGCAGACCCCCGTCTCCCGGCGCTCGTGCGAATGCACGCCCCTGCCGGGGTCGACGCGGTCTTCGACAACATCGGCGGGCGTGCAACCCGAACGTCTTTCACCCTTCTGGCTCGTGGAGGCACCCTTGTGTCATACGCCATCATCGATGCCGTCAGTGGCACAGGTGGTCTCATGGCACCGTTTCTGAAAGCGATCGGCCAGGCGGTGCTGTGGAGTGTGTTACCCAACGGGAAGAGGGCGACTTTCTACGACCTCTGGTCGGGTCACACAGTGCGGCCCGTTCGATTTCGGAGGCGACTGGAAGAAGACCTCGGCCGTGTCTTCGAGCTTCTTCGCGCAGGCACCATCAACGCCAACATCGCCGCCAGATTCCCTCTTGTCGACGCCGCAGCCGCACTCGAGCTGGCGGAGTCGCGCACGCTGAACGGAAAGGTGATCCTGCTGCCGTAGTTCCGTCGCGGGCGTCAACGACCGTCGGCTGCAGCCTCGAGCGCAGCGATGTCGAGCTTGATCATGCCTTGCATCGCAATCATGGTTCGGCTGGCTCGGCCCGGGTCGGGGTCGGCAAGCAGTTCTGACAGGCGCACGGGTGTCACCTGCCACACGATTCCCCACCGGTCGGCGCACCACCCGCAGGCGATCTCCCGGCCGCCGTCGCCCGTGAACGCGCTCCAGAGGCGGTCGACCTCTTCTTGCGTGTCGCAGTCGACTTGGAACGATGCTGCGTCGGTGTACGGATGCCCGGGGCCGCCGTTCATCGCACGCCAGGGTTGGCCGAACAGGGTGAACTCGACGACCAACGCACGACCTGCGTCAGGCGTTCCGTCGGGCCAGCGCTGTACGTGGTCGATGTGCGCGTCGGGGAACAGGCTCACGTAGAGTTCAGCGGCCTCTTCAGCCTGATCGTCGAACCATAGAAACGGCACGATTCGCTGCACGAGATGCTCCTCTCACCGACCACCACTTCGTTGAACTTCACCGTAGACCTCTGCCGACCCCCGCGCCACTGAATCGTGGGTGCACGGCGGCGATCAAAACAACTCAGAACAGGTCGGGCGACGGCGTGCTGGTCTGGCGCACCGAGACATCGGCGTGGCGGTCGAAGCGGTAACCGACGCCGCGCACGGTGCGCACGATGTCTTCGTAGTCGCCGAGCTTCGAACGCAGCCGGCGAACGTGAACGTCGATGGTGCGCTCGTTGGGGATCTCTTCGTCGCTCGAGTTCCAGAGCGAGGAGATCAGTTCGGTGCGCTCGATGGTGCGCCCTTCGCGAAGAACGAGGTACTGCAGCAGCTCGAACTCTTTGTAGGTGAGGTTCGCCGGCTCGTTGTCGAGCAGCAGGCGCTTGCGTGAGAGGTCGATGACCACTCCGTCGCGGGCGCGGTCGGCGGGGGCATCCGGAGTCTGGCGGTGCTTGGCAAGAGCGGCGGGGTCTTGCAGGGCGAGGCGCACAACGTCGACGTCGCGGCCACCGGCGCCGCGCGGGGCGAGTGCCACGGCTGCGTAGGTTTCGGAGCTCGGCGCGATCTGTGCCACGAGGGCTTTGATCTGGGCGACGATGGAGCCCAGGTTGGTGTGGTCGCCCTCGGCTTTGCCCTCGTCGATTCCGACGTAGAGGACGAAACCACGGGCTTCAGTGCCCTCGGGCACGGCGCGGATGTGGGCCTGGGGCAGCGCCGGCGCGGTGTCGGCGGCAGGAGCCTGTGCCGAGGGCGTGGAAGGGTCGGATGCAGCGGTGTATGAGGTGGCGAGCGGGGTTGAGAGGTGTGCGATTGACACGGTCGTGGTCCTTTGGAGGTGATGATGCGGCACAGCCCACAGCCGAAGAGCGGCATTTGTGGTGAAACTGTGCGATTTGTCGATGCGGCGTAGAGCCGGGATTCGGCTGACCGGGGTGCGGGCCAGCCGGGAGTTCGACGGTGCTCGCCTCACAAGGGGCGGCGGCAGTCGAAGCTCGGCGAGAGAGTGTTTCTCGTTAGCGACACATTCGACACTGCATGTCGGCGCGACCGGGCATCATCGTGCCGGTTGCTCCCAGAGCCTCGAAGGAGGTAGGGGCGAACGCGTTGACAGACATGTTCACAGTAAAGCCGATAATCGCTGCCATTGTCAATCTTTTTGCGCCCTCAGGCGCGAAACGCAGGAATACAGACGGCTCGAGCGGTCTAGACCGTTCCGTAGAGGCGGTCGCCGGCGTCGCCGAGCCCGGGAATGATGTAGCCCAGCTCATTGAGCTTCTCGTCGAGCGCGCCGAGTACCAGGGTCACATCGCGGCCGGCCGTGCGCTTCTCGAGGGCGGCGACGCCCTCGGGAGCCGCGAGCAGGCAGATGGCCGTCACGTCGATGGCGCCGCGTTTGAAAAGAAAATCGATGGCGGCGCCGAGCGAACCGCCCGTGGCCAGCATCGGGTCGAGAACGAAGCACTGCCGGTCTGACAGGTCGTCGGGCAGTCGCTCAGCGTACGTGCTCGGCTCGAGGGTCTCTTCGTTGCGAACCATACCCAGAAAACCCACCTCCGCGGTGGGAACCAGCTTCACCATGCCTTCGAGCATGCCGAGCCCGGCGCGCAGAATCGGCACGACGAGCGGGCGGGGCTCGCTGAGGGCGACCCCGGTGGTGGTGGCCACGGGCGTCTCGATGGTCACCTCGTTCACACGAACGTTGCGGGTGGCCTCGTAGGCGAGCAGTGTCACAAGCTCTTCGGTGAGGGCACGAAACGTGGCCGACGCCGTGTTTTTGTCGCGCAGCACGGTGAGCTTGTGCGTGATGAGCGGGTGGTCGGCAACGTGAACTCGCATAGGCTAAATCTACTCTGTGACGGGGTGACGATGAATGATCGGGTGGTGGGGTGTGGGTGACGAGCGCAGGTCGGCCGTCTTTCCTGCCTCAGCCGACCACGACCGATGGATGCTCGACGCCCTCGCCGAGGCGCGCGCCGCCCTGACCTCGGGCGATGTGCCGGTCGGGGCCATTCTCGTGTCGGCCTCCGGCGAAGTTCTGGCGGTGGGCCACAACGAGCGGGAGCTCCACAGTGACCCCACGGCGCACGCCGAAGTGGTGGCCCTTCGCGCGGCTGGCGCGGCCACCGGCGACTGGCAGTTGCCGGGCTCGACGCTCATCGTGACGCTCGAGCCGTGCGTCATGTGTGCCGGCGCGATTCTCGCGGCCCGCGTCGAGACGGTGGTGTTCGGTGCGTGGGACGACAAGGCCGGAGCGGCCGGCTCCGTCTACGACGTTCTGCGCGACAGGCGGTTGAACCACCGGGTCGAAGTCTTCGCGGGAGTACGGGCAGACGAGTGCTCCCGCCTGCTCACCGAATTCTTTCGAACGCCAAACGAACACTGAGTCAGCCGAGTGCCGCGTCAGTCGGAGGCCTTGATGACAATCGCTTCGGTGGGAGTCGCGAGATCGATCGGCGCGACGTAGACGTCGGGCTCGATGTAGATGACCCGGGCGATCGGCACGGCAGCGCGAATACGCGCCTCGACAGCGTTGATCGTGTGCGCCACATCGTCGAGGCGTGCCGAGGCGGGCAGCGCGATCTTCGCCGCCACCAGAAGTTCGTCGGGCCCGAGGTAGAGCGTCTTCATGTGGATCACGCGCTCGACGTCGTGCCCCGCCTCGATGGCACCGAGAATGGCCTGGGCGTCGACGTCGGTCGCCCCTTCGCCCACGAGCAGGCTCTTGGTCTCGATGCCGAGAATGAGGGCCACGACGATGAGCAGGGCTCCGATGGCGATGGTTCCGACGCCGTCCCACACGCCATTGCCGGTGACCACCGCGAGCACCACGCCGATGAATGCCAGGGCGAGGCCAGTCAGTGCGGCGACGTCTTCGAGCAGAACCACCGGCAGCTCGGGGGCTTTCGCGCGGCGCACGAACTGCACCCACGACTGGGTTCCGCGGGTGTGGTTGCTCTCCTTCATGGCGGTGCGCAGCGAGAAGCCTTCGAGCGCCATCGCCGCCACGAGCACCACGATCGGCAGCCATGGGGTCTCGATCGGGTGAGGGTGGCCCACCTTCTCGATTCCTTCGTAGAGCGAGAACACCCCGCCGACGGAGAACAGGATGATCGACACCACGAACGCGTACACATAGCGCTCGCGGCCGTACCCGAACGGATGCTCGGTGTCGGCCTTGCGTCGGGATTGTCGCCCCCCGAGCAGCAACAGCAGCTGATTGCCCGAGTCGGCGAGCGAGTGCACGCTCTCGGCGAGCATCGACGACGAACCAGAGAACACGAAGGCCACGAACTTGATGATGGCGATTCCGAGGTTTGCCCCGAGCGCCGCGATGATGGCCTTGCTACCGCCCGATGCGCTCACGTCTGAACCCTCTGCTTGTGCGTTTCGACTGCCGACTGTGTTTTCCATCTTAAGCTGGTGCCGTGACCGACCAACGAACCGTCAGACTCCCCTCGATCAGCATTCTCGGCACTGGCTCGATGGGCCGGGCCATTCTGAGCGGCCTGCTGGCGCCCTCGGTCGAGGTCGACGGCGGCATTCGGGTCACCAATCGAACGGCGACCAGCGCTGCCCTGCTGCCGGTCTCGCCCGCGCTGGTGAGTTTCGTCACCACTGACACCGCAGACGCGAATGTGCTCGCGGTTCGGGGCGCCGCCATCGTGCTGGTGGCCGTGAAGCCGCACATGGTGCCCGACCTGCTCGACGAGATCGCTCCCGTACTCGAACCCGGCACGATCGTCGTCAGCGTGGCCGCCGGCGTGACCATCGCCACCTTCGAAGCGCACCTGCCACCCTCGGTCGCCGTCATTCGCTCGATGCCGAACACCCCCGCGGCGGTGGGCCGCGGCGTGACCGGTGTGAGCGCGGGAACGCGTTCGACGCCGGCGCAGCTCGAGACGGTGTCGCGGTTGTTCTCGACGGTGGGCGAAGTGGTTGAAGTGGCTGAGTCACAGATCGATGCTCTCAGCACCATCTCGGGTTCGGGCCCCGCCTACGTCTATCTGTTGATAGAAAAGCTGACCGCCGCGGCTGTGGAGAAAGGCTTCACGCCCGCGCAGGCCGCCCAGCTCGTGAACGGCACCTTCGCCGGGGCCACCGAGCTGCTGCGCCAGTCGGGCGCCAGTGCTGAACAGCTGCGCGTGCAGGTGACGAGTCCGAAGGGCACCACCGAACGTGCGCTCGCCGTGCTGCAGGATGCCCGGCTCGACGACCTCTTCATCGAGGCCACCTCTGCTGCGCTCGCTCGCGCCCGGGAGCTCGCCGCCGGCTGACGCCCGCCCGGGCATCCGGGAGCCGCGGCCATCTGCCGACTACCGCCAGCCGAGCCGCACGAACCAGACAGAACTACTGACCCAGCCGCGCAAACGCATCGATGTCGGTCGCTGTACCCGACACCACGATGACGTCGTCGGTGCCCACCACCGTGTCGGCCCCCGCGTAGACGAACGGCTCGCCCGGCGACGTGACCCCCACCACCGTGATGCCGAACCGGCGCCGCAGCCCCAGGCCCGACAGCGCGCCGCCCCGCGCCACCTTCGGCGGCCGCAGCTTGGCCAGCGAGAGCTCGTCGTCGAACTCGACGAAGTCGAGCACCTGCCCCGAGACGAGGTGTGCGATGCGCGAACCCGACTCGGCTTCGGGATAGACCACGTGGTGCGCCCCGATGCGTTCGAGGATCTTGCCGTGCGAGGTCGACATGGCTTTCGCCCAGATCTGCGGCACGCCGAGGTCGACGAGGTTCGCTGTGATGAGCACGCTGCCTTCGACAGATGACCCGACGGCGACGATGGCGATGGCGAAGTCTTGCCCGCCGATCTGGGTCAGAGCATCGAGGTCACGGGCATCCGCCTGCACCACATGGGTGACGCGCCCGGCCCATTTCTGCACGAGCACGGGGTCGGTGTCGACCACGAGAACTTCGCGCCCCAGCTGTTCGAGCTTGTCGGCGGCCGAGGCTCCGAACCGTCCGAGGCCGATGACCAACACGGGTGCGTCTGCAGACTTGTCTCTAGCCAACGATGGGCCTCTCTTCTGGGTGTTTGTAGAGCTGGCGGCGTTGCCGGAGGGCGAGGGCGGCGGCGAAGGTGACGGTACCGATGCGGCCCATGAACATGGTGGCCGCCATGACGTACACCCCGGCGTCGGGGAGGCTGGCCGTGAGCCCGGTCGACAGGCCAGAGGTGCCGAAGGCCGAGATCACGTCGAACAGCACGGCGTCGAGCGCTGCGTGCGAGATCTGCAGGATGACGATGGTCGACACGGCCACGGTGGTCGCCCCCCACAGCACCACGCTCACGGCCAGGCGCAGAATGTCGGCCGGGATGCGGCGACCGAACGCCTCCATCGAGTCGTTGCCGCGTGCCTCGGCGAACGCCGCGAGAAACAGAATCGCGATGGTGGTCACCTTGATGCCGCCGGCAGTGGATGCCGAGCCGCCGCCGATGAACATCAGCATGTCGGTCACCAGCATGCTCGACCCGTTGAGCTGGTCGATGGGAATCGTGGCGAAGCCGCCCGAGCGCGTCATGGTTGAGAGAAAGAGCGACTGGAATGCTTTCTCGCCCACGCCCATCGGCCCGAAGGTGGCGGGGTTCGAGAACTCGAGCGCGAAGTAGAGCACCGCGCCCACCCCCAGCAGAGTCGCCGACGTCAGCAGCGTGAGTTTGACGTGCAGCGACCAGCGCTGGCGGCCGGGGGTGCGCAACGCCCTCGAGAGTGCATAGATCACCGGAAAACCGATGCTGCCCAGAAATACTCCCAGCATCAGGATGCCCAGAAAGTAGTAGTCCGACGCGTAGGGTGTGAGCCCCTCGGCGTTGGGCGAGAACCCCGTGTTGGTGAACGCCATCGCCGAGTAGTAGAGGCTCTGGAGTGCCGCGCTGCCGGGCGCAAGGCCATCGATGAGCATCCGGGGAAAAAGCAGCACTGCGAGGCCCAGTTCGATGACCAGCGCGCTCACCGCGACGGTGGCCAGCAGGCCGCCCACCTCGCCGAGCCGCACGGCCTGGCTCGAGCCCGCGACGCCCGCGTGGGTGCGTGACGGGTCTGCCTCGCCCGCGGCCAGAAGGCGCGACCGGAGCCCCAGCCGCCTCGAGACGATCAGCCCGAGAAGCGACGCCAGCGTCAGCACGCCGATGGCGCCGATCTGCACGCCGATATAGATGACCACCTCGCCGAACACCGACCAGTGCGTCGCCATGTCGACCGTTGACAGCCCGGTCACGCAGATGACAGACACGGCGGTGAACAGGGAGTCGGCAAGCCCCGTGCCGCGACCGGATGCACTGGCTGCCGGCAGCGACAGAACCATGGTGAACAGCACCACCAGAATCGCGAAGATGATGATCGCGAAGCGCGAGGGCGAGCGGCCCGAGAAATCGTCGACCGCGTCACGAACACGCAGGGCGAACGAGCGGGTACCGTAGCGCGGTCGTCGCACGATCGAGCTTGCCGGCATGCCCACCCCTCGTGACGAAGCACCAGCTTGTCACTGGTTTCGCAACTGCACAACGCGACGCCCAGCAACTACCCTGTAGCCATGGCCGACATTTTCTCTGTAATCGCTGACCCCACCAGGCGACACGTGCTGTCTCTGCTGCTCGAGCGGTACGTGGGTGCCGACACCTCGGTCGCCGCCGACATTCCAGCCGTCGCCGGCACCGAGGGTGACGAGCGGCCACTGGGGGAGATCAGCGTCTCTGAACTGGTTACCCTCACGGAGCTCAGTCAGCCGACAGTGTCGAAGCATCTGAAAGTGCTGAGGGATGCCGGGCTCGTCTCGGTGCGTGAGGTCGGCCAGCACCGTTACTACGCGCTCGACGCCTCGCCGCTCGAAGAGCTCGAAGACTGGGTCATTCCGTTTCTGAGCGCAGACTTCGACGAGGCCCTCGACGACGACGGAATCGGCTTCTCAGACGATCTGGCCGTGCTCACCGAACAGGCGACGTCGTCTGCGGCCCGGGTCGGCAAGAGCGTCGGGCAGACCGTTGCGACGGCCACCGAGCGCGCACGAACGATCTTCGGCGAAGCCACCAGACGGTTCCCCACCATTTCCCGTAGCAGCGATTAGGCTCCAAAAAAAGTTTTCTGAAAAGACGCAAATAATTCGCGTCGCATTAGCACTCATGGTGGGTTTGTCTCGCCCGACACAACTAATTTGCAGCAAACTCTTACGTTTTACACAACCGAAATAAAGTCCCCCCAAAGAGGGCCACAACGTTGTCTATGGTTGTCGAACAGAGCGGCCCCGACCGCCAAGACACCGTTCGTTTTGACTGAGTGAGGTTTCTTACGTGAGTAGTTCCCGGCGCCCGCCCACCCGCACACTGTTCGCTTCAACCCGCGTGAAGGTCGCCGCAGCGACTGCTGCCGTGGTTCTCGCTGTGACGGGTGCGGCCGGGAGTGCGGCAGCATTCCAGCCGGCAAGCTCGGTGTTGGCCTCAAGCTCGGTGTTGGCCGCAAGCTCGGTGGCAACCTCTGCCTCTCAGGGTACGAGCCCGCTCACGCCGCTGCCGGGCGGCCCCACCCGCCCGCCGACCGATTTCACGGCGGGCAGATACATTGTGACCTTGACCGATCCGGCTGCCGCCACCTACCAGGGCGGCGTGAACGGATTCAGTGCCACGAAGCCTGCGGCGGGCTCACAGATGAATGCGCGCTCGCTTCCGGTGCAGAGCTACAGCGACTTTCTGAACAGCACGCAGAACGACATCGCCTCGTCGGTGGGGGCGAGCATCGACTATTCGTACACGCTGGCTCTGAACGGCTTCGCGGCCGACCTCACGCCCGCCCAGGCGTCAGCACTGACGGCGAACAAGAGCGTCGCCCGGGTGACGCCCGACGAGACAAAGCACATCACCGAAGCGGTGCCGTCGACGACGTACCTCGGCCTCGACGGCTCGAAGGGCGTATGGAACACCGTCGGCGGGGTTGCCGACGCTGGCAAGGGCATTGTCATCGGTGACATCGACACCGGTATCGCGCCCGAGAACCCCTCGTTCGCCGGCGGCGCACTCGGCACGACGCCTGGCGCAGAGCCGTACACCGACCCGAACCCCCCAGCGGCATTCGCTGACTCTCCTATCACCTTCGCCAAGGCTGACAACTCGACCTTCCACGGTGCCTGTGTGACGGGCGACGAGTTCACCGCCGCCGACTGCTCGACGAAGATCATCGGCGCACGGTACTACCTCGCGGGCTTCGGCGCCGGCAACATCGCGAGCGTCGCCGATGGTGAGTACGTCTCGCCGCGTGACGGCGACAGCCACGGCTCGCACACGGCGAGCACGGCGGCCGGCAACAACGCGGTCAAGGCCACCGTCGCCGGTGACAGCTTCGGCAACATCAGCGGTGTCGCCCCTGCTGCGAAGATCGCGGTCTACAAGGTCTGCTGGACGGGTGACAAGAGCAAGGGTGTAGCCGACGGGTGCAACAACTCCGACATGCTGGCCGCCATCGACCAGGCCGTTGCCGACGGTGTCGACGTGCTGAACTTCTCCATCGGCGGTTCGAGCGCCGCAACGACCGTGTCTGACACCGACCTCGCCTTCTACGGGGCTGCCTCGGCCGGCATCTTCGTTGCGGCCTCGGCCGGCAACTCCGGGCCCGGTGCCTCGACCCTCGACAATGGGTCGCCGTGGTACACCACGGTCGCCGCCACGACGATTCCGAGCTACGAAGCCACCGCCACCCTGGGTGACGGCAGCACGTTCGCCGGCGGGTCGATCACCGTCGAAGCACACGGCACTGGCCCGCTCACGGGTGGCCTCGTTCGGGCCGACCTCGTGAAGCTCGCCGATGCAAAGGCCGCCGACGCGTTGATCTGCACTCCCGGCACGCTCGACCCGGCAAAAGTCGCCGGAAAGATCGTGTTCTGCCAGCGCGGCGTCGTCGACCGTACGGCGAAGTCTGCAGAAGTGTTGCGCGCCGGCGGAGTCGGCATGCTGCTGGTGAATGCCACGCCCTCGTCGATCGACCTCGACGAGCATGCGGTTCCCACTGTGCACCTCGACTCGACCGCCTACGCAGCGACGTTCGCCTACGCGGCGACGGTCGGCGCGACGGTCACGTTCAGCAAGGGCAACACGGCCGGCGCATCACCCGCGGCTCCGGTTCTCGCCGGATTCTCGTCGCACGGCCCGGTTCTGGCCGACGGCAGCGACATTCTGAAGCCCGACGTCTCCGCACCCGGCGTAGCGATTCTCGCGGCGGGCGCCAACGCTTTCGGCAAGGCACCGACGTGGGAGTTCCTCTCGGGAACGTCAATGGCGGCACCGCACATCGCCGGGCTCGCGGCACTGTACCTGGGCGAGCATCCACTGGCCACACCGGCGGAGATCAAATCGGCCATGATGACCACGGCCACCGACACGGTCGATTTCGGCGGAACTCCCGTTGAAGACGTGTTCGGCCAGGGCGCCGGCAACGTGACCCCCACGAAGTACCTCAGCCCCGGCCTGCTGTACCTCAACGGCCCCGCCGACTGGGATTCGTACATCGCGGGCATCGGCTACTCGTTCCACGACGCCACGCCCGTCGACCCGAGTGAGCTGAACCTGGCGTCGATCGCCATCGGCTCGTTGAACGGAACACAGACCGTCACCCGAACCGTCACGTCGACAGAGGCGGGCACCTTCACGGCGGCTGCCTCCATCGCCGGCGTCGATACCGTGATCTCGCCCTCGACGCTGTCGTTCGGCGCCGCCGGCGAGTCGAAGAGCTACACGGTGACGTTCACTCGCACCACGGCCGCGCTCAACACCTTCGCCACCGGGTACCTCACGTGGACAAGCGGCGCCACCACGGTGCGGAGCCCCCTCGCGGTGCAGCCTGTTCCGCTCGAGGCGCCGGGCGCTGTCGAAGGCCTCGGTACCACAGGCTCGGTGCCGGTCGAGGTGACTCCGGGGTCAGACGGATCGATTCCACTCGCCGTGCAGGGTCTCGCCAAAGGCTCACTGCTCACCGACCTGGTGCCGGTCGACGCCAAGAACCCGCCGCGGGCCGACAATGTCGTGCCGGGTCACTCGGGTGAGGGAGTGGTGAGCGACAAGCTCTACTACAACACCACCGTCGCTGCGGGTACGAGTCTGGCGCGGTTCGACCTCACCTCGGTGATCACGGCCGCGCAGGGGGCTGACCTCGACCTGTTCGTCGATCAGCTCGGCGGCGACGGCACTCCGATCAAGGAGTGGTCGTCGGCCACCGGTGCGGCGAACGAGCGTGTCGATCTCATCGCTCCGGATGCCGGCACCTACCAGGTGCGTGTCGAAGTGTTCGCCCTGCCCGCGGCTGCAGCCGGCTCTCCGCCCACCAACGGGGCCTTCGACGTGAACGTCTTCGACGTCAGCCCCGGTGCGGGGGCCGGCGGGTTCACCGCCACGCCGTCGACACTGGTCGGGGTGCAGAGCCAGCCGACCAGCTATACCGCTTCGTGGACGGGTCTTGACTACTCGTCGAAGTACCTCGGGCTCGTGGCGTACGGCGACACCGGTCTGAGCACCCTTGTGGGTGTGACGACGGAAGCGCCTCCGGTGGTGACGCCCCCGACAACCGACCCGCCCGTGACGGGAGCGATCCCGATCGTGTCACCCGGTGACCCCGGTGCGACGCCGGTACCGGGCGCCGGTTCGGGGCCGGGTTCTGGTTCTGGTTCGGGCTCGTCGAGTGTCGGCGGGCTGGCCGCCACCGGGCTGAACCCGATGCTGCCGGTCGGTCTGGCCGCCGTTCTGCTGCTCGTCGGCATCGGCGCCCTGGTGGTGCAGAAGCGCCGCAAATTGGGCTCGAATGACCCCTCGGGCGAGTAGCCCAGACGAGTAGCCCGAACCGAACTCACGCCCCGCGGGCGGTGCAGGTCACCCTGTGCGACCCGTACCGCCCGCTTCGGCGTCGACGGGCTTTACACCGCCCACACCAGCCCCTAGAGTTACCAGTTACCACACAGGCAACACAAAGCTGGCCCGATTCCGCTCGGAGCCCGAAAGGAACACGCACGATGCCGAACGATCTGTCGGACGTACGTTTTCTCACCGTCGCCGAGGTCGCCGACATGATGCGGGTGTCGAAGATGACCGTGTACCGTCTTGTTCACTCCGGCGAACTGCCGGCCATCCGGTTCGGGCGCTCGTTCAGGGTTCCCGAGACCGCTGTTGCCGCCGTGATCGGAACCCCCGCAGCAGAGGCCGCTGAGGCTGCCGAAGCAGGGGCGTGAGCCGCCTCACTTCGCCTGAGCGGTGCAGAAACGGCGTAGGGCCGCTTGTGCGCTAGACTACTCCGAGGCAATTTTTTCCTTCCCGGCCGCGTGATACGCGGTCAAACCCAAATCTTGTGAGGTATCAGTGGGTTCCGTAATTAAGAAGCGTCGTAAGCGCATGGCCAAGAAGAAGCACCGCAAGCTGCTTCGTAAGACTCGCCACCAGCGTCGCAACAAGAAGTAGACACTCCTTCTCTGCACCGATTCAGCTGCACCGATTCAGCTGCAGTGAGTGAGTTGCACCGAGTGAGTTGCACCGAGCGTCAGGCCTAGGCCTGGCGCTTTTTGCTTGCCCAGAGCACGGGCCAGCCACGTTCGGCAGCGAGCTTCTCCAGCCCGGCGTCAGGGTTGACGGCCACCGGATGCCCCACTGCACTCAGCAGTGGCACGTCGTTGCTCGAGTCTGAGTACGCCCAGCAGTCGGCGAGGTCGACAGCTGCAGGGCGCGGTGCATCCGTCGACTCGGCGCGACCGGTGCTCGTTCCGCTACGGGTGTCGCCGGCGGCGAGACGGCTGACCGCCGCGGCCTTCTCGGCCCCGTGCAGCATCGGCCCGTCGAGCCGGCCGGTGAACACCCCGTTCTCGCTCTCGAAGCGTGTGCCGAGTGCGCCAGAGAACCCGAGGCGGGAGGCGATGACCTGCGCCATGATCTCCGCGGTCGCCGACACCAGCCAGACCTGATCGCCCTGCGCGAGGTGCGCGTTCGCCCGCTCGAGCACGTGCGGCCACAGCCGCGACACGATCTGCCGGTCGTAGACCTCTTCGCCGAGGGTTCGAAGTTCATCCTCGGTGTGCCCACGGAGCAGTTCGAGAGTGCGATCTTTCGCGCTGTTCATGTGGCGCATGTTCTCGCCCACCGCGATGAACCGGGCTTGCTGCCAGGCGAAGGTGGCAACATCCCGAAGCCGTAGCAGCTTGAGTCGCCAGGCACCGAGGCCCACCAGATAGATTGTTGCGCCGCGCACGAGGGTGTTGTCGATGTCGAAGAACGCGATGACCGGGGTGGGCGCGGGTTCGCTCATGCCGACATGCTACCCGGGCCGTGTTTCGGGCGTGCGCACTAGGGTTGAACAGTGGCGCGCGTCGAACTCACCCTCATCTCGAAGCCGGGCTGTCACCTCTGCGACGATGCCCGTGAGGTACTCGCCGGTGTGGTCGGCGAGTTCGCGGTCTCGGCCCCTGAGACCGAGATCACGGTGTCTGAGCTGTCGATCTTCGACGACCCGGCGCTCTACGACGAGTACGTCGAAGACATTCCCGTGGTGCTGGTGAACGGCCGCGTGCACACCTTCTGGCGGGTCGACCCGGCCCGCCTTCGCAGCGCACTCCTGGGAGCCTCATGATTCGCCACATCGTCACCTTCACCCTTCTGGCTGACACGGATGCCCTGCGGCACACGCAGGCCGCCTGGATCGCCGCGCAGCTCGAGTCGCTCGTGCCGCTCATCCCCGAGATCGTCGCGCTCTCGGTATATCCCGATGTGCAGCAGACCCCGGCCAACGCCGACGTCGTACTCGTCTCGGATTTCGCCGACCACGCGGCGCTCGACCGCTACCAGTCGCACCCCGACCACGTGCGGGTGTCGGCGGGCATCCGCGAGCTCGTGGCGTCGCGCGCCGCCATCGACTTCACGCTCTAACCGCGCGCGACCCCGCCGCGCCGTCGGCTTGCCGCAGCACGCGCCGCCCGGGAGGGTGAGAGTTTGCACAGGGGCGATGAGGTGCAGAGTTGTCCACAGATGAGGGTGCGCGGGCGCGTGGAGTCGGTGGGGTTCATAGTGTTGGGCCATGAAAACGACCCGCACGTCGCTCTGGAGCGTAGCGCCCGGCGACCGTCCCCGCGAGAAGCTCGAGAGGCTCGGCCCCGCGGGGCTCAGTGACTCCGAGCTCGTGGCACTTGTGCTCGGTTCGGGGCTGCCCGGCGTCAATGTGCTCGACAGTGCTACGTCGTTGCTCAGCCAGGCGGGCGGTGTAGCCGAACTCATGGGCATGACCGTGCACGAGCTGAAGGCGCTGATGGGGGTCGGGGTCGCGACGGCTGGCCGCGTTGTCGCCGTCGCTGAATTGTGGCGGCGCGCCAACGACCCCGGGGCGGGTGCTGTGCTCGAGCATTCGCACGACATCGTCGACGCTGTGCGGGCATTCCTCATGGCGCGAGCCAGTGCCGCGGGTGGGCGGGTGACGACGGTCGTGGTGGTGGCCGACAGTGAGCTGCGGGTGCGGGTGGTGGTTCCGATTGCGAGCGGGGAGGGTGAGGGTATCCGGCCGCTGGTGGCGCGGGTGCTGCATGAGGTGCTCTATCGCGGAGGGGCAGCGTTCGCGCTTGCGGAGGTGCGACCCGAGCTTCCCACCGATGACGCACCGCTGTATGCGGTGCGCGACGTGCTCAAGCTCGCGTCGGCAACGGTGGGGCTTCGTTTTCTCTCGACCGTCGTCGTGACGCCCGACGATTGGTGCGCCGTCGAGTAGCCGCTGTCGAGTAGCCGCCGTCGAGTGGCCGCTATGGAGCGAGGCGGGTGGGGCCGCGAAAGAGGTAGGTGACCTCGCGCAGGTTGCCCTGGTGCAGCAGCAGCATGAGCACGCGTGCGAGGCCCATGCCGAAGCCGCCGTGCGGGGGCACGCCGTAACGGAAGAAGTCGAGGTACACCGAGAGCTCGTTCGGGTCGAGGCCCTTGGCCACGGCCTGCGCCTCGAGAACGTCGACGCGGTGCTCGCGCTGGGCACCGGTGGTGATCTCGGTGCCGCGAAAGATGAGGTCGTAGCTCTTGGTCAGTGCATCGTTCTCGTCACTGTGCATGTGATAGAACGGCCGGATGCTCGTGGGGTAGTCGGTGAGGAACACGAACTGGTGCCCGAAGGTCTCCTCGACGTACGCAGCGATCTGGCGTTCGCCTTCCGGATCCATGTCGTCGTCGTTGCGGTCGACGACGTGCCCGCGCGAGGCGACGATCTCTTTCGCCTCGAGCAGCGGAATGCGCGGGAACGGGATGCTCGGCACCACCACATCGACATCGAAGAGCTCTTTGATCTCGGCGCCGTGCTTCGCGGCGACCGCGGTGAACCCGGCGACCAGCAGCTCTTCTTGCATGGTCATGACGTCTTCGTGGCTGTCGATCCAGCTGATCTCTGCGTCGACACCGGTGTATTCGGTGGCGTGGCGCGAGGTGAACGACGGGTCGGCGCGAAACACCGGGCCGATGTCGAAGATCTTGCCGAAGCCGGCCGACTGGGCCATCTGCTTGAAGTGCTGCGGGCTCTGCGCAAGGTACGCGGTGGTGTCGAAGTAGTCGAGTTTGAACAGCTCGGCGTTCGACTCCGACGGGCTCGACATGAGCTTGGGGGTGTGGAGCTCGACGTAGTCGCGCTCGACCCAATAGGTGCGGAACGCGTGCTCGAGGGTGGTCTGAATGCGGAAGATGAGGGCGTTGCGAGGTACCCGCAGGTCGAGGAAGCGCCAGTCCATGCGCTTGTCGATGCCGCTGTCGGCCGCAATGGGTGTCTCGGCGAGGGCGAACGTCGACACGGTGAGCGAGTCGAGCTTGATCTCGATGCCACCGAGCTTGACGCGCTCGTCGTGCTTCAGCTGGCCGGTGACGGTGACGAACGAACCCTGGGTGAGAGCCGAGATGGTGGTGGCGGGCTCGTCGGCGATCACGACGCCGTCAGCGTCGGAGTTGCGCGGGTTCACGAGCTGAACCGCACCGCTCTCGTCGCGCAGAACGACGAACTGCACCTTCTTCTGGTCACGAACCGTTTCGACCCACCCCGAAACACTGACGGGGCCGTCGGCCAGGGCGGAGAGGTCTTTGATGAGTACGCGTTCAGTCACGGTCACCAATTCTACTGCCCGCGGGCGCGGGGGTCAGATGCGTGAAGCGTACGAACGCGTGGGTACCGGGCGGTAACCGTCGCGAACGATCAGTGCCGTGGTGGCGACGATGGCTGCGAGAGCCAGAAGACCGAGAACGCTGAGAACAATGATGAGTGCCATGAAAAACCTTTCCTGACACCAATTGAACAACCGACAACTGTTCAGCACAATCTACTTCTTCTTGCGAGATGGTGAAGTCGAGCTTCACTGTTGCGCTGAGCGCTCAGGTGCTGAGCAGCTTGGGTTGTTCTACGCTACGTAAACTAAGTGCCGTGGTAGCCAGCCGAATTCATATCGTCCGTCACGGCGAGGTCTATAACCCTGATCACGTGTTGTACGGGCGCCTGCCCAATTTCGGGTTGTCAGACCTCGGAAAGCGCATGGCCCAGGCGGCCGCCGACGAGCTCGCGTCTCGGGGCCGGCCCGTGACCGCACTCTTCGCATCGCCCCTGCAGCGCGCCCAGGAGTCAGCGGCACCCCAGGCGGCAGCGTTCAACCTGCCCATCCAGACCGAACCCCGCATCATCGAACCGACGAACAAGTTCGAGGGCATGAGCCCCCGGGTTCGAAACGCGGCGCTCCGCCAGCCCAAGAACTGGTCGTGGGTCATGAACCCCTTCAAGCCCAGCTGGGGCGAGGCCTACAAGAGCGTCACCACGCGGATGCTCGCCGCGATCGACGACGCATACAACTCCGTCGACGACGGCGATGTGGTCATGGTCAGCCACCAGCTGCCCATCTGGGCCACGCACCTCGAGATCACCGGCCAACACCTCTGGCACGACCCACGTAAACGACGCTGCAATCTTTCGAGCATCACCACCGTCGAGCGACAGGGCGATCGTTTCGTCGAGATCGGCTACGCCGACCCCGCCGGTTCGCTGCTGGTCGGTGCCGTCGACGACGGGGCGGTGTGATTCGGTGACGATTCGACGACCACTGCTGGCTTTCGCCGCGGCCGCGCTCGCGGTGGGCATTCTCGCGGGCTGCAGCAGTGACCCGCTCGCCGCCCAGTACCGCAGCGGTGACAGCAAGCAGTACATCGCCGGCGACGGCACGGTCACCGAGATCGCTGCCGAGAACCGAGGTGCCGTGGTGAGCTTCACTGGCACCGATGACACCGGTGCGGCCGTCGATTCGTCGACGTACCTCGGCCAGGTTCTGGTGCTCAACTTCTGGTATGCCGGGTGCGCGCCGTGCCGCGCCGAAGCTCCCGCCCTGCAGACGCTCAGCGTGAAGTACGACGGCAAAGGCGCGAGCTTCCTCGGCGTGAACGTGCGTGACCAAGCAGCCACCGCGGTGGCGTTCGGCCAGTCGTTCGGTATCACGTACCCCTCTGTCATCGACACGAATGGTGCTGTTCAGCTCGCGCTGAGCGGGCAAGTGGCTCCGAACGCCGTTCCCACCACGTTGGTGATCGACAAGAAGGGCCGGGTCGCCGCACGTATTCTCGGCCAAGCCACCGAACCGAGCATCCTCGATACCCTCATCGGTGACGCCGTCGCCGAAACGAGCTGATCGGTGGCCGTTTCGTGGTGAACCCGTTCGCCGAGGCCGTGCTGAACGGCCAGTTGATCGTCGCTATTCCCATCGCCATGCTGGCGGGCCTGGTGTCGTTCGCGTCACCCTGCGTGCTGCCGCTCGTGCCGGGCTACCTTGCCTACGTGGGCGGCCTGAGCGAGCCGGGGGAGAAGCGCAACCGCCGCCGGGTTCTGCTCGGCATCAGCCTGTTCGTGCTCGGCTTCTCGCTGGTGTTCATCGCGGCCTCGACTCTGTTCGGCGCGCTGGGTGTGTGGCTGCTGGTGTGGGGCGACGTGATCACCCGGGTGCTCGGCGTGATCGTGATTCTGCTGGGGTTGGTGTTCATCGGCCAGTTCAGCTTCATGCAGCGCACGTTCAAGCCCACCTGGCGGCCCGCCACCGGCCTCGCTGGCGCACCGATTCTCGGCATCGTCTTCGGCCTGGGCTGGACCCCGTGCATCGGCCCGACGCTCGGTGCCATCCAGGCGCTCAGCCTCACGGGCGGCTCCGCTGCCAGCGGCGCCCTGCTCGGTCTGTTCTACTGCTTCGGCCTCGGTATTCCGTTTCTGCTGGTTGCTCTCGGGCTCAACTGGGTCACGCATTCCATCGCATTCCTCAAACGGCATATTCGTTTCATCAACATTCTCGGCGGCGCGGGCCTCGTCATCATCGGTGTTCTGATGGTGAGCGGGTTCTGGACCATCTGGACCTATCAACTGCAGGCGGTGATCACCGGTTTTGTCCCGGCCATCTGACCACTTCGATTCCCCCGACCCCGCGGCAGAGCGCCGCCTGAAGGCTGGCGGCACGGGCCCCGGCGACGGTTCCGGTGGCCCAGACGGCCCGGGCGGCTCCGACGACATCGTGCAGCCCAAGCTCGGCTTCGTCGGCTGGCTGCGCTGGACCTGGCGCCAGCTCACCAGCATGCGCACCGCGCTCTTTCTGCTGCTGCTGCTCGCCCTCGCCGCCGTGCCCGGTTCGCTCGTGCCCCAGCGCGCCGCAGACCCGAACGGCGTCACGCAGTACTTCGCCGACAACCCCAGCCTCGCCCCGTTTCTCGACAAGCTGCAGGCGTTCGACGTCTACACCTCGGCATGGTTCTCGAGCATCTACCTGCTGCTGTTCATCTCGTTGATCGGTTGCGTCGTTCCGCGCGCAAAGCACCACTTCGACGCCCTGCGCGCCAAACCACCGCGCACCCCGGCACGCCTCTCGCGGCTCGCCGGCTTCGAGCGGCGCGAGGCCCCCGACGGCATCGGCGCTGTCGCGGCCATCGAATCGGCCCGCAAACTGCTGCGCAAGTCGGGATACCGCGTCGTCGTCTTCACCGCCCCCGGTAAGAACGGCGCGGGCGAAACGGCGTCGGTCTCGGCCGAGCGCGGCTACGCGCGGGAGACGGGCAACCTCGTGTTCCATGCCGCGCTGGTGGGCATCCTGCTGACCGTCGGTGTCGGCGGCGGCTACGGGTTCAGTGGCCAACGCGTGCTCGTGGCGGGCGGCGGCGTGTTCGTGAATACCCTGAGCGCGTTCGACTCGTTCAACCCGGGCCGGTTCTTCAGCGAAGACTCGCTGGCGCCGTACTCGATGAAACTCGACCAGTTCACGGCGACCTACGAGACGAAAGCCGACGGCGCCTTCGGCCAGCCGATCGACTACAACGCCATGGTGACGACGCAGGAGCGCGGCCAGGCTCCGCAGACGGCCGACATCAAGGTCAACTCACCTCTGCGCATCGGCGGCACCGACGTATACCTGCTCGGCAACGGCTATGCGCCCACCATCACGGTGAAAGACCCGAACGGCAAAGTGGTCTTCACCGACTCCGTGCCGTTCTTGCCGCAAGACGCCAACCTCACCTCGGTGGGTGTTGTGAAGGTTCCGGATGGCCTGTCAGAGCAGCTGGGCATGATCGGCTTCTTCTACCCCACACAGGCCACCTCGACGACCGGAGCCTTCTACTCCACCTACCCCGACGCCGACTACCCCGTGCTGACGCTCAACGTCTACGACGGAGACCTCGGCCTGAACGGGGGAGTGCCCACCTCGGTGTACTCGCTGAACACCGACAAGATGAAGCAGCTCACGGGCGGGTCGACCGGCGTGGCGTCGATTCAGCTGAAGCCCGGCGACAGTCAGGCGCTGCCGAACGGCCTCGGCACCATCAGCTTCGACACCGTTCACCGTTACGCCTCGCTCGACATTCACCACGACCCCACCCAGGGCTGGGTGCTGTTGTTCGCAGCCTCGGCACTGCTCGGGCTGCTGATCTCGCTGTTCATCCCGCGCCGACGCGTCTGGGTGAAGGCCACCGAGCGTGCCGACGGCACGCTGAGCCTCGAATACGCCGGTCTCGCTCGTGGCGAAGACCCTCGGCTGCTGCCCGCAGTGGCCGACATCGCCGAAAGGCACTCGAAACTTCTCACGGGCGCTACACCGCCCGAAACAAACGCTTAGGCTACTATCGTGACCCTTGACGAGTATTCGATCTTTTTCTTGTATGCAGCCATGGCTGTGTATGCGTTCGCCTTCATCGCGTTCGCCCTCGATCTTGCTCGCCGGTCTGCCCAGGTCTCGGCCGGCAACACCGTGGCGGTCGACGGCTCGGTCACAACGGCGCCCACGGTGCGCGAGAGCGTGGCGGCGGGTTCCGGTGCATCGTCGGCCGTGCTGAACGCGAGTTCGGCCACGCTGGTCGCAGAGCGCCCCGCCGGCGGTTCTGTCGATGGCAGCGCGAAGAGCGGCAAGAATGGCGCAAACGTCGCGAACGGTGCGGTCGCGGCCGACGGCAGCGTCACCCGCCGCTCGCTCAGCCTCCGCTTGGGCGTCTCGTTCACGGTCATCGGTTTTCTGCTCGAGCTGACTGCCGATGTTCTTCGCGGCATCGCGGCGAACCGCGTGCCGTGGGCCAACATGTACGAGTTCTCGATGACCGGAACCGTGCTCATCGTCGCCGTGTTCCTCGTGGTCATCACCCGCGTCGACCTGCGCTTTCTCGGCACGTTCATCACCGGGCTCGTTCTGATTCTGCTCGGCATCTCCACGGTGAACTACTACGTGGTCATTGCTCCTCTGCCGCCGGCGCTGCAGTCGGCCTGGCTCGTCATCCACGTGTTCGTGGCGAGCCTCGGCACGGCATTCTTCGCGCTCGGTTTCGCGCTGTCGGGCATCCAGTTGCTGCAGTATCGACGTGAGACACTCACGCTCGGTGCCGAGTTCTTGAAGCTCAAATTTCTGGCATCGCTGCCCGATTCGACCCGGCTCGAGAACCTCGCCTACCGCGTGAACATCGTGGGGTTCGTATTCTGGACCTTCACGCTCATCGCCGGTGCCGTGTGGGCCGAGCGTGCGTGGGGCCGCTACTGGGGTTGGGACACCAAAGAGGTGTGGACCTTCATCATCTGGGTCATCTACGCGGGCTACATTCACGCCCGTGCCACCCGCGGCTGGCGCGGATCGCGCTCGGCGTGGCTCGCCATCATCGGTTTCGGCGCGGTGCTGTTCAACTTCGGCGTCGTGAACGTGTTCTTCCACGGCCTGCACTCGTACTCGGGCCTGTAAGCCCAGACTGCTGGATGCCCCGCCTCAGCGCTGGCCGCGCGCCAGCTTGAGGTAGCGGTACACCGTCGGCTCCGAGACATGCAGGGCAAGGGCCGCGTGCGCGACAGCGCCCTTCATCAGAAAGATGCCCGCGCTGTCGAGTTCGCGAACGGCCTGGATCTTCTCCTCGGGTGTCATGCGTGAGCCATCGACGCCGAGGCGTGCGACGGTGCGCGCCACGTTGTCGCGCGTGAGTTCGTCGACGCTGAGGCTCAAGCGCTCGGCGACTTCGGCCATCTCGGTGCTGCCGTGCGGCGCCCGGCGCCCGGAGGTCTCCCACCCTGAGGTCTCCCGGCCACGGTCGTCGTCGGTGGGCCGCTGCCCCGACGACTTCAACAGGCCCGTCGTCTGCGTGATCGACTCGAGCAGCTGCCTCGCCTCGTGCAGGGGGCCGTCGTCGACGTTGAGGCAGAGCATCCCGATGACCGCGCCGGCCTCGTCGCGCACGAAGAAAGTCGACGATCGAAAGTAGCCGCCGCTCTGCGACTGGGCAAGGTAGTTGGTGAGAAAGTCGCGCTCGAGGTAGTCGTGGTTCTGCAGAATCTTCAGCACCAGGTCGGTGGCCGGGCCACCCACGCTGCGACCGCTCATGGCACCGTTCTCGACCGCGATGATCGAGCGGGAGAGGTCGCTGATGTCATGCAGCACGATCTCGGTGCGCGGCCCCATGAGCGAGCCGAGAAAGGGGAGCAGAGCGAGATAGGGCTCGAACTCGGGCCGAATGCGTCGCTCCGGTTCGGTGGGCGCGATATCGGTCATGGGCACATCCTTCCCGAGAACAGTGCAGAGAACAATGTTTCGTTTCGGTAAAAACTTATCGTCAGCATGATAAATAACTATTATCGTGCGAAAAGTCAGGCTAGTGTGTTTCGGAGAGACCCCGGAGCATGCACCAGCAGCCTCTGTGACAATGACGACCAAAGGAAATCTCCATGCGCACCACACGAAAAACAGCGCTGGCGGCGACACTCACCGCCGCAACACTCGCCATACTGCTGTCGGCCTGCGGCGGCCCCTCGGCACCGCAGCCCGGGGCATCCGGTGCCGCAACAGGCGCAGCGAGCCTGATTCCCGACACGTCGGCCCTGCTCTCGGCCGTGAGCGCTGACGCCACGCTCGAGGCGCAGGTTCCGGCCGCCATCTCGGGCACGAAAGAGTTGAAGGTCGGCTCGTACGTGCAGTCGGCTCCGAACAACTTCTTCGCCGCCGACGGGTCGACCGTGATCGGCTCAGACCACGACATCATCACGGCCATCGCTGCCAAGCTCGGCCTGAAGACCACGTACTCGAACATGGACTTCGGCGCGCTCATCACGAGCCTGCAGTCGGGCCGCGTCGACGCGACCATCGCCGCCATGAACGACACGGCAGCCCGCCAGCAGACCATCGACTTCGTCGACTACCTCACCAGCGGCATCACCCTCATGGTGCAGAAGGGCAACCCGGCGAAGATCAGCAGCCCGGCCGACCTCTGCGGCAAGAACATCGCCGTGGTCACCGGAACAAGCCAGCAGACCTTTGCCGAAGACACCAGCGCGAAGTGCGTCACCGACGGCAAGACCGCCCTGAACATCACGGTGACCGACAGCGACAGCCAGAACCAGACGCAGCTGCGCACCGGCCGCATCGACGCGATCGTGAACGACCTGCCGAGCGCGGTGTACATCTCGAAGACGACGCAAGACGGTAACGCCTTCGAGGTCGTTCCCGGCGATGTGATCGACGGCGCGCCCTACGGCATCGGCGTCAACAAAGACAACGCGGCTCTCCGCGACGCCATGGCCAAAGCGCTCGACCAGCTGATCGACGACGGCACCTACGGCAAGATTCTGGATGCCTGGGGCATCTCCTCTGGCAAGGTCACCACTGCGGTTGTCAACGGCGGCAAGTGATGACAACCCCGTCGGTGCGCGAACTTATGCCCCAGGTGCGCCTGCGCCACTGGGGGCGGTGGGTCATCGCAGTCGTCATCCTGGTGATTCTCGGGGCGCTCGCCTACGGGGCCTCACAGGGTGACATCTCGTGGCGCGACATTCCGTACTACATCATCTCGCCGATCATTCTCACGGGGCTGGTCAACACGATCATCCTCGCGGTCGCGGCGCAGGTGGTTGCGGTTGTTCTCGGTGTGATCATCGCGCTCATGCGCATCTCTGAGAACCCAGTGGCGAAGTGGTTCGCGGCGGCCTACACCTGGCTGTTCCGCGGGCTACCCGTGCTGCTGCAGATTCTGCTCTGGTACAACCTCGCACTCATCTTTCCGCGGCTGCAGCTGGGCATCCCGTTCACCGACGTCGTATTCATCGACCTCTCGACGAACGCGGTCATGACCACGTTCGTGGCGGCCTTTCTCGGGTTGATGCTGAACGAGAGCGCCTACATGGCCGAGATCGTGCGGGCGGGCCTGAACAGCGTCGACCGCGGCCAGATCGAGGCGGCCCAGTCGATCGGCGAGACGCCGCTGCAACGCATGTGGCGCATCGTTCTGCCGCAGGCCATGCGGGTGATCATCCCGCCGACCGGAAACGACTTCATCAACATGCTGAAGGGCACCGCGATGGCCTCGGTCATCGGCTACGTGGAGCTGATCAGGGCGGCCAACAACATCGCCTCGTTCAACCTGCAGGTGATGGAGACGCTGATCGCCGCGGCCTTCTGGTACATGGTGATCGTGAGCGTTGCGAGTGTGGGCCAGTCGTACCTCGAGCGTTCGTTCGACCGCAGTGACCGCGCCAGGGGCGGCAGCGGCGGTTCGCGCCGGGCCCGGCGTCGCCTCGCCAGAGACCTGATGACCCCACCGCTCGTGAGGAGCCAGTCATGACCGATTCCCGAACCACCCGGCCCGTGCTCGACGCGGTGCGGGTGAGCAAGCACTACGGTTCGAACGAGGTGCTGAAAGATGTCTCGTTGCAGGTGGCTGCGGGCGAGGTGGTCTGCATCATCGGGCCTTCCGGCGCCGGCAAGTCGACGTTCCTCCGCTGCATCAACCGGCTCGAGGTGCCCGATGCGGGCGAAGTCTGGGTCGATGGTGAGGCGATGGGCTTCGAAGAGCGCGATGGAAAGCTCTACGAGCTGAGCGAGCGCCGCCTGTCGAAGCAGCGCGCCTCCACCGGCATGGTGTTTCAGCACTTCAACCTGTTTCCGCACCTCACCGTGCTCGGCAACGTCATGGAGGGGCCTGTGCGGGTGCAGAAGCGCCCGGCCGCGACCGTGAGGGCCGAAGCGCGTGCGGTTCTCGAACGGGTGGGTCTCGGCGACAAGATCGACAGCTACCCCAGCCAGCTCTCCGGCGGCCAGCGCCAGCGCGTGGCCATTGCCCGGGCGGTGGCGATGAAGCCGCTCTTTCTGCTGTTCGACGAACCGACGAGCGCGCTCGACCCCGAGCTGGTGGGCGAAGTGCTCACCGTCATGGCCGGGCTCGCCGCCGACGGTATGACCATGCTGGTGGTGACCCATGAGATGGGCTTCGCCCGCGAGGTGGCCGACCGCGTGGTGTTCATGGCCGACGGCGGCATCGTGGAACAGGGCACGGTCGACGAGGTGCTGCTGCACCCCCGTGAGGCGCGCACGCAGCGCTTTCTCGAGCGGGTGCTGGCGTGAGCGGGTTCGACACCTACCTGCGGAGCTTCGGCGAAGACGTCGGCTACCTGAACTTCGCGAGCTACGGGCCGCCCTCGCACGAGGTGGCGGCGACCGCCGAGACCCTCATGGCCACGGCCGTGCGCGGTGCGGTGGGGGCCAGCGACCGGATGCACGCCGAAGACCTACGCGCCCGTGCCGCCTTCGCCCGCCTCAGTGGGTTCGCGTTCGACGCTGTCTCTCTCATTCCGCACACCTCGCTCGGCCTCTTTCAGGTCGCGTTCGGAATCGACCGGGGCACCGTTCTCATTGGCCGCTCCGAATTTCCCGCGAACCTGTACCCGTGGCTCCGCGCCGCAGAGATCGGCCTGTCGCGGGCCCGACTCATCGGCGCGGTGGGGCAGAACATCACGCCGTCAGCGATCGCAGAGGCGCTGGCAGAGACACCCGACGTCACGGCCGTCACGGTGAGTGCCGTCGACTTCCGCTCGGGCTTTCGGGCCGATCTCGCCGGTATCCGTGAGGCCATCGGGCCCGACCGGCTGCTGATCGTCGACGCCATCCAGGGCTTCGGTATCGTCGAGATGCCCTGGTCGCTGGCCGACGCCCTCGTGGTGGGCGGCCAGAAGTGGCTGCGCGCTGGCTGGGGTGCCGGGGCGCTCGCGTTCTCCGGCGCCGGGCTCGAGCGTATCCGCCCGGTGCTCGGTGGGTGGACAGGAGTACTCGAACCTTCGCGCTACGACGGCGCCGAGCATCCGGTGCGCCCCGACGCCCTGCGCTTCGGCATCTCGAACCTCTCGCCGTTCGCGACCGGTTCGTTCGCCACGGCACTCGAACTCGTCGAGGCGGCGACGGTCAGCGCCATCGAGGCCCGCATTGCCGACGGGGTGGATGCCCTGCTCGACGCCCTCGACGACGCCGGCCTGCCCGCGGTATCGCCACGCGAACGCTCGCGCCGGGCCGGCATCGTGGCGCTTGCGCTGCCCGGCCGCGCCCCAGCGGCACACCGTGCGCTGGCGGAGCGCGGCATCACCACCACCCTGCACGGCGACGACCGCATCAGGCTCGCCGTTCACGCTACGACAGAGGCGACCGTCTTCGAGACGGTGGCCGAAACGCTAGGAGAATACGTATGACCGCACAGCCCGCCAGCACCTTCAGTGCCCCGCTCACCGCCATCAGCACGACGAACGCGCCCGGGGCAGTGGGCCCCTATTCACAGGCGGTTCGCACCGGCGACCTGCTGTTCGTCTCGGGCCAACTGCCCATCGACCCGGCCACCGGCGTCTTCGCCCTGGGCGGCATCGGTGCCGAGACCACGCAGTCGCTCCGGAACGCCGAGGCGATTCTGCTCGAGGCCGGTACGTCGCTCGATAACGTGGTGAAGACCACGGTGCTCGTCACAGACCTGGCCGACTTCGCCGAGATCAACGCGGCCTACGGCGCTGTCTTCACCGGCCCCGTGCAGCCCGCGCGCGCGGCCTATCAGGTGGCCGCGTTGCCGATGGGCGCGAGGGTCGAGGTCGAACTGGTCGCCGCGTGCCGGCCGGTCGACTCGGTCGAGGAGACCAGCAGGGCGTAGACCCGCTCGAGGCGCTCACGCCACCACACGTCTCGCTCGTCGCTTGCGAGTTGCTGCTGTACGAGCGACTCGTCGAGCAGCGGGCGTACGACGGCGATCGACCCGTTCACGGGGATCAACGGTTCGGCGGTGACATCGGCGGCCAGCAGGGCGGCCGTGGCCAGCCCGCAGTCGTATTCCAGATTCGGAATACATGCGGCGAGGTGGGCGCCCATGGCGATTCCGATCGAGGTGTCGAGAGCTGACGAGACCACCACGGGCAACCCGGCACGGCGAACGATGTCGAGGGCCGAATGGATGCCCCCGAGCGGCTGCGCCTTGATGACCAGCAGATCGGCGGCGCCCCGGCGGGCAACGTCGAGCGGATCATCCACCTTTCGCACACTCTCGTCTGCCGCCACCGGAATACCCATGTACTTCACGCGCTGGCGGATCTCCCACAGGTCGTCGACGCTGGCACACGGCTGTTCGACGTATTCGAGGTCGAACTCGGCCAGGGCGTGGATGGCGTGTTCTGCCTCGTCGACATTCCAGCCGCCGTTCGCGTCGAGCCTGATGCGGCCCTCGCTGCCGAGGTACTCGCGCGCCGCCCGCACGCGGGCGATGTCGTCGTCGAGGCTCTGGCCACGTGCGGCGACCTTCACCTTGATGGTGCGGCAGCCCGGGTAGCGATCGAGAACGGCACTCACGTCGGACTCGCCCACAGCGGGCAGGGTGGCGTTCACGGCAATGCGGTCGCGGAGGAGGTCGGGGGTGGGCTGCCATCCGAAGTCGATGGCACCGGCCAGCCACGCCACGGCCTCGGCATCGGAGTACTCGATGAACGGCGAGAACTCGGTTGCGCCTTCGGGGCCCCGCAGAATGACCGCTTCACGAACATCCACCCCCCGGAAGCGCGTGTTCAGCGGCAGAGAGACCACGCTCGCGAGTTCGAGCAGTTCTGTCAGCGTCGGCAGGGGGCGGTGCGTTTGGGCCATGACCCATTGTTGCGCGCCGAGCGCTGTTCTGTGCGCGCGTAGGCTTGGGGGATGGTCACACCAACGCCTTCTGTCTCTGAGATCTTCGACGCGGCCGAGTGGGTGGTCGCGCCCGGTGCCGAGGCGATGACCGACATCACGTACCACCACGACCTCGCCGGCCAGGTTGCCCGCATTGCGTTCAACAGGCCAGAGGTGCGTAACGCCTTTCGCCCGCATACCGTCGACGAGCTGTACCGTGCACTCGACGACGCCCGGCAGAATCCGCGCATCGGCGTCGTGCTGCTCACCGGCAACGGCCCAAGCCCGAAAGACGGCGGCTGGGCGTTCTGCAGCGGCGGTGACCAGCGCATCCGCGGGCGCGACGGTTACCAGTACGCACAAGGTGACGGCGCGGGGCTGAACGCGGCCAGCACCGGGAGGCTGCACATTCTCGAGGTGCAGCGGCTCATCAGGTTCATGCCGAAAGTCGTCATCGCAGTCGTTCCCGGTTGGGCCGCCGGCGGTGGGCACTCGTTGCACGTGGTCTGCGACCTCACCATTGCGAGCGAAGAGCACGGCAAGTTCAAGCAGACCGACGCCGACGTCGGCTCGTTCGACGCGGGGTACGGCAGCGCGTACTTCGCCCGGCAGATCGGGCAGAAGAACGCCCGCGAGGTGTTCTTTCTCGCCCGGGAGTACAGTGCGCAGCGGGCGTACGAGATGGGCGCTGTGAACGCGGTGGTGCCGCACGCGTCACTCGAGAAAGAAGCGCTCGAGTGGGCGCGCACCATTCTCACGAAGTCGCCCACGGCCATCCGGATGCTCAAATTCGCCTTCAACGCGGTCGACGACGGCCTCGTGGGGCAGCAGGTCTTCGCCGGCGAGGCCACCCGTCTCGCATACGGCACCGACGAGGCCGTCGAGGGCCGCGACTCCTTCCTCGAGAAGCGGGCCCCCGACTGGTCGCCGTACCCGTACCACTACTGACCCGCCGCGCTTCTGGCGGGTGTGGGTGCGGGATACGCAGGCGGGCGGGCGAGGAGCTTAGGGTTGGGAGATGACGAGGCGACTTGAGGTGCTCAGCGCGGGTGACGCAGGCGCGGTGGGGGTGGCCCTGAGGGCCGCGCTCAGCGGAGCAGGGCCGGCCGTGCTGCCGCGCGAACCCGTGGCTCCGGCCGGGTCGAGGCACAGTTCTCTGGCCACATCGGTGCCAGCCGTGGTGCGCGGGGCAGAGGTGCCGGCCACCGTGCCGCAGAACGTGGCGCTCGTCATCGAGACTTCTGGTACATCGGGTGTGCCCAAACGCGTGGCGCTCAGCCCCGACGCGCTGCTGGCCAGCGCGGCCGCCGTCGAAGGCGAGCTGGGCGGAGCCGGGCAGTGGCTGCTGGCGCTGCCGACGCACTACATCGCTGGCGCGCAGGTGCTCATCCGCTCCATTGTGGCGGGCACCGATCCCGTCGTCATGCCCGGCGGCCACTTCGGCGCCCGCACCTTCGCCGCGCTCGTCGATGAACTCGATGCCCCCCTGAAGTTCTCGTCCATCGTGCCGGCTCAGCTTGCCCGGCTGGTCGACGCGGCCGAAGACGACGACACGGTTCGCGATTCGCTGCGGCGACTGGATGCCCTGCTGATCGGCGGGCAAGCCGTACCTGCAGCGCTCTTCACCCGCGCAACCGATCTGGGCCTCAGCGTGAAGCGCACGTACGGGTCGAGCGAGACCAGTGGCGGGTGTGTCTACGACGGGCACCCGATCGGCCGCACCCTGGCCCGGGTCACCGGCGGCGAACTCGAACTGGCGGGCCCGATGCTCGCAGAGGGCTACCTCGGCGATGATGAGTTGACCGAGCGCAAGTTCTACACCGACGCCGGCCACCGCTGGTATCGCACCGCCGACAGTGGTGAGGTGAGCGACGCGGGTGTCGCCGTGACCGGGCGCATCGACAACGTCATCATCTCGGGTGGCATCAAGGTCGCGATCGACCGGGTCGAACGGGTCGTGCAGTCGCACGCGGGCTTCCACACGGCGATCGTTGTTGCGCAGCCGAGCGAGCAGTGGGGGCAGACCTCGGTGGTGGTCACCAGTGAACCGTTCGATGACGGGGCACTCCGGATGCTCCAGGGCGCCGTCACCGACGCGGCCGGCCGGGCCGCGGCTCCCTCGGGCATCGTGCTGCTCGACCGCATCCCCACCCTGAGCTCAGGAAAGCCCGATCGGCTGGCGGTGGCGCGAACGCTCGCGGCCCGTTCGGCTGGCGCTCGGTAGAATCTTCTGGTGGCGCAAACCAAACGCAAGAAGTCGGGTCACCCGGCCGGTAAGAAACAGCACACCAACCCGAACCGGCTCACCAAGCCGACGCCGGCGATGTGGGTCGCGGGCGCACGCATCCGCACCCTGCCGCTGGCCATCGCGCCCGTCGCGCTCGGTACCGGTGCCGCTGCTGCGCCGCCGTTCCTCGGCAGCGACATCAACTGGGGCCTCGTTCTGCTGAGCCTCGCCGTGGCGTTGTTTCTGCAGATCGGCGTCAATTACTCGAACGACTACTCCGACGGCGTGCGCGGTACCGACGAGTTTCGCGTGGGGCCGCCGCGCCTCACCGGGTCTGGTGTCGCCAACCCCAAGCGGGTGTTGGCCGTGGCACTGGTGTTCTTCGCCCTCGGTGCAGCCGCAGGCGTCGCGATCGTGGTCATCACCGGGCAATACTGGCTGCTGATACCGGGCGGCATCGCCATTGCCGCCGCCTACTTCTACACCGGTGGCAAGCATCCATACGGCTATTACGGGCTCGGCGAAGTGTTCGTCTTCATCTTCTTCGGGCTGGTGGCCACGGTCGGCACCACGTACATTCTCACCGAGAGCTTCAACTTCGAGAGCCTGTATGCGGGTGTCGCCGCGGGGGCCATTGCGTGTGCGGTGCTGATGGCCAACAACATTCGCGACATCGAGCAAGACAAGGTGGCGAAGAAGCGCACTCTGGCCGTGCTGCTGGGGCAGCGCGGGTCGCGTATCGCGTTCGTGGTGTTCCTGGCGGTCGCCTATGCGGTGCTGTTGCTGCTGTCGTTCCTGTTTCCGCTGGCGCCGCTGGTGTTCTTCACGCTGCTGCTGGCGCTGCCGGCCTGTCTCATCGTGCTGACCGCGAAGACCCCGAAAGAGCTGATTCTGGCGCTCAAGCTGACCAGTTTCACCGGGCTCCTGTTCGGTGTGGGGCTGGCGTTGGCGTTGGCGTACTAGCCGTCATCAAGCGCAGCAGTTCCTCTCCGGCCAGAATGCCGCGGCTGACCGTGACGGTGAGGTTGTCGGCGACGTAGCCGGCATCGTGCAATTCGCCGTGCGCCGGTCTGAATGCCAGATCGGCCTGTTCGAGCATCGGTGCGTCGAGCAGCGAGTCGCCGGCCGCGAGCACCGTCGAGGCGCCGGTGCGACGCCGGACCTCGGCCATTGCCTCGCCTTTGGTCACGCAGTCGGGAACGCAGTAGAGCTTGCGGCCCTGCACGGAGACGGTCCACCCGCGGGCGGCGTTCGCTGCCGTCAGGTCGTCGAGCCAGGCTTCCGGCATGAGGTCACGATCGACGATCGCGTAGACGAAGAGGTCTTCGGCGTTGGCGGTTCTGGCTATCCACGGCGCGGTGGTCGCGTCGCCGAGCAACGCCGTCACCTCGGCGAGGGGCGCGGCTGCGGCGGCCAGGCGTCGGCGTACGGCGGAGCTCCACGCCGCATCCATCGCCCCATCGACAAGCAGAACTCCGCCATTCGTCGTTACGGCATAGCGGGGTTCGGGGCCGGCCAGCCGCACCCGCCGGTACTGGGCGACCGTGCGGGTGGTGACCGGTACGAACTCAGTGGTCGCACGCAGCTGCAGCAGCAGGGTTTCGGATGCCCGGGTCATGAACGAGATCGGCACGCCCTCGTAGAGCTCGCTGACGATCATCCGGGGCGCATCGGCGTCTGCCGTGTCGAGCCAGAACGCTCTGGGCGAGTAGATGAGGGTTCGGTCGAGGTCGCACGCGACAACGGCGCGGGGTGCGCGCGGGCCAGGCTCGTGGTTCACAGGTCGGCTCCCGTGCCGCTGGCGAGCGGGTTGATCAGCCCGACGCAGCTGTACGGCAGGTCGGCGACCTCTTCGACCGGCACTCCCCGTTGCGCGGCGAGCAGCAGCACATGTGCGATGTCGTTCTGGGCACCCGACCGCACCAGCACCTTCCATGGCACGCGGCGCAGCAGCACGCGGGTGGTTTCGCCGACGCCCGGCTTCACGAGGTTGATGTTGTCGATGCCGTAGCGGGCGCTGATCTGCTCGACCGCCGCCCAGCCGGCCCACGACGGGGTCGGGCGCTCGCCGGTGGCCGCGTACCCGCCCGCGGCCCGCACGCCAGCCGCGACCTCCTCGGCCACACCCGCGGCGCCGAACTCTGCGCAGACCGCATCAAGAAACGCGTCTGAGACGTCGTTGTCGCGCAACCCGTCGTAGAACTTGGCACCGTGAAAGTCGTTCTCGCCGATCAGCTCTCGATTGAACACCGTTCGCGAGACCAGCCCTGACACCGTCGAATTGAGGCACGCCGACGGAATCAGAAAGTCGTCACGCGTGCCGTAGATCTCCACGCAGTGCCCCGGGTCTGCGAGCACCGCCAGCTCGGTGCCGAACGTCGCACCATCGGTCACGGCGAACAGCTCGAGCGCCGCGCTGAGTTCGCGGGCGATGGCGCCTTTGCCGGTCCAGCCGTCGAGGAACATGACCTGTGCGGGGTTGTGGTGCGCTCTGAGGTAGCGAAGCGCGTTCTGGTCGAGACCCACCCCGCGCACGATACTCATCGTGTAGTGCGGCAGGTCTGCGCCGTGCATCCGTGCCGCCCACCGCTTGATCAGAATGCCGATCGGCGTTCCGGCGCGCGCAAGCGACACCAGTACGGGCTGGCCGTCACGGGCTTCGAGCACCAGTTCGGTCACCACGCCGACGGCCACGGCCAGACGCCGGGCCGACCGCAGCAGCGCCTCCTCGTACAGCTGCTGGTACTCGGGCGAGGGCACGTATTCGACGGGCAGCGTCTCGGCGTAGTTCGTCTTTCCGCTCTGGATGCTCTGCTCCCGTTCAGCGGCCGGAGCCTCCAACCGCGCATCCCCCAGGTCTTTCAGCAGCCACACAACATCGTCGGCGCTGTACGAGCCGAACGCGGGCCCGGTGAGCGGAACAGGAAGGGGCGGGGCGGGGGTGGCTGAGGTCACGGGCGGGCTGTCTCCTCGGAGTGGGCGGGTGCGGGGTCGGCTGCGCGGTGAGGTTCAGCGTCGGATACGGGGTGCAGTGCACTTTCTGGCGACGACGTGAGCAGCGCGACGATCACGTGGTCGCACACCCGGCGGAGCGCCTCGGCCACACCGTCGGCGGCGAGCATCCGGTGTCGGTCGGCCTCAGGTTCGGGCAAAAAGACGATGGTGTCGAACCGCCGGCCCGCGCGTGTGAGGTTGTAGGCGAACCTCGGGCCGAACCCATCGCTGGTCAGGTCGTGGCTCTCAAAGGTGACGGCGCTCGCGATGGCATAGTCGGGCCGGTCGAGCGGTGCGATGGGGGAGCGCGTGGTCGTCGAGAAGTGGATGCTGGACGGACTCGTGACGACGTCGGGCGGGCTCAATGCGAGATGGTCTGCGACGGCGAGGGGGAGCGCAATGAACTCTTCAGAGCCGAGCAGGAGAGTGCGTGTGCCCGCGAGCAGGGGGAGAAGTTTCGCCGCAATGGCCGCGGCTGCGTCGTCGTGCATGCCTGGCCGTGCATCCACGCCGAATCGGGCGTTCTCCAGACTCGCGACCGCCCCGTGGCTCTCACCCGCGGCGTTGAGTACCGTCACTTCTCCGCTTCCGGGCGTCACGGCGCCGGGCGAGAGGGCAGCGAGCACGGCCGCGGCCCGGGCAGAGACGTCGGGCGGCAGCTCGATCGAACCGAAGCCGAGCGCCACGACGGCGATCGAGGTGTGCAGCGACTCGGCGAGGGCATCGAAACGTCGTCGGTCGGCCTCCGAACGCAGGTCGATGAGCGACGCCACGACCCAGCGCGACTGCGGCACGGCCGCGTGCAGTGCCCGAATGGTGTTCACAATGGTGGTGCCCGTGCTCAGCTCGTCGTCGACCAACACCACGGTTCCTCCGGGCTTCAGCCAGTCGGGCCGCGCCGGGTAGAGCTGGTGACTCGTGGCGTGCGAGTGCTCCTCTTCGAACCCCGCGAACGGCACCCGGTCGCCCGCCGCGTGCCGAGTCGAATGGATGTAGTACGCCCCAATCGTCTCGGCAACACGCTGCCCGAGCCCGGTGGCGGTTTCGGCGTACCCGATCGTGGTGACCTCCGGATGCTCGACTCGCGCCTCGGCCACGTCGGCCCTCAGCGACGCCAGCTCCGCGCCATCGAGATTCCCGTCGGCAGGCGGCCGCAGCAGCGTCGACAGCCGATCGTAGAGCGGCCGCGGCGGCGGGGCGCCGTCGAGTTCGGCGGCGACGAGCAGCCCGAGCAGCTCAGCGGCGACGATGGCGAGCCCTGGCACCGTGGGAACGTGTTTCGCGAGCACGTTCGATACGAGCAGCTGGGCTCGCCGGGGGTTCTGGCGAAGCGCGACTCCGACGAGCAGTTCGACGGGCACGAGGCTACGCCGGGCATCCGAGACGACCCGGATGCCCACCTCTCGCTCGGCGAACGCGCTCGTCGAGGCGGCGGGTGTCTGGGGCTCGCCGGTCATCGCATACTCGTTTCGAGCAGGTCGACGAAGGTGGTGCTCTCGGCGGCGACACCGAAGGCATCGGCGCGCAGCAGTGTCTTCTCTGCCCAGGCCTGATGGGGCTTCATCTCGTTCATCTTGTTGCGGTAGGGCGACGCGCTCGCTCCACCACCGACGTTACCGGCGATCGACAGGGCGTCGAGGTACTCTTCGTGGCTGACGACGGAGAGGGCGTGCACGACCGGCACGTGCGTCGGGTGGATGACCGTTTTGCCGAGCAGACCGTTGGCTTGGTCGAGCGAGATCTCGCGAATGAGCCCGTCGAGGCCGCCGAGCATGAGGCGTTTGCGGAGCTCGGGCTCGTTCGCGTCGACGAAGGGCGTGAGGCGCAACTGCGGCCGCAGCATGCGCTCAGAGGTGTCGAAGTGCTCCCAGACGGGCCCGGTGATGACGAATCGATCGGAGGGTCGGCCGAGAACGTTCACGATGTCGGCGATCACAGCCGAGACCACTTTGACGTCGTAGACCGTCAGCTCGCGCGAGCGGCGGAGCCCGAACACGCTCGACAGGTCGGTGGCGCCGATGCGCACGGCGAGAATGTCGTCGCGGTGCTTCTGCAGAACGTCGACGATGCCAGAGAGCGCGCACGTGCGGGTCTCGGTGTGCACCATCGACGGCGATTCGAGAATCGGCATGATGCGAAGCCGCCGGCCGCCGCCGGCGCCCGACTGCTCGTACTGCTCGTGGATCTGATGCAGCGCAGCGAAGAACCGGTCGGCGTAGCCCGTATCGTTCTCGAACTTCGGAATCACGAAACCGCTGAGCAGGCCGAGGGCCGGCCCGCAGAGCTCGGCCATGCGAAGCATCTGCTCTGGAGTGCGCACGCGGATGAACAGCAGCGGCAGGTCGGCCGTGGCTGTTTCGTCGGCAGGCCCGTCGCCCGGCCGACGGCCAGTCTGCTCGAGCAGGCTCTGCAGCGCAGTGGCGACGTTCGTCTCGGCAAAGGTCACCGCCGAATCGGCGATCGAGTCTTCGAGGCACAGCACCATGCTGATGCAGCCGCGTGCGGCCTGTTTTCTCACATCGGCGGCGATCGCTGGTCGGTCGCCCGGGCAGTAGAGCGTTGCGCCGAGCGCCGCGGCGAGCAGGTCGGGCGGCGAAGCGATGTGCAGTTGCTGCGGGAGCCGGTGAAAGAGCGTGCCCGCTTCGGCCTCGCTGACCGAGCTGAAATGGCGCACGGCCTACCTCATCCGGGGTTGGCGTGGGTCGACATGGGCGGTCAGCTGGTAGCCGAATTCACGGTGCAGTTCTGCCGGGGTGAGCCCGCGGGCAACCGGCTCGGCGCGGAGTTCGATGAAGGCGTTCACCCGCAGCAGGGTGAGCGCGAGCATCCGGGAGCCGGCTGCAGTGCCGGTCGCTGCGCCTGTCGCCGCGCCTGCGGGCGGTGCGTCGGCTGGCACGGTGAAGCTCGAGCCGTCGAAGAGTTGAATGCCGAGCGGTTCTGATCCGTTGCCCACGAAGAGTGCGCGGCGAAGTTCGTGCAGGTGTCGCAGCGCCACGATCGCGTCGCCGTCGTCGAAGCCGACGAGGGCCCGGTTTCCGCCGGTCATGACGCTGGTGCCCACCGATTCGAGAGCGCTCGACGTCAGGGTGAGCGCGCCGGTCACGCGGGTGCTGCTCTCCCACGCGATGGCGTAGGCGCCGGAGACGATGAGGCTGCCGATGGCCGAGCGCCGGGCATCCAGTCTCAGTACCGGATGCTCGCCACCGAGCTCGCGAACCTCGTCGATCGTCGGGGCGGTGAAGGGTTCTGGCTGGCGCGGTCGGCTGGGGCGCCGGTTGGATGCCAGCGCCGTGGCTGAGCTGACGGGAGCGCCGAGAGACAACCCGCGACTCGGTGAGGCGGTGTCGGTCGACCGCGTCGAAACCGGTTCGGCGGCGGCGTTCTCCGGCCCCGCGGGCGTGACCCGCCGCCGCAGGTAGGGCAGGTCGCGGCGCACGGCCGCGGTGTTCAGCGCCACGGCCTAGAGCTCGATCTGGTAGTCGCGCGCCACCCCGGTGAGGCCGTTGGCGTAGCCCTGGCCGATGGCGCGAAACTTCCAGTCGGCGCGGTGCCGGTACAGCTCACCGAACAGCATCGCGTGTACGGTGCGGTTGTCGGTGAGCGGCACATCGAAGCGCACGAGTTCACGGCCGTCACTGGTCGCCACGCGAACGTAGGCCGAGCGCACGGCCGAGAAGTCGGCGGCGCCCCGAACATCGGGATCGACGTAGACAAGAAATGCGATCTTCTCGACGGCCTCAGGAACGAGCCCGAGGTCGACGTCGATCTCTTCGATGTCTGAGGTGTCGACGAACTGCACAGACCCGTCACGGCTCTCGAGCTGGTTGAAGAAGACAAGATGGTCGTTCGAGAGGGCCTTGTCGCTCGCATCGCACATGATGGCGAGCGGCACGAGCTCGGCGCGTGGCCCACGGCTCGGGATGACCTCCCATCCGAAAGCGACGACCACCTGTTGCAGGCCGGGGTTCTCTGCCGTGAGAGCCGCATTTGCCCCCGGAATGAGCGTCGCCATCAGCGACCGCCCAAGGTGAGGCCCGCATCGGGGGCCTGAAACTTGTCGGCCAGAAACCGGCCGTGGGTCGACAGCTCTTCGATCGCCCCGATGCGCACCTGGTTGAGCATGTCGCGCACGGTTTCTTCGAGGAGGCCGAGCTGTTCGGCAAACAGCCTGGTGGCATCGGAACCGTCAGCCCGATCGCCTTCGGGCAGGGCGAGAAAGGCATGCAGTGGCGTGGGAATGTAGTCGCGAACCATCGCCTCGAGCAGTACCCGTTGCTCGGTCGACGCGCCCTGCGACGCAATCGTGAGGGTGAGGTTCTGCAGCAGGTCGCCGATCTGGCCGAGGCGCGACGACAGCACAGTGGGCAGCTCCCGACCGGCCCGCCGCACCGAGTTTCGCAACTCGGCAAGAGCCCGGGCCGTCTGGCCGTCTTCGCTCTGCTCATACTCGGCGAGGGCGCCAGCAGCGAGCCCGCTCTCTTCTGCGGGCAGGCCGTCGCCGGGCGCGACAATCGCCGTCGGCGAGGGGGCGCCGAACAGCGAATTCACGAAGCGGCCGAACGTCATCGTGTCACCTCAGCGAACTTCCCCCTGCTCGCCCTGCCGGCTGCGTTCGAGGTAGGGCTTCGCGCGCTGGATGCCCATCTCGAGTGCCGCCACGGTGCCTTCCATGTTCTTGGCTGCCGAGGCGCGGAAGGTGTCGATCGCATCCATCGTCTGAAAGACGTTGTCGAACGCCTTCTGCAGCGTTTCGACGCTCACCCCTGAGGTGCTCGCCTGCTGCTGGATGCGCACGGTCTGGTCTTTCAACATCTCGGAGGTCTTCAGGATCATGTTGTTCGTGGTGGTGTTGATCGCGTCGATCTGGTCGAGCACCATCTTCTGGTTCGCCAGCGCCTGAGCCACGATGACGGCCGTGCGGAGCGCGGCAATGGTGGTGGTGCGGGCGCGATCGACGCCCTTGATCAGCTCGAGGTTGTTCTTGCGGATGAGATCCATGGCGAGGTAGCCCTGCACCGAAACTGCCAGCTGGGTCAAGATGTCCTGGTGGCGCTGCCGAATGGGGAACAGCACGTCGGCTTCGAGCTTCTGCGCCTCGTCGACCTGGCCAGAGGCTCGGCTGGCTGCGATCTTGTCGACGGTTGCGGCATCCAGAGCCTTGGCGAACACAGCGTACTCGCTGAGTGCCTGCATGGTCTCCCAGAGCTGTACTTTCTCCCCGGCGAGCGACGCGTTGTCTTTCAGCAGCTCGTCTTGCCCGGCCATCAGCGACTTGATGATCTTGTCGAGCTGCGTCTGCGCCGACTCGTACTTCTGAAAGTAGCGCGCCAGCTTGTTGCCACCAGGGATGAAGCCGAGAATCTTGCGCCCGACACCCAGGTCGGCCGCGTTCGGCGTGAGCTCTTCGACCGTGGTGCGGAGGTCGCCGAGGGTGTTGGCCACGGTGATCTGCGCGCTGTTGCCGCTGCGCTTCGCGCCCGCCACCGAGGTGGAGGAGCGCTCGAGCATGCGCGACGAGTACCCGCCCGACTTCACCATGTCGGCGCCGCCGATCTGGGAGATGCCCTCGACCTTGGTCTGGAACTCAGGGCTGCGAGGGTCGAGGGCGCTGACCTCGGCCACGAACTCCCGCGCCTGGCGGGCGATGTCGCTCTGGCGCTCGGCCGCGACGGGAACCATGCCCGGCGCCTCGTCTGCCTCGACGAGGGCGGGTGCATCCGGTGCCCGCAGCACAAGAGTCGCCTGAGCGACCTCGTTGTCATCGGGCGGGGTGAGAGGTGTACTCATGAGAGCCTTCCTAATCCAGCTGTACGCCGAAGTCGTTCGCGATGCCGGCGAGCCCGGTGGTGTAGCCCTGGCCGACGGCCTTGAACTTCCATTCGGCGCCGTTGCGGTAGACCTCGGCGAAGACCATGGCGGTTTCGGGGGCGGCGTCTTCGCTCAGGTCGAAGCGCACGATCTCCTGGCCGTCTTGGTCGACGACGCGGCAGTATGCGGCGCGAACCTGGCCGAAGTTCTGGCGGCGCTCGTCTGCCTGGTCGATCGACACGGCGATGATGATGCGCTGCACATCGGCCGCGACGCTTCGCAGATCGATGTTGATCTGCTCGTCGTCGCCGTCGCCCTCGCCCGTGCGATTGTCGCCCATGTGCTTGACCGACTCGTCGGGGGTGGCCGGCTGGTTGTAGAAGATGAAGTCGGCGGATGAGCGTACTTTGCCGCTTGCGCCCAGAAGGAGCGCTGACGCGTCGAGGTCGAACTGCTCGCCGCTGGTGGTGCGCGGATCCCAGCCGAGGCCGACCGTGGCGATGGTGAGCCCGGGGCTGGTCTTGGTGAGCGAGAGGTTGTTGCCCTTGGCGAGAGTGAGTCCTGCCATGTGTATCAGTGCTCCTTGTTGTGTGTTTCGATTCAGGGTTTAGCTAGTTCAAAGTTTTAGCTGGTTCAGCGATTTAGCTAGTTCAGCGTTTCAGCTAGTTCAAAGTTTTAGCTGGCTCAAAGCGCTTTGGCTGCGGGCCCCAGCAGGTCCATCACCGAGCGGCCGTTGGCACGCTCGCCGATCGCCTTGAAGCTCCAGCCCGCACCTTCGCGGGAGACCTTCGACATGATCATCGCGGTGTGCGTGCCCGAGTCGGTGAGCTGGTAGCGTGCCACCTCGGGTGCGCCTGCGACAGAGTCGTCGACCACCCGGCTGAAGGCGTTCTCGACCTTGTCGAACGACTGCTGGGTGTAGCTCGAGATGACGAAGACGATCTGCGAGACCGCGGCCGAAACCTTCGAGAGGTCGACCAGGATGGTCTCGTCGTCGCCGTCGCCGGCGCCCGTCAGGTTGTCGCCCGTGTGTGTCGCCGAGCCGTCTTTGCTCGCCAGCTGCTGGAACCAGACGGTGTCGAGCACGCGGCCCGACGCATCGAAGAAGATGGCTGACGCGTCGAGGTCGATCTCCTCTGCGGCTTTCGCCCGGCCGAACAGGCCGCGCTTGACCGGGGCTGCGCTGTCCCAGCCGAGCCCGAGGCGGATTTTCGTGAGGGCCCCGCCACCCTGTTTCGTCAGTGAAAGCGACTGGCCTTTTTGCAAGCTCAGACCCATGATGTGTTCTCCTTGTGTTGTGCATTCGGAGCGTTGAGGTACTCCCCCACGCTAGAGGATACGACGTTATTTTGCGTTCTGGCCGCGCAATTCGTGCGCCTTACCGAGCAGCTCGATCAGCTCGTCGTCTTCGGCCGCTTTCGCGCTGTACTTGGTCGGCAGCGTCTTGATGGCCGCCTCGCGAGCCAGCATGCGGTTGTACGTCTTGTCGCGTGCGGCTGTGTCGTTGTCGAAGTCGTGCTCGACGAACTTCTTCGCCTGGATGCGGGCATCACTGATGACAGTGTTCGCCTTGCCGGCCGGGCTGAAGAGAGAAGCCAGAACGGTGATGGCGAGAACTCCGATGATCACGATCAGCGAGAGCTCGGTGCTGATCTCGAACACCGGAATGTGCTGCCCGCCGTTCAGGAAGGGCAGGTTGTTCTCGTGCAACGCGTGCAGTACCAGCTTCACGCCGATGAAGGCGAGAATCGTGGCGAGACCGTAGCTGAGGAAGATCAGACGGTCGAGTAGCCCGTCGATGAGAAAGAACAGCTGGCGGAGCCCCATCAGCGAGAACGCCGTGGCGGTGAACACGATGTAGGTGTTCTGGGTGAGACCGAAGATGGCCGGTACAGAGTCGAGCGCGAACAGCAGGTCTGTTCCGCCGATGGCAACCATGACGAGCAGCATCGGGGTGAGAACCTTCTTGCCGTTCTCGAGGGTGAAGAATCTGTCGCCGTCGTACCGCTCGGTGGTGTGGAACAGTCGCTTTGCGAGTCGGATGATGACGTTGTCGGCGTCATCGCCCTCTGACTCGGGGCGCAGCAGCTTGATGGCGGTGAAGATGAGGAACCCGCCGAACAGGTAGAACAGCCACGCGAAGGAGTTGATGGCCGCGGCACCGATGAAGATGAACCCGGTGCGGGCGATCAGCGCGAAGACGATGCCGAAGAGCAGCACCTTCTGCTGGTCGGCGCGCGGTACCCGGAAGCTCGCGATGATGATCAGAAAGACGAAGAGGTTGTCGACTGACAATGCCTTCTCGGTGATGTACCCCGCGAAGTATTCGGTACCGAGGGTCTGCCCCCCGAACATCAGCAGGCCGACGCCGAACAGGATGGCGATGCCCACGTAGATGGCCGACCACTTGGCGGCCTCCTTCAGAGTGGGCTCATGAGCTTTTCGTACGTGAACGAAGAAGTCGAAGGCGAGCAGGGCCAGAATACCGACGACGGTGAGCAGCCAGACATAACCGGGGATTTCCATGAGAGACGTTTCTCCTCGTGAGCGAGACGGTGCGGGTGAAGGGGAGGGGGTAATTTAGTTGGTGTGCTCCCACTATATTAGTTGGATTGATCCAACCAAACCAACAACGTGGTTAGACAGGTTATGTTCAGGTATGGCTGAAGACGGTATGGAGCCCGCCGAGACGGTCGAGCCCGTCAATGTGGGTGAGTCGATCGAATCGACACTCGCGCTCATCCAGCGGTGGTCGACGAGGGCAGACAACCGCCGCACGCTGCACGACGCCGAGGGCGCCGCACTCTCGAGTACCGACGCCTGGCTCCTCGAACGCCTCGTCGGCTCCAAGCCGACCCGCATGTCACGGCTCGCCGAGTGGTTGAGCGTCGACAAGTCGACGATGACCACAGAGATCAGGCGCCTCGAAGCGGCGGGCCTCGTCGTGCGCGAGCCCGACCCGGCCGATCGGCGAGCCGTGCTCGTGACCGCAACCGCTGCGGGCAGAGTGGCGATCGAGCGGCACCGCCGCATCGCGCAGGAGGTCTACAACACCCTCGTCGGCAAATGGAACGAGGAGGATCGCGCAGACTTCTCGCGCCTGCTACAGCGGTTCAGTGACGAGCTCTCGTGGGTCACCGACGCGGTCTGGCGGCACAACGAATCGCTCTGACCCGAATCACTTCTGCGGAGCATCCAGATCGGAGGCATCAACCACGGTGTCTTCGTTCTCTTCGTCAGAGCCCGCCTTCTCCGGCAGACGCTTGGCCTGCTTGGCCTCACCGTGACGTGCTTCGTAGAGGCCTTCAGCCAGCTGCTCGCGGGGCTTCCGCAGAAAGATGTACGAGGCGCAGAGCGAAATGACGGCCGCAACCGCTGCCGCAATGAAGGGTGTCATCTGGGTCAGGAGAAGGGCTGCGAGCACCACGGCGAAGATGCCGAGGCGAATCAGCGTATAGACCAGCCACGTGCGTCCAGTTTTCACATGCACAGTTTATGCGACCGGTTCTGATCACTCGCTGTAAGGCTGCTCTGCACATAGTTGACACCGGCCGCGAGGGCATATTCAAGGCGTAAGGTTTGTGCATGGCTCGTCTCCTGGTTGGTCTTGTCGCGATTGCGGTGGCTTTCTACGTGTACGCGCTCGTCGACTGCCTGCTGTTCGCGCGAGTGCGTGTACGAGGGCTGCCCAAAGTGGCATGGGTGCTCATCGTGCTGCTGTTCCCGGTCATCGGTGGGGTGTTGTGGTTCTTGATCGGTCGCGGGCGAAAGAGCGCCGGCAAGCAGCCCGTGTATCGCACGGTCGGCCCCGACGACGACCCCGAGTTTCTGGGCGCTCTCCGCGTCGACCCGGTGTCTGAGGCGCAGCTGCGCGACCTCGAGCAAGCCCTCGCCGACGTCGATGACGACCCCGACAACAAGAAGTCCGACAACGGCAGATCAGAGCGGTGACGGCCGGTCATCAACCTGGTGCGGCTGAATCGGGCGCATCGGCGGGTGCGGGTTCGGGTGCGTCACCTGTGCGCGAGTCTGTTGTCAGCCCTGCGGCCGACTTCGCCGTCGCACTGCTCCGCGAATTCGTCTCGCTCGGCGTGACCGACGCGGTACTGACCCCCGGGTCGCGCTCGCAGGGGCTGGCTCTCGCACTCGCCGCGTTCGACAGTGCACGCATGCTCGACCTCCAGGTGCGCATCGATGAACGTTCGGCAGCCTTCACTGCTCTCGGCCTCGGGGTTGAGACCGGGCATCCGGCAATCGTCGTTACAACGTCGGGAACGGCCGTCGCCAACCTTCTGCCTGCCGTGCTCGAGGCCAGCCACTCGGGCGTTCCGATGCTGCTGCTGACCTCTGACCGCCCGAGCGATGCGCGCGGCACCGGCGGCAACCAGACCACGTGGCAGCCCGGCCTCTTCGGCCGTTTTGTGCGTCTGGCGGTCGACGTGGATGCTCCCACCGGCGACCCCGCCGAGCCCCGCCGTGCTGCCGACCTCGCCCGCGCCGCGGTGGATGCGGCCCTCGGTACCCACACCGGCACCCCCGGGCCGGTGCACCTGAACCTGCAGTTTCGAGAGCCGCTGTCGGGGCCGATGCCCGCCCTCTCGGCGGTGTCGGAGCCGTTGTCGGTGTCGGTGCAGGTGCAGCCGTCGGTGCCGGTGCAGGTGCCGGTGCAGGTGCCATTGCCTGCTGACGTCGCGGCCGCCGAACTCGTTGCTCCTGCCGCGCTCAGCGCCCCCATCGAACTGCCGCGCGGCCCCCGCACTGTTGTCGTGGCCGGTCACGGCGCCGGACCCGCCGCCGAAGAGCTGGCCCACCAGGGCGGCTGGCCGCTGCTCGCCGAAGCATCGAGCGGATCCCGCTACGGCCGCAACCTTGTCATCGCCTACCGCGAGCTGCTGAACGACCCGGGCCTCGGCGGCCTCGTGCAGCGCGTCATCGTGTTCGGGCACCCGACACTCTCGCGTGAGGTTCCGGCCCTCTCCCTGCGCGACGGCGTCGAAACCATCGTCGTGACCCCGGCGGCGCTCGCGCTCTCCTCGCCGGCCACTGCCCGCGAGCGGTTCGCAATCGCGCCCGAACCCGGCGGTGAGCCCGCCGCGCCCGAACCCGCGCTGACACTCTCGCACCTTGCCGCATCCGAACCCGCGTCCGCCGTCCCTCCCGACGTGTACAACCCGGGTCACCGCGTCACCACTTTCGTCACCGAGGCCAGCGTTCCGCCCGCCACCGGCGACGTGCTCGACGCCGAACGCGAATGGCTGCGATCGTGGGTGCTGACCAGCCGTTCCATCGTCGATGCACAGAGCGACGACGTGGCACCCCCCAACGTCGAAGCTGCCCGATCACCGAACATCGCCGATCGCCGCGACTACCGCGTCACCGAACTGGCCGCGCTCCGCACCCCGATCAGCCGCCGGATGCTCGGGCTCGCCGTCTGGCGGGCCACCTGGCCGCACGACCGTCTGATCCTCGGCGCCTCTCGCTTGATTCGTGACCTCGACCGCGCCGCCCCCGGCAAGAAGATCACCGTGCACGCCAATCGCGGCCTCGCCGGAATCGACGGCACCATCGCCACCGCCACCGGCATCGCCCTGGCCAGCCAGCGCTCACGCTTTCCGGGCGTAAAGGCCACCGCCACCGCCACCGCCGCCGCCAGAACAGCCACCGCCAGCGGAGTCGGCGTCACCCGGGTGCTGCTCGGCGACCTCACCCTGCTGCACGACGTGGGGAGCATGCTTTTCGGTGCGGGGGAGCGGCGACCGCGCATCCAGCTGATCGTCGCCAACGACCAGGGTGGAACGATCTTCGACACCCTCGAGGTGGCCGCGACCGCCGATCGAACCGCCTTTGACCGTGTGATGATCACGCCACACACCGCCGACCTCGAGGCGCTCGCGAAGGCGTACGGCTGGCACTACACCCGCGCCACCACCCGCGCCGAACTCGACGCCGCCCTCACGGCCCCCGTCTCCGGCCCTACCCTGCTCGAAGTCCCCCTGCAGCGCTGACCCGCACACCGGCGCGCTTCGCGTCGACCAGCACACCGACGCGCTTCGCGTCGACGCGAAGATGGGGGGCTCGGGTGGGTGCGCAGTACGCTGGGGCGATCCAATGGAGGGCGTCATCATGGCATCGTCGAAGAAGTCGGGCTCGAAAGCGAAAGCGAAAGCGTCGGGCGACAGGGTCGCCGCCGATGCAGCTGACAGGTCTGACAGGGTTGCGGGCAAGGCACCTCTGTCGGGCTGGGTGGATGCCCCCGCCGACCTCCTGCACGCCGGAGCCGGTTTCGTGCTCGCCGACACCGACCCGAGCGCCGCCCCCGGTTATCGCGGTGACAAGATCGCTGGCCAGCGTGAGCTCGTCGCATCCGGTGCCGAACTCGAGTCGCTGCAGGAGAAGCTGTTCGCCAACAGCCTCTCGGGTGACAGTCGCTCAGTTCTGTTGGTTCTGCAGGGCATGGATTCGTCGGGCAAGGGCGGCATCGTCAGCCACGTTGTCGGCTCAGTGAACCCCGAGGGTATATCGCATGCCAGCTTCAAGAAGCCCACAGAGGAGGAGTTGCAGCATGACTTTCTGTGGCGTATTCGCAAACGCCTGCCTGCCGCCGGGCAGATCGGTGTTTTCGACCGTTCGCACTATGAAGACGTTCTGGCCGGCAGAGTGCTGAACCTGGCGAGCCCGTCGGAGATCGACGACCGCTACCGGCAGATCAACGACTTCGAGACCGAACTGGCCGAGCACGGCACCACGGTCGTGAAAGTCATGCTGAACATCAGCCCCGACGAGCAGAAGGCCCGCTTGGCCTCGCGCCTCGAGCGCCCCGACAAGCACTGGAAGTACAACCCCAGCGACATCGATTCGCGCATGCTGTGGAACCAGTACCAGGCCGCCTATCAGAGCGTCTTCGATCGCACGTCGACCGTCACGGCCCCCTGGTACGTCGTGCCGGCGAACCGCAAATGGTATGCCCGCCTCGCGGTGCAGAACCTCTTGCGCGCCGCCCTTCGGGGTCTCGACCAGCAGTGGCCGGCCGCCGACTACGACATCGACGTCGAGAAGGCGCGCCTTGCTGCGACTTGATCGCCTCCGGATGCTCGCCCTCCCCCTCTGCCGACCGGTGCGCCGACCGCTCTGCCGACCGCTGTGATCTTGCGAACACTGACGAGCGGGGGCGAGGGCGGGCGAGGCGGGTTACGCGAAGGCCTCGACCATGGGGCGAAACTTCATGCGCGTCTCGAGAAACTCGCGCTCGGGGTCTGACTCGGAGACGATTCCGGCGCCCGCGTACGCTGTGATGTAGCCGTCGGCGTCGACCTGCGCACACCGCAGCGCGACGGCCCACTCGCCGTCGCCGTCGGCTCCGATCCAGCCGACGGGGCCCGCGTAGCGACCGCGGTCGAACGGTTCGAGGCGTTCGATGAGCCGCAGGGCATCCTTAGTCGGCGTGCCTGCCACCGCAGCGGTGGGGTGAAGCGATGCGATGAGGTTGAGCGAGGTGGAGCCGTCGCCGAGCGTGCCCTCGATGTCGCTCGCGAGGTGCCAGAGGTTCGGAAGTTTCAGTGTGAACGGAATCTCGCTCGCAGCGAGCGTGCGTGCGTGTGGCGTGAGCGCCGACATGACACTTGCCACAGCGAAGCGGTGTTCGTCGAGGTCTTTGGCACTGGTGGCGAGGGCGACGGCCTGGTCGTGGTCGGCTTCGGCGTCGCGGCCGCGCGAAATGGTTCCGGCGAGCACGCGGGCGGTGACGGTGCCGTGGCTGACGCTCACGAGGGTCTCGGGGCTCGAGCCGATGAGGCCGTCGACCGCGAAAGTCCAGCAGTCGGGGTAGCCCAGCGCGAGGTCGGTGATCACCCGGCGCAGGTCGGAACCGTCGGGTAGGTGCCCCACGAGATCGCGCGCGAGTACGACCTTCTCGAGGTCGCCGTGCGTGATACGGCTGACGGCCTCTTCGACGGCGGCGCGGTACGTGTCGGGTTTGGCGGCGCCCGGCAGCAGCGAGATGCGGTACTCGCTGCCAAGCGGGGTCGCGGGCGGAAGCGTGGGCTCGGGCCGGCTCATCGGGGGAGTAGGCCGTGCCTCAGCGCGCGCTTCTGGCTGTGTCCCTGAACGCGTCGGCTCCGGATGCCCGGCCTCTGCCTCGCCCGGAATCACCTGGTCGGGGTGCAGAACGTGCACCGTCGTCATCCAGTGCACTCCGTCGCGCTTGCCCACGAGCACGCGCGGCACGATGAGTACGCTCTTCTCGGCGGACTGGGCCGAGAACGCGAACGCCCCGAACGCGACAAGACCCGTGCCCGGGGTCTTCAGCGGGTCGACCACGGTCGCGGCGGCCGCGATCTCGCGCCAGGCCGCCCCCGCGTCGCTGATGCGGTTCTCGCCTGAGAACTCGAGGCGCAGTGCCGTGCCGATGCCGGCGAAGCCCTGGCCTTTTCGTATCCACAGCAGCGGATCGCGCGAATCGAGCATCGGAATCAGCATGCGAATGTCGCCCACCCGCACCGTTTCGACGAGCAGTCGCGGCGCAGATTCAGAAGTTTCGGTCACGCCCCCAGATTACGCCCGCCTCCGTGCCCGCCGCCCCGTCGCCGCCCAGCTCAGTCGGCGAGGCCGATCATGCGGGTGAGGTAGGCGTTACGAAACTGGTGGTCGGGGTCGTAGACCTCGGCCAGGGCCGCGAAATCGGGCAGGCGCTCGTAGAGCGGCGCGACGGTCGCGGACGTGAGGGTGTTCGCCTTGCCCCAGTGCGGGCGGGCGCCGAACGGTGCCAGCGCGGCCTGGATGTCGGGCAGCAGTGCCATCACGGCCTCCGGCTCGTTCTTCCAGGTGAAGTGAATAGCCAGCGAATCCCGCCCGTATGCGGGCGACAGCCACAGCTCGTCGCCCGCCATCGTGCGCAGTTCGGTGACCAGCAGGTGCGGCGCGATGCGCTCGCCGAGTTCGCGCACCACGCTGAGCGCGGCGGCGGCGTGCGCCCGGTCGACGAAGAACTCGCTCTGGATCTCGTCGCCGTTGCTCGGCGTCGAGTCGAGCCTGAAATGCGGCAGCCGCTCAGACCACGGCCCGACAACCCCGCCCGTGACGGTGGTGTTGTCGCTGCCGGCCGGCGACGAAACCGTGAGGGGAGCAGGCGTGGCTCCGAAGAAGTCACTCGGCATCGACGCAGGCTGGCCGTCTCGCACCACGGTCTTCAGCCACACCTGGCTGAGCGTGTCGCCCACCCAGTTCGTGAAGAGGCTCACGCTGTAGGCGCCACTCGTGATCGCTTCGAAGTCGGCGAGTACGGCATCCCACGGCAGATCGACGTAGAGGTCTTGGCGTACGTCGAAGGTGGGCTGGATGTCGAGGGTCACGCGGGTGACCACACCGAACGCCCCGAGGCCCACCACCATGCCGGCGAACGACGGATGCTCGCGCGTGACGCTGACCAGTTCGCCCCGCCCGCTCACGATCTCGAGCCCGCTGACCGCAGTCGACAGGTTGCCGTTCGTGTTGCCCGAACCGTGGGTACCGGTCGACACCGCTCCGGCGACGGAGATGTGCGGCAGCGACCCCATGTTGTGCAGCGCAAAGCCTTCGGCTTGCAGAAGCGACGCGACAATGCCGTACCGGGTGCCGGCGGCCACCGTCACCGTTCGGCCGTCGGCCGCGATCTCGATGGCCGGGGGCAGATCGACGAGGCTGATCAGATCGCCCGCCGAGTCGGCGATGGCGTTGAACGAGTGTTTGGTTCCGAGCGCACGAACGCGCTCTGCGGAGGCGACGATCTGCTGCACCTCGTCGACCGAACCCGGCGTGTGCAGGCGCGGCGCCGTGAACTCATAGTTGCCGGCCCAGTTCAGCCCTGCTGCAGTTGTCATGCCACTTCACTTTCGCCGTTGAGGATGTGTGTCACTCAAGCATGACGCATTTCCGAGGTGGGGGTCTGCTGGGGGCATCCTGAGCCTTTGCCGTGCGCTTCTGAAGGCACCGTAAACTGAAACGGTGTCTAAGGCCGACCTCAGTAAGCAGCCCGCGCAGGTTTCTGCGATGTTCGACGATGTGTCGACCCACTACGACCGCACGAACAACGTGCTCTCGGCGGGTAACGCCCTGCTGTGGCGGGTGGCCACCACCAAAGCGGTGGCGCCGAAACCCGGTGAACGCATTCTCGACCTCGCTGCCGGCACCGGCACCTCGAGCGCATCACTGGCGGCGAGCGGAGCGACGGTCGTCGCGGCCGACTTCTCGCCCGGAATGATCGAGGTGGGCAAGCGCCAGCAGGCCGGCAACACCAACATCGAGTTCCTGGTGGCCGACGGCATGAACCTGCCCTTCGGCGACAACGAGTTCGACGCGGTGACCATCTCGTTCGGCCTCCGTAACATCATGGAGCCGAGAACCGCCCTCGCCGAGCTCTATCGCGTGACCAAACCCGGCGGCCGCATTGTCATCTGCGAGTTCAGCACACCTCCGTTCGCGCCCATTCGCCTCGGCTACGGTGCGTACCTGCAGCGGTTCATGCCGGCCATCGCGAAGCTGGCGAGCTCGAACCCCGATGCCTACATCTACCTCGCCGACTCGATCAAAGACTGGCCCAACCAGAGCACACTCAGTGGGTGGATGCGCGACGCCGGTTTTGAGGGCGTGGGCTACCGCAATCTGACGTTCGGCATCGTCGCACTGCACCGCGGCACCAAGCCGGCCAGCACAGAGGCAGCGTCGCTGCACGACGAGTCTGCTACCCACCCGTCAAGCGGGCCCACCACTCGGCAGCCGGTTCAGTAGGCTTGACCCCGTGAAGCCGACCAATTGGTCCCTGAATTCTTCCAGGGGCACCAGCCTGTCGAAGGGTGCGCGACGAAGCCCTTCGAGTTCGGCCTCGTTCTCGTTGACCGAACGACTGTTTGCGACGGCCGACGACCGCAAGGCCGCGAAGGCGGTCGATGAGGGCCTCGTGCGCCTCGAGGAGCGCCTCGTAGCCGAGACCGTCTTCCACGACGGCATGGCCGAAGTGTCGGCCCGGTACCTGCTCGACGCCGGTGGCAAACGTGTGCGCCCCATCCTCGCGTTCCTCACCGCGCAGCTCGGCGACGGCGTCACCGACGACGTGGTGACTGCGGCCACCTCGATCGAGCTCATCCACCTCGCCTCGCTCTACCACGACGACGTCATGGATGAGGCGGAGCAGCGCCGGGGCGTTCCCACCGCGCACAACGTGTGGAGCAACTCCATCGCCATCCTCACGGGCGACCTGCTGTTCGCCCGTGCGAGCAAGCTGCTGTCGATTCTCGGTGAGCGGGCCATCCGATTGCAGGCCGACACGTTCGAACGCCTGTGCCTCGGCCAGCTGCACGAGACCGTCGGCCCTCGCCCCGGTGAAGACGCCATCGAGCACTACCTGCGCGTACTGGCCGACAAGACCGGTTCGCTCATCGCGGCGTCGGCCCAGCTCGGTGTGCTCGTGTCGAACGCGCCAGAGGTGTACCAGCAGGCCGTGTTCGACTTCGGCGAGAAGATCGGTATCGCCTTCCAGCTCGTCGACGACGTCATCGACCTCGCCCCGCCGAGCGATGCCACGGGCAAGACCGCCGGCACCGACATTCGCGCCGGTGTCGTGACCCTTCCGCTGCTGTATCTGCAGAGGGATGCCCCCACCGACCCCGGGGCCGCCGACCTGCTGCGCCGACTCGACCCCGAGCTGATCGCAGACACTCCCGCCGCGGAGGTCGACGCCCTGATCGCCGAATTGCGCGGGCATCCGGTGACCGCCGAGACCATGGTTGCCGCACGTCAGTGGGCCGCCGATGCCATCGCAGCGCTCGACGTGCTGCCCGACGGCACCGTCAAGAAGACCCTGCTGCGGTTCGCCGACACCATGGTCGAGCGATCGAGTTAGCCGAGCTTTCCGAATAACCCTGCGCGCACCGCCACCCCGCTCGGCGTGCGTGTCATCGACAACGTAAGGAACCACCTCCCCATGACCAAGCTCCGCCTGGCCATCGTCGGCGCAGGGCCGGCCGGAATCTACGCCGCCGACCTGCTGATCAAAGCCGAGCGTCACTTCGACGTCTCGATCGACCTCTTCGACCACCTGCCTGCGCCCTACGGCTTGGTGCGGTATGGGGTCGCCCCCGATCATCCGCGCATCAAGGGCATCATCGGCGCGCTTCGCGAGGTGCTCGACCGCGGCGACATCAGGTTCTTCGGCAACGTTCGCTACGGCGTCGACCTCACGCTCGACGACCTGAAGAAGCACTACAACGCGGTGATCTTCGCCACGGGCGCGATTCGGGATGCTGAACTCGACATTCCCGGAATCGACCTCGATGGCTCGTACGGCGCTGCCGAGTTCGTCAGCTGGTTCGACGGCCACCCCGATGTGCCCCGCGAATGGCCGCTGAACGCCCGCGAGGTGGCGGTGCTCGGCAACGGCAACGTAGCGCTCGATGTCGCCCGCATTCTGGCCAAGCATCCCGACGACCTGCTCGTCACAGAGATTCCCGAGAACGTCTACGAGGGCCTCCAGAAGTCGCCCGTCACCGACGTGCACGTCTTCGGCCGGCGCGGCCCGGCTCAGGTGAAGTTCACTCCGCTCGAGCTGCGTGAGCTCGGCGAGGTGCCCGATGTCGACATCGTCGTGTACGACGAAGACTTCGATCTCGACCCCGCGTCTGAGGCGGCCATCGCCACGAACAAGCAGGTGATGGTCATCAACCGGGTCATGAACCAGTGGCGCACGAGGCCGGCCGGCACGGCGTCGAGGCGGCTGCACCTGCACTTCTACGCCCGGCCGATTGAGGTTCTCGGGGCCGATGGCGCGGTGACGGGCATCCGGTACGAGCGTACGAAGCCCGATGCTGCGGGCGGCGTCACGGGTACCGGCGAGTTTCGCGAACTGCCGATTCAGGCGCTCTATCGCGCGGTGGGGTATTTCGGTTCACCACTCGACGGGGTGCCGTTCGACTCGCTGCACGGCGTGATTCCGAACCGCGAAGGGCAGGTTCTGGATGACCATGACGAGGTCATTCCCGGTGTCTACGCCACCGGCTGGATCAAACGTGGCCCCGTGGGCCTCATTGGCCACACCAAGTCTGACGCCATGGAGACCCTCAGCCACGTCGTGAACGATGCCGCCAATTGGTGGAGCCCGGCCGAGCCCGGCGAAGAGGCCATCGTCGCCCTGCTCGAGTCGCGCGGCGTGGTGTACACCACCGTCGAGGGCTGGCACCACCTCGACCAGTACGAGCTCGGGCTGGGCGCTGCGGCGGGCCGTGTGCGCATCAAGGTCGTCGCGCGCGACGAGATGGTCGCGGTCTCGAACCAGACGGCAGAGTAGGTTCGCCCCCTTTCACCGAATCAACCCGGCGACCCCCGGCACAGGTGTGAGGTGACCGTGGATCACTGACCGCGGATCACGCGCCAGACCGTAGCCCTGACGTTCTCGTTGGCAAAGGCGAACTCGCCCGTACCCTCCATTTCAGGCATACCGATGGTGACCATGAGTTCACCAGAGGGCGAGAACCGGATGCCCTGCCATTGCCTGGCCGGTTTGCCCAACGGCTCGCAGACCTCGGTCAGTGTCTCTGAATCCCAGAATCTCACCATGTGGTCTGACTCCGTAACGAACCAGTCGCCCTCCTCGCTTGTGAATACCGACTCCGCAGCCTCCACGACGGAATGCCGTTTGACGAGCGAAAAGGGTGAGAGGTTCCAGAAGTCGATCGACCACCCTTCGAGTGCGACCACGAGAATGCCCGAGCCGAGGATGGCCAAGTCGTTCGTGCCCAGCGTGCCCCTGGCCTGACCGCCGTACTCCACCCTTCCCACCTCGTGCACCACCGTGCCCGAGCGCGCGTCGAGAGCCTGCAGCCGCCCGTCGCCGAGCAGAACCACGATGGCTGTGGTGGAGGGTGCCCAGGTGAAGGCGTCGACGTCATCGACCGTGTACTGCGAAGGATCGCGCATGTTCCAGACGCGCAATTCTCCCTCTGCCGCCATCGCGAAGTAGTCGCCGGTGGGCGAGAACGAGAACGCCGGGGTAGACATGCCAGTGGTCTCTGTCAGTACCCGCCACAGTCCGTCGGTTTCTTTGCTGACCAACATGCCGTCATGGGGGCTCACAACAACCGACCCGCCGGGTTCGACCGCGATGAGCGGCTGAATGAGCGGTACCGGTGCGCTCGCGGCACTCTCTCGTAACACGTCGGAGTGATGGGCGCGCAGGGTCGCGGTGCCGGATCGCCAATCGTATGTGAAGAGCGTGCACTCGACGTCAGCAACGACGAGCTCGTGCTCGTTCACAAAGGCGACGTCGCTGATCGACCTACTCAACACGATGTCGCGGAGGGGCTGCAGCATCAGCGGTTCTTCTAGCGGTGGCATCGAAGAAGACTACCGCCAAATCAATGCAGATCTGAGCAAAACTCGGCGAAGCGTGTCAGCGAAAGTTGATGAACTGCACGGCGACCTCGAGGTCGGCGCTCTTCAGCAGAGCCATGACGCCCTGCAGGTCGTCGCGGCTCTTCGAGGAGACACGCAGCTCGTCGCCCTGGATCTGCGACTTGACGGTCTTCGGCGACTCGTCGCGGATGAGCTTCGAGATCTTCTTCGCGGCCTCCTGCTCGATGCCGTTCTTCAGCTCGGCCTCGAGGCGGTACTCCTTGCCGCTCGGGAACGGCTCGCCGGCGTCGAGGCTCCGCAGGCTGATGCCGCGCTTGATGAGCTTGGCCTCGAAGACCTCGAGAATGGCCTTCACGCGCTCTTCTGAGTTGGCCTTCATGAGGATCTTCTCGCCGCTCCAGTCGATCGAAGCGCCGATGTTCTTGAAGTCGTAGCGCTGCTCGACCTCTTTCTGTGCCTGGTGGAGGGCGTTGTCGGCCTCCATCTTGTCGACCTTGCTGACGATGTCGAAGCTTGAATCTGCCATGCACCAATCGTACCGGCTGTCTCGCGGGCTCCGGATTGTAGGGTGGGCGAATGCCTTCCCGCCGCCGTCGTCGTCGTGGTCGTCGTCGTGTCGTCCCTCACCGTCGCGGCCTGTTCATCGCCCTGGTCTTTACGGTCGTGGTCGTCGTCTTGCTCGTCGCCGGCATCTTCGCCGCCGGCCCGCTCGGTGAGGCACTCCGTACCGTAGGCAGTCTCGCTGCAGGCATCGGTTCTCCGGATGCCCCCGCCACCCCCGTGGCACCGCCCGAGTCACCCGCGGTCAGTAGATCGGCATCGACACCCGCGGCGCTTGCCGGCCACGCGGGCGAGGTCGACGCTGAATGGGCCGGCCGTACCGCGGCTGCCACGGGCATCCCGCTGCGTGCCGTTCAGGCCTACGCGGGCGTCGCGATCGCCAGCCAGAACAGCGGATCGACCTGCCATCTGGGCTGGAACACCCTCGCCGCCATCGGCACCGTCGAATCGGCCAACGGCACCTACGCCGGCAGTACCATCGGCGCTGACGGCACGGTCAGCCCGCCCATCTACGGCATCGCGCTCGACGGCGCCGGCGTCACCCGCATTCCCGATACCGACGGGGGTGCCATCGACGGCGACGCCGAATGGGATCGCGCCGTTGGCCCCATGCAGCTCATCCCCGAGACCTGGCGCAACTGGGGCACCGATGCCTCGGGCGACGGCATCGCCGACCCGCAGAACATCGACGATGCCTCGCTCGCCACCGCCAACTACCTCTGTTATCACGGCCGCGACGTGAGTGTCGCGAGCGAGTGGATGGCCGCCATCACCTCGTACAACGACGCGACGTCGTACCTGCTGAAGGTGTCGCAGTACGCCAATCGCTACGCGTTAGAGGTGGCCTCCGTCACCGGCTGAGGGCACCCGCAGCCTCGTTGCCAGCCTGCCGACAGCCCCCACAGAGCCCCCGAACGGCCTCCAGGGAGCCGCCGATTTCGTCAGACGCCCGATGACAAGTATTCTTGTGCGAGCGCCTTCGGTTGTGTTTTTCAACGTGGTCGGGTGCGCCTTGGCAAGTTACCCTAGCGGCCAAAGGGATCTGACTGTAAATCAGACGGCTGAGCCTTCGGGGGTTCGAATCCCTCACTTGCCACCAGCAGAAACAACGGCCTCCACGCGAAAGCGGGAGGCCGTTGTTCGTTGCCAGGTCGCCACCGGCAGCCGCAGGGCGGTCGTTCAGAATAACTCGTCAGATCATCTGAAACACAATGGCGGGGTGCCGCGACACCAGCGAGTTCATGAACCCGCGAATGCTGTCGCTGTCGACGAACACTTCAACGGTGCGGGTCAGCGGGCTCTGGCTGAGCAGGGATTCGAACAGGAGGGTGCCCACACCTTCCCGGCGAAACTGCTCAACCACTTCGACGCAAATGAGCCGGATGCGATGGTGCGGGCGGCGGGCATACCTGATGACCCCCTTCAGGGCCGCCTTCTCGCCCGACTCTGACGCGGCGAATACCTTGACCGAGCCCAGTAGAACGCTCGCCCGGTACTCGAACTCGACGACATCTTCGGTCAGTTGTAGATTCTCAGGCATTCGAGCAATTTAGTCCCCGAATATCTAAAACTGGAAAGTATTGATGCTGTTCAGGTCATCGCGTATTATGTGTGCCTTCGAAGCCGATGGATGCCCTGCAGCACTACGACGAGGGGTACCTGTTCTGCGAGCGGGCGAAGTATTCGTCGCTGCTGGTCAGGGCTGAACGAAGCCCCGAGTCGCCGATCTGCAGAGCCAGCCCCACCCAGGTGTTGAGCCCTACCGGGTCGGGTGCGCGCCCGAGGTAGCGCTGGTACATGGCAGAAATGCGCTCGCTGATGGTCTCGGTCGAGCGCCAGAACTGTGACACGACCCAGGCGGTGCCGTACTTGTTGATGTAGGTGACCCAGTACGCGATCTCGTCGCTGCCTGCGTTCCGATGCAACAGGTTCGTGTAGAGAGATGCGACGAACCCGGCGTTGTTGTTGCCGTGCTGCTGGAAGTACTCGAGCGACGAATAGAACGAAGTTTCGATGTCGTCAGTGGTGATTGAGCCGCGGTGCATGGCTGCCAACCAGTTCTGTGGCCCCGACGGGTCGGGTGAACGGCCGAGCACGCTCTGGTAGGCGGCCGCGATGCGTATGAGTCGGTACTCGTCGCTGTTGACGAACCCGTTGGCCACCCCGTCGCGCGGAGCCCCGTTGGCGAGCTGCGTGGCCCAGCCCTTCGTCTCGCCCGCCGACGGCGTGCGGCTCAGGTAGTCGTTGTAGAGAGCCACCACATAAGACGAGCTGGCGGTCACCGTGGGTAGTGGCGCCCCGAGAACGGTGGGGTTCAGCGATGCGTCGGTGTTTCGAAAGTCGACGTGCTGGTGATTGCAGGAGTCGGCGAACTGGTCGATGTTGGCCAGGTTCAGGCTGTTGCCCGCGGCGGTACGGCACTGCGACTGGCCAGCGTTGGTGCCGGTGGGCACCACATTGTCGAGAAACTGCAGAAGCAGAATGTTCTGGGCGTTCGAACCGTTCAGCCCGACGCCGCCCACGTTCGCGAAGTCGATTGCCTCGCCCGGCACCACACAGTGCACCGAGTAGGTGGGGGGCCCGCAGTTCAGGTTCGAGCCGATGCACGGGCGTTGCAGGTCTGAGACGCGGAGGCTGCCGAACCGGTTGATCACCAGCACCAGAACCTGCAGTACGCGAACATCGACCGCGCATCCGCCGAGCGTCTGGCCCTGCGAGACGGGCACGATCTCACGGTCGTAGATGGTGGTGGGGTCAGTGGTGAACGCGCCTGAATTGTGTGCCGAAACGAGTGCCTGCGCGAGCTGTTGCGGGCTGTTCGAGACGGTGGATGCGGCACTCGCCGGGGGCGCACCGACAGCACTGAGCGTGGTGATCACCAGCGCAAACGCCACGAACAGGGCAAATACCGAGCGCTTCATCTTCATGCGCCTAAGCTTTCATCTCGACGGGGCGAACTTCTTCGGCCCGAGCAATGTGGTGGGGTAGAGGTAGAGAAATGCGGTTCAGGGCACCGAAAACGGCGGCAGCACGAACGGCGACGCGGGTCGCTGGAGCAGGCGTGGCAGTGGCAGCGCTTCTCTTACTGGCCGGGTGTGCCGGTACCAGCTCGACCGGCGCGGGCGCCAGCGTTCCGGGGTCGAGCGTGCCAGGCGAAACGCCCACGCCCGCACCGTCGACGAGTTCGATCACACCGACTGACACTGCTGTACCCACTTCTTCCCCCACACCGTCTGCGGCGCCCACCCCGACACCTTCGACGTCGGGTGCGGCTCCAACCGCAGAAGCTACGGTGGTTCTCGCGTGCCAAACCTGGCAGGTGAGTCTCACCCAGACGTCGTCAGCCTACCCGGCAACGCAAGACAAGGCGAGACAGCTTGCTGTCGAGGCCGCAGCGAGTGACCCGCAGTGGCAGCCGATCGCCGACGACATGACCACGCTGGTTGCCCTCGGCACCGACACCAGCTCGGCCGCGGTCACCAAGGGCCAGGCCACGTTCACCGATCTCAGCAACCAGTGCCGCAGCGTCGGCGTGGTTGTGAACGGCGGTTGAACGTGAGCACCAGCATCGAAGCGAAGGCCGACCCCAACGCCGAACTACTCGAGCTGGCCCGCCGCGTGGGCACCGAGGCTGGCGCCCTCGCAGCCCGGCTGCGCGCGGAAGGCGTCGAAGTGGCCGCGAGCAAGTCGTCGACCGAAGACATCGTGACGTTCGCCGACCGCGAGGTCGAGGCCTTCATGCGCCGCTCCCTGGCCGAGGCCCGCCCGAACGATGGCTTCTTCGGCGAAGAGTCGACCGACGTCGCCTCGCCCGGCACATCTGGCCTCACCTGGGTGGTCGACCCCATCGACGGAACCGTCAACTACCTCTACGGAATCCCTGCCTACAACGTGAGCGTCGCCGTGGTCGAAGGCGATGCTGACCCCGCCACCTGGCACGCGCTGGCGGGCTGCGTCGTGAACCCCGCCGTGGGTGAGGTCTTCACCGCCTCGGATGCCCGGGGGGCCTACCTCGGCAGCACGCGGTTGCGCGTCAACGACCCCATCGACCTCTCGCAGGCCCTCGTCGCGACCGGGTTCGCGTACAGCTCCGAGGTGCGGGCCAAACAGGGCCTCGTCATCGCAGCGCTGCTCGGCCAGGTTCGCGACATCCGCCGTATCGGCGCGGCAGCCCTCGACCTCTGTTACGTGGCTGCCGGCCGCTACGACGCCTACTTCGAGCGCGGGCTGAACCCGTGGGATCACGCGGCAGGAGCCCTCATCGCCGCCGAGGCCGGGGCACGTGTTCACGGGTTCGGCGGGGCGCCGGCGGGGCGCGACTTCACGCTCGCGGCCGAACCGGTGTTGGCGGCCCGGCTCGAGCCGATCATCCGGAGCCTGTTCGACGACGCGGGACTGTAACAGCCGCGTCGCCGAACAGACGAGGGGTCAGACCGAGCGGAGCCAGACGGTGGTGTCGGGCAGCAGAACCGCCTCGCCGACCGGCTCGCTCGCCAGCAGGAGCTCGCCGAGCGATTCGAGCGGTAACTCGATGGGCACGGTGCCGGTGTTGGCGATGACAGTGATCGAACCGTTCGAGAAGGCCACGACCTGGGGTCCGAAGCCGAGGGTCTCGATCCACTCGACAGTGCCGAACCCGAGGTCGTGCTCGGCGCGAAGGGCCAGCGCGAGCTTGTAGAGCTCGAGGGTCGAGCCGGGAACGCCGCTCTGCGCGTCGCGGGCGTAGGCATCCCAATTGCTGGGCTGCGGCAGCCATGAGGCGCCGGCGGGGCCGAAACCGTAGCTCGGCTTGCCAGCCTCCCACGGGATGGGCACGCGGCAGCCGTCGCGCCCGTAGCGCTCGCCGTGCGTGCGAAACCACGTGGGGTCTTGGCGGGCCTCGTCGGGCAGGTCGATCGACTCGGGCAGGCCGAGCTCCTCGCCCTGGTAGATGTACGAGCTGCCCGGAAGGGCCAGCATCACGGCGCTCGCGGCGCGCGCCCTGCGAAGGGCGGCCGCGGGCTCGGGCAGGTCGACCGACTTCGGGCCGATGCCGTCGCCCTGCAGGTGCCCGGGGCCGAGCGAGAGGCGGGTCGCGTGGCGCACCACGTCGTGGTTCGACAGCACCCACGTGCTGGGGGCGCCCACCGTGGCGAACGCGGCGATCGACGTGTCGATCACAAGGCGCAGCTCGGGCGCCGACCATGCGGCCGACAGGTAGGTGAAGTTGAACGCCTGGTGCATCTCGTCGTCACGCACCCAGCGGGCCAGCTTGCCGAGCGGCTCGACCCAGGCTTCGGCGCAGAGCACGCGTTCGCCGTCGTACTCGCTGAGCACCTTGTTCCAGTCGCGGTAGATCTCGTGCACGCCGTCTTGCGCCCAGTAGGGCGGAGTGGGAATGCGGTCGAGGTCGTGGGGGTCGACCTCGATGGGCACGGCGCCCCCGCCCATGCTGCCGGCCTCGGCGGGAGGGGTGTAGTCAGGAAGCCCGGCCTCTTTGATGAGGCCGTGCGCGACATCCACCCGAAACCCGTCGGCCCCGCGGTCGAGCCAGAAGCGCAGAATGTCGCGGAACTGCGCGCGCACCCACTCGTTCTCCCAGTTCAGGTCGGGCTGGCTGATATCGAAGATGTGCAGGTACCACTGGCCCGGCGTGCCGTCGGGGTTCGTGATGCGGCTCCACATGGGGCCGCCGAACACGCTCTCCCAGTTGTTCGGGGCGATGTCGCCGTTCGGGCCGAGGCCGTCGCGGAACATGTAGCGGTCGCGCTCCACGCTGCCCTCCGGCGAGGCCAGGGCATCCTTGAACCACTGGTGATCCCACGAGGTGTGGTTCGGCACGAGGTCGACGATCACCCGGATGCCCAGCTTGTGGCTCTCGTTCAGAAGGGTGTCGAAGTCGGCGAGCGTGCCGAACCGCGGGTCTACGTCGCAGTAGTCGGCCACGTCATAGCCGGCGTCGTGCTGTGGAGAGGTGAAGAACGGTGACAGCCAGATCGCGTCGACACCGAGCTCGGCGAGCGAACCGAGTCGGCTCGTGACCCCGGCGAGATCGCCGAGCCCGTCGCCATCGGAATCAGCGAACGAACGCGGATAGATCTGGTAGATGACGGCAGAGCGCCACCACTCAGAACCCGTCGTCGTCAGTGTTTCGCGGTCGAGGCCGGCGAAGGTGATGGTTTCAGTGGGCTGGCCGATTTCGGGATTGGGCTCAGGGGTCATACGCAAACCCTAATGGCGTTGAGAGGCGCCTCGATGATGCTATTCTCTTACGGTGCCAAAAGCTGCTGATTTCGAGCGGATTCTGTGCGCCCCCTTAGCTCATTGGTAGAGCACTTCCTTGGTAAGGAAGAGGTAGTGGGTCCGATTCCCACAGGGGGCTCCGTGGTTGTTACCGGGGCCTTCGGCTCCGTGCAAGCACCGGGTCGCCGTCGTAAGATGGTTGCATGGCGGGGTAGCTCAGTTGGTTAGAGCACACGGCTCATAATCGTGGTGTCGCGGGTTCAATTCCCGCTCCCGCTACGAAGCCCCCGAGATCTCGCCGTCTCGGGGGCTTCTTTCGTTCCCGGGGGAGGGCCACTCTGCCTAGGGTGAGTAGGTGCTTGCCTATGAGGTGTAGGTTGGGAGCATGGCACGCATGAACTTGAGCCCCTCCGTGGTCGTGGCGGCGGCGGCCGACCTCGCCGACGCGAGCGGATACGAAGCGGTGACCGTCTCGGCGCTCGCCCGCCAGCTGGGCGTGCAGCCGGCCAGCCTCTACTCCCACGTGCGAGATCGTGCCGCGGTGCTCGAGGGCGTGCACCAGTTGGCGCTGGCCGACCTCGCCGACCGTATCGCCGCATCCATCGCCGGCCGATCGAGCCGAGACGCGCTCGTCGGCCTGGTCGAGGCGCATCGGGGGTTCGCGCGCGAGCATCCGGGCCGGTGGGATGCCCTGCAGCGCCCCGCCGCCCTGAACACGGTGCACTCCGAGCCTGCCGCACGGCTCGTGCAGCTGATCTGGGCCGTACTGCGCGGCTACGCGGTGCCCGCCGACGAACTGGTGCACGCGACCCGCCTCGTCGGAGCCACCCTCAACGGCTTCATCGCCCTCGAACGTGTGGGCGCGTTCGCCCATCGCAGCCCGGAGGCCGAGGTGTCGTGGCTGCGCGCAATCGACGTACTCGATCAGGCGCTTCGCTCGTGGCCCCGAGGCGAGACGGCTGCCGAGACGGTGACGGCCGCCGAGACGGTGACGGCGGCCGACCCTTCGACCATCGCCGAGTATCCGGCCCCCACCGCACCCCACCAGGAGAGCACCCCATGATCACCACACCGCTCACCCTCGACCTCGTGCGCGGCGCCGCCGAACTCGAGACGACCGCCCGCGGCGTGCGGCCGCACCGGCTGCCCGAGTGGGTTCGGCAGCAGTTTCCCGACGGCCAGCTGCTGGCGGTTGAGAGCCAGCCCTCTGGCGTGCGCGTGGCGTTCAGCACACGGGCGAGCAGGGTTGCGCTGGTCTCTCACCCGACCAGGCTGGCGTACCGCGGTGTTGTCCGCCCGCGCGGGCGCATCGACGTGTTCGTCGACGGCGTTCTGACGCTCGCCGATGTGCTCGACGGCGGAGACACCATCGAGCTCGATCTCTCGACCGGCGCCACGACGGTGCTGCCGGGAGCGCCGCACACGACGGTGCTCGAGGGGCTCGGTGAGGGGGAGAAGCTGGTCGACCTGTGGCTTCCGCACAACGAGTCGATCGAGTTGGTATCGCTCGGCACCGATGCTCCGGTGGTGGCTCAGCCCGGGCATCCGGCGCTCTGGGTGCATCACGGCAGCTCGATCAGCCACGGCTCGAACGCGGCAGGCCCCAGCGAGACCTGGCCGGCCGTTGCCGCGCGCCTCGGCGGGGTGGAGCTTCGAAACCTCGGAGTGAGCGGCAGCGCCCTGGTCGACCCCTTCATGGCCCGGGTCATCCGCGATGCGCCGGCCGACGTCATCAGCGTGAAGCTCGGAATCAACGTGGTCAACTTCGACGCGATGCGCGTGCGGGCGTTCGTGCCGGCGGTGCACGGCTTTCTCGACACGATCCGCGACGCCCACCCGACCACGCCGCTGGTGCTCATCTCGCCCATCTTCTGCGGCATTCACGAGCACACCCCGGGCCCCGGAGCCATCGACCCCGCCAGTATGGCCACCGGTCAGGCCGCGTTCATGGCCACCGGAACCCCCGGCGACGAAACGCTCGGCCGCCTCACGCTCAGCGTGATCCGCCGCGAGCTGCGTTCACTTGTCGAGCGCCGGGCTCAGGATGCCCGCCTGCACTACCTCGACGGTACAACCCTCTATGGCGAGGCCGACACCGCCGGGCATCCGCTGCCCGACAACCTGCACCCCGACACCGTTACTCACCGCCTCATCGGCGAACGTTTCGCCTCGTACGCGTTCGGTGCGGCGGGCCCCTTCTCGGCTTTCGGCCCCGCTGAATCAGATTGACTGTGATAGCTTGTTCACATCACGATCAGCCCGCTCGCCTCACGGCTCGGGCTGATTTTCTTTAAGCCGGAGACTCATGGTCGAGTACACCAAGACGTGGTTGTCAGTAGAAGACCAGGCCGCCAAACTCGGTCTGCGGGGAGTGAGCTTCGGCGACGGCACCAGTTGTCTGTCATTACTGAGCGCAGTCGGCTACTACCGGCTCACCGGCTATCTTTATCCCTTTCGTGAATCGCGGGCATATCGTGACTCCGCCGGGCGCGAGCGAGTCCGGATTCTGAGCAGTTACCGCCCCGGCACCTCGATCGAATACGCATCCCAACTCATCGATTTCGACCGTCGGCTCCGGATGCTGGTGCTCGACGGCATCGAGAGAGTTGAAATCTCATTCCGAATGCAGCTCGGGTACGTGCTCGGAAGAGTGCCGGCGTTCGGTCATCTTGACCCAGCAAACTTCGTTGGAGCGTTCACGCAAGAGCGTCTCGACGCGACGAGCGGCGAGTCGCTGCCGAGCAAACACGAAGAGTGGATGGCTCGAGTACGAGAGCGCCAAGCCAGCTCGGATGAGGCATTCGTCACGCACTTTCGTGAGAAGTATGACGACCGGATGCCGATCTGGGCGCTGACCGAGATTCTGGAGTTGGGTCAGCTCGGTCGTCTGTACAGCGGGCTCAGCAACTCGATTGCCTCGGAGATCTCGGCCGCGTATGGCGCGCCCACCAAGAAGATGATGAGCAGCTGGATCTCAAGCATCAATTACGTGCGCAATGTGTCTGCCCATCACGCACGACTGTTCAATCGCAAACTCGTCAGCGCACCCGCACGCCCCGCGGTGGGCCAGGTGCCACTCCTCGATCATCTGCGCGCTGCTGTCAGCTCAAAAGAGGTGTTCGGCCTTTACAACGTTCTTGCAGTGATTGCATTTCTGCTGCGAACCATTGAGCCCGACTCCGGGTGGAATGAACGCATGGTCGAACTGATGCGTGAATTCCCATCGTCAGGCCCTGTCGCGTTGCGCTCCATTGGCATTCCCGCACTGTGGACTGCACTCGACCTTTGGCGAGAGTGACCCGGCCTTGTGTCACCTGTGGGGCCCGAGAACGAGCGAACACCGGCCGCCGTTTGTGAGACCGGCGCGAGAGTCTTTGCTCTTCGCGTCGGTCTCACGTGCCGGCGCGTACAGGCAGGGGAGCGAGGACGCAGCGCAGCGTGCTCGCGCATCAACTGCAGGCGGTGCCGATCGCGGTGAAGTCGCTCTGAACGGTGGTGGCAGCCGAGACGACCGCGCCCGATCCGCCAGAGGGGTCGTTGATGTACTGGGTGACCGCGGCGATCATGGCCTTCAGATCGGTGTCGGCGGTGGTGGCGACCGCGAGGATGCGCGGGTTGCTGATCTGCGAGACCCCGGCGTCGAACGCGTCAGCAACGGCCTGCAGGCTCGTGACGGCCTGTGTCGGATTGGAGGCGATGTCGTTGAGACCCTGCGTGAGACCGGAGGTCGAGCTGCTCAACGACGACTCCAGGATGGTGCACGCCTCGGTGGTCGACTGACCCGACGCGTCGGCGGGGCCGGAGGAGGTGGGCGACGAGAGGTCGGTCGGCAGCGACGACGCGAACGCGTTGCCCTGGTCGATTGCGTTCTTGGCGGTGGTACCGATGGTGGCGAAGGCAACGATGATGATGATCGTGGCGATGATGCCGCCGAGAATGCCGAGATAGCCGAGAATCAGGCCGGCGAGGGCGAGCCCGCGCCCTTTCTCGCCGGTCTTCTTGATCTGGCTGAGCGCAATGTGGCCCGTGATGACAGCGGCCAGCGAGACGAAGAAGGCGGTGACGAGCGACACGATCGCCAACACGTTGTATTTGTCGTTTGACGGCGCAGGGGCCGCATACTGGTTCGCCTGGTAGGGCGGAACCGGGGGAGGGGTTTCAATGCTCACAACGAACTCCTAGTTAGTTTCCGTTTGGCAACTCTTTCATGAGAGGGCGCTCAGGGGCAGCAGCAGGCGAAAAGACGCGCCGCCTTCGGGAGCCGAACCGGCCGTGAGTTCGGCTCCGAGCCGGCCCGCGAGGCGCGCGGCGATCGACAACCCGAGCCCCGAACCGACGGGCCGGTCGTCGCGGTACTTCGCGTGCAGCGTTCCCCGCTCGAACACCACCGCCAGGTCGTCGGCGCTGAGCCCAGGCCCGCCGTCGCGCACCTCGACGAAGGGCACGCCCCGTTCGAGACCGACCGCGAGAACAATGGATGCCCCCGCCGGTGTCACCCGCACCGCGTTCTCGACCAGCCCGTCGATGATCTGGCGCACCCGCTGTGGGTCGGTCACAGCCGTGAGTGTCTCCGCTACCGCTGCCGCTGTCGAGCCCATCGCAGGCCTTCCTGAGGCTTCGAACACCAGCACGATGCCGTCTGACTCGCAGCGGGCCCGCCACGCGAGCTCTGCCGAGCGGGTGAGGGCCACGAGGTCGAAGGGGTGGGCATCCAGTGCGAAGTCGTCGGCCTCGAGGCGTGCCAACTCGAGCAGGTCTGACACGAAGCGGTTGAGACGCTCGGTCTCGCTGACGAGGGTCGCACCGACGGTGGGCAGGTCGGCGGGCGAGACGAGGCCGTCGGCCAACGCTTCGGCGTACCCGCGGAGGGCGGTGAGGGGGCTCCGGATGTCGTGCGAGACCGAGAGCAGAAACTCGCGCTGGCGGGTCTCGCTGGTCATGAGTGCCGTGTCGAGGGTGCCGAGGGCGGCAGTGACCTCGGCGACCTCGCTCGCCGATCGGGCGGCGGCCGGAGGCGCCGGAACGTTGCGCTCGCCAGCAGCCAGGCGACGAGCGGTGATGGCCGCTTCGGCCAGCGGGCGGGAGAGGCGGCGGGCCAGCCACAGCCCGAGCAGCACGGCGAACACGAGGCCGGCGGCCAACGCCACGCCGAGGCGCAGCAGAGCGACACCCGACGCCGCGTCGACCGTCGCGAGCGACCGCGTGAGCACGATGGCGCCGCCGTCGCGGATGGGGCGGCCCTCGAGCAGGGTGCGGCCAGCGGCCCGGTCGGTGGCGGCAGCCGTGCTGGCCGCTCCCGTCTCGACAGGCTCCGGGGTGCCCGGATGCGCACCGGCCGCCAGCGTCAGCGAAACCGACTCGCCCGCCACGAGCCGCGCCACGACCGCCGCGCTCACGAGTCCGGCCGTGTCGCCGCTCACCACGCCCGACGCGCTGACCACCACGACTTCGCCCTCAGAGGTGCCGTCGAGCCGCCGCTGGCGCTGTTCGAGCGTCAGCGAGGCGAGGGGTGTCGCGCTGAACGCGTCGGCCTGCTCCGCGAGCTCCGAGCGCGCCTGGTCGACCGCCGCCGTGCGAATCAGCGGAAACGCCACTCCGCCCGTCACCAGCACCGCGACGACCGCGACCGCCGTGGTCACGAGCGTGATGCGCCCGGCGAGCGACGCGGCCCACCGCTTCACGTCGACGCACCCACAGCCGCGCCCACCACTGAGTACCCCACCCCGCGCCAGGTGCGCAGCGGGCTGTCGGCACCGAGTTTCGACCGCAGCTGCGCCACATGTACGTCGACCGTTCGCGCTCCGCTGTAGTTCGCCTGCCCCCACACTGCCGCCAGCAGCTGATCGCGCGTGAACACCTGCCCCGCGCTCGCCGACAGGTACGCGAGCAGGTCGAACTCCATCGCGGTCAGCTCCACCGGGCGCCCGGATGCCCGCACCGACCGCTCGCGTTCGTCGAGTTCGATCGTTCCCACGCGTCGCACGGTGCTGGCCAGAACCCCGTTCGTGCGCCGCAGGATGCCCCGGATGCGCGTCACCAGCTCCCGCGGCGAGAACGGCTTCGTGAGGTAGTCGTCGGCGCCCAGCTCGAGCCCGAGCAGCCGGTCGACCTCGTCGTCGCGCGCGGTCACGAAGATCACCGGAACCCAGTCGCCCGCCTCCCGCAACCGCCGGCAGACGCTGATGCCGTCGAGCCCCGGCAGCCCCACGTCGAGCACTACCGCGACCGGCCGCCGCCGCCGGATCTCCTCCAGCGCTCGCTCGCCGTTGCTCTCGGTGTGCACGCCGAACCCGGCCTGCGTGAGGTAGAGCCGTTCGACGTCGGCGATCGCCTTGTCGTCTTCGACGATCATCACCAACCCGAGTTGCTCAGCCATAGCTGAAATCTAGGCGCTCGCCCCGGCAACGCCCTGCGAATCGGCCGCATCCATTGCATTCGCCGTCGTTCGGGCCGATCTCTTAACACTGCTCGAACATTCGCCGTACCGTCTGCTGGTGTGGGCTTGCGACTCTGGATGCACGCTGTTCCGCATCCCGAAAGGCAACACCATGACTCACTCCTCTCTCACCCCGCCGTCAGCCGCCCCGCGTGACGCCGCCGAGACCCCGAGCGGCTCGCCCGGCTCGCCGACCCCGCGTCGTCGCCGCCGCGGAACCGTCGCCCTCGTCAGCGCGATCGCCATCGGCGGGGTGGTGGCCATCGGCTCGATCGGCGCCACCTCCGCGTTCGCCGCAGACCAGGGTTCGCTCACCGCAGCCGCCACCTCGACCGCCACGCCCACCCCTTCGGCATCGGGTGCAGCCAAGGCGAAGCCCACCGGCGTTCGCGCCCGCGGCGAGTTGCGCCGCGAGATCTCGGTCGATGTGCGCTCGGGCACCGACTTCGCCACGCGCGCGCAGAAGATCGCGACGACGCTGGTCGGGCATCCGACCGCCTTCGCCAAGCTGCCCGCCGACCTGCAGGCCGACCTCACGGCGCTGAAGAACGCCCAGGGCGCCGACGTGGCCACTGACGCGACCGCCATCAAGACCAAGGCGCTGGCCGGCGGCTACGGCGACCGTGTGAAGGCGTTCGCCGCGCGTGTCGAGGCGCGCGTCTCGTCGCACGCTGCGGCGAGTTCGGGCTCGGGCACCGGCTCGTAACTCCGGGCCCCTCCGATCGGCGCCCGGCGCCGAATACACTCTGAGGCCCCCGTCAAGCCCCGCACGCCCCGGCACAGTGCCGGGCGCGCGCGGCTGGGGCGGGGGCACAATGAGTGTGAGGCACCACGTGCCGGAGGAGTGTCGACGTGTCACAGCTGACGCCGCCCGAGAATCGGGCCGAGGCCCTGCGATTGCTTGCGCTCCTCGACGCTGAGCGCGCCGACTCTGCGGGGTCGTCTGTCGCCCGCTATGGCGCGCTCGCCGAGGCGCTGACGGGTGCCTATGCCGGTCGCCAAGACCCAATAGATGCGCTCTGGTGGCGCGCGCACCCGTTGCAGTCCACTCCCGCTGGCCACGCCGACCCTGCCTCGGTGCGCGCCCAGCTCGAGGCCGCCGCGTTCTCCCGCCGCCCCGAAGGCGAGGCCGCTCTGGCCATCGACGTCATCGACCCGGTCTCGGGTGAGCACACCTCCGTTTCTGCGCCGTTCGCCGCGCTGGTGGCCCTCGACGAGCAGCTGAGGGCCGATGCCGCCGCCCTCGACGCAGCGATTCTGGATGCCCGCCCGGCCATCACCGCAGCCGAATCCCGCGCCGCCCACCGTGCCGCCGGTTCGAGCGCAGACCTCGGCCCGAACGACCCCGCCGGCGCCCCAGCGCCCGAATCCCCCTTTGGCGCAGAGGCCGCCGCCGGGCATCCGGAAACCGGCAGCGACTCAACCGGCAACGCCACCCGCACCTCCACCCGCAACACAACCCAAGCCCGCACCCCCACACCCACCCGCACCGCCGAGAGCTGGCGTCGGCGCTCGCTCATCTGGATGAGCACCGCCGCCGCCGTGACGGTGCTCCTTCTGGCCGGAATCGCGCTCGTCGTCGTTCAACAGCTCAACCCGTCGGGCACCGGGTTCGCGCTGTTTCCGGGTTCGGGCAGCACCACCTCGGCGGGCTCCGGCATCGGCGCGAGCCCTTCGGCCACCCCCGGCGACTTCGCTGGCCGGGCCGGTTCGAGTCTCGGTCTGACCATCTTCGAAGACCCCACCCTGGCGCCGTCGATTCCGCCCGCGGGCATCGATCCGTATTACAAGCCGGAGTCGCTGCGCCTGCTCGGCGTCGCCGACAGCGACCTCACGGTGTACGCCGTCGAGAATCGGCTCGAACAACCGTGCCTGTTGGCGGTGTACACCGACGGCACGCAGAGCGCCACCTGCGTCACCCGCGACGAGTTCAACGCGATGGGCATCGAGTTGCGCATCACGAACCTGCGCGTGACGCGAGCGAGCGAGCCGCAACCCACTTCTGCCAGTCAAGACGTGGTGTTCTGGAACCCCGACGGAACCTACGGCGTCAGCTCCACTCTGGCCCGCACCGGCAGCACGGCGGGCATCCGGTCGTCAGCCACGCCGACACCCACTCCGACCGCAGGCACCCCGACCGTCACCCCGACACCCACCCCGACCCCCAGTGAATAGACTTGTCGGGTGACTGTGAACCCCGAACTGCAAGGTCGCGTCTTCGAGAGAACCCCGGGTTACCTGGTGGGGCGCGAGAAGATCCGCGAATTCTCGAAGGCCGTCTTCTCGACCAGCCCGCTGAACTTCGATGTCGAGGCCGCGCGTGCCGCCGGGTACGCCGACCTCGTGGCTCCGCCAACATTCAGTGTCGTAGTGCAGGAGCTGACCCTGGCGCAGCTGTTGTCGGCCCCGGATGCCGGAATCGACTTCTCGCGCGTCGTACACAGTGACCAGCGCTTCACCTCTACCCGGCCCATCGTGGCCGGCGATGAGCTGACCGCCGTGCTCACCGTCTCGAGCGTCAAGGTGCTGGCCGGAAACGCCCTCGTCACCGCCGAGTCCCGCATCGAAGACACCGCGGGCGAGCACGTCGTCACGGCCGTCTCGACGCTCGTTGTGAGGGCCGAGTAGTGGGCATCGACTTCAGCGCGCTCAGCGTCGGCGACGTGGTGGGCGAACACGAATTCACGCTCAGCCGCGATTCGCTCGTGAGGTACGCCGGAGCATCCGGCGACTTCAACCCCATTCACTACCGCGACGACGTCGCCACCTCGGTCGGGCTCGACGGGGTGCTGGCTCACGGCATGCTCACCATGGGCATGGCCGTTCAGCCCATCATCGAGTGGATCGGCGACCCCGCCCTCATCGACGACTACGGCGTTCGCTTCACGCGGCCCGTGCTCGTCGACCCCATGTCAGGTGCCCTCGTGCAGGTCACAGCGAAGGTCGGGCAGCTCGACGCCGAGGCCGGCACCGCGCGCATCGACATCGTTGCCACTGCGGCTGGCGCCACGGTTCTCGGCAAGGCGCAGGTTCGCGTGCACGCGCCGCGGGCCGCCGACCCCGCCTCCGCCGACTCCGCCGCCGGCCCCGGCGCGGCGTAGGTCGCGGAACCCACTCCGATGCCCGACACCCGGTTCGATGCCGCCCTCGCCCCGCTGACGACCCTGAACGTCGGCGGCCCCGCCACCGAACTGGTGCTCGTCACCGACCCCGCCGACCTCGTGGCCACCTGCCTCTCGGTGTGGTCGGGCGGCGGCGAATGGATGATCCTCGGCGGTGGCTCGAATGTCGTCGTCAGCGACGACGGGTTCGCCGGAACGGTGGTGCACATTGCCACGCGCGGAGTCGAGGTGCTCGAAGCAGCCCCCGGTGACCCGGCTGGCACGGTACGTGTTCGGGTGCAGGCCGGTGAGCCGTGGGACTCGCTCGTAGCCTTCACCGTACAGAACGGATTCAGCGGCATCGAAGCCCTGTCGGGCATCCCGGGCTCGACCGGAGCGTCGCCCGTACAGAACATCGGCGCGTACGGGCAGGAGGTCGCCTCGGCCATCGCAGCCGTGGAGTTTCTCGACTACGAGACCGGCGAGCTGCAGCGCTTGTCGGCGCACGACCTTGGGTTCGGCTACCGCACCTCGGTGCTGAAGCGCGGGCGGGAGGGCGTGGTGGTGTCTGTCGAGCTGCGCCTGGCTGCGCCCGATGGCGGCGGCTCTGCGGCGGGTGCCGGTGGTACGGCGGTTGCGGGAGCCGGTGCCGACGCGCTCGGGCAACCCGTGCTGTACCCGCAGCTCGCGAAGGCGCTCGGCGTCGAGGTGGGCGACGCAGTGGCTGTGGGGCAGGTTCGTGACGCGGTGCTGCGCTTGCGGGCATCCAAAGGCATGGTGCTCGACCCGGCAGACCCCGACTCGGTCAGCGCCGGATCATTCTTCACCAACCCGATCGTGAGCGAATCGTTCGCGCGCACCCTGCCGCTGAGCGCCCCCCGCTGGCCGGTCGTACCCGCCGCACCCGCACCCGCACCCGCCGCACCCGAACCCGCACCGCGCGACAGTGCGCACGACGGCGCAGACTCGGCACGGCCTTTCGCTGCTGCGGCCGACGACATCGAATACCAGGTGAAGCTCAGCGCGGCATGGCTCATCGAGCAGGCGGGAATCCGCCGCGGATTCGCCCTGGCCGGGTCGTCGGCCGCCATCTCGAGCAAGCACACGCTCGCCCTCATCAACCGCGGCGGAGCGACCGCCGAGCAGATCTCCGAGCTCGCCCGCTTCGTGCAGTGGCGCGTGCAGGCCGAGTTCGGCGTCAACCTTTCGCCCGAGCCCGTGTTCATCGGCTTCGGCCCGGTCGACGACGTGCTCTGACCCACCTCTTCAGACGCCACTCTTCCGGCACACTCTTCCGGCCCGGCCCGGCCCGGTGCGGCCCGGATCGGGTCAGATGAGGCCCAGCTCCATGGCCCGAGTGACCGCACGGGTGCGGTCGGTGACCCCCAGCTTCTCGAAGGCGTGCTGCAGGTGTGTCTTCACGGTGGCCTCGCCGATGAACAGCGTGCGTGCGATCTCAGGGTTGCTGCTGCCGGCCGCGACCAGCCGCAGTACCTCGGCCTCGCGGCTGCTGAGTTTCGGCAGTACCACCTTCTCTTCGCGCATGCGGTTCACGAGCATCGACGCGATGGATGGCGCCAGCACGGTCTGGCCAGCGGCCACTGCGCGCACCCCCGCGAGAATCTCCTCCTGTGGCGCCGCCTTCACGAGGTACCCGCTCGCACCCGCCTCAATGGCCGCCAGAATGTGGTCGTCGGTGTCGTATGTCGTGAGCACCAGCACGCGCATGCCCGCCGCGTCGGCCTGCGCCGCGAGGACGCGCGCGGTCGCCTCGGCGCCGGTCAGGCCCGGCATCCGCAGATCCATCAGCACCAGGTCGGGCCGCAGTTCGAGCGCCAGCCGAACCGCCTCGAGCCCGTCGACCGCTTCGCCCACCACGTCTATGTCGCCCGCCGACCGCAGCAGCGCCACGATTCCGCTGCGCACGATCGGGTGATCGTCGGCCACCAGCACCCGAATCATGCCCGCACCTCCGCGGCAGCCGGAGCAGTAACCCCCACAGAGGCCTCCGCCCCCACAGAGCCTGCCACCCCGCCCGCCCCCGGCAGCTCCACCCGCAGTTCCACCCCGCCCGCCGCCGAACGACCGAGTACCAGCGTTCCGCCGGCGAGTGAGAGCCGCTGCTGCATTCCCGCCAGCCCGAACCCGCGGTCAACCGGCTGCCCAACCGTCATTCCGGCCCCGTCATCGCTCACACACAGCGAGACCGCGCCGCCCACAGCCGACAATCGCACGCTCACCGTGCGGGCCCCCGAGTGCTTCCGCACATTCGCCAGCGCCTCCTGCACGCACCGCAGCAGCACCACCTCGACCTCGTTCGGCTGCGCCTCGTACTCCGATGTGTCGAGCGTGATCTGCACGCCCGTCTCCCGCGTGAACCGTTCGACGAGTCGACCGAGCGCGGCACCGAGCCCCCCGTTCACATCGACCGGTGCCACGGAGGCCACGAGCGCGCGGGTCTCGACGAGAGCCTCGCGGGCGATCTCTTCGATGAGCGCCAGGTCGGCGCGAACGGCAGGGAGGGCATCCAGAACCTGCGACTGCGACCGCTGCGCCACCATCACGAGCCCGGTGAGGCTCTGCGCGATGGTGTCGTGAATCTCGCCTGCCAGCCGCTCGCGCTCGCTGAGTATGCCGCTGTCACGGTTCAGGATGGCCAGCTTCTCCTGCGCCGCCTGCAACTCGCCCAGCAGGCGTGTGTTGTCTTGGCCCTGCTGCAGAGCGAACGTGAACCAGAGGCCGAGCGCGATGCTGAACATCAGCGAGATGGATTCGATGGCGATGGCAGACCCCACGGCCGCGCTGCCGGTGCCGGTCGACACGAGAAAGCCGAAGGTCACCGCAAGCGCCAGTACGACGTTCAAGATGATGGCCCGGCGCAGCGGGTCGACCGAGAACCAGATGATGGGAAACCCGATGGCCTGCAGGGTGGCCATCGAGGGATCGAACGCCGTACCCACGCCGGTGCACGCGATGGCGAGCAGGGGAAACAGCAGCACCGCGTGCCCGACGGGAAACGTGCCGTCACCGCGGGCGGTGAAATTGCGCCAGCCGAACGCGGCATAACCGATGCCCAGTACGCCGAGGCAACACCAGGCGCCGATCGTGGCAGAGGGTTTGGCGCCGAGGTCGGGCAGCACGATGACCGCGAGCCCGACGATCGTCGCGGCCACCGCCATGTGCCACCAGCTGAAGCGCATCATCTAGCTATCTTTGCGGATCCAGCGGAAGGTCAGGCGGCAGATCACCAATCCGCCGACCAGCCAGATGAGGAGGGCAATCGCGGCGCCGGCGAGGTTCCACACGCCGCCCGGCTCCACTGCGGCGAAACTTTCGGGCAGGAACACGGAGCGCATGCCCTGCGCCATCCATTTGAGCGGAAAGATGCTCGCCACAGACTGCAACCAGTCAGGCAGCAGCGCGAACTGCAGGTAGACGCCCGAGATGAACTGCAGGATGAGAATGGGCGGGATGATGACGGCGGTGGCACTTTTGCCCGAGCGGGGCAGGCGCGAGATGGCGATGCCGAGTACCGCTGAGGTGGCGATTCCGAGGAGATAGACCCAGGCGAAGGTCATCCACTTGGCCGGTTCTGTGGGCAGGTCGACGCCGAACGCGAAGTGCGCGACGAGCAGCAACAGAGCCAGCTGCAGCAGTGAGGTGGCCAGAACCTGGCCCATCTTGCCGAAGAAGTACGACAGCACAGGCAGCGGGGTGCCGCCGAGTCGTTTGAGGGTGCCGTCGCTTCGCTCCATGGCGATGTCGGTGCCGAGGTTCTGTACACCGCTCAGCAGGATGCCCGCGGCGATCATGCCTGGCAGATAACCGGCCGCCTGGCTGATGCCGCCCGAGCCGTCGGGGTTCGCGCCGATGTTGCCCATGCCTTGAAATGCCACCGAGAAGATGGTGAGCATGATGACGGGGAAGAGAAACGTGAAGAAGAGGGTGTCGCTCTGGCGAAAGTAGACCTTCGTCTCGTATCCGATGCGGGCGGCGCCGAGGCGCAGGGTGCGACCGATGCCGAACGAGGAGGCCCGGGTGGCCGGGGCCTGGAGTGCTGCGGTCATGCTGACACCTGGTCTTTCGTGCTGGAAGCGCTGGGTGTGCTGGATGCACTGGGTGGTCTGGGCGTGTGGGATGCGCGGGATGCGAGGTCTGCCTCGTACGCCCCCACCAGCCCGAGGTAGATGTCTTCCAGGCTGGGCCGTACGATCTCGAGCCCCGCCGGTTCGCCGAGCCTGCCCACCAGCTCGGCAACCACCCGCCCGGGGTCGCTGGCCCGCTGCTCGCGGGCGATGCCGTTCTCCAGCCAGCGCACGATCGGCGTGCGGGCCTCATCAGAGCCGAGCGTGTCGATGGGGCCGATGGCCACGAGGGTTCCGGCGGCGATCACGGCGGCACGATCACTGAGCTGCGCGGCCTCGTCGAGGTAGTGGGTGGTCAGCAGAATCGTGGTGCCTTCGCGTTTCAGCGAGCGGATCAGCTCCCAGAAGTGCCGGCGCGCCTCAGGGTCGAACCCGGTGGTCGGCTCGTCGAGAAAGAGCAGTTCGGGGCGCCCGATCACGCCGAGCGCCACATCGACACGACGACGTTGACCGCCAGAGAGGCTCTTGAGTCGCGTGTTCGCCTTGTCTTCGAGCCCCACCGCGGCGATCACTTCGTCGACGCTTCGCGGGTTCGGGTAGTAGCCGGCGAACTGGGTGAGCTGTTCGCGAACGGTCACGTTGCCGCTCTCGCCCGAGCTCTGCAGCACGATGCCGATGCGTGCCTTCCAGGCCAGGCCGCCGCGTTGTGGGTCTGAACCCAAGACGCGAGCCTCACCGCCGCTGCGGTCGCGATACCCCTCGAGAATTTCTATGGTCGTGCTCTTGCCCGCGCCGTTCGGCCCGAGCAGAGCGAACGTCTCTCCGCGTTCGATGTCGAACGTCACTCCGGTGAGAGCGGTGAAGCTGCCGTACGACTTGGTGAGCTTGTCGACGCTCACAGCCGGGTCTATTGCGTTCATGATGCAATGCTGGCCCTCGCATCCAGATCGCAACAGCCCTCAGGAGGTCTACCCGGGCATCCACCGGTTGGGGGATGCCCGCCGAGAGGCCCGCCCGAACCGCCGGTTCGAGCATCCCGACCCGAACAGCCCTACGCGAACAACCGCTGCAGCCGCGCCACGCCCTCAGCCAGGGCCTCATCGCCGAGCGCGTACGACATGCGCACGAACCCGCTCGGCCCGAACGCCTCACCCGGAATCACGGCCACTTCGGCCTGGTCGAGAATCAGGTCGGCGAGCTCGAGCGAGGTCGTCGGCGTCACCCCGCCCCACGGCCGGTTCAGCAGCCCGGTCACGTCAGGGTAGACGTAGAAGGCGCCCTCGGGTGTGGGGGTGTGGATGCCCGAGATCTGGTTCAACCCGGCCACAATGCTCTTGCGGCGACGGTCGAACGCCTGGCGCATCACCTCGACCGCGTCTTGGGGCCCAGTGAGCGCGGCCAGGGCGGCCCGCTGCGAGACGTTCGACACGTTCGACGAGAGGTGCGACTGCAGGTTCGACGCCCCCTTGATGGCATCGGCAGGACCGACCATCCAGCCCACCCGCCAGCCGGTCATGGCGTAGGTCTTCGCCACACCGTTCACGAGAATGGTGCGGTCGGCAAGCGAGGGCACGGCTTCGACGATCGAGAGGGCCGAAACCCCGTCGTAGGTGAGGTTCTGGTAGATCTCGTCGGTGATGACCCAGAGGCCGTTCTCGTCGGCCCACTCGCCGATGGCGCGGGTCTGCTCCGGCGAGTACACGGCGCCGGTGGGGTTCGAGGGAGACACAAACAGCAGCACCTTGGTGCGCGGCGTGCGGGCGGCCTCGAGCTGCTCCACGGTGACGAGGTAACCCTGGTCGCTGCCGGCGAAAACCTCTACCGTCACGCCACCCGCGAGGGCGATGGCCTCGGGGTAGGTGGTCCAGTACGGGGTGGGCACGATGACCTCGTCGCCCGGGTCGAGCAATGTGGCGAACGACTGGTACACGGCCTGCTTGCCGCCGTTGGTCACGATGACCTGCGAGGGCGAGACCTCGAGCCCACTGTCGCGGAGCGTCTTCGCCGCGATGGCCTCGCGGAGCTCTGGCAGGCCCGCGGCGGGGGTGTAACGGTGGTTCTTGGGGTCTCGCGCCGCGGCGACGGCCGCCTCGACGATGAAGTCGGGAGTGGCGAAGTCGGGCTCGCCGGCGGCGTAGCTGATGACCGGTCGCCCGGCCGCCTGCAGCGCTTTTGCCTTGGAATCGACTTTCAGTGTCGCCGATTCGGCGATCGACGAGATGCGGTGCGAGATTCTGGTGCGTTCAGTCACCCCGCCAGCCTACCGATCCCTACTGGATCTTGGAGTTCTCGTCGAGACGGTGCCACGTGCGGTTGTGGTAGACGAGAGGGTGCGCCGTGGCTGCATCTGCCGACGGGTCGCCCGCCTCTGGCGCGTAGGTCTCGAGCGCCTGAACGGCGACAACGGTCGACCCGCCGGCCTCCATCTTGTTGACCACTCGGCCGCGGATCCAGGCGTGCGCTGCAGGAAAGTAGGGTTCACCCGTGGGCAGGCGCTTCCAGATGGTCGTGTCTGCGAAGCGGTCGATGCCGCTGGTGGCACCGAGTTTCGCGATGTCGAGCTGGTCGGCTCCGAGCAGGTGAACCACCACGGTGTCGGCGCGCCGGATGGTCGGGGTGCTCGATGAGAGCTCGGAGATCGAGAACACCAACAGTGGTGGCGCGATACTCACCGAGAAGACCGAGGTCGCTGTGAGTGCGACAGGCCCGTCGCCCGCGTCGGCCGTGATGACGGCGACACCCGCCGGGTGGTTGCGAAAAGCAGCCCTGAATTCGTCGGCACTGACCGTCTCCGAACTCGGGTGCTGCACGAGCACATGTTCGCCCACAACCGTGTGTTCGTCAGCCGACGGCTGCGTCTCGAAACGGTTGATGGGCTGCGGGTCGCTCACGTTCACTCCTCGGTAGTCTTCGGTGTTGCCAAACGTAAGACTAAGTGAGCTCCTGTTTCAGGGGTATTACGCCGGTAACACTGTTACCGATCCGCACGTTCTCCCAGCTTTCGTGCAGGGCTCAGAGCGTGAGAAGCACCTTGCCGATGTGGGTCGACGACTCCATCAGCGCGTGGGCCTCTGCGGCGCGCACGAGGGGCAGCCTCTCGGCTACGACAGGTTTCACCGTGCCGTTCGCCACCAGCGGCCACACGTTCTCGGCAACGCTGGCCACAATCGCGGCCTTCGCCGATGCCGACCGTGCGCGCAGGCTCGTGGCATGGATGGTGCCGCGCTTCATCATCAGCGGCCCGAAGTTCAGATCTCCTGTTTCTCCACTCAGGTTTCCGATATTCAGCAGATGGCCATCCAGAGCCAGCGCCCGAATGTTGCGGTCGAGGTACGACCCACCCACCGAGTCGAGAATCACTTGGGCCCCGTTCGTCTCAGCCTTCATCCGTTCGACAAAATCTTCTGTTCGATAATTGATCAGGATGCTCGCCCCCAGCTCCTCGCACGCTGCGAGCTTCTCGGCAGAACCTGCTGTGACAGCGACGCGGGCGCCGAAGGCTCGGCCCAGTTGCACGGCCATGGTGCCGATTCCACTCGAACCCCCGTGCACGAGCAGCGTCTCGCCCCGGCGCAGATCGGCGAGCATGAAGACGTTCGACCACACTGTGGCCACGACCTCGATCAGCCCGGCCGCATCGACGAGATCAATGGTGTCGGGAACTCTCAGCACGTGGCCGGCCGGCGCGCTGACGCGCTCGGCGTACCCACCGCCAGAGAGGAGGGCGCAGACCCGGTCGCCTGGCGCGAACGTGGTGACCGCAGCACCCACCTCGAGCACCGTGCCGCTGGCCTCGAGGCCGAGCCAGGTAGGAGCGCCCGCGGGCGGCGGGTAGTGCCCCTGGCGCTGGCTGATGTCGGCGCGGTTGACGCCCGCGGCGGCCACGCTGATGAGTACGTCGTCCGGCCCGATCTCGGGTTCGGGCACCTCGCCCACACGCAAGACAGAGGCATCACCGGGAGTATCGAAGACCACAGCTTTCATGATTCCAACGTACGCCCCGCCGCGGCCTTTGCGGTCGCCTGCGATCTGACTTACACTAGGTGGAGGTAGTTGAAATCTGCCATGCTTTTTTGTGCCCATTTCTGGCTGATCCCATGAGTTGTTTGCAGAGAAGTACAACGGTTTCTCCGCATCTTTAGGGTGGTGGCTCAATTGGTAGAGCAGCGGTCTCCAAAACCGCAGGTTGCAGGTTCGAGTCCTGTCCGCCCTGCAAATCGTGGTGAGCGTTCGCTCACTTCGATCGCTTGTGAAAGGTACTGACGGTGGCACGAAAAATAGTCGACGAACCCAGCGAGGCTGTCGTCGAGCGCGCCAAGAGTGACCGGGCGGCTAAGCGCAACCCGTTTGCACGCCTGGTGCTTTTCATCAAGCAGGTCATTGCAGAACTCAAGAAGGTCGTAACCCCGACCCGCAAAGAGCTGATCAGCTTCACAATCGTTGTGCTCATCTTCGTCGTCATCATGATGGCGTTGGTGTCGGGCCTCGACTTCGTGTTCAGCTGGATGGCCGTCTTTGTGTTCGGTGACCCAGGAACCAGCCCACTCGGCTCGTAGTTCCTTCCGTCGCCTGAAATTTTCGCAACAGAAATGGAACGCATTTAGTGTCTAAGTCAAACCGGGACGACCTCGACCTCGGGGCTGCTGAAGAGCAGTCGAGTGAGGTCGAAGAGGCGCAAGAGGGCGACAACATCGAGATCGAGTCTCCGACCGACCTCGATGCACTGCTGCGCGCCATCGATGGCGGCTCGAATGACGAGCACTTCATCGGCTCCGATTCAGACGGCTCCGGCTCTGACGACCCCGAGGTCGACGACCTCGAGGCCGACGCCGAAGTGAACGAGGCGCTCGAGTCCGGCAGCGCCGACGACACCGAAGCCGCTCTTGAAGCCATCGAAGACGAAGAAGAGATCGACGGCGCCGCAACCGACGCCGAAGACGACGACTTCGTCTCCGACTCCGTGGTCTCTGCCGACAGTGCGGGCGACCTCGAGCTGCAGGCCGAGCTCGACGGCGATGCCGGTGCCGGTGCCGGTGCTCTCGACGGTGACACCGCGGCTGAGGGCGACGAAGAGGCTGAGGCCGAAGCCGAAGACCCGTACGAGGCGTTCCGTGCGGAGCTCCGTTTCATGCCCGGTAAGTGGTACGTCATCCACTCGTACGCCGGTTTCGAGAAGCGCGTCAAGCAGAACATCGAGAGCCGCAAGAGCTCCATGGGCATGGAAGACTACGTCTACCAGGTCGAGGTTCCGATGGAAGACGTGGTCGAGATCAAGAACGGCCAGCGCAAGCTCGTCACCCGTGTTCGCATCCCCGGGTACGTTCTGGTTCGCATGGATCTGAACGAAGACAGCTGGTCTGTCGTTCGTCACACCCCTGGCGTCACCGGCTTCGTCGGCAACTCGCACAACCCCACTCCGCTCCGTTTCGAAGAAGCCTTCAACATGTTGAAGAGCCTTGTCGAGATCATCGAGGCACCGGCGGCGAAGGCCTCTGGCGCCAAGGGCGGCAAAGCTGTCTCGCGGGCCATTCCGGCCGAGATCGACTTCGAGGTCGGCGAGACCGTCACCATCAAAGACGGCTCGTTCGCAGGTCTGCCGGGTACCATCAGCGACATCAAGCCTGCCAGTGGCAAGCTCGTCGTTCTGGTTTCGCTGTTCGAGCGCGAGACCCCGGTCGAGCTGTCGTTCGACCAGGTCACGAAGCTCTGATCCCATGATCGCGCCGCCGCTCCTGCGGCGCGATGAATAAAACTTCATGCCACTGTGTTGGCATCGATAGCGTCCGGCTTCGGCGATTGAAGCTGGTTTACAAAAAAGAGGAAGAAAACAATGGCACCGAAAAAGAAGGTCACGGGTCTGATCAAGCTTCAGATCAAGGCCGGCGCCGCCAACCCCGCACCCCCCATCGGGCCTGCGCTGGGTCAGCACGGCGTTAACATCATGGAGTTCTGCAAGGCGTACAACGCTGCGACGGAAGACCAGCGCGGCAACGTCATTCCGGTTGAGATCACCGTGTACGAAGATCGTTCGTTCACGTTCATCCTGAAGACCCCGCCCGCAGCGGAGCTCATCAAGAAGGCAGCGGGAGTTGCCAAGGGTTCGGGTACGCCTCACACCGTCAAGGTTGCGAAGCTCACCAAAGCCCAGGTTCGCGAGATCGCTCAGATCAAGCTGGCCGACCTCAACGCCAACGATCTCGACGCTGCGTCGCTGATCATTGCCGGCACCGCCCGTTCCATGGGCATCACGGTCGAGGCGTAACTCTCGACTCGATCGGGCTCACCCCCGATCATCCGTTGGCCGCCGTCGGCGACCGACAGTGGGAGAGCCAGCCTGGCTCAACAACCACACTCTCCATCAGTTGAATTTAGGAGATTCACAATGGCACCCAAGTCAAAGGCATACCGGGCCGCCGCATCGAAAATCGATGAAGGCAAGCTCTACACCGCCGCCGAAGCCGTCGTTCTTGCAAAAGAGACCGGCTCGGCAAAGTTCGACAGCACCGTTGAGGTCGCCCTCAAGCTCGGTGTTGACCCCCGCAAGGCAGACCAGATGGTTCGCGGCACCGTGATTCTTCCCCACGGCACCGGCAAGACCGCCCGCGTCATCGTCTTCGCAACGGGCCCCGCGGCCGAGGCAGCAATCGCTGCCGGCGCCGACGAGGTCGGTGGCGACGAGCTGATCGAGAAGGTGGCCGCTGGCTACACCTCGTTCGACTCCGCCGTCTCGACTCCGGAGCTCATGGGTAAGGTCGGTCGTCTCGGAAAGGTACTCGGCCCGCGTGGCCTCATGCCCAACCCCAAGACCGGCACCGTCACCCCCGACGTGGCGAAGGCTGTCACCGAGATCAAGGGTGGAAAGATCGAATTCCGCGTCGACAAGCACTCCAACGTGCACTTCGTCGCCGGCAAGGTCAGCTTCACGCCCGACCAACTGCGCGAGAACGTCGGCGCTGCGCTCGACGAGATCGTTCGCCAGAAGCCGAGCTCCTCGAAGGGCCGCTACATCACCAAGGGCACCGTTTCGACGACCTTCGGTCCTGGCATCCCGGTCGATGTGAACGCACTGGCCTGAGCCAATTTGTTTTAGAAGCGGCACGCGCTTCTAAAACGTGAAGGGGTCCGCTTCGGCGGGCCCCTTCTTTCGTTTGAGGTCATCGCGGGAGCCGGATGGCGGGTGGGGCGGGTCGTAGGCTGGGTGGATGCCCGTTTCTTACCGCCAGGCCGGTTCTGATGATGCCGACCGTCTTGCCCTTGTTGCCGCCGCTACGTTTGCGCTTGCCTGCCCGCCGCACACGCCGGCTGCCGGAATCCAGCACTTCATTGTGACGAACCTCTCAGAGGAGGCGTTCACGGGGTATCTCGCCGACGACGCTCGAATGCTCTTCGTTGCCGAACTCGATGGACTGCCGGTCGGGTACACGATGGTCGTCATGGGTGAACCGGGCGACGCTGACGTTGCGGCGGCGCTGACCGTGCGTCCGACGGCGGAGCTGAGTAAGTGCTACGTAGTGTCAGGGCATCATGGCCTCGGCATTGCGGCAGAGCTGATGAAGGTGTCAGTCGAAGCGGCAGCGGCTCGCGGCGCATCCGGAATCTGGCTCGGCGTCAACAACGAGAACGCTCGGGCCAACCGCTTCTACGAGAAGAACGGCTTCGCGGTGGTCGGCTCCAAGACCTTTCTCGTCGGAACCTCGCTCGAAAACGACTTCGTGCGCGAGCGCCGCCTCTGACTCCTCTCCCTCTGACGGGGCGCGGGGTGCTGCGGGAGCGCGGCTAGATCTGGTCGGCCAGGCAGATGACGAGTTTGCCGCGGGTGTGGCCCTCTTCGATGCGGCGGTGGGCTTCGGCGGCATCGGCCAGATCGAAGACTTCGTCGACGTGCACGAGCACATCGCCCGAGTTGATCAGCCGGCTGATGACGGTGAGGGTGGAGGCGTCAGGGGAGACCTTGTAGGTGGTGGCGCGAAGACCGAGAGCATGGGCATCCGGAATCAGGGTCGGCCAGCTGCCGGTGGGCGCGTTCACGATGAGGCCGCCGGGGCGGAGTGTCTGAAGCGAGCGGGTGCCGGTGTCGTCGTGCACGTTTCCGATGAGGTCGATGACAACGTCGACGTTCGACACGGCGTCTTCGAACCGCGTCGAGGTGTAGTCGATGATCTCGGCCGCGCCGAGCTCACGCAGCCAGCTCGCGTTGCGTGGCGATGAGGTGGCGATGACATAGGCGCCGAAGTACGCCGCGAACTGCACGGCGAAGTGGCCCACCCCGCCGGCGGCTGCATGAATCAGGATGCGCTGGCCCTCGTGCGCCTTCGCCACGTCGACCACCATTCCCCAGGCGGTGAGGGCGGCGACCGGAACCGCTGCCGCCTCGATCAGCGACAGCCGACCGGGCTTCTTGCACACCTGAAGACTCGGAGCCGACACGTACTCGGCGTAGGAGCCCTGGCCGCGAGGGGCGCTCAGCATGCCGTACACCTCGTCACCCGGCTTCAGCGGGTGGCCTTCGTAGGGGCTCTCGATGACGATGCCGCTGAAGTCTTGCCCGACGATGTAGGGAAAGCTCGGGATGGCCGCGCTCACGCCGCGACCGGCGCGGGTCTTGGCGTCGAGAGGGTTCACTCCCGCGGCGGCGACTTTAACCAGAACCTCGGCATTGATGCGTTCGGGCAGTCGCACCGTGGAAACATGCAGAACCTCGGGCGACCCCGTGGCGTCGATGACGGCGGCCCGCATGCTGGTCGGGCGATCGATGGTTCCTGTGCTCTCCGCTTTCGGGTTCGACAAGTGACTCACTCCAGTCGTTTGCTGCGTCATCGGTAGCCTTCCTGGTGGTGGAATCAACCCCACAGGTGAATCGCGAGGTATCGAATGGGCGTAGCCCGTTAGGGGGCCCCACGACCTAAGTAAAGCGCGCTATTGATACAGAGATGTTACGAGGGTGTCACCTTGTTGCTAACAAACTTTGCTTGCTCAAGCTCGGTTTTTGTCGCGACAGCTGCAAATGGCGGTGCACCCCGAGTGGGGGGTGCACCGCCATTTGCCGATGGGTTGTTGTTGTGGTGTTTACTCTGGGGTCGGCCCTGATGTCGACGGCGGTTTCGGGCGTGATGCGGGTCGTGATTTCGACCTCGATCGAACGGTGACCAGCCCGGCACCGACGATCAACGCGGCAGCGGCCGCCAGGGGCCAATAGCTCAGGAGGTCGAGACCGGTGCTGGCCAGCTGGTGCCCTGAACTGATGCTGGTTGTTCCCAGCGAGTTGCTGCCGGTGCTGGCTGGGAGGGATGGCGAGCTACTGGGTACTCCAATGCCAGTACTGGTTCCAGTTCCCGAGCCAGGGTTGGGTGTGGCGGGCGGGGTCGTCGGCGGAGGCGTCGGTATTGAAGTGGAGGGGTTGACTTGGATGTTGTACTGCACGGCTGCCGGCGGGCGCTGCCCGTTTGTTGCCGTGACGGAAATACGCACGGGGTCGATGCTGTCGGGCGTGCCGGAGATCGTGGCAATGCCATCGAAGGTCAGCCACGATGGCAGGTTGCCCACGGTGAAGACGGGTGCTGGGGTTCCTTCGGCTGTGAATGTGAAGCTGTACGCGTCACCGACGCGAGCGGCCGGAGGGGCGGCCGAGGTGATGCGAGGCGGGAACGGCGCGGCGAGCGGGTCGGGGTCGATAAACCGAACGTCGTTCACATCGCCGGTCACGAAGAGGCGGTGCCCCACGGTGTCGAGCGCAAGGCCGCGCGGGTTCGAATCGGTTTCGAGCAACTCGAGGTTCGACCCCTGAGGATCTCTGCCGTCGAACTGGGCGAGGCGTAGACGAGTTCCCACGACGACGAAGACGTTATGGGTGAAGGGGTCGACGGTCACGCCCGTGGGTGCGGCGCCGAGAAGCAGTGTCGACACCGTGGGTACCGTGGCCGTGCTGTCGAAGTAGTTCACGCTGCCGTCGAACGAGTCGGTCACGAAGACGCGGCCGGTTCCCGGGTCGACGGCGATACCTCTCGCGTCAGGCAGTCCCGTGACCGTGGTGAGGGTAGGAACGGCCGCCGTCTCGTCGAATGAGATGACCGAGTCGGTTCCCGCCGTGACGTACACGGTGTGTGTTGCCGGGTCGACGGTGACATAGCGTGGAATTGCTGGCAGCGCGACAGTTCGGTAGGTGGGAGTGTCGAGCGAGCCGTCGAAGAGAGAGATGGTTCTGTTCAGTGTGGTGCTGACGATCACCGTGTGCGTTACTGAGTCGACCGCGATATCGGCGGGCTTCTGGTCGACCGAGACGGGGGTCGCTCCGGCGGTGAGCGCGTCTTCGCGAAGCATCGAGACACTGTTGTTGTCGCGAATCACGTACACCTTGTGATTCGATGAGTCGACGGCGATCGCACCGAGGTTCGTTCCGAGCCCAGAGATCGTTTGGCTCGTCTTCGAGCTGTCGTCTCCGTCGAACGTCGACAGCGTGTTGTCGCCCGAATTCACCGAGAAACCTACGCGCGAGACGGAGTCGAAGGCGACTCCCATGGGCATCGGCCCGACTGTGACGCCTGCGTAGGCCTCAGCCGCCCCGGCCGTCAGCAGCACGGCGGCCATGACAAGACCGACGGTACTGACGCCGGCGGCGGCGGAGCGTAAGGCGAGAGAAGTTCGACGAACTGACATTATGCGAGACTATCTCATGAGCGAGGTAACCTCAACTGATGTCTGACCGTTCGTCGGTGGTACCCCGGCCGTATCCCAGTACCTCAGCGGCGCTGCATCAGGGTCAGCAGCTGGTCGGCGAGCTGAACGAGCAGCGCGATCTCGTTCTCATCGCGGTCGACCCAGCGGCACTCGGGCTCGGCGGCGACGGGCACAAAGGCGCTGTGCTGCTCCCACACCACCAGCGTGCGCTCGGCCCCGAGTACGTACTGCTGCCACCAGACCTGGCGCAGGTAGTGGCGGGGAATCGACTTCCACGCCTTGTTGGTGGTCTTGATCTCGGCCAGCTCGGTGTCGCCGGCGGCCGTGACGGCGATGCCGTCGGGGGTGGCGAGGTGCAGCGGCCGACCGTGAGCGTGAAAGAGTGTGGTGCTCGGTGCGATGCCGTAGTGCCGCAGAACCCACGCTGCGATCTCGGGCTCGCGAATCTTGCCGTGGTCGGTGTAAGCGTTGCCACCGAAGTTGTTGCCATTGATCTTGTCGTACGCGGCGTTCTCGACCGACCGCTGCGTAGTGAGGCGAGCAGCGTCGGTGGCGGTCACGCCGCGACTGCGGGCGCGGATCCAGGCGACCCGGTCGGTCGAGTCGGCCACGATGCGCGAGAGGTGTGCGGGAGGCCGGGTAGAAGGCGCCTCGGCTACGGCCTGCTCCTCTTCCCACGGGAAGGTCAGAGTCAAGGCGGTGGTCACGGTTTCATTCTCCTCCGGTTTCGGTGACAGACTTGTACCAACACGTCTGTGAAACGACTCAACGAGGAGCATCATGCGCATTGCAGTAACCGGTGGATCAGGCAAGCTGGGCAGCACGGTGGTCAGCTACCTCCGTGACGCCGGCCACGAGGTGTTCAGCCTCGACCAGACGGGCGGCCGTGAATACGGCGAAGTGCGAGTGAACTTCACGAACTACGGCGAGACAGTGGATGCCCTGATGGGCGTCAACGACCGGTACGACTCTCTGGATGCCCTGGTGCACCTGGCCGCGATACCGGCGCCGAGCATCCTGAGTGATGTGGCGACGTTCGACAACAACATGCTCTCGACGTTCCACGTGTTGCAGGCGGCGAAACGGGCAGGCATCAAGAACATCGTGACGGCCTCGAGTGAGACCGTGCTCGGGTTGCCGTTCGACGTTTCGCCGCCCTACATCCCGGTGGACGAGGAGTACCCGGCCCGCCCCGAGAGCGTCTACTCGCTCACAAAAGTGCTCGAGGAACAGCTTGAGATCGAGCTGACCCGGTGGGATCCGGAGCTGAAGATCGTGGCGCTACGGTTCTCGAATGTCATGTATCCCGAGGACTACGTCGAATTCCCCAGCTTCGACGCAGACGCCCGCTCACGCAAATGGAATCTGTGGGGCTACATCGACTCCCGCGACGGCGCTCATGCAGTGCTGAAGGCACTCGAATGGCAGGGTAAGGGCTTCGAACGGTTCATCATCGCGGCAGCCGACACCGTCATGTCGCGCCCGAACGCCGAACTCATCGCCGAGGTCTTCCCCGACACGCCCGTGCGCGGCGAGCTCACCGACCACGAGACGCTGCTGTCGATCAGCAAGGCACGCCGCGTGCTCGGCTACGACCCGCAGCACTCCTGGCGCGACACCGTAACCCCCTAGACCTCGCGCACCTTGCCGGCCTTGATGTGCAGGCGCCGCCCGGCCCGCCGGGCCACGGCGGTGTCGTGCGTCACGATGATGAGCGTGAGGCCCTGCTCTCGCCAGAACCCTTCGAGCAGCTCCATGATCTCGTCGCGGGTCTCCTCGTCGAGGCTTCCGGTGGGCTCGTCGGCCAACAGCACCTCGGGGCGCTTGACGAGCGCACGGGCGATCGCAACACGCTGCTGCTGCCCGCCCGAGAGCTCGGCAGGCAGGTGCGTGAAGCGGTCGGAGAGCCCGACCGAGGCCAGGGCATCCCGAGCCCGTGTACGGCGTTCAGAGCCCGACACCCCGAGCGGTGCGAGTGCCGTCTCGACGTTCTCTTCGGCCGTCAGCGTGGGAATCAGGTTGAATCCCTGAAACACGAACCCGATCTCTTTCGCCCGAATCTCGGCCAGCTTGTGGTCGCCGAGCTTCGACAGCATCGAGGCACCCAGCGTCACGTCGCCGGAGGTGGGCCGGTCGAGCGCGCCGAGCATCTGCAGCAGTGTCGACTTGCCACCGCCGGTCGGGCCCTGAATGGCAACCATCTCGCCGTCTTGAATGGTGAGAGTCACATCGTCGAGCGCCGTCACCTTACGTTTGGTGGCGTTGTAGGTCTTGGTCACATTGGTCAGTTGGTACATGGATGATCTCCTCGAGGTCATTCGTCAGAAAAAGGTGTCTGGCAGGCGGTGGAGCCCAGGGCTAGCCCACCGAACGCAGCGCCTCAGCCGGGCGCAGCCGAGCGGCCCGCCACCCACCGAATGCGCCCGCGAGCAGTCCGCCGAGAATGGCGAGCCCCACAGCGATCAGAACGATCTCGATCGTGAACGGCGCGTGCAGCGTGACCGTCGTCGCGGCCTGCTGGGCAGCGGCACCGAAGCCGCCACCGCCCGCTGCGCGCTGACCGAAACCGCCGCCTTCGCCGCCGGGGGTCGTACCGCCACCGGCTGCCGCACCTGCGGCCCGTCGTGCCGCCCCACCCACGCCGCCGGCGGTCGAGGCAGACCCGCTCAGCGTCGGCGAGATGATGTTCACCACGACGATGCCGGCGATGCCGACTGCGATACCGATCACTCCACCGATGAGACCCTGCACCACAGATTCGCCGGCGACCTGGCCGACGATGCGCCGGTTGCTCCAGCCGATGGCTTTCAGTGTGCCGAATTCACGGGTACGCCGGGTGACGCCCGAGATGGTGAAGAGAATGGCGATGAGGAACGCCGCAGCCAGCACGAGGATCGAGAGCCAGGTACCGAGGTTCGAAACGAGCGTCGACGCGGTCGAGAGTGACCCGGAGACCGTCGCAGCGAGGTCGGCCTGCGTGTCGACCGTGGCCGTCGGCAGAGCCGCCTTGAGGGTGGTCTGCAGCTGGTCGACAGCGCTCGACGATGAGGCCTGAACGTAGATGTTGCTGATCTTGCCGGTGTTGGTCGAGAGAGTCTGCGCCACGTCGAGCGGGATGTAGACGTTTGCTGCCGTCGCCGAGTCGGAGCCAGACGAGCTCACGGTACCGACGATGGTGAAGGTCGTGCCGGCGATGGCGATGGTGCCGCCGGTGGCGAGTGAGGCCGAGGTGGCGTAGTTCGCGTCGAGCACAGCGTTGTCGGTTCCGGCATCGGCTGCACTCAGCAGGCGCCCGTCGGCGAGGGTGACGGCCGAGAGCGGGCCGACGGAGTCGCCAGAGGGGTCAAGGCCCAGCACACTGAAGCGGTTGAGGTTGAACGCACTGCCGCCGGCGCCGTCTGCGCCGCCCGTGGGTGCGGCGGTCGAAGGTGCGGCGCCGCCGGTGCGGGTACCGCCGGTTCCGGATGCTCCGGTGCCCCGTTGCGGAATCTGACCGCTGAACGTGACGTTCTCAAGTGACAGTGTTCCGGTGGCGGCCGCGACGCCGCTGACGGCCTGAACGGTCGCGAGCTGGGTGGCATCGAACACCGTCTGCGTGGGGGTACTCGTCAGGCGCGACTGACTGAGGTTCGTGGTGCCCCCGGTGCTCGCACCGTCACCGGAGCCGAAGGCGAAGCCCTGCTGGCCGCCACCGGTCGCGCCGGCCGTGGGCGGGGTGGCGGCTTGGCTGATGGTGATGTCTGTGCCGACGCCATACACCGACTGCAGAACGGAGGCCTGAGCGTTCTGCACTCCGGCAGAGAACGAATTGACCAGAATGACGAGGCCAATGGCCAGCGCCATTCCTATGGAGATGATGATCGTCTGCTTGCGCCGATTCAGAAGCTCTCGCCGCAGATACGTACCGAACAAGGGAGGCTCCTTCGAAGCTGTGAATAGTAGTGAACGGCGTCACGCTAGAAGCGATGCTTATCGGGAGCCAGAGAAATTCCTATGAATCAGCTGAGCCTGAAGGATTACTCACCCGCGCGCACAGCCGAACTCACAGGTGCGACCTAGGGGGCTCATAGACTGGTCATAGAAACATTCGGATACTTGGGGGTGTGACCATAGACAATTCGAGGCTCCCTTCCAGTTCGACCGCTGCCCGCCCGCGCCTCTCCCGCGCCGACGGTTCACCGGTTCGCGCACTCGTCGTCGACGACGAGCCCACCCTCACCGACCTGCTCTCAATGGCACTGCGCTACGAGGGCTGGGAGGTGAAGACGGCCAGCGAGGGCCGCACGGCCGTCACCCTCGCCCGCGAGTTTCGCCCCGACGTCATCGTTCTCGACGTGATGCTGCCCGACATCGATGGTCTGCAGGTTCTGTCGAGGGTTCGCGCCGACGGCCAGGAGACACCGGTTCTCTTTCTCACCGCCAAAGACGCGCTCGACGACCGCATCGCCGGGCTCACGGCGGGCGGCGACGACTACGTCACCAAGCCGTTCAGCCTCGAAGAGCTGGTGGCGCGCCTGCGGGGCCTGCTTCGGCGCTCCACGGTTCTCGTCACCGACGCGGTCGACCCCGAGGTTGTCGTGGGAGACCTTGTTCTGAACGAAGACAGCCACGAAGTGCACCGCGGCGACGACTCCATTGAGCTGACCGCCACCGAATTCGAGCTGCTGCGATTTCTCATGCGCAACCCCCGCCGGGTGCTCAGCAAGGCCCAGATCCTCGACCGTGTGTGGAGCTACGACTTCGGCGGCCGTTCGAGCGTGGTTGAGATCTACATCTCGTACCTCCGCAAGAAGATCGACGCCGGGCGCGCGCCCATGATCCACACGGTTCGCGGTGCCGGCTACATGCTGAAGACCGCCCCGTGACCCTTCGCCGCCGCCTCATTCTCAGCGTCGCCGTACTGATCGCTCTGCTCGGCCTCACCATCGGCCTTGTCAGTACTCTTGCGCTGAACGGTGTGCTGGTGAGCCGGCTGGATGCCCAGCTTCCCGGTAGCCGTGCCCAGAGCGGCTCGACCAGCGTTCCCCCTCCGGGCACGTACAGCCTTCAGCTGCGGGGCGGCGACGCCACCACCTTTCTCGACCGCCAGCCCACGGGCACTGTGGGTGCCATCATCTCGGGCGGTCAACTCATCTACTCCGGGGCGGTCGTGGCCAATACCGACACCTCCTCGCTGACCAACGAGATCGCCGCTCTCTCGGCCAGCCAGGCCGGTCAACTGCAGGCGCTGCCCACCGGCAAGGCGCCCGTGACCGTCGACCTCGGCGGGTCGCTCGGCCAGTACCGCGTCGTCTCGCTGGTGACCACGAGCGGTGACACTGCCGTCATTGGCCTTTCGCTCGCCTCGGTGCAGAACACCGTGGGCCAGCAGATCATCGTCACGCTGATTGTCACGGTGCTGGGGCTGATTGTGGCCGTGTTCATCGGTGGTCTGATCATCCGGTACTCGCTGCGGCCCCTGCAGCGAGTGGCCGACACGGCCGAACACGTGGCAGAACTGCCGCTCGATCGCGGTGAGGTGGCGCTCGCAGTGCGGGTGCCCGAGAGCGACACCAACCCCAACACAGAGGTGGGGCGGGTCGGATCTGCGCTCAATCGCATGCTGGAGCACGTCGCATCGGCGCTCACGTCGCGCCAGCAGAGCGAAGACAAGGTGCGCCAGTTCGTCGCCGATGCCAGCCACGAACTGCGCACTCCGCTGGCCTCGATTCGCGGCTACGCCGAACTCACCCGCCGGCAAGACCATCAGCTGCCCGACGACGTGACCCACTCGCTCACCCGCATCGAGTCGGAGGCCAAGCGCATGACCTCGCTGGTCGAAGACCTGCTGCTGCTGGCCCGGCTCGACTCCCGGCCCGATGTCGCGCACGACACCGTCGACCTCACACTCACGCTGGTCGACGCCGTCAGTGACGCCCACGCCGCCGGCCGCGACCACGACTGGATTCTCGACCTGCCGGAAGAGCCGATCGAGATCGAGGGTGACGGCCCCCGGCTGTACCAGATCACCACGAACCTGCTGGCGAACGCCCGACTGCACACGCCTCCGGGCACGCATGTGACAGCCGGTCTGGCCGAAGAAGTCGTCGACGGGGTGACGTACGCCGTCATCAGCGTCACCGATGACGGGCCCGGAATCGACGCAGAGATTCTGCCGACCCTGTTCGAGCGGTTCGTGCGCGGTGACGTGTCGCGCTCGCGGCACGCCGGCAGCACGGGCCTCGGGCTCGCCATCGTGTACGCCGTGGCTGAAGCACACGGCGGAACCGTGACGGTCGAAAGCGTGCCGGGCAACACCGTCTTCCGGGTGCTGCTGCCCGTCGTGTGGCGCGGCGCGGCGGCGTGACCGCGGCGAATAAATCGGGCGCATCGGGGGTTGCACAAGACATGGTCACAGACGTTCAGCACACCCCGACCCAGCTCGCCGCCTTTCGCGAGGCCCGCCGCCGTTACGTCACGAGCCCGCAGGGCAACCTCTCTCTCGTGAACACCGAGTGGATCACCGGAGACCCCGCCACCGGCCAGACCTCGTACGGTGTCGCGGGCACCTGGTTTCCGCTGCCGGCAGGCGAGTCGGGCCTGCGACTCGAAGCCGCCGCGGCCGATGGCCTGAGTGTCGACGGAGTGCCCGTCGACGGCAGCGTGGTGGTGCGGGGCAAAGACTCCGACCGGCCCTCCGAGGTTCGGTTCGGCGACACCGTCACGGGGTACGTCGTCGCCAGCGAAGAGGGCACCTATGCCCTGCGGGTGTGGGATGCCTGCTCTGACGCCAACCGCGACTTCGGCCGTATCGACGCCTTCGACTTCGACCCCTCGTGGGTGGTCGAGGCGCAGTTCACTCCCATTCAGGGTGGCCGCGCCATCGGAATCGAGCACCTCAAAGACGGCGGCAAGACCCGCGAGCGCGTCGTGCCCGCCGAGATCACCTTCACGAAAGACGGAGCCGACGTGAGCCTGGCGGCCTTTCAGGATGACGGTGGCCTGCTGCTCGTCTTCTCCGACGCCACCAGCGGCGACTCCACCTACGGGGTGGGCCGCTTCATGCGGGTTGTGCCCGACGCCGACGGCACCATCACGCTCGACTTCAACCGCGCCTATCTGCCCCCGTGCGCTTTCTCGTATCACTTCAATTGCCCCATGCCGCCCGCGCAGAACCGCCTCTCGTTCCCGGTGGAGGCCGGGGAGAAGAACGTGCTCAATGCGCAGGGCGCACTGCTGCACTGAGATTCACGACAGAATGGGCGGTGTGAGTTTTTCTCCGAACGACATCGCCCGGCCCATTCTGAGTCAGCAGTGGCGCAACGTGACGTTTCTGCACTGGCGCATCGACACGGCCGACGCGGCGTCGCTCATGCCGCCCGGTGTGGTGCCCGACGAGTTCGACGGCAGTTCGTGGGTGGGGCTCATCCCGTTCACGCTCCGCAACACCCGGTTCGGGCCCTCTCCCGCTCTGCCGTTCTACGGAACCTTCCATGAGACCAACGTGCGCCTCTACGCCCGCGACGCCGAAGGGCGAAAGGGTGTCGTCTTTCTCTCGCTCGAAGCCGAACGCCTCGCTGCGGTGGCCGCGGCCAGGGCGGCGTTCGCCCTGCCCTATATCTGGTCGCACATGCGGGTGCGAAGAACCGCGGGCACGCTGGTCTACACCTCCCGCAGACACTCGAGCCCGCGCGGTTCGGTCGACTCGGCGATTTCGGTGCGCCCCGGCGAACGCATCGAGCATCCGGATGCCCTGGCCGACTTTCTCACGGCACGCTGGGCCCTTTTCAGCCGCCAGTTCGGCCGCACCGTCTACATGCCGAACAAGCACCAGCCGTGGCCGCTTCAGAAGGCAGAACTGCTCGACTTCTCTGACACACTGCTCTCGCGGGCCGGCCTGCCTGGCGTCGCCAACCGCCCGCCTGACTCGATTCTGTTCTCGCCGGGTGTCGACACCGTGTTCGGTTCTCCGCAGAAGTTGCACCTGCCCCGGTAATCGGTTATTGTGAATGAAGCCAAAGACCGCTGGTTATCGTTGTGCCTGAATCTGTTTCGATGGGTTCGGGTGTGATGGTCGAAGTTTCGCTCTAGCGAAAGCCCGCGCAGGTGTTCGAAGCCTTGCGTTTTTCTCAAGCTCCGCACTCCTGTGTGGAGCTTTTTTTAGTTGCGTCTCTGGGGCTGCCAGCACAACTTATCCAAGGAGCGCCATGGCGAACAAAGAAGCCACGGTAGCCGAGCTCTCGAACCTGTTCGAAACCTCGACTGCTGTACTGCTTACTGAGTACCGCGGTCTCACTGTGTCGCAGCTGACAAGCTTGCGTCGTTCCATCAGTGAGCACGCCACGTACGCCGTGGTAAAGAACACGCTGACCAAAATTGCGGCAAACCAGGCTGGTATTTCGTCATTCGACGAAGAGCTGGTCGGCCCGTCTGCACTCGCATTCGTTCACGGTGACCCCGTGGCCGTTGCAAAGGCCCTGCGCGACTTTGCCAAGGCAAACCCTCTTCTGACGGTGAAGGGCGGTTACTTTGACGGTAAGCCGCTGACCGCCGAAGAGGTAAACAAGCTCGCCGACCTCGAAAGCCGGGAGGTGTTGCTGGCGAAGTTCGCCGGTGCCGCCAAGGCCTCGCTGTTCGGTGTCGCATACCTGTTCAACGCACCGCTCTCGAAGGCTGTTCGCACCGTCGAAGCACTGCGTGAAAAGCAAACCCAAGAAGGAGATAAATAATGGCAAAGCTGTCACAAGACGAGCTCATTGAAGCATTCAAGGAGCTCACGCTCATCGAGCTCAGCGAGTTCGTGAAGAAGTTCGAAGAGGTCTTCGAGGTCACCGCTGCGGCTCCCGTCGCCGCTGCCGGTGCCGCTGGCCCCGCCGCTCCCGTCGACGAGGTCGAAGAGAAGACGTCGTTCGACGTCATCCTCGAGGCCGCTGGCGAGAAGAAGATCCAGGTCATCAAGGAGGTGCGTTCGATCACCAGCCTCGGCCTCGGTGAGGCGAAGGCACTCGTCGATGGAGCCCCGAAGCCCGTTCTCGAAGGCGTCAACAAGGAAGCTGCCGACAAGGCAGCCGCTCAGCTGCAGGAAGCCGGCGCGACGGTTACCATCAAGTAATCTCGTTCCACTTCGAAGAGGTGCCCTTCGCATTCGTGCGGCGGGCACCTCTTTTTTGTGCTCTGGTGTTTTTCAGTACAAAGGTGTGAGCATCACTCATTAATCGAGTAAGATTCAGTTTTGGCGGTTCAACAGAGCCGCCGTAGCTCGATGAGGAGTCACACAGTGCACGTATCAAAAATGTTCGTCGGCGTCGCCGGCATCGCCATCGTGGGGGCCGCGCTGACCGGATGCACGGCGGGTTCGACCACGGGTTCGAGTACGGGTGGCGCCAGCAGCGACGCCACCCTGTCGTCGCGCGGGCCCATCACGTATGTACAGGGCAAAGACAACAACAACGTCGTGCGCCCGCTGATCGACAAGTGGAATGCCGCGCATCCCGACCAGGTGGTCACGTTCAAAGAGCAGAGCGACCAGGCCGACCAGCAACACGACGACCTCGTGCAGCACTTCCAGGCCAAAGACCAGAACTACGACGTCGTCGACGTCGATGTTGTGTGGACGGCGGAGTTCGCCGCCAAAGGCTGGCTGCAGCCGCTCACCGACACCATGGCCATCGACACGTCGGGGCTCATGAAGCCCACCGTGGTGAGCGCCACCTACAACAAGACCCTGTTCGCGGCCCCGCAGACCTCCGACGGCGGCATGCTGTACTACCGCAAAGACCTCGTGCCCACCCCGCCGAAGACGTGGGACGAGATGATGAAAGACTGCGACATCGCCAAGACCGCGGGCATCGACTGCTACGCCGGCCAGTTCGCCGACTACGAGGGCCTCACGGTGAACGTGTCTGAGGCCATCAACACCGCCGGTGGCTCGATCGTCGCCGCCGACGGAAAGACGCCCACGCTCAACACGCCGCAGGCAAAAGCCGGCCTCACGAAGCTGGTCGCGGCGTATGCGAACGGCAACATTCCGAAAGACGCCATCACGTATCAAGAAGAGCAGGGTCGCACCGCGTTCGAGGCGGGCAAACTGCTCTTCATGCGCAACTGGCCCTACGTCTACAGCCTCGCCTCGACCGACGGCAGCTCGACGGTGAAGAGCACGTTCGGCGTCGCCCCGCTGCCCGGCGACACCGGTACCGGCGCTTCGACGCTCGGCGGCCACAACGCCGCCATCAGCGTGTACTCGCAGCACAAGGCCACGGCGCACGACTTCCTCACCTTCCTCGAGAGCGCAGAGACGCAGAAGTTCTTCGTGACGCAGGCGTCGAATGCCCCTGTGTTGAGCTCGGTCTACGACGATGCGAGCCTGCAGGCTCAGTTTCCCTACCTCGCCACGCTCAAGACGTCGATCGACAGCGCGGTACCGCGCCCGGTGACGCCGTTCTACCCCGCCGTGACGAAGGCTGTCGAGACGAACGCCTATGCGGCGATCAAGGGTGACAAGACTGTCGACCAGGCGCTGGCCGACATGCAGACGGCCATCGAGACGGCCAGCTCGGGCAACTAGCCGAGCAGAGCAGGGTGGGGTTGGGGCGTTGTGGTGGCGCCCCCACCCTCCCCGGAGG
>NZ_QYRT01000069.1 GCF_004923255.1 Subtercola vilae | reverse complement strand
GGGTGATCTCAATCTCGCGCAGTCCCCGAACCCCATTTCGCGGCGGGGAGCTGCTGGCCTGATTCTTAGTGCTCTTTTGGCAGGAAACCAGCCACTAACTTGGCAGGAATCCAGCGCCGAAACGGCCGACAAAGAGTTGATCACACACAGACCGGTCGAGAAGAAGCTCAGGGCGGCACTGAGCGGCAACCCGTTCCCGATCAGAGGGCCGGACGGCACTGAAACCGATGGGGAGGCTTTGCACCTAACCGTGCACACGATCCGATATCTGAATGAGATCCTCGACGGCGTCGCCGACGAGATCAAACACGGTCGCGTGAATCCGATTACCGGAGATCGCGTGTCGCCTCGAGAAGCTCAGGCCATGGCAGCCGAGCGTTACGCAGTGGCCGCGAAGGCTCGAAGAGATGAGGCTGTCCGGATCAAGAAGATCACTTCGGCTGCATACGATTTCGTCACCCAGATCGTCGAGCATTACCCCATCCCCCTCTCACCGATGGCTGGACGTCGAAGTACGCGGGACGCCCGTGAAGACATGATCCCCGATTGGCGCGCTGCCGCCAGAGGAGCAATAGCAACCGCGAGATTGACGGATCCAGCACTCATTTCCGCCATCGAGGAAGTGCTCGCATCAAAACTGCTGAACCGGAAGTACGGAGAGGGTTTCGCGCGGAGCACTGCACGTGAGCTTGTAGGCGCACCCACTTGGGTCACTGACGCTGCCTAGCTAGCAAGCACCCTGGGCTGCATTGGTCAGGGTCGCATTCGTCTGGGGCGCGCGTAGACCTGCTGCGAGATTGCGGACTGTGCCGCCTCGAGTTCTGCGGCCAGCTGCTTGGCCAATTCGCCTGCCTGTGCCAGGTGCGCTCTCGCGGCCGCATTTCGCTTCAATGGATCGGCGCCATCTTCCTCAACCATCTCGAACTGGGTGAGGGAGATGGCGAGGCCGTTGGAAAGGTGTTTGAACGCTCGAGGCAGTTGCAAGCTCGCATTCATCAGATTGCCGATGACGTCGTATGCCCAAGGGGCCGGGAGGCTGGAGGTCTGCCCGTCCCCAACTTGCCGGATCGCTTCATACGCCTCCTCGGAGTGTCGCGCCTCATCCGGGAATGTGTCGCTCATGTTGTGCCCTTCTTTCTGGCCTAGGCCGTTAACCGAAGAACTCCTGGATTCGCCAAGTGATAGCGAATCGAGGAGTTCTGAATTGAGACGGGTGATTTGAGTTTTGTCGAGTACTCAGCGATTTTCGATGTAGATGATCCGAAATGGTAACCGTCGAACGCCCAGATTCTTGAACGACGGTACGAATGAGGATTTCTTACTCTCTAACTATCGTACTTAAGAAGTGCGGCCGAGTTACCCGTAGAAAATGTCTTTCGGTTCTAGCATCGCGAAACGTTACGATATATAATAGAAATAGATAAAATCGAGACAGTTGATTTTACGGTGATCCGAGGGGGAAACGTGGTTCGATTCGCAGAAAATTTTGAAGTGAGTACATCCGGTAACAAGCCTCCTTTCTTCCTGCCCACCATGAAGGTGAGTGGTAAGCACAGAGCGCGTCTCGCGGCCGAATCGATCAAGCTGCACTCACACCTCGATTCCAATAGGCGCTCACTCACCAAGGAACAACGGGAAGAGGTAGACGAGAGCTTGAAGTGGCTGAAAATCGGACTACGCCACGCCAGCGGACGCTGGGTCGGCTCACCCATCCAGCCCACAACGGAACAAGACGTCTTCGCGAAGGCCGCGGACCTCGCGGCAAGCGTGGACCAGCTCATCTCCCGGCAGACCGAAGAGATCGAGGTTGCCCAGAATGGGATTCTTCAGCGATGACGGTGATTCAAGTCGCTTCGTCGACGAGGCAAAGCAGAAGTTCGGCGAAGAACGCTATGAAGTGGGCGCCAAGGGTGAACTCTTCATGAGTCGAGGGTTCAACACCAACCGCCTAACCAAGGACTACGCCAAGTTCACCAGTCTCTCGGTACCAGCTTCCATGACAGATAGGTCCGAGATGAAGGGCGATATTGACATCTGTCTCGTGAGCGGCAACCGCGTCCTCATGATTGATATCAAAGCATGGAACCCAAGGTACGTGTACTGGACCATTCCGGTTCTGAAGCGGCCGATGAGAGGCATTCGCCCGCTCCGAAAGGACGACAGCGAATGGGCCCTGAGTAAACAGATGGAGCTGGGCGTCGAGCGCTATTCGAAAGCGCTTCCCCAGGCAACGGTAAAGGCGATCGTGGTGTTCGCGCCGACCAATGGCCAGAACACGGTTCCTCTGAGCGTTGGACTTCTCGTCTTCCCCGGAGGAATCCGGTCTTACCTGGCTCGCCAGAGCTACAAAATTGCTCGAGATTTTCTGGGCGAGCCCGAGGCAGCGGATCCGGCCGTAACGCAGTTCCTGATGAAAATGAAGCGCTGAGCTGCTAGCCAGCGAGCTTGAAAGGAAGAAACTTTGACAACCACGTCGAGAGCGAATCTGAACGGAATAGATTTCGAAGAGAGCTTTCCTTTATTCGCGGAAATCGTAGCCAATCTCGAAGCACCACCGATGCCCGAAGATTTAGTCGAATTCGATCGGGAAATTACGGACTCAGAATCCGAGAAGGCAGCGCGAAAGCTGCTGGCCGTTCATATCAGAGCCAAAAAACATCACGTTTACACTTTGATACCGGCTGGCGCGACGTTGCCGTGCCTCGAGAATGTCGTGCATTTCAGCTCGTGGCCCAACCCGAAAGACTTCTCAGGCGGCGCGAATTCAACTGAGTACGGATCCGCGCTGGCAATTCATGAGATCGAGGAAGCGCATGACAAGAAGCTTTGCGCAGGTTGCCCGTTCCGGGTGGAGTGTCTTGCGCAAGCCCTCTCGGTAGGGGCTGCCAACTCCGCCGGCGGCCTCGACGATGAAGGGGTCTTCGGCGGGTGGGGGCGCAAATCAAGGCAAAAGATCGGTGCGAAGTTTGACTCGCTTAGACGGGCCTACGTACGGGGTGTAGAGGGGGGCGAGAATCCGATGCCCGCGGATGACATCGCCCGCATAGACGCGGAAGCGAAAGAGGGCGTCCCTTGGCGTTGACCGTCTGTGAACAGGCAACCGGGTCAAAACTGACCGATACTCCATTTTATGACGCACACAACTTCATAAACGACATTGTGCGCGATGAAGAGCCGAGGTGCGCCAACGTCGAACACTTACGGAAAAATGGTGGTTCGGAGCTCCGACGACGCTTGAACTCCGAACCACCTCGCAATCTAGCTAGCCTCGTGATCGGCTACCGACAGGTCGCGGTTAAGCGCATCGGATACTAAGAAAGCCATAATCCAAGCCTCGCCCACAGACTCGCTCAAATCAATCGAGTCACAGGTGGCCTCGAGAAGAGTTTCCAAAATTTCAATGGCCCCCTTAGCCATTACATGCATTGCTGCGTGCATGGAGCTGCGAGCGTCTGCGCTAACTCGAGCGGAATTGTTATCCTGAAGCTCTTGGAGCGCGCTCCGTTGAGCCCAAATGAACTCGGCTGTTTCGCGAGTCAACTCCGCCAATTCTGGAACCCTTGTGTCCCTCATTTTGAGACCTCTCCAATCAGAGAGGCTTCGACCTCGCATGAGGGGCAACCCCCGTCTGAGCTATCAATGAGGTAGGCCAGCGACAACGCGGCGCGCACGCAATCGCTCGGCTGCAACTTCCGGTCGAAAAAGGGGTCACTCAGGCCTTCGGATATTTCGATAGCGCCGAGTGCCAAGATATTCAACTCGGCGTCATTGTTGACAGAATCGGCATCATCCACCAGGAAAATGCCTCGGTCGTTTCTTCTTTTCAACTCTTCTCGTTGGTCCAAAATGTACTCGCCGTGACCGCGGGTCATTTCTTTGAGATTGAGTTCTTTGTAGGTTGTCATTTCTTGCTCCTTCGGTTGATCACAAAGTTATGGTCGTCCGAAAGCTGCAATTTAATGATCAACTATTATTTGTAGATAGAGACTCCGAGCTCAGATGGGTGTATGTGACTGACGAACCAGCATTTCCCGAAGCGATCAGACTCGCCATCCAAATACTCGCTGAAGAGAGGATTGAAGACGCGGGTGAATTGAAGTTCAAGCCGCGAACCGAGGCGAAGCTTGCTGAACTCGTGATCCTCGAGGAGATTCGCAGATCGATCGATCTGGAAGCGGAACTCATCATCCGAGACTTAAAGAAGTACAACACTGGGGTCACGTTGCTTGAGCTGTCCAAACGACTCGGTTGATCACCAAGCGTCATCTGGACTGCTTACCTAAGTGACGCGAATTCACGGACGGGGAAGCCGGACGCGGCGCAGTCCGGACAAGTCCAGAAGGTTCCAAAGCATCCCGGAACCGAAAGCATTTCCAGCGCGGCGGCAAAGCTGCATATATCGACGGGCGACATCTACAGGTTGATGAAGTCGCAACCAGACGCAGCATGGTTTGAGCGAAGGCCAACGGCGGGGACGCGTGGGTCGGTGACGCGGATCACCGATATGGCCAGCCTTGAAAAGCGGGTGAGAGGTATCCGGCGTAGGGTGCGACCCAATCGCCAACCGACTTCACTGAAGTAAACCTTCGGCGGGGGATCTGAGGGCAACCCTCAACTCGTGACCAGCCAGGCCGCTCCACGGCTATCTGCCAAACGGTTGCTGAGACACCCATAGCGGGACGGCAAGGCTTGCTTGGAAAATTTGTGAGCCTGCACGGTAAGCAACTCCTCCTCTGCGTGATCTCCCCTTGAACTACACTCGGCGACTTGAGAACTTCGGGAAGGCACCGACGCCCGAGGACCCGAAGAAGCGTCGGATCAGGGTCGTCCGTGGAGGATTGCCCGGATTGGGTAAGCGTCAATAGTGGAACCTGAACCTTTTCTGAGTGTATGCTGGGAGCTGTCCGATAGGAATGAGACCAAATGATTACCTTGACACCCGAGACCGAGGCCGGCCCTGCCGAACCGTGGATCTTCATCTGCCCGAACTGCGACCAGGAGCCGATCTTCTGCGCAATGTCCAAGTGTCCCAGCTGAGCCGGAGATACTGTTGAGGCGGTTAGTCGTTTCAGCGTAGGCCGGTACGCTCCGAGAGGAGCAGAGATGGTCGGTGACGGCCCAATCCGAATCAGCGCACTTGAGTGGGTCGTGATTCGCAATAATCCGCGATACCCGAAGGCTCTCATTCGGCGCGTGGATCCCGACAAGCCGACCGAGCACTACCGAGTCGTCACGTTCGACATCGATCCGAGTAGACGGGAGCTGCTGGGAAGATACGGTTCCCTCAGTGCGGCAAACGACTCCGTTCACTATGAGCTGCCAACCGATCACCAACCCGCATCGCACTTTGGGATGTACGAGAATCGAAAGAACTACGAGTGACGTCGAACTGCTCGAACAACCGGAATCCACCAGATCGATTCTGAGCGCCGATCAGTGGTGACGTACTCTCTTCGCTCTACGCGCTCTACGCGCTGAACGGGCTTACGCGGGCCCGAACTGCTCAAAACCCAGCCGGTTCAAGATCCCGCCTACCGCTTACGTCCAGTTGATCGAATGTAACGATCGCCCCCTGCACTACTCACGAACCGCGGACAGTGGTGAGCTGGATGGTCTGTCCGGAATGCGGCGGAGGACACGCCTACGACATCGTCATCGAACCCTAGCCGGTGTAGTTGGAGACCATTGCGACTAGCGTGCGCTTCCCCTCACGACACGACAGAGCTCGCTGGATGGGCGGTTTTGCCGCCGGTTCTCGGCGTTAGTTCTTACTCAGTCGCACTTAGCAATCTGCGCCGATGGGCAATACGCTTGGTCGCGTCGCAGCCGCTGGCAAACTTCGGTGCAATTTGGGGGATCCATGATCAGATCAGAATTCGACAATCATCAGGTGTGGATTGCGACGCAGCAGATCAGAGAACAGCTCAGCCGGATTCGAGAGCAGGGCAATCTCGAAGACATCGCGCCTATTGAGACCATCGGCTTCTACATCGATCATTTGTTGTCCTTCCGGCTGCTCGCGGACAATTTCGTCGCGCTCTTTTCTCGGGTCATGCTGGATCAGGTACTCGTACCCCTGGGTGCGGTGGTGTCTTCGCTCACAGATCGCACCAATACCGGCACAGTTCACCCGTACATGGATAATGCCGCCTCGCAGGCCGAGGACATACTCGTTCCAATGGCTCCGTTCCCCCGTCCTTACGGGAAGGGCGGACAAGTCACCCAGATGGAGACACTGTTCGAAAACCTTCTTCTGCGTCAGCGCGAAAGCGTCGAGCAACTCAATACTGAACATCAGAATCTACGCGGTGAAGTTGAAACGTTCAGCGTCGAAGTCAGCAACTCGAAGGATTCTTCCCTGATCGCACTCCAGCAAATTGAGGATGCTGCAAAAGAGATCGCGGAGACCATCACAGGGGAAAAAGCTCGGATTGATGCCGTCGTACAGGACGGCATCAAGGCGGTCGCCGCGATGGAGACGGAGAATACTGATCGTTACAAGGCGTGGAGAGCCGAAAGGGAGGCAGCGTTTCGAAATGACTTTCGCGAGCTAAAAGCATCAATGGAGGCGGACCTCGGTGACGCCCATGTGGCCCTCGACGAATTACGCAGGGTAAATCAGCAATACGAAAATTTGGCCGCACTTGGGGCAGGTGATTTGATCGCCTCCAACTTTGCCGTCGAGTCGAAATGGGGTCGGCTCTCTGGACTCGTCCTATATGGGGTCGGTTTCCTGTTCCTGATTGCCGCCGCAATCCCGCTCATCTTCTTTTTGTTTGAAAACCCAAACACCCCTGACGGGTCGCCCGACTGGGGAAGGCTTATCGTCAGGATCTCGATCGGTGTTTTGGCCGGTTCGGCGGCAACCGTAGTTATCCGTCTCGGCGCACGACTGATCGCAAACGCGAACGCGAGCAAGCGGATGGAACTGGAACTTCGTTCATTTGGACCATTCTTGGCAAACGTGACCGACACAGACACTGTCGACGGGGCGAGGTTGCAACTGCTCGATCGCGCATTTGGCAAGAGCTACGTCGTTGTCGAGAGCGGAGAAAAGGATGATGTCATCCAAGTTTCAACTTTTGCGCAGATCATTGATGCTGTATCTAAACTTGCCAAATGACCTGAAGCGCTCAGCACGACTCTGAACGCCGTCTGAGTAGCTCGTACTCTAGTCGCTTCGTAACCGGAACGCGCTCCCACGGGGCCAATACGCGTCGCAGCTGGCCGTTTGCGGCGCACGGACTAACGCTCGCGCTCAATGACAAAGCCGCTTGTTATTGCAGGGCATCGATCTGCGCTGGGGGATACCCGCTAGGCAGGTCACGGATCCGACACCTTGGGATCAAAGCGGGGACGGGGATCGGACATGAACTTTAAGCGAGCTATTGGCGTCTCGTTCGCGGGGATTGCACTTGCGGCGCTCGGACCGGGGCTCGCGGGCTGCAGCTCTGCGTTGACTGAAACCGCAGGGACCGCGATTCCATCCGTGGCTGCTGGGACTGCTGCCGCGACTCCTACGCCGATCCCCGGTGACACCGATGGCGATGGAAAGCTTTCCGAGTTCGAAAAGGAGCAGCTTGCCAGCAAGGCCATTCGGACGTACACGATGTCCGACGGCAGTAAAGTCCATTTCGACCCGACTCAACCTCTTCCCGACTCGGTGGCATCCGATATATCGGATCGCGCCCAGGAAGCCATGAGCGCCGTAAACCACGCAGGTCTAGACGGCGACGCTCAAGACGCGGCGATGAAGGGTATGTTCGCGTTCGTGGACACTCAGGCCGAGGCTATCGGCCGCCCAATCGTCCTAGTGGTCTTCGACAACGGATCTTGGGGAACCCTGACAAGCATCGGTCTCACTCACTCGACCGGCATAACTGGGGGCTCAAAGGAAAACACGCTGTTGCTGGCCCAGACCTGGGCAAGCAATCACGGGGCAGCGCTCGTCATCTTGGGATAGTGGGATAGCTGTCTGGGAACGGACTCGGGTGAGTCTGTGGGTGCCGCGTTTGCCCATTGGATGTCTGGCCCGAAAATTCCACGCAGAGCATCGCGAATCGCACGATGATGGTGAAGGACTCTCTTTCCCTCGGATTCCATCGTATTGAGGATCTCGATCGCCTCGACCGCTGCCGCGGCCAGCCTCCCCTGCGTCTGCCAGAATTCGAGATCGCCGGGGCCTCCATTGTCGGCAGCTCCTCGGGCAGTGTAAATAGTCTGACCGGCCGCCTTCGTCTGGTGTTCGGTCATGTAGTCGGCGAGACGCCGCGCCGGATTATCCATAGCTGAATGTTAGCGAGACCCCAGCGCATGAAATCCGTCTCCCGAGTAACCGTCGAAAGTAAGCTTCTAACCGATGTGCCTCTCGTCTCGAAGGGCTAAGGAGAAGTGATGACAGATCCGACTGGTCTGCAAGGAATGTTTCGGGAGTACTTTCCACCGACACCGTCAGAGATCAAAAAGTTCTGGAAGTCGGCAACCGTCGTCGTCGACACGAACGTGCTTCTCAGCTTGTATCGCACGAGCGACGCGACCTCGAAGACGTTAGGAGAGGTTCTCGCTTCACTTAGTGACCGATTGTGGATGCCGCACCAGGTGGGCCTGGAATACTCCAGGAACCGTCTAAGCGTCATTTTTGGAATGACCGCGCCGCACGCTCAGGCTCTCAAGAATCTGCAGGCGCTGAAGCAGACGCTGCTTGACCAGCCGACAATCGCAAAAGACGCTCCCATGCAACCCCAGAAAGTGTTCGACAAGCTGGCGAACAGGATAAACCGACACATCGACAAGCTCACGAAGCAGTGAGTATTTGAGGCTTTGAGCACCACCTGATCGTGTGGTTGGGCACCACTGATTGTGCGGGTCAGCACCAGTGGTGGCGCGGTTTGGGTACCACCGGTGCTGACGCGCGATGGTCAGGTCGTGGCG
>NZ_QYRT01000068.1 GCF_004923255.1 Subtercola vilae | reverse complement strand
GGCGTGGAGCTCCACCGACACCTGGAAATCACCGAGGCCACTGGTGTCCCGATCTACTTCGCTGACCCCCACTCGCCCTGGCAGCGCGGATCGAACGAGAACCTCAACAAGCTCGCCCGCGAGTACTTCCCCCGAGGAACAGGGGTCTGACCAGTAGTGGAACGGTGGTTGGCGCTAAGCGTTGAGGTACCGATAGATGGTCGCCCGCGAGATCCCGAGTGCTTTAGCGATTTGGGTGGGTGTTTCGCCGCGTTGTCGTCGTGCGTGTGCGGCAGCGAGGGTGTCGGGGTCCATGACGGTCGGGCGTCCGCCGACTCGGCCGTCAGCTCTGGCTGTGGCGAGGCCTGCGAGGGTGCGTTCGCGGATCATGTCGCGTTCCAGTTCGGCGAAGGCGGCCATCATCGTGAAGAAGAATTTGCCTTCGCCTGTGGGCTGGTAGGTGCCGGAGAGGGTGCCGGTCAGGATCTGGAGTCCGATTTTCTCGTCGTGCAGGCTGTCCGCGATGGTGAGGACTTCTTTTACGGAGCGTCCGAGGCGGTCGAGTTTCCAGACGACGAGGGTGTCTCCGGGGCGGGTGTGGTCGATCGCGTCGATAAGTCCGGGGCGGGCCGTGACGCGGCTGGAGATCGTGTCGGTAAAGATCCGGGCGCAGCCGGCAGCGTGAAGGGCGTCGGTTTGCATGGTCGTGTCTTGACTGGTTGTGGAGACGCGGGCGTAGCCGATGTGGTCGTGACGGGAACTCATAGGGCAAGTGTCGCAGAACAGTCTCAGAACACTCAGCGGCGCGCCGACGTTGTGAGACGAGTTTTGGACACGGTTCGGCTCTCAACGAGAGCGCCAGCTGCTTGTCTCAGAATGTACCGAATTCGAGACGGTATCTCACCAGGGGAGGGGCCCGTAACCGCCATCGCCGTCGCCGTCGGTGGTCCAGATGTGGCCCCAAAGAATACCGGAGGGGCCAGCTTCGGGGAGGGTGGCGAGGTGGACGCTGGGTTCGGCTCCCTGGGCTGCCGTACGAAGACCACGGTGGTCGTTGAAGTCCGTGGCGGTGAATCCGGGGTTGGCGGCGTTGACCTTGATCGCGGTGCCCTGAAGTTCTTTGGCGTACATGACGGTGAGCATGTTCACTGCCGTCTTTGACGACGGATACTGGGCCGACGCAGGCATCGGGAACAGCGGACTTCCCGGGTTGGTTTGGGAGCCGATTGACCCGACTTCGCTTGACACGTTCACGATTCTCGCTGCCGACGCACGACGCAACAGGGGCAGCATCGCGTTGGTCACCGCAACCAGCCCGAACACGTTGATGGCATACACCGCCCGCATGTCCTCCAGCGACGTCTCGCTTGGTAGGGTCCTTTGCCGGGTGAGCGTTGCGGTGCCGGCATTGTTGACAAGAACATCCAAATGCCCGTACTCCGTGTCGATCCACGTGGCCGCAGCCTGGATGGATGCTTCGTCGGTGACGTCCAGGTGCACGAAGCGTGCCTCGGCACCGCCATCACGCAGCACCCTTTCCGCCTCCCGGCCGCGTTGTTCGTCCCGTGCGCCGATCAGGACAGTCATCCCCAGCTTGGAGAGCTGCTTGGCCGTCTCGTAACCGATGCCCTTGTTCGCGCCGGTGATCAGCGCAACCGTTGTCGTCATGACTCCAGGCTAACGAGCCGGATCGCACGATGTGAACGAACGGCAGGACCAGGGGTAGCGGACCACCTTGGTTGTCATGTTCCCGTTAGGTGATTTTTCGACTCTGGGTGAGGGCGGGCGTCGGGCCTGTCTTGAATTCAGCGCCTCAATGCTTAGCGCCAACCACCGTTCCACTACTGGTCAGACCCCGTTACGGTTCATCTTGGGCATGGCGCCAACAGCCGTTCCTCTACTGGCCAGATCCCTGCTAGGGGTTTTGGCCAGTAGAGGAACGGTATGGAGCGCTATGGTCGGTAACTGGCGTTCTGTTTAGTCGACGGTCATCGGGAGGGCTGCGGCCGCTTCGTTGTCAAACGCTGGCGCGATGTGAATGGTCACGTGCGGGAGTGCGTGGAACGGTTCGAGCTGTTCTGCGGTGGCTTGACTGTCTGTGATCAGGTTCCAGGGTTGTTGTAGTGGTGTCCACCAGGGTTCTGTTTCGGCGCCGAGCTTGGTTGAGTCTGCGAGGACGAATATCGTGTGGGCTCCCGCGATCATGATTTTTTTGAGGGAAGCCTGTTCTGGTGTTGCTTCGCAGAGGCCCAGGCGGGCGGAGACGCCGTCTGCTCCGAGGAACACGGCGTCGGGCGTGATACTGGTCAGAAATTGTTCAGCGAAGGAGCCGACGAATCCTGAGCTGATGTGGCGAAGCCGTCCGCCGACCACAAGAAGTTCGATGCCGGTGCTGTGCTCGAGGATGTTCGCGCTTGTGAGACCGTTGGTGACGACTGTGATGTCTTCGCGGTAGGTGAGGTTTCTGGCGAGGGCACCGACGGTGGTGCCCGCGTCGAGGACGACGACGGACCCTGCGGTCACGAAGGAGCTGGCAAGGCGACCGATGGCAAATTTTTGGGCAACTGCGATTAACTTCCGTTCCTGCAGGCTCCGCTCACGGCTATCGACTGTTCGAGCGCCCCCATAGGTTCGTACGATGTCGCCTGCTTTTGACAGGGCTTCCAGATCGCGGCGAATCGTGGACGCGGAAACAGCGAACGTAGCGGCCATATCATCCACGCCGATGGGTTTTTCTTGGAGTAGATGGCCGATTGTTCGGCGGCGTTCGGCTGCGTTCATGTCAGTTGTCAGTATTTCTTTCGGGGGATAGGTCGGCGGCTTGGCGGATCGCCTCGAGAAGGGGCTCGTGATCGACGATGTTCTTACCCGCAATATCGAACGCGGTGCCGTGATCGACCGAGGTCCGAACAAAGGGGAGGCCGACGGTCACGTTCACCCCGTTTTTAAGTCCGAGGACCTTCACGGGGATGTGGCCTTGATCATGATATTGCGCGACGACGAGATCAAAATCGCCGCGACCGGCGCGATAGAAAAGAGTGTCAGCCGGCAGGGGGCCCAGGACGTCGAGCCCGTCTGCTTGGGCTCGCGCGACTCCGGGCTCGATCTTTTCTGCTTCTTCACCATTGCCAAAGAGCCCACCCTCGCCAGCGTGGGGGTTGATCGCGGCGACCGCGATCCGAGGTCGTGGGATGCCAGCTTTGACGAGAAGGTTGTTTCCGCGAGTGATGGTCCGGTAAACACGGTCACCGTCGATTTTCGCGATGGCATCGATCAGTCCGAGGTGAGTGGTGACGTGAATGACACGCATTTTGGGGGCGGTGAGCATCATCGACACTTCCTCCACGCCGGCCAGAGCGGCAAGCATCTCGGTGTGACCCGGATACGCGTGTCCACCCAGGTGTAGTGCCTCTTTATTCAGAGGCCCTGTGCAGATGGCGTCAATGGAACCAGCCATGGCGAGTTCGACTGCTTTTTCTATGAACAAGAACGCGCCGTGTCCCGCTGTGGCTGAGAGCTGACCCCATGCGAGGTCGTCGGGAATGGCGGGGATGTCGAGAACATCGATGGTGTCCTTGTGGTCCGATACCTCGGACGGGCCGGCGATCGCGTTGATGCTGAGTGGACTTGCCACGATGTCGATGGCCTGTTGAAGTCGGCGCCTGTCGCCGATAACAAAGAGCGTGGCGATGTCTCGAATCTCGGTGTCGGCCATCGCTTTGACGATGATCTCCGGGCCGACTCCTGCGGCGTCTCCCATGGTGAGGGCGATAATTGGTTTCATTGTTCTCTCAAGTCCTTCGTATGATTTTTTAAGGACCGCACGGTGCGGGCCAGACTACCGGAGTCGCCGAAAGCGCCTGCTTTGGTGACGAGGTGGGGTAAGTGTTCAACGGAGCGGCTAAGGACGATTCCTGGCTCCAGCTCGCCGACAACGTACATGGTGCGGATGCCCAGGGTATCCAGAACGGCCCGCGCCGTCTCTCCGCCCGTGAGTACTAACGCATCGAAGTGTCCTGCCACGACCTCGACCGTTGACGCGAGAGCGGAGGCCACTTCTTGGGCATTTTTCTTGTTCACGGGAGCGAGGCGTTCTGGTGTGAACACGACGTCCGCATTCGACGCGAGAATGGTTGCCGCCGCCGAGAGCGCAGCGCCCGGGGTGAGGGGTCGTTCTACATGGAGGCAGCCGAGGCGGATCAGCTCGTCAACTTGGGACCGTGCCAAATCCGAATAGCTGCCGACGACGACGAGAACGCGCGACGCCGGCGACATGATTTCAGGGCGGACGTTCTCGGTACCCCGTGAGGGAAACAGGTGCGCGGCGAGTCCGCCGGAGCCCGTCAATAATGTGGGGAACACCAGCTGCTCTGCCGCTCGCGCGATTTGCTCCAGATCGAAATCGTCTACGGCATCCACGATCACGCTATCGCGGCCCGCCGCATGGGCCCGCCGCATTTCACCGGCCAGCGATGCGATAGTTGCGCTGTGCGACGTGATGCTTTGACATGTCATTCCAGCGAAGGTGAGTGCGTCACGGATGTTGCCGTGGAACGGGGCGCTGGCTGCTGGTTGTCCGCCTACATGAATGACGCCGCCGAGGGTTACACGGTTCGTCGCTGGGAACGCCGGCGCGACGATAGCTAGGCCACGATCTTTACCCGTCAATGCCGTCATCGCACCCACCAATTCGGCGCCGACGTTCCCGCGGAGCAAAGAGTCCATTTTTTTGAACACGATTCGATTTTCTGCTCTGGCGCGTTGAACGGCTGCGGAGACGAGGAGGGCCGCTTCGCTTGCCGAAAGGTACCGGCTCCCCGTGTCGATCGCGACGATTTCCGAATCGGGCCAGGGCGAATCGGCCCCGAGAACAATGGCGCTCGAGCGGGACGCGCCGAAACTACCGATCGCGTCCGCAGCCCCCGTGAGATCGTCCGCGATAATCGCCCGCAAAACCCGAGCCGGCAAGCTCATCGGGCCGCTTCGGCCACGGGAGTACGAATATTATTGGCCGCTCGGGAGCCGAGACGACGCGCGTACCAGGCGACGACCAGAGGTGTTCCGATGGAGGTCACCACAATGGATGCTGACACGAGGACAGTCGCGGGGCCTGCTGCTGGCAGATACGCATGGTTTGCCGCAGCGACAAGCATGGGCACTGCAGCCGCATTTCCAGCCGTCGACGCCGCCGCCAAACCACCCAGGCCAGAACCGCCGGTCGCCCGGTCGGCGAAGAAAAGAACCACCGCTCCGACCCCGAGAACCAAGATACCCAGCACCAACCCCAGTAACCCAGCCTTCAGGACCGTCTGAAGGCTGATACCGAATCCAAGAGCAAGCCCGAAGAAGAAAATGAGCACAGGTGCCGCCGACGACAAGAATTTGCGCATCGCGGGGTCCAGAGAACCCAAAAGCATTCCGAGCAGCAGAGGTATCAACGCGCCCACAAGCGATTGCCACGGGAACGCCGAAAGGCCAGCGACGCCAAGGATCGCCATCGTCAAGAACGGGCCCGATTCGATGGTCATAATCGAGTACGCGGCTACATCTTTCGGGCTGCCATACTGACCCATCAGCGCCATGTAAAGCCCGCCATTGGTATCACTGAATGCGGCGACGAGCGCCAAGACCGACAGACCCGCCAGGAGCCCACCCTGAATGGGCAACTCCGTCATGAACCGGCCTGCGACGATACCAATCACAATCGCGAGGAGAACCTTCGACCCGAAAAGGGCCCCACCCTTTTTCAGGATGTACGGTGTCGCCCGCACATTGATGCTCGCGCCCATGCACACGTAAAAAACCGCAAGGATCGGGGTACTCCCCGTCAAGAGTCCGCCCGTGAAAGAACCAAAAAAATCAGCTGTCCCTGGAGCGAACGTAGCTAAAACCGCGCCGACCAACAGAGGAACCAACATCATCCCGCCAGGGACCTTCTCGATCGTCGCCTTAATGGGAACAGACACCACGTAACCTCCTCGTTTCGCACAGCCACCCGAACGGGGAACCAAAACCATTCTTGCACGAACCGCGCATGGTAGTGCGCGATCCACGCAATAGTCGATGTCGGTCGCCCGGATTCGCAGTACCGTGGGCTGCCCCCATGGCGTTCAGCCAGGTCATGCCTCTTTTGGAGCCGAAGTACTTCCGGTTCGGGCGGGCGAATGCGGCGGGGACCGGCACGACGAATCGCATCCCGTCCACGGCCGCGACCAGCCCACCGCCCCACGCCCTGGCCAAACGGAGAGTGGTCTGCGCGTCGACGAGCGGGACGTTGGCCGCGGAGAGGGTCTCCGGGCGGAAGTAGTTCTGGTAGACGTGCGACAACCGAGACTGTTCCAGGGCCGGGACGCCTTTCTTTACGATCGGCCGGTATCCGACGTTCAACGAGTGCGCTGTCAGACATGCGGCGATCGACAGCGGCAGATCACCCATCCGGGCGCGCCCTCCCGACGCAGCCGTGAATGCTGCCGTCAGCTCGGGCACCCATCCCATGACCTCGAGGATCACCTCCGGCAGCTCCACGCGGGGCAGCATTGCGGTGGTCCGTGAGCGTAGGTCCACCAACGAGGGCGGTTCCTCGACGGCCTTAAGACCGGTGAGGTGAATCTTGCCGTCCTCCAACTTCCCGCAGGGTGTCATCAAGGGCGCGAGCATGCTCGGCCAAAAGCGCGTCCGGGGACTCCGGCAGTCCGAGCGCGGTGAGCGTGTCGGGCCGTATCGCGTGCCACCGTTCACCATCCAGGAGCGCAGCCTGCGGGTTGCGCCACTTCGTGGACATGTCCGCGAAAACCTCCCGCCGTTTGAGGCATCTCCAGAACCGTTCCAAGACACATAGTGCGTAGGCGTGCCGGTTCACCGCGCCGCCCTCATAGGCCGGATGCCCGAACACCAATCGCCCCCACGGCCCGCTGACGACAGAAACCTCGATGACGGGGTCAGCCCACGGTTCGGCATAAATGACACGATAGGGGCGCAGGCACTTGATTGTGAGTTTTTGGCGCGGTATCTCTCTCGCCTGACTTCCGCTTGAATACGGGAAGAGAACATCTTGGGCGTTGGCGGCCATAGCGTGCCGTGGACAGGGCGACGGCGTGGGCTCCAAGCAGGTTTTCGCACTATCTACGCAACCACACGCCCCGGAAACACGCGAGACACGATTGGTTGCCGGCTTCCAATCGTGTTGGATATTCCTTATCGTGAGCTGACCCCTGGTACTCAGCGCCCGGTTATTGACGCCGTAATGAGGTCCATTGTCGTCATTTATAGCCAGTTCTGGTGGCGGAGAAGAAACCACTAATTCTGCTGTCCGGAATCTTCGCAGCAGCCCAAACCCCATCGAGGTCATCGACGAGGCGGTGATCCTCCTCGAACTCGCCGCCGCCTAAACTAGAACAACTGACCCGCACGGTGTTGAGAAACTCCACCACTCAGCGGGACGTGACCCACAGGTAACCAAACCTGTAGGGCACGTCAAGGTGACAACTAAACCTTCAGCAGTCCCAGTCGTAAGCAGACTGCGGCCGCGGCCGCGATGAATCCAAGGCCCCAAAAGAACCATTGCAAGCGCGTCCGTTTGACCCGAGATGGAAAGGCCGTCACTGCCCGCTCTGCGCTTACTGCTGGAGCGAGGCCCTCAGCGGAGAGATCGAAGCCGCACTCTATGCGGGCTCGTTTGGTGGCGCCGTCCAAGAAGGAGTCGCCAGCTGCTCGAATCGTCCTGCCACCGATTGGATCGAGCTGCTCAACATATTGGTAGCTGTCGTCCAGCGTCGTGTATCCGTACGTGACTTCTGTCGACGCACGGTACCTGAAAAGTGGTGAAAGCACGAGCGCGACGACTGCGCAGCCGATGAAACCGAACCCAAGAATTACGAGAATGGTGGGCCCAAGAAAGAAGTTCTGCAGGCCGCCAAATATGGACAGCACTAAAGCGCCTAGAAGGCTCAGCGTGATTCTTCCAAGAACTTTCAACCATCTAGCCAGAACGCCTGCCGAACGGCCAGGGACCATTATGCGAGCCATTCAAATGTCCTAACTTTCACCAATGCCTTACTAACTAATTAGGGCTGCCACGTTGGGGTTGTTGACCCTCGATCACCAAAACCAAAGATTGCCCCTGCTGTGGACCACTGCCCGCCCCAAATAGTGCTGAATTTGGAGCCTGCCTCCGCGAGCGATGAAGCCTGCTTGAGCCGGAACAAATCTCCGACTCCGGGGAGTACGAATAACCCGTCTAAGGCAACCACTCCCCAGGACGCCCCCGGGGCGCCAACCGAGGCCCTAGTGATATCTATCGCCGCTGTGACAAGGCCAGCCGCCACCCCGACGTAACCCGCGATGGGAGCAGCCGGCGTTGGAATTAGGCTGGCAAATGAGAATAGCGCAGATGCTGCGTTGTCAGCTGACGCCAGATTGCGCCAGTACCAATTCCAGCGATCGGCGAATTCGTGGCACCTCCTCTTGTGGCAGTCTCGCTCATAAGCGGTGCAATTTCAGCTGGAGAATACTGCATGGCATCTTGGAGAAGCGATGAGTGCGGCGAAGCAGTAGCGCTTGCAGGAGCTGGGGTGCTGGGTGCACGGGCCGAAGTTCTCGTAGCGAAATACGGGGCAGGCCCTGTGTTGCGAGAGTTTTACTCGGGCAATGCTGCGCTAAGTGCGATTAATATCGGATTCACGCTGAAGGGCTAGAGCTGGCAACTCACCCGCAGCCAAATCAGATCAGTTGCCAGCTCACAAAAGCGTAAGCATATTTTGCCGATGATTCGGAGACATATTGATGCGGTACACAATCAGACGCAATCCAACAGGCGACTGGCTCTTAACGCTTCTTGCCCTGGGCGTCTTTGCTCGACTCTTATTTGCTGGAAGCGTGATTGGCCAGATCGGCGATTTTCGGCCACCGTCATTCGTGAATCTCTTTTTGTCGGTCTTGGCGTCCGTCGCACTTCTCCTCAGCGCAATCCGTTTCTTGAATTCGCTTCGAGAGCGCGCGCTTCTCCAGAAATCTGCTTATAACCACATCATCGCTTGTGCTTGGGGAACTAGATCGTTCCCGGGATACCTTGTATCTCATGCGACGTCCGAATCCACTGGGGACGTAGCGATTCCAATGTTCTTTACGATTACGGCCGACGATACCCAAATCGTTTTTTGGCGAGGATGGGCAAAGCCAAGAATTTTTCTGCAGTTTGCCCGGTCCGAGGTTGATGGAATTTCGCCCACGATCAATCAAGAGGCGTTCCGGACGTCGGGGGGTCTGCTGTTTTCAATCGAGAGCGAGGGGAAGCTGTCCGAATTGGCCGTCATAGTCTTGGGTCGAGGTGCGTTCGGCGCTTTTCCCAGACGACAATCCGAGCTTAGACAGCTCTCAAAAGACCTCTTGTTGTCGAAGAAAATATGAGACATCCGCGTACGACCAACGGGGTGTTAACGCCAACTCAAAATGGGGCCACGGCTGCCAACTGAAAACAGGGCCACGTGGTGTGTTTAGTCTGTCGTAGTCGTGAGGGTTTTGTGTCCTCGGAGTCGGTAGCTGGTGCCTTTGAGGCTCA
>NZ_QYRT01000067.1 GCF_004923255.1 Subtercola vilae | reverse complement strand
GGCACTGCTCTGCCACTTCCACCACACACATGTGCATTCTTCTGAGTGGAAACTCGCCATGCAGAACGGCGTCCCCGTGCTGATCCCACCGAAAAGCATCGACTGGGAACAAACCCCACGACCCTGCTCCCAAATCAGATCACGAAGACGCGGACCTTTGCCCACAACACCACTACCGCCATGGGTCAGACAACCACGACCATACACAACCTGACGGCCGCCGCCAGCGCTCGAGCACGCCTCGGTGCCCCCTCGACTACGAGCTGGCGAGAGCGAGGCCGAGGTACCGCGCGTACCGTTCGGCTGCGCTGGTAAAGCTTGCGTGTTGCACAGCAGAGAACGGTTCAAAAGGCTCAGCCGTGACGGTCACTCGTTTCGAGGTAGCGTGCCGCCGCCACGTGCCGGCGACGTGCCCGCCCGCCACGATGGTCGGCAGGAACAAGCCGTTGCTGCTTGGCACAACCCGTTCCATGTGCTCGGGCGCGAGCGGCGCGCTGCGGTCAGAGTAGCCGAGTAGATACTCGTCGAACCCGGGTAGCAGATGAACGTTCGCAGAGGCCGCATCAGAAGCCTCACCGTCAGAACCCACGCCAGCAGAACCGCGGAGCGCAGACCTGCGGATCGCAGACCCGTCGCCACGAGGCCAGTCATCGTCTGACCCTCCTCGCGCCGCCCGCAGGTAGGTTCGGTCGTCTACGACCATCGACTCCAGTGCGTCGCCAGCCAGTTCGATGCCGAGGGTCGCGTCTTTCAGAAGCAGCCCCGACCACCAGAGAAAGTCTTTGACCGTGGCTGGTCCGCGCGCACTGAAGTACCGCCGTGCCAGCTCGCCCAGACTCTCGTCGCGCGTCAGCTGGCGTGCCGTTGACTGCGAAATCCATTCGTCGAGCAGCACGATCGTCTGGGCCGCGCCTTTCATTGGCCCGAAGCACAGCACTTTGTGATGGCTGAGGTACCAGAGCAGGTGCGATCCACGGTTTGCGTCGGTCGCGATTCCGTGCGTGCGAAACACGGCGAAGAGCTCGTCGCGGGTGAGGTTGCGGTGGCCTTCGAGCGCATCCACGGCGACGCGGTGCGCAAGCGCGAAGGTCTCCGGGTGGAGTCCGAGCTGCCGGTGTCGGGTGGCCGCACCGGCGAGGGTGCGGGTGGCGGTGAGGTCGAGCATCCAGCGCAGATCGACTCCGGCGACGAAATGCAGGGTGCCGCGAAACGGCCACGAACGAACGACACTGCCGTCAGCCAGAGCGGCGTCGACATCGGCGAGGGTGCCGCCGGGCATCCGGAGCCCCACCGACCATTTCGCCCCGGGCAGATCTTGCGCCTGAACGGCGGCGAGGTACCCGACCACACCAGCAGCGGCAGCGGCACCCACCACGGCACCTGCCACGGCGCCCGCGCTGTCGCCGACAGGGTTCTGGATGCCCTGGCTGACGAGTCGCAGGCCCGTCAGCGTTCTGCGATGGCCAGGTAGCACGCGAACCTACAGCAGGCCGGCGATGTTCAGCTGATGGGCGATGCCCGAGCCGTCGGGCGAGTAGATCCACAGCGCATCAGACTTCTCGCTCATGAATTCGGCTTTCGATCGCCCACCGGCCAGCACGGCCTCGCCCGCGGAGAGCTGCCGAATGGCGATGGCGGCCACGTTCGCCGGGTGTTGCTCTTCGAATTCGCCGTAGATCTCTTCGTCGTGCTGCCCGTCGTCACCCACCAGCAGCCACCGCATCTGCGGAAACTCTTCGGCGAGCCGGTGCAGGTTGTCGCGTTTGTGCTCGCGCCCGCTGCGAAAGAGCCGGTCGTGCGTTGGCCCCCAGTCGGTCAGCAGCAGAGGCCCCGACGGGTACAGGTTGCGCGACAGGAAGCGAGTGAGAGTGGGCGCGACGTTCCAGGCGCCCGTCGAGAGGTAGATGGTGGGGGAGCCCGGATGCTCGGTTGCCAGCCGGTCGAGCAGCACAGCCATACCCGGCGTGGGTACGCGCGCGTGCTCGTCGAGTACAAAAGTGTTCCACGCCGCGAGCAGGGGCCGCGGAAGTGCCGTGACCATGACCGTGTCGTCAACGTCGCACACGACCCCGAACTTGGCGTCGGGTTCGATGATGAAGACCGGAGAAGTGACGACTTCGGAGTCTTCGGCGCGCAACTGAATGGTGTGCCAGCCGGGTTCGAGGGTCGCCTCGATCACCACGTCGACCACTCCGCCGCGGTCGGCTTTCACCTCGTGTTCCACTCCGCCCACGGTGATGGTCACATCGACATCGTTGATGGGCACCGCCGTGAAGCTCCGCCAGCCCCGCACCGTCTCGTCACGCCGACCAATGATGGGCAGGCGCCGACGCGGTTTCGGGTCGCGGGTGAGCAGCACCCGGCTGAGCACCCTGATCCACGTGGTGGAGCCGTAGCCCGTGTACGGGATGACGGTCACTTGGTACCCGCGCTTGCGCGCCCTGTTCTCACGGAACTCGTGCACGGCATCTTCGATTCGCGCGGCTCTGTGCAGAATCAGCTCAGGCGTGACTTTCGCGGGTGGGAGGTTTACCGACTCGTTCGACACGTGCCCAGTCTGACAGAGAACGCTGTACGCCCTGACAGAAGCCTCTTCAGCCAGCTCGCCCGTGACAAGGATCGTCGCCAGACTTTGCTGTCAAATGAGCGGGAATTTTGTGAGATGCCGTCATATCGGCGTTGAGGTCGTCAGCCCGAGAGGTAACATGAGACTTACTTGTTACAAATTAGGGGACGGGTCAGAAAAGTGTCACTCAGTAAACTCATCGACGAAACCCTGCTCGAAATGGTGAACGTGCGTAACGAGCCCGTACAGGTTCGTAGCTCGACTCGTATCTCCGCCTTGGTTGACGCTGCCGCCGAGGTCATCGAAGAGGTCGGCGTCGAACGAATGACGACGGCCATGGTCGCTGAGCGCGCTGGCGCCTCGATCGGCACGGTCTACCGCTATTTTCCCGACCGCATCGCGGTACTCTCGGCTCTCAGCCTGCGCAGCATGGATCGCTTTCTGCGCCAGACCCGCGAGAACATTCTGCGTGAGAAGCCCAGCACGTGGGTCGAGCTCATGCTCGTGAGCTTCGACACCGCGGTCGAGATGCACCGCACTGAGGTGGGCTTCACGTCCATCCGACTGGGCGACCTCGTCACGTACCCCGATGTGGAGCCCGCGGGCATCCGGTCAGCCCGAATCGCTGACGCGTTCGCCGCGATCATCACGCAGGACTTCGGCGTCGACGCCTCGGCAGAGCTCACCCTGCGCCTCGAGATGTCGGTCAATATGACCGACGCGCTGCTGGTTCGCGCGTTCATCGCCGACAAGAACGGCGACGCGGCCATCATCACCGAGGCCCGCGCCGTCGTGCAGAGCTACCTTGCGCAATCAGCTGCGTAATAATCCGTCAAGGCCCGCGCGAGACTTTGCCTAATGCTGAGTTTGGTGTTTTGCTTGGCCAATGATCGAATTCCGAGCGGTTACCAAGCAGTTTCCTGACGGAACCGTCGCGGTTGACGACTTCAGTCTGATCATTCCCGCCCGCCAGACCACCGTGCTGGTGGGCTCGTCAGGCTCGGGTAAGACCACCATCCTGCGCATGATCAACCGCATGGTCGAGAAGACCTCGGGCGACATTGAGATCGACGGCGAAGACATTCACTCGCTGAACCCGGTGAAGCTCCGTCGAAGCATCGGGTACGTCATGCAGAACTCCGGGCTGCTGCCACACCGCAAGGTCGTCGACAATGTGGCGACCGTGCCGCTCCTGAACGGGGTGAAGAAGGCCGCGGCTCGGGATGCAGCACTCCGCCTGCTCGACACCGTAGGCCTCGACCGCGCCCTAGCCGACCGCTACCCCAGCCAGCTCTCTGGCGGTCAGCAGCAGCGCGTCGGCGTCGCGCGTGGCCTTGCCGCCGACCCGAACATCCTGCTCATGGACGAACCGTTCGGCGCGGTTGACCCCATCGTGCGGGCCGAACTCCAGCAGGAGCTCGTGCGAATTCAGCGCGACCTCGGCAAGACCATCGTGTTCGTCACCCACGACATCGACGAAGCGTTTCTGCTCGGCGACCAGGTGGTGCTGCTCGAGAAGGGCGGCCGCATCGCGCAGGCCGGTTCGCCAGCCGAGATCCTCTCACAACCGGCCAATGACTTCGTCGCCACGTTCATCGGAGCCGATCGCGGCCGCCGCGCCCTGCGGGTCGAAGTGGTCAACGGCCGCAACGTCGTTGTCGACGAAGACGGTCGGCCCACTGGGGTGTTGCAGTCGTGAACACCCGAAACCACGGCCGTGTGCCGACCGACCGGCTGAGTCGTCGCCGAGCGGAAGGCCTCGTTCAGAACTGGGCCGCCATGATGAGGGCGCGTTCGAGGAGGCTCGCATGAACTGGGTCACCAACAACCTCGGCCTGATCTGGAGCCTCACGCTCGATCACATCGCGCTCGCCGTGCCGCCCATCATCCTCGGCTTCCTCATTGCGATTCCTCTCGGCTGGCTCGCCAACCGCTTTAGTGCTTCGCGTGGTGTTTTGCTCACCATCAGCGGCCTGCTGTACACGATTCCCTCACTGCCGCTGTTCATCGCCCTCCCGGTGATACTGGGAACGGGCATCCTCGATCCCATCAACGTCGTGGTCGGCCTCACCATCTACGCCGTCGCCCTCATGGTGCGTTCGGTGGCGGATGCCCTGGCCGCCGTCGACCCGGGAGTGCGCCAGGCGGCCACCGCCATGGGCTACTCGACCTGGAGCCGGTTCTGGCGCGTCGAGTTTCCCCTCGCCGGGCCGGTGTTGCTCGCCGGGCTTCGCGTGGTCTCGGTCAGCACGGTCAGCCTCGTCAGCATCGGCTCGGTGATCGGCGTGTCGAGCCTTGGCTACCTCTTCTTGAACGGCCTGCAGCGCAACATCGTGGCAGAGGTGGCTAGCGGAATCGTGGCGACCCTCATCATCGCCATCGTCTTCGACTTCATCCTCGTGATGCTCGGCCGCATGCTGCTGCCGTGGAGCCGTGCCGACAGGCCCAGCCGAAGACGAGCCCGCGCCCAGCGCGACAGCGCCGTTCTCACCGCAGTGACGGGGGCGTGACGGGCGTGAATCTCTTTCTGCAAGGCATTATGTGGATCTTCGATCCCACTCATTCCGACGGTTCGGGCGGCATTCCGAGCCGCATCGGTGAGCAGCTCGCCTACACCTTCGGTGCCGTGGCCATCGCCTCACTCGTCGCCATTCCGCTCGGGCTCTGGATCGGGCACACCGGCCGTGGCCGCGACATCGCCGTCTCACTCTCGGGAGGCCTGCGGGCCCTGCCGAGCCTGGGCCTGCTCATCATCTTCGCCCTCGGCATAGGAATCGGATTCAAGGCGCCGCTCGTCTCCTTCGTGATCCTCGCCATTCCGCCCATTCTCGCCGGTGCCTACTCGGGTCTCGAAGCCGTCGACCGTCGTACGATCGACGCCGCCCGGGCGCAGGGTATGACCGAATGGCAGGTTCTGACGAAGGTTGAACTGCCACTCGGCTTCTCGCTACTCGTGGGGGGCATCCGGTCAGGTGTGCTGCAGGTCGTGGCCACCGCAACACTCGCGTACTTTGCCAGTGGCGGCGCGCTCGGTGTCTTCATCAACGAAGGCCTCAAAACGAGGAACTACGCCGAGCTGATGGGCGCCTCGATTCTGGTCACCGCGCTCGCGTTGATTCTCGAGGGCATATTCGCCCTCCTCCAGAGGTTGTTCGTTCCACGCGGTGTTGCCGCGGGTCGAATAAAAGATGTTCGTTCGCGGTCAACCAGGCCGCGCACAACGGTGGGATCCCCCATCCACGAAGGGAAATAGCATGTTCACAGCATTGAAGAAAGGCCGTGTCGCCGCTCTTGGCGTCATCGCGGTCAGTGCGGCAGTCGCACTGGCAGGGTGTTCATCAAGCAGCAGCCCGCTCGACGCGGGCTCGAGTTCAACGGGTACGGCCGCGTCGGGCACCATCGTCGTCGGGTCGCAGTCGTACTACTCGAACGAAATCATTGCGGAGATCTACTCTCAGGCACTTGAGGCCAATGGCCTGACCGTGACCCGCAAGTTCAACATCGGCCAGCGCGACGCCTACCTGCCGGCGCTCGAAAGCGGCGAGGTGACGCTGTTCCCCGAATACAGCGGCAACCTGTTGCAGTACTACGACAAGACCACCACGGCCACCAGCGCCGACGACGTCTTCGCCGGGCTCGCGAAAGCTGTTCCCTCGCAGCTCGAGGTTCTGCAGCAGTCACAGGCCGCTGACCAAGACTCGTACAACGTGACGAAGGCCTTCTCCGACGCCAACGCAGTGAAGAGCATTGCCGACCTCGCCAAGGTCTCGGGCGTGACGCTCGGGGGCAATGCCGAACTCGCGACGCGCCCCTACGGCCCTCCCGGGCTGCAGTCGACCTACGGCGTCACCGTGGGCTTCACGCCCATCGACGACTCGGCCGGCCCGCTCACGCTGAAGGCCCTGCTCGACAACACCATTCAGGTCGCGAACATCTACAGCGCTGACCCGAGCATTGGTGCGAACAACCTGGTCACGCTGAGCGACCCGAAGCACCTGTTTCTCGCCTCGAATGTGATTCCGCTGATCAACAAGTCGGCTGCCACCCCGAAGGTCACCGACGTGATCAACAAGGTCGACGCCGCCCTCACCACCGCCGACCTCGTGTCGATGAACGGTGAGAGCACGACCGACCAGAAGTCGTCGGCCGACATCGCCAAAGAGTGGCTCGCCAAAGTGAAACTGTTCTAGAGATTCGTCGCCGGTAGTTCGTTGCTGGCGCACGACGGCCGGTCACCCTTCACAGGTGGCCGGCCGTTCTGCGTTCTGGAGTGCCAGAGTGGTGGCTATGACGCGAGCAGCAGCACCAGCGGCACCGCGAGCAGCACCGCAGCCGCCACGAGAATGAGCACCCGTTCGGCCAGTGGCAGCTGGGGCTCCGGATGCACGAGCCTGTCGACCCGCATCGACACGGCCGAGCGTTCCGATGCGAGAGCGGCCGACGATTCGACGAACTGTGTTGCGTTGGTCGTCAGGGCATTGGTCTCGGCCGAACCCACGAGGGCGATGGCCCCGGCCAACGTTTCGGCATCGGTGTGGCGGCGGCTCTGGTCATCCGCCAGTATCTCGACGAGCAGAGAGACGGCCACCTGTGCGCGGGTTGCGATGGGAAACCAGGGCAGGCTGCTGCGCCACGACTGAAAAGCGACCAGCAGAATGTGGTGTTGCTGGCGCAGATGAGCACGTTCGTGCGCGATGACCGCCTCGAGCTGCGGGGGGTCGAGCAGCGCCACCAGACCCTCAGAGAGAACCGTGACCGTTCGGGCGCCGGGCAGGCAGTACGCGACGGGCGCCGGAGAGTCGATGATGTGAATGGGCGCGCCGGGCCGGTCAGGCAGGGGAGTGCTCAGCAATTCGACAAGCGAACGGTGCCGTCGGCGCTGGCGCTCGGTGCGCGTGACGGTCACGATCAGGTTCAGAACGAGGTGCGCTGCGAGAAGCGCCGCGCTGCTGAGCGCGAAGATGTGAATCAGCCCGGTGCCGGCGGGCAGCGGCCCCTCGGCGAGCAGCTGGGGCAGTTGAGCGAGCCCCTGCAGCAGACTGCCACCGAACGGAATCAGCCCGAACGTCACCAGCGAGCCGATCATCGACAGGCCGCCAGAGATGGCGATGGCCTGCCAGAGCAGCAGGGCTATGCCGGGTGACCGGGTGGGCCAGTGAGCCTTTGCCAGCAGAACCGGCACCGGCCATGCGAGAAGCACAGCCAGCGCGGCGAGGGTGACAGAAGCGAAGAGCACGCGTTCAGCGTAGGCGATCGTCAGCCGTCGGTAGCGACGCTGTCTTCGGGCAGCTGAACGGCGCGCTGCGTGAGAAGCTGGCGAAGCGTCTCAGCTTCTTCGGGGCTGACCTGGCCCACGAAGTGTGCCAGCGCGGTGGCACGGTCGGGTTCTGCACCCAGAACCTGCTGCAGCAGCTCGGCGGTGTGGTCGGCCCGTGTCGTGACGGCGAAGTAGAGGTGGGGGCGCACTTTGCGGTCTCGGCTGACAAAACCCTTGCGTTCGAGACGGGAGAGCACCGTCAGCATGGTCGTCAGCGCCAGGTCTTTGCCGGCACTCGTCTTGTGCGCGAGTTCGTCTTTGAGGTCGGCCGCAGACAGAGGGGAGTGGTTCTCCCACAGTCTCTCCATGATCGATCGTTCGAGGTCGCCCAGCGTTGCCATTGCACAAGAATAGCGCGTTTTGCTGTGGAACTTCTACGAGCGGTAGAACTGTTCTACACTGTGTAGAAGACGAGTTCTACCGCTTGTAGAACATTCGTCGTCGAGAACGATTTCGCGGAGGACACGTGAACGACTGGCTTGACCCGCTGCTGCTGTCGCGCTGGCAGTTCGGCCTGACAACGATCTACCACTTTCTGTTCGTGCCGCTCACGATCGGCATGGCGCTGACCGTAGCCCTCTTCCAGACCGCATGGGTGCGCACGGGCAAGGCGAAGTACCTGCAGCTCACCAAGTTCTTCGGCAAGATCTTCCTGATCAATTTCGCCATGGGAACCGTCACCGGAATCGTGCAGGAGTTCCAGTTCGGTATGAACTGGAGTAACTACTCGCGGTTCGTCGGCGACGTGTTCGGGGCTCCTCTGGCGCTCGAAGGGCTGCTGGCATTCTTCCTCGAGGCAACCTTCATCGGGCTCTGGATCTTCGGCTGGGATCGATTGCCGAAGAAGCTGCATCTCGCAACGATCTGGGTGACAGCCGCGGCAAGCATCCTCTCGGCCTATTTCATCATCGCGGCGAACTCGTTCATGCAGAACCCGGTGGGCTACCAGATCAACGAGGCCAAGGGTCGCGCCGAACTGACTGATATTTGGGCACTGCTGACCAACAAGGTCGCTCTGGCGGCGTTTCCGCACACCATCTTCGCCTGCCTCATGGTGACGGCGGCCGTGATCATCTGCGCGGCCGCCTGGCACCTCTCCAGGGGAAAGCATCTCGACTCGATGCGTCCCGCACTGAAATTCGGGTTGTGGATGATGGTCATCGGCGGCGGCCTCACCTTTCTCTCCGGCGACCAGCTGGGGCTCGCCATGGTGTCGACCCAGCCCATGAAAATGGCGGCGGCCGAGGCGCTCTACAACACCTCCACGGGCGCGAACGCGTCGTTCTCGCTGTTCACACTGGGAACGCCCGACGGGGTCAGCGAACTGTTCTCCATTCGCATCCCGTACCTGCTGTCGTTCCTGTCGACGCACACATTCGACGGCACGGTCGAAGGCATCAACGACCTTCAGGCGCAGTACACACAGCTGTACGGTCCCGGTGACTACACACCGACCATCTGGGTCACGTACTGGGCGTTTCGCTACATGATTCTCTTCGGTGTGCTGTCGACCATGATCGCGGTCGGCGGCCTCTGGGCTACCCGCAAGGGGCGCATGCCCACGAAGCGCTGGGTGTGGAAGGTGGCCATCTGGTCGGTGCCAATGCCGCTGATCGCCATGATCGTGGGCTGGGTGTTCACCGAGATGGGGCGCCAGCCGTGGATCGTGTTCAGCCTGCTGAAGACGAGCGACGCGGTCTCGCCGAACACCACCGGGCTCGACGTACTCATCTCGCTGATCGCGTTCACGCTCATCTACGGCACCCTCGCGGTGGTCGAATTCAGACTCATCAAGAAGGCCGTGCAGGCGGGGCCGGAAGAACTCTCTGCGCCCGATGAGGCGACGGGCGAAATACGACACGAAGCGACGGTGTACTGATGGATCTCCCCAGCATCTGGTTCGGCGTTCTCGCCGTCTTCTTCATCGGCTATTTCGTGCTCGACGGGTTCGACTTCGGCGTGGGAATGGCGCTGCCGTTCCTCGGCCGCGACGACGTCGACCGCCGCGTCATGATCAACACGATCGGGCCCGTCTGGGATCTGAACGAGACCTGGGTCATCGTGGCCGGCGCCGCCATGTTCGCCGCATTTCCCGAGTGGTACGCCACGCTCTTCAGCGGCTTCTACCTCATCTTTCTCGCCATTCTGCTGGCGCTGATCGTGCGAGGGGTGTCGTTCGAGTACCGTCACCAGCGGGCCGAGCTGGTCTGGAAGCGACGCTTCGACCGGATGATCGTGATCGGCTCAGCCGTTCCCGCCTTCTTGTGGGGGCTGGTGTTCGCCAATGTCGTGCGGGGTGTTCCGCTCGACGCTGGGTTCAACTTCACCGGGTCGCTGCTCGACCTGTTCAACCCGTACGCGATGCTCGGCGGAGTCACCACGCTGCTGCTGTTCTTCACGCACGGAGTGGTGTTCGTGGCACTGAAGACCGACGGGCCCATTCGCCAGCGCGCCCGTCGGCTCGCCTCTCGTGCCGGGCTGCTGACCATCGTGGTGGCCGCGGTGTTCTTGGTGCTCACGACGGTGTTGTTCGGAACCGTGGTGTCGGGCATCCTGTCGGCCGTCGCAGCGGTGGCGCTCATCGGGTCTTATCTCGCGAACCACCGGGGGGCCGAGCGCTGGGCGTTCGCCCTGATGGCTGCGACTATTGCCTTCGCCGTGCTCAGCTTGTTCGTGTCGTTGCTGCCCGACGTGATGCCGGCCAGCAACAACCCGGCGCACTCGCTGACCGTCGAGAACGCGTCGTCGTCGACCTACACGCTCACCATCATGAGCTGGGTCGCGCTGGTGTTCGTGCCGCTCATTCTGCTGTACCAGGGGTTCACCTACTGGGTGTTCCGCAAGCGGCTCAGCCGGGCGACGATCACCGGCGTGCCAGGGGGCAGGACCGGGGGTGGGCCAGGG